>JBPBPU010000023.1:0-66704 GCA_050954465.1 Janthinobacterium lividum
GGTACCTGGTCTCTACCTAGGGTTGCCGGCCGGGGTGGTTATCCAAAAGCAGTAGCACTGTTTTGTCCTATCGCACAAAGCTACAGGTCTCTACATCGGGTACACTGACCTAAAACTTGCTCTAATGGGGGAGCTTACGCCCAAAAACTTGCCAACGCCTGGCGCGGCTGTACCTTCGCAGCTTCATTTATTCATCACCACTGTAGTGCATTCACGTACGCATTCGGTTTGGCGCACGGCGCTGAGCCTGGGCCTGTTAGCCGGCATCGGCCTGACGGCCTGCCACCCCCGCACCGAGAAAGGCGAAACCACCGCTGGCACCATCGGGGCCGACAAGCCGGCTCCCGTCGACACGGTGAAACTCAAGCGCCTGGCCATGCAGCGCGACTCGCTCAAGGCCGACAGCATTGCCAAGAAAACCGGGCAGCTACCGGGTGCTTTGCTGCCGGGACATCGCATTGTGGCCTTCTACGGCAACATTCGCTCGAAGGGCATGGGTATTCTGGGCCGCGAGCCCAAGGCGCAGATGCTGCGCAAATTCGACACCGTGCTCAAGGAGTGGCAGGCCGCCGACCCTTCCATTCCGGTGCTGCCGTGCCTGCACAGCGTCACCATCACGGCGCAGGGCAGCGCTGGCGACGGCAAGTACCGCCTCATGAACTCGAAAAGCACCATTGAGGAAACCCGCGCTTGGTGCCGCGAGAAAAACGCCATCATGTTTATGGACGTGCAGGTGGGCCTCAGCGACCTGGAGCACGAGCTACCCAAACTGGCCGAGTATATGAAGGACCCGATGGTGCACCTGGGCATCGACCCTGAGTTTGCGATGCAAACTAAAGGCGTGCGCCCCGGCAAAAAAATTGGTACCTACGACGCCAAGGATGTGAACTACGCCATCAATTTCCTGGCTCGCATTGTGAGCGAAAACCACCTGCCACCCAAGATTCTGATGGTGCATCGCTTCACGAAGAAGATGGTAACCAACTACAAAAACATCAAGCTCGACCCACGCGTGCAAGTCGTCATGGACATGGATGGCTGGGGCGACCCGACCCTCAAGAAGGATTCCTACAAAGCCTACATCGAGAAGGAGCCGGTGCAGTACACAGGCCTGAAGCTGTTTTACGAGTACGATGCCAGGAACCCACCGCACCACATCTTCACCCCGAAGGAGGTGCTGGATTCTACCAACTTCAAGCCTGCGCCGCTTTACATTCAGTATCAGTAACCCAGAGCTACCGCCACGAAAAAGGGCTTCCCGCATAATGCGGGAAGCCCTTTTTCATAGTCTAATATAAAAATCGTCACCTAAACAAGACGCACAAACAATAGCATTACAAACGTCGGGCCACGTTTTAGTGGGCGGCGTTAAGGTCGATTTTTCCACCGGCTTTGGCGCGTTTCACGAGCAAAATCAGGGGCAGGCAGGCGATAAAGAAGAAACCCAGCGCCACGAAGATGTTCGAGTAAGTAATAATCGACACCTGCTTCATCAGGATGCCTTCGAGCGCGGCGTAGGCTTGCTGTTGCGCCTGGTTGGTGGGGAAGCCCCGCGCAATGAAGCTCTGCGTGAAAGCCTGAATGCGGTTTACGGTTTCGGGGTCGTAGAGCGAGATGTGAGACAACTCATTGGCGCGGGTGTTCTGGATGCTGCGCTCCAGATAAGTGCCCACGATAGCCACCCCAAACGAGCCGCCCAACTGGCGAATCATGCCGGTGATGCCAGCGGCCTGCCCGGCATCCTTACCCTGCAAGCCGGCCAGGCTCATGGTGGTGATGGGCAGGAATATCAGCCCCAGCCCTACTCCACGCACAATGAGCGGCCAGAAGAAGTCGGACTCACCGGCCGTGGGCGAAATGCGGGCTCCCATCCAGAAGGTAAACAAAAAGAAGATGGTGAAGCCCACCGGAATCATTATTTTCTGCGGCACGCCCGCCACCAGCATACGGCCGATAACCGGCATCATGAAGCCCGAAGCCAAGGCGCCCGGCAGCAGCAGGTAGCCCGTTTGGGCGGCCGTGAAGCCCAGGATGCGCTGGGTAAATATTGGAAACACGAACACCGAAGCAAACAACCCAAAGCCGAGCACGAAGGAAAGAAAGGCTCCTACGGCCAGATTGCGGCTCTTGCCCAGCACCCGCAAGTCCACGATGGGTTTGCTTGCCGTCAGCTCGCGCCAGATGAAGCCGATAACCCCAATAGCCGCCAATACTGCAAACGTGTTGATGTAGGCACTGTCAAACCAGTCTTCGGTTTCGCCCTGCTCCAGCACTAATTGCAAAGAGCCCACGCCCAAAATCAGCAGCCCGATACCCAGCCAGTCTATTTCGCGTAGCGGCCGGGGAATAGCATTTTTGATGCGCTCGGGGTCGCGGATGAACAGCAGGGTGAAGATGGCAGCCATGATGCCTACCGGCACGTTCACGTAGAAAATCCAGGGCCAGTCGTAATTATCCACAATGTAGCCGCCTAGCGTGGGCCCGATGGTGGGCCCGATGATAACCCCCATCCCGAACAGCGCCTGCCCCAGCGGCAGCTGCTTGGGCGGAAAGGTGTCGATAAGGATAGCCTGCGAGGTAGCCATGAGCGCCCCGCCCCCAATGCCCTGGATGAAGCGGAAAGCTACCAGCTCCCACAGGCCGGTGCTTTGGCCGCAGGCCACAGAGGCCAGCGTAAAAATCACGACTGACACGAAGTAGTAGTTCTTGCGCCCAAACTGCTCGGCCAGAAAGCCCGTCATCGGAATTACGATAACGTTGGCGATGCCGTAGGAGGCTACCACCCAGCTCACTTCCTGCTGCGTGGCCGAGAGGTTACCCATCATCTGGGTCAGGGCCACGTTCACGATACTGGTATCAATCAGCTCCAGCAAACAGCAGAGAACCACCGTGATAACGATAATCCACTTGGTAAATCCGGTTTCCATAAGTTAATTCTTGCTTATAAGGTCATTCTATCCATGCTTGTCTGGCGAGCTACGCGAACCGAAAAACAGCCGACTATTTCACTGCTGTTACGCAGGTATCGCCCTGCAACGACACCTCACCCCCTAGCCCCCTCTCCAAAAAAGAGGGGGAACTAGCTCTAGAATTTAGCCCTAGAATTAGAAACTAGTTCCCCCTCTTTTTTGGAGAGGGGGGCTAGGGGGTGAGGTGTCGTTGCAGGGCGACGACGTCTACCCAATCTACTTCACGGTCACCACCGCATTTACGCTCATGCCGGCGCGCAGGGGGTGCTGGGGGTCGTCTTTATCGAGCACGATTTTGACGGGTACGCGCTGGGTTACTTTCACAAAGTTGCCGCTGGCATTGTCGGGGGGCAGCAGGGCGAAACGGGCACCGGTAGCGGCCGAGAGCGAGGCGATTTTGCCTTCAAAATCCTCGTTGGGGTAAGCGTCGACATCTACTTTCACTGTCTGGCCCACTTTCATGTTTTCCAACTGGGTTTCCTTGAAGTTGGCAATAATCCAGGTTTTACCGCTGCTTACCAGGCCCATAAGCTGCTGGCCGGGGCCCACTACCTGGCCGGGCTGCACACTCTTGCGGCTCACGATACCGTTGCCGGTAGCCCTAATGGCCGTGTAGCTAAGTTGGAGCTTCGCGTTGGCGAGGTCGGTTTGGCGCTGTTTCACTACGGCCTGAGCCACGGCTATTTGCTGCTGGGCCTGGCTTACCTGCTGCTGAGCGGCCATTACCTGGTTGCGAGCCACGCTCACTTGGTCCTGAGCGGTGCTTTGTTGGGCGCTGGTAGCTTTCAGGTTGGCAGCCACGGCATCGTACTCGCTCTGCGGAATAATATCATCGTTGCGGAGCTTATTGCTGCGGGCCAGGTCCTGTTGCAGGCGGGTACGGTTAGCAGCGCTCACCCCGATGGTGGTTTGGGCAGTGCGCACGTTGGCCTGGGCCGTGCCTACCCCGGCCTGGGCGGTGCCTACGCCAGCGCGGGCAGCGGTTACCTGGGCCTGTGCGGCGAATAGGGCAGCCTGGGCGGCATCCACGCGCTGCTGGTAGTCGGCTTTATCAAGGGTTACGAGGGTGTCGCCCTTTTTCACCATCTGGTTATCATCAACGAATACCTTAAGCACGGGGCCACCCACGCGGGGCAGAATCGGGTACACGTCGCCTTCTACCTGGGCATCGTCGGTGCCTTCGTGGGCTTTGGCAAACTGGTAGCGGCGGAAGCCGTAGAAAGCGGCTGCCAGCAGCACCAGGGCTAGCACAATAAACACCAGCGGGTTACGCTTTTTTTCGGGTTCGAGCGGCTCGACAACGGCGGCTGGAGGAGCGTCTTGGAGAGTGGAGGGAGTAGCCATAGTAAGTTTCTGGTTGCTGGTTTCTTCAGGTTCCTGGTTCCTGGCTCATACTTATAATAAGGAGCCATGAGCCTATATATTATTCTCTTACAAGCAGCGTGGGACAATGCGCGGTGCGCACCACCACTTCGGCCGTATTGCCCATCAGGAAGCGGCTGAGGCCGGTTTGGCCGTGCGCCCCAATAACAATGAGGTCGGCGTGTTGGCGGCGGGCTTCGGCCACTATTTCGGGAGCCGCTTCACCGCGCAGCGTGTTGGTGCTCACGCGGCTGGCCCCGGCTGCCTCGGCCGCGGCGCGGTGCACACCAAGCGCCGCCTCGGCTCCGGCCGCCAGCGGGGCCGCCGGCTCCTGCACGTAAAGCAGGCGCAACTCGGCCCCGGTGCCTACGGCCAGCGCGGCGGCATAGGCCACCAGCGCCACCGAAGCAGCCGAAAAGTCAAGCGGACACAGGATAGTGGTGAGAGTCATGGTGGTGAATGAGTAAATGAGCGAGTTTTTTTTGTGAACAAGTGGCTGAGCATAAATCACTCATTCACTCATTCGCTCCTTCACTCATTGCCATATCTGCTCGCCGGTGGCGCGGCGCAGCTGATACTGGCCGAGGGTGTAGTTGTACATGGCCTGGGCGCGGGCCAGGCGAGCCAGGGAGAGTTGGGTTTCGGCGTCGAGCACGTCGAGGTTCTGGCCTACGCCGTAGCGATAGCGGCCCTGAGCACGGGTGAGGGCGTCGGTGGCCTGGGTTATCTGCTGCTGGGCATTGGTGTAGCGCGCCTGGCTGAATTCCAGGTTGTTGGCTGCCTGGCGCACGTCGGCCCGTATTTGCTCCTGCGCATCCTGGGTGCGGGCCTGGGCACCGCGGTAGTTGGCGGCGGCCTCTACGCGCTGCTTTTTGTTCTTATTGCCGTCGTAGATGGGCACCGAAAGCTGCGCTACTCCCACCGTATTAAACCGAACGTCGTTGATAGAGACATCGGGCAGAATGTAGCCGTTTTTGCCGCCTACCTGGGCTCCTACCCCCAACACCGGCAGGTTGCTTCTGCTGATAAGCTTGGCTTGCAGCTCGGCCGTAGCTTCGGCATCTTTGGCGAGCTTCACTTCGGGCCGGTTGGTAGCGGCCTTTGCCAGCTCGGCTTCCAAGTTCACGGGCTGCGGGTTGTATTCCAGGCGACCTTTTACGGGCACATCGGCTTGCTGCGGCTTATGTAGCAGGCGGGCCAGCTGCACCTGCTGGTTGAGGAGCTGGTTGCGCAGGTCGAGCTTGGTATTCTGGGCCTGAGTGATGCGCACGTCGGTTGTCGTCACGTCGAACTTGGTGCTTACACCGGCCTCCACGCGCTTCTGCATTTCGTTGCGGTGCGCTACCAGCGAGGCTATTTGCGCGTCCTGCACCCGAATGCTTTCGCGCATAAACAGGATGTTGTAGTAGGTCTGGGCCGCACTGAAGGCTAGGTCGCGGCGGGCTACTATAATGTTGTCCTGGGCCGTCTGCACCTGCGAGCGCGACAATTCGGTGGTTGCCGCCCGCTTGCCAAAATCGTATATCTCGTACTGCGCCGTGAGGTGGATGTCGAAGTTGTTGTTGGGCACAAACGACAGTTCTGGCCCACCCCCAAATGCCACCTTCGACACAGGGTCGAGGCGGGTGTAAGTGGCCGTGCCAGTAACCTGAGGCAGGAAACCAGTCTGGGTCTGGCTCAGGCGCGAGCCGGCAGCGTTGGCCAGCTCCGTAAGGTTGGAGATGCCGGGGTTGGCATCGAGCACGGCCTGCACCGTGCCGCCGAGCGTGAGTGAGTCGCTGACCAGCCCAATGGCCTGGGACGCAGCCGGTAGGCCGGGCTGGTTTTGGGCCAGCGCAGGGTGGGTAAGCAAACTTCCCAAGGCAGTAATACCCGCAAAGCCCGCCAATTTATAACAAGAAAACATAAGCCAAGTGGCGTAGGTGTGTGCCGCCTGCTTACCGAAAGTTATGCCAAGCATACCAGGCAGGCTTTTATTTCGCCAATTATCTAATTAACCGCTAGTTACCACTATTGTATTTAAATTGCCAGCAAAAGCAACTAAGCGTCATGAAAGAGGTTTTCCTGAAATATCAGGAATCTACCAAAACATTAGCCGGGTTTGGGCGTCTTAATAACAGCACGAAGCGAAATCTTCGCGCTACTGCCCCCCTACCCTATGCCTACTACCAGCCAGGACGAAACGCTGCTACTGCACCTCAACGAGGCCATTGCTACCATCCGCGACCGGGAGACGCTCTTTCAGGTGATTACCCACAAGCTGCGGCTCATCTTTCCGTTCGATATTATCGGCATCAACGTCTTCGATGAGGGGCTGCTTAACAAACGACTGTTTTTGCGCAGTTACGCCGACGATACGGCCCGCCCGCCTGTCGATACCTCTGCTACCACGTTCAGTCCCATTGCCGGCTCGCCTATCGAACTGGTAGTAGCCTCCCCTGGGGTGCTGCACACCTCCATTGCCGACTATATCGTCGACTACCCCAACTACGAGCCATTCTGCAAGATGCAGCGGCTAGGTATCGGGTACCTTACGGCCGTGCCGCTACGGCTGGCGGGCCGGCTCACAGGCTCGCTCATCCTGGCTACGGCGCGCCAGCCCAGGTTCTCGGCTGAAGACGACCGGCTGCTGGAAAAAATAGCTTCCCTGGTAGCCGTGGCCGTGGCCAACACCCTCGCCTTCGAAGAGGTAGCCCGGCGCGAAAAGGAGCGCACCCTGCAACTCAACATCAACAACGCCCTGCTGAGCATCAAGCAGCGCGAGCCGCTGTTCCGGGCCATTGCCGAGGAGCTGGGCCGGGTGGTGCAGTTCGACTACTTTGGCATCCGGGTGCAGCGGGCCGAGGCGCGGGGCACTTACGAGGGCTTTGCCGAATTTGCCCGGCCCGATGAAGACCTTACGGCACCGCTGCTGGCCCTCGACCCCGACCGGCACGCCGGCCAGAAAGACCAGCTTACTAGCCTCTACAACCAGATGGCCGACCTGCTGCAAACCCCCGGCCTCTACGCGGGCGACGACTTTAAGGCCCTGGCCGTGCGCTACCCCGCCATGCGCAACGCCTACGACGAGCACCACGTGCGAGCCATGTTGATAGTACCTATCTGGCAGCGACCCGATGCCGCCGCCGTGCTCATCCTGGCCTCGCCCGACCCGGCCGGTTTCACCCCCGACGACCTCAGCACGGTGCAGGGCCTGGTACCCCAGGTAGCACTGGCGCTCGAAAACCTCTTCGCCTTCGAGCAAATAGAGGAGCTGAAAGCCCAGGTAGAGCAAGAGCGCACCTACCTTATCGACGAAATCAACACCGACCGCCCCACCGACGGCCTCATTGGCAGCAGCCCGGCCCTGCAGCAAATCCGGCAACGCATCACCCAAGTGGCCGATACCGACGTGACGGTGCTCATCACGGGCGAAACCGGCACCGGCAAGGAAGTAGTGGCCCGCGCCCTGCACCAGGCGTCGCCCCGCCACGGCCGGGCGCTGGTGAAGCTCAACTGCGCCGCCCTACCCGCCCAGCTTATCGAGAGCGAGCTATTTGGCCACGAAAAAGGCGCGTTCACCGGGGCTGTGGAGCGTCGCATCGGCAAGTTTGAGCTGGCCGACGGCGGCACCATTTTCTTGGACGAAGTAGGCGAGCTGCCCCTCGACCTGCAAGCCAAGCTGCTGCGGGTGCTGCAAGAGAAGGAGTTTGAGCGCCTGGGCGGCAACCGCGTGCAGCACACCGACGCCCGCGTGCTGGCCGCCACCAACCGCGTGCTCGAAGACGAGGTACGCGCCGGCCGCTTCCGCGCCGACTTGTACTACCGCCTCAACGTGTTCCCGGTTCACCTACTTCCCCTGCGCGAGCGGCCCCAGGACATTGCCCCTCTGGTGCAGCACTACCTGGGCACCCTCAGCAAGCGCCTGGCGCGCCCGTTGCGCCCCATCCGCCCCGCCGACCTGGCCGCCCTGCAAGCCTACGCCTGGCCCGGCAACATCCGCGAGTTGGAGCACGTGCTGGAGCAGGCCATTATTGTAAGCCAGAGCGCATGGCTGGAATTTGGCGGCTTTGCTACCGGCGCGTCGCTGCTGGCGCCCGGCCCCGCCGCACTGCCAGAGCCAGTGGCGGTTTCGGCAACGGCAGTTGGCGATGGCCCCATCAAAACGCTACGCGAGCACGAGCGCGACCACATCCTGACGGTACTGCACCACACGGGCGGGCGCGTGAGTGGTACGCAAGGCGCGGCAGCGTTGCTCGACATCAACCCTAAAACGCTGGAAGCCAGGATGAAAAAGCTGGGGATAAGAAGGACGGTGGTGGCGGGCTAGGCTTCGTTCGCTGGCCGTTTTGGCCCGTACCCGATGCACCGCTGGTACCCTGTCTGCCCCACAAAATTTAGCGCTTAGCCAATTCGCCCAGCGGCCAGGTTTTGGCTACCGACTTTGCCAGTTCGGCGTCGTTCTGGCCGGTGGCTTCCACGGTGGCCAGGAAGCGGTCGGCGACGCCCAGTATGATGGTGGCTTTGTGGCTTTTCTTTTCAAACGTTTCCAATCCTTTCACCTCGGCCTGGCTGGGGTCGAAGCTGCGGACGTACTGGTTGTCGTCTTCGATTTTTAACCCGCCGCCCATCAGCGCGGTAGCAGCTGTGAATAGGGCACCCGCACCGGCGTAGTCTACGAGCGTTACCCGCAGGCTTTTATCACCGTTGCGGTACTGCTGCGAGGCCGTCGAGACGTGCATGCCATCCACATCGGTTTTTTCGCCCTGCGGCGGGCCGTCGGCGGTGTAGCCGGTGGGGGCGGCCGGCAGGTATTTCTGCAACTCCTGGTAGCTGATGGCCAGCGTGTCGCCGTGCTGCCGGCGCTCGTCCTGGCGAGCCTGACTGGCTTCCAGGTTGTTTTTCATGTTTTCGGCCGCTTTACCCGATGCTACAACAGCGTCGTAAGCTTTAGAGGCTTCTTGTGCTTTCTGGCAGGAAGTCAGCGCCAATAGGGCCGCCAGTAGGGAAAGTAAGGTGCGGTTCATAGGAGGGAAGAAGTAAGAGCGGGTAAATGTACCCGCCAGCCGCCAGCTAAGCAAAGCCTTTCAGCCAGCTAGTAGCCTGATAAACACAACCTACTGTGGTATCGGGCTAGCAGCCTGGTTAGCAGGTTATCAGACATTCCCTGGAAAAGGTTTGAGAATATACAAGCGCTGCTGTTGTTACTTCGCGCAAATTTTTTCCACCTTTCTTCTTTTTCACCCTATGCGTTTCTCCCTCTCGCAAGCAGCGAGCGTGTTAGCCTTGGCTGGCACCAGTTTCCTGGCTCGTCCGGTGCAGGCTCAAGTGGCCCCCGGCTCCTACACCTACCAAAACGTGACTACCATTGAGTCGGTGGTAGCAGGTGGCTTCGGCCGGTCTAAAGTATTGTTTACACCCAGCTACAAAGGCGTGGCCGATGCGCCGCTGGAAAACTTGTTTTCACTCACGGGCCTTAATATGGGCAACATTCAGAAGAATGAAACCACCATTCAGGCCCTGCTGCAAACGATGAACGATGACGGGTACCAACTGGTGCAGACTGTGCCGCTCACATCTTCCATTCAGGGCGGCGGCATCTTCATGACGCGCTATATTTTCCGCAAAGCGAAATAGCTGCCCAAAACCTGGCACAATCTATGCACCTATCCTACTTGTTCCACAAGTTTGTGTAGGTTCGGAAAGCCTCTCCCGTTTCGGGGGAGGCTTTTTTGTGCGTGTAGGGTGAGCTTCAGCTTGCCGTTATAGCGCCCGGCAAGCTGAAGCTTACCCTACACGTAGCAACTTTTTTAGCGTTTTCTGCCTTATTCTTGCACAAAATTTTAGCAAAGATGGCCAAGATAAGAACGGTATTTTTCTGCCAGAACTGCGGGGCGCAGTCGGCTAAGTGGATAGGGCGCTGCCCCTCGTGTGGCGAGTGGAACACCTACGTAGAGGAAGTAGTAGAGAAGGAAACCACCCCGGCCGCCGGCACCTGGAAGCCCGCCAGCACTGTACCGGGTGGCAATGTGCAGAAGGCAGCCAAATCGCGCCCGCTGGCCGACATTCGCCACGAAGAAGAGCCGCGCATCATCACGCCCGACGGGGAGTTGAACCGGGTGCTGGGCGGTGGACTGGTGCCGGGGTCGTTGGTGCTCATTGGCGGCGAACCGGGCATCGGCAAAAGCACCCTGATGCTGCAAATAGCCCTGGCCCTCAAAAACCTGCGCGTACTTTACGTAAGCGGCGAGGAAAGCGAGGCCCAGATAAAGATGCGCGCCGAGCGCCTCGCCGACGGGCAGCACCCCGGCTGCTACATCCTCACCGAAACCAGCACCCAGAACATATTCCGCCAGATAGACCAGGTGCAGCCCAACATCGTGGTCATCGACTCCATCCAAACCATGCATTCGAGTTTGGTGGAAAGCGGCGCGGGCAGCGTGAGCCAGGTGCGCGAATGCACCGCCGAGCTGCTCAAGTACGCCAAGGAAACCAGCGTGCCGGTGCTGCTCATTGGCCACATTACCAAGGACGGCAGCATTGCAGGGCCCAAAATCCTGGAGCACATGGTGGATACGGTGCTACAGTTCGAGGGCGACCGGCACCTGAGCTACCGGATTCTGCGCACCATCAAGAACCGCTTCGGCTCGACCTCCGAGCTGGGCATCTATGAGATGCAGGGCACGGGGCTACGGCAAGTGAGTAATCCCTCCGAAATACTCTTGAGCCAGCGGGCCGAGAGCCTCAGCGGCATGGCCATCGGGGCTACGCTGGAGGGCAACCGCCCACTGTTGGTGGAGGTGCAGGCCCTGGTGACACCCGCCACCTACGGCACCCCGCAGCGCAGCAGCACCGGCTTCGACACCAAGCGCCTGCAAATGCTGCTGGCCGTGCTCGAAAAGCGGGCTGGCCTGCGCCTGGGTCAGCACGACGTGTTCCTCAACATTGCGGGCGGCTTGCGCCTCGATGACCCCGCCCTAGACGCGGCCGTGTGCGCGGCCGTGGTGAGCAGCCTCAACGATTTGCCCATCCCCGGCAACGTGTGCCTGGCCGCTGAAGTAGGCCTGAGCGGCGAGATGCGCGCCGTGCCCCGCCTCGACCAGCGCCTGGCCGAAGCCGAGAAACTCGGCTTTAAGGAAATGTATGTGTCGCAGTTCAACGGCAAGAATTTAACCAACCAAAGCAAAAATTTTCGAGTGCAGGCTGTGGCACGGCTCGATGAGGTTTTGCAGGCACTTTTTGGATAAAAAAGCTATCAGCCTGTCTCAGGCTAATAGAATAAGTACTAAAGCCATACAAGCGGCAACCCTTTCCAGGGTTGCCGCTTTTTATTTATTTTTTATTGAACGCACCAATGCACTCATGTCCATTTTTTTCTATTATATTAGTCCTCGCAATTAGCTTTTACTAGGAAATCAACCAGGTACATCAGTTCGATTTCGCACGCATCTCGCTCTTCAAATCCCACCCTTTATACTCTACTACTATGAAAACACGCTCTACTTTATTTCTCATCTGCTGGATAGCCAGCCTGCTGGTTTTTCCGGCCGGCGCGCAGCCAACAACACCAGCCACAGCCTTGCTTGTGGGCCACGTAGCTAGCCCTACCCTCGATACCATTTCCGTTACCCTGCGCCGCTCGCGCTTCGACTCGCAGGAGCACACCACGTATGCACGCCTGGATGCCAAAGGCGATTTTCAACTCCAGGTGCCCGTAAGCGGGTACGTATTGGCTGACTTGGTATATGGCGATGCCACGGTCGACTTATACCTAGATGGAAGCACCAGCCTCAATGCTCAATTTAAGGGCAGCGACATGCCGGGAACCATCAAGTTTAAGCTTGGCAAAGCCGAGGCGGGCACCGCTGAGCTGGCGCATCAGCTGCAGATGGTTAATGCCAATGCGTACCTGGCAGACTTTGACGCGGAATTTGTGGCCAACGATGGCTACCAGGTACTGCCGGAGAATATTCTGCTTTACGAAGCTCCCTTCGTTTCCTTCCTGAACTATCGGCTCAAGCACGAGATGGAGTTCCTGGAAGACCGGGCAGAAAAGGATGCCTTCACACCAGAATTTTATAACTATGCAAAGGCCCAGATAACGTACTCCAACGCCGACGACCGTCTCACTTTTCCCGATTTACGGGAGCAGGTGGTCAGCTCGGAGCAGCGGCTGAAAATGACGTCTGGTTACTTCGATTTCCTGGAAAGTGCAGATTTATTCAATAATCCGGCCGCTACTCAAAATGAACAATACCAGGAATTCCTGCTGAATTACATTCATTTCCTGGCCGGGCAGCAGAAGCACAAGCGCACGGATACCGACTTTTTAGTAGCATGCTATTCCCTGGCCACTAAACGCCTGAGTGGCGAAGCCCGACTGCTAACCTTGGGCCGCCTCCTGCAAGAGTCATTCCGTTTTGGGCACATGCGGCAGTCGGAAGCCATGTTAGCTGATTTTACCGCTCTCGACAAGGAGCAGAAGTACGCTTCGTTTCTTCAGAAAGATTTTAACCAGCGTAAATCTCTGGTAGTGGGTGCCGCAGCCCCCGACTTTCGGCTACTTTCCAGCAGCGGTGACACGGTGAAGCTCAGCAGCTTGCGAGGCAAGCTGGTGTACCTCAATTTCTGGAAGTCGACTAACGGACTTTGCCAGCGTGACTTTCCGTTTGCCAAAGACTTGCAGCAGCGCTTCGAGGGCAAGAACGTCGTGTTCGTGCACATCAACCTCGATGAGCAGGAAACTGTTTGGCGGCAGTTGGTTGAGGCCAAGAGCCTGCCCGGCGTGCAGCTTCATGCGGTAGGAGGCATGCAAGCGGCGGTGGCCAGCGCCTACCATATAGCCAACGCCCCCACGTACATGCTGCTCGGCGAAGATGGTACCATCCTGATTACCAAGCCTAGAGGCCTGAGTAGCCGCGCCACCGTAGAGGAGCTGAACGAGTCGTTCGGCAAAGCTGGCACCTATACTGCCGCCTTGGCTCTGCTATCCGGCACGGCCAGCACCACGAAGTAGCAGCCTGCTACTCCCGCTCACTAGCCGGTTGGCAGTAGGGTAGGTTAAAAACCTAGTGTTACGCCCTTGGCGCGGGCTTCTGGCCCGTGACCAGCTTCCGCAGGCCTCTGGGGCCTGCACCGGGAGAGCGACAGCCGAACGACTTGTTCTGACAGGCAGGCCAGCGGCCTGCGGAATCTGGTCACGGGCCAGAAGCCCGCGCCAAGGGCGTAATGACAATTAAAAACCTTTTCACAAACAGCAACCCACTGTTTTCTGGGAAAGCGTTGTCTCTATTTTTCACTTAAAGCACAACATGCCTATGAAAAACTGCTCACATGTTTCAGTAAGCCACTTTTTTCATTCT
Source organism: Janthinobacterium lividum (assembly GCA_050954465.1). Classification (GTDB taxonomy): domain Bacteria; phylum Bacteroidota; class Bacteroidia; order Cytophagales; family Hymenobacteraceae; genus Hymenobacter. Next base: position 13,673 of record JBPBPU010000023.1, read on the forward strand.
TTTCCGCTTTCTTGTTATGAAAAACATTACGACGCTATCTCGCATTCTCTCGCCCGCTGCCTTGGCAGTTGGGCTGACCTGGGCCCAGCCAGCCGCAGCCCAGGCAACCACACCTGTTTATCAAACGCCTGTATATCAGTCGTATACCCCTCACATGGCTCTTATAACAGGCCGCGTGGAGAAGCCCACATCTGACACCATCGCGGTGAGCTTCCGCAACAGCATGGCCGATACGCAGGACCACATCACGTATGCCCGCCTCGGGGACAAAGGCCAGTTTGAGCTGCGGGTGCCGGTAACGGAAGCTACCCGGGCCGACCTCGTGTACGGGGAAGCCGTAGCTGACCTCTACCTCGACCCAGAGGCTATGCTCGACGTATCGTTTAAAGGCAAAGACCTGCCGGGCACCATCAAATTCAAGGCCCTCAAGGCTGTGGCCGGGCGAGAGCACCAGGAGCAAATCGCCAATGCCAATACGTACCTGGCCGACTTCGATACCCGGTTTGTTTCCAACTACGACTTCCAGGTGCTGCCCAACAATATCCGGCTTTACGAAGCGCCCTTCGTGGCTTTCCTGGACTACCGAACGCAGCAGGAGCAGGAGTTTTTGAAGTCGCGCTCGGCCGATAATGCCTTCACCCCAGAGTTTGTCCGCTACGCGGCGGCCGAAATTGTCTATTCAGCTACCAACGACCGCCTGGCTTTCGCTGACCTGCGCGAGCAGATGGTAAATTCGGAGCCCCGGCTGGCCTTGTCGCCTACCTACTACGATTTCCTGCAAAAGCCGGGGCTACTTGATGACCTGGCGGCTGGCCAGAATGAGCAGTACCAGGAATTTCTGCTCAACTACATTCATTATGTAGCCGCGCAAAACAAGTATAAGCGCAGCGACGCCAGCTTTTTTGTGGCGTGCTACTCGCTGGCTACCGAGCGCCTGCACGGGGCCCCACAGCTCCTGACGCTGGCCCGCGTTCTGCAGGAGTCGTTCCGCTACGGGCACATGCGCCAGTCGGCAGCTATGCTGGCCAATTTTGCCACCGTTGATACGCAGCACCACTACACGGCCGGGCTGCAGGCAGCTTTCGACCAGCACCAGACCCTGGCCATCGGGGCGCCCGCCCCTGACTTCGCGCTGCTCTCGGCCACCGGCGAAACCGTGAAGCTGAGCGACTTGAAAGGCAAGCTGGTGTACCTCAACTTCTGGACCACCACCAACGGGCTCTGCCGCAACAACCTAGCCTCGGCCGCCGACTTGCAGCATCGCTTTGCGGACAAGAACGTGGTATTTGTCAACATCGCCCTCGATGAGCAGGAAACCACCTGGCGGCAACTGGTGAAGGAGCAGCATCTGCCGGGTGTGCAGCTTTACGCTCCCGGCGGGATGCGGGCTGCGGTAGCCACCGCCTACCACGTAGCCGCTGCCCCCACCTACCTGCTGCTGGGCGAAGACGGCACCATCCTGCTGAACAAGCCCAAGGGCCTGGGCAGCCGCGCCACGGTAGAGGAGCTGAACAGCTCGTTTGGCAAGGCCGGCGACTACACCGCCGCCCTGGCGATGCTCTCGCCCCACTCCGCTGGCGGCGGGCAGCACTAGCTCCGTAGCAACTGGCCGGCAGTTGGCTGACTGCCGGCCAACCGGGTGGGCAACTTGGGTAGTAACTTCGGAGGAAATCAAACAAAACCACCCGCAATTGCTTCGTTGTGACGAAGTAATTGCGGGTGGAAATATTTTCACTCCGACTTACTGCTCGGTTTGCCTGCCCAAGTGGGCAACTGGCTACTTGCCCACTAGTATTTGCTCATGCGCGCTCTTTTTCACGACGGACTTTCGTTTCTGGGCAAAGCCACTCCCGGCCGCGTGCTCAATGCCGGGCAAGTAGTGGCCTCCTACGTGCTGAGCCGCCTTACGGGGCGCGCCCGCGCCTGGGGCTTACCGGTGGCCCTGGCCTTCGAGCCCACTACCAGCTGCAACCTGCGCTGCCCCGAGTGCCCCAGCGGCCTGCGCTCCTTCACGCGCCCCACCGGCATGCTGCCCGCCGACCTGTTTAAGCGCACCATCGACGAGGTAGCCAGCCGCCTGTGGTACCTCATTTTTTACTTCCAGGGCGAGCCCTACCTGCACCCGCAGTTTCTGGATTTGGTAGAGTATGCCAGCAAAAAAGGCATCTACACCGCCACCAGCACCAACGCCCACTTCCTCAACGACCAGAACGCCCGCCGCACAGTAGAAAGCGGCCTAGACCGCCTCATTATCTCGCTCGACGGCACCACCCAGGAGGTATACCAGCAGTACCGCGTAGGCGGCAAGCTGGAAAAAGTACTGGCCGGCACCCGCAACGTAGTAAAGTGGCGCAAAGAGCTGAACAAGAGCACCCCCCGCATCATCTTCCAGTTCCTGGTGGTGCGTCCCAATGAGCACCAGATTGAAGATGCCAAAGCCCTGGCCGAGGCTATGGGCGTAGACGACGTGTGGTTTAAAACCGCCCAGATTTATGACTACCAGCAGGGCTCGCCACTCATCCCCACCATCGACTACTACTCGCGCTACGAGAACAACGGCAACGGCACCTATCGCCTCAAAAACAAGCTCGTAAACGGCTGCTGGAAAATGTGGCACGCCTGCGTCGTCACCTGGGACGGCAAAGTGGTGCCCTGCTGCTTCGACAAAGACGCCGAATACCGCCTCGGCGATGCCGGCCAGGAAACCTTCCGCGCCCTCTGGCACGGCGAAAAGTACCAAGGCTTCCGCCAGGCCCTACTGAAAGGCCGCGACCAGATAGATATGTGCCGCAACTGCACCGAGGGCACCAAAGTGTGGGGCTAAAACCGCAGATTTAATGGATTTCGCGGATACGTCTGCTGCGCGGGCTAGCGACGCGAATGAAAAGCAAGTTTGTAGGTGTAATTCAGTCCATGAAACCTGCGGTTAGGGAGGCGCAATACCTTTGGTATTACCTCTTTCGTTGGATGGGTACTATTGCCAGTTACTACCTGCCCTATCTGTATGAAATCAAGCTATTTCATAACGGCTGCACTAGTGCTTGCTGCTCCCAGCAGTTGGGCACAGTCATTCCGTACACTCAGGATTTTTCAGTACGAAGGCGCTGATGCCAGCCGCCGGAAGCTGGTGCTGGCCCGGCGATTCAACTTGCAAGGCAAGGTGGTAGCTGAGCGCTGCTTCGAGGACTACCGCTATTACCAAAGCGGCGCTGAGTATGGGCGGTGGCGCGGTTCGGCTACCCGCTACACCTACCAGGACACCCTGCTCCTCAGGAGCGAGAGCACCGGAATAAGGCCGGGTGACAGCCTGAAAACCTTCTACACGTATACCCCGGGCGGCCGGCTCGCAAGCTGGACCCGGTGGACATATTCGCAGAAGTTAAAGCCTGGGGTTGACAAAGGAATAACCAGGCCCGGAGGCTGCGAACTGATGCCCGAGGACTTCGAGGAAAAGCGCACCTGGCAGCAAGGCGCTACCGGCCGCTACACCTACGATGCCCAGGGGCACCGCACCAGCTACGCCCTGGAAGGCACCCGGACGAATGAGGCACAGCGCTGGCGCTACAACCGCAACGGACAGTTGCTGGAGCATCTCCGCTTCTTCCCGCCCAACGACACCCTGCCTGATTCCCGTACGCAGTACGCCTATGACTCGCGAGGCCGCCTGCGTCGGGAGGCAGAGTATGGCCGCAACGGGGAGCTGACCCGCGACTACCGCTACCGAACTGTTAAAAACGTGTTGTATGCGACGGGAACTTACCAAGCCTATACCGGCGAGAACCCGCCCTCCGCGTACCGCATCATCACCTACCACGACTCCAAAGGCCGGATAATAAAAGAAATCGACTACGCCGGCCGCTGTTCACTCGAAGCCCGCATCACTACTACTTATCGCCCCAACGGCCGCATAGCCCAGATAATTATTTTCACCTGCCGCGACAAGCGCCGCCTGGTGCAGGACTACGTGTACGAGTAGCCAGCCGCCACCAAAAAGCCCCCGCCGCCAAAACAGCAGCAGGGGCAACAAGCAGTTAACGGCCCACGCTATTTCAACCCACTTGCGTCGTCAGCCCGCGCAGTGGGCGTATCCGCGAAATCTGCGGTCTATTTGGTGCCTTTCACCAGGTTTTTGCCCAGGCTCTCGACGTGGAGGATGAACTGGTCTACGTCTTCGTTGGCGTAGGTGCCGTAGGCGGAGGAAATGGTGCCTTTGGTGCCGTCGGTGGTTTCGATGGCGTAAAGAATGGCCATGTCGTCGGGGTTGCTTTCGCCCTCGAAGCGGAAGTAGTCTACGATGGTGGTTTCCTCGGGAGTGAAGGTGCGTTCGCTGGCGTTGTCCATCGTGGTCAGGCGGCCGTCTTTCACCGTAAAATCGTGGGTGTAGCCCTGGCCGTTGAGTTTTTTCTCGACGGTGACGAGAGAGGTCATTTCTTCTTTGTCCTGCATGGCGGTGGGTATTAGTGGTGTTGGAGTTGGGTGGGGCCAAAGCAGGCCGCCCCGGCTATACGCAGCCGGGGCGGGGGAAGGTTAACCGTTTCTTCAGTTTTCAGTGCCGCGCCTGCCGCGCCTCTATCGTGCGCTGCAGGGCCTCTACATCGAGCGCCGCCCCGCAGGCCCCGCCGCAGCCTTTGTCGCAGCCGGCCTGTCCTTTGGCCGCAAACGTGCGCCACACCCGCCGGCCCAGGTAAACCAGGGCGGCCGCGAATAAGGCAAGAACGAGGAGTAGTTGAACGTCCATGATGCAGCAGCAACCAAGAGCAAAAGCGGAAAGTTTAGCGTGTGGCAGATGTAACCTGCGCGAGAACTGAAACCTCTCATCCACAGTAGATTCCTTGGAAGACCGGCTCACACCGATGAGCAACCAGCCGCAAGCGCAACCTGCTAGTATGCACCGGCTTACAGGCCCGTTAGCGTCGTCAGCATCTTTTGTACTTCGCCCAGGCTGCTGGTAGAGAGCAGCAGGGTGCCCTGTTGGTCGAGGAGCATGTAAGTAGGATAGGCTCCGACATTGTAGCGAGTCATCACCGGGCCTTCACCACTTTGTAATTCTGATACTTGCAGGCCGGGTACGTGATGCTGACGGATAGCCTCCTTCCACTTAACGGTATCACGCTCGCGGGCCACGCCGATGAGAGTCAGCTTCGGTTGATAATGCTGGTAGAGCAGGTGTAGCTCCGGCATCGCCTCAAGGCAAGGATGGCACCAGTGGCCCCAAAAATCGAGCAGCACGTAGTGCCCCCGGTAGGTGGCCAGCGACACCATAGTGCCAGCCGTATCGGGCAGCACGAATGCCGGGGCAGGCTTGCCGACCGAAGGCTGATTTTCGAGTATCTGAATGCGGACATTCGCTTGCTGCCCAAACCAGCTTTGTTGCACAGCGGGCGCAAAACCTTGCAGCAACTGGCGGTACGTAGCAGCTGACACAGCTGGATTATTACCCGTTTGTTCTAGCAGTAGATAGGCACTAGCCCGCGCGGCGGGGTGCGCCCGAACGAAGTCGCGCGTCGTTTTGCCTTCTTGACGCGGCGCGGCCAGCACAGCGCGTTTGCAGGCGGCCAGCACATCGTTTTCGGGCGTACCCGTGGCGCTGAGGTAGTTCAGCTTGTCTGCGCTGCCTGATACCGATACTTTTCCTGGCTCGACCCACACCGGCAGTGTATCAAAACCACCCGTGAGCGACGCCTGAAACCACAAAGTGCCCAAGTTACCGTCGCCGCCCACGATGCTCCGTGCAAAATGGTCGTTCACTACCTGTATCGTATCGGTGTGGGTATGCTCCTGCCGCGTGTAGCGGTACTCGATAGGGCGGGTGCCCAGTCCGATAATATTGCCAACAAGCTGACAGGATGGGGATTGGGCTAGTGCCGGGCCGGTCAGCAGTGCTAACCCAACAGTAAAGAAGGTTTTCATGAGACACGGAGTAAATGCGCCCCTAAGCTACCGCTGAAACCCCTCCTGCCAGTGCCGCTGCATCACGGCCTGCATCTGGTCGTGTACCAGCCCGTTAGTGGCCAGGGTTTCGCGGTTGAAAACCGGGTCGCCCTCGCTGAGCCACTGCGTGACGCGGCCGCCCGCCTCGCGCACCAGCAGAATGCCGGCGGCCACATCATAGGCGTTGATGTTGAACTCGAAGTAGCTGTCGAAGCGGCCGCAGGCCACGTAGGCCAGGTCGGTAGCAGCTGAGCCCCAGCGCCGGATGCCCCGCGAGTGCTGCATGTACTCGGTGAGGATGCCCAGGTAGGCGTCGAGGTGGTCGAATTTGTAGAACGGCAGGCCGGTGGCAATAAGCGTATCGTCCAGCTCGGCAGCAGTGCTCACGTGGATGGGCTGGTTATTGAGGAACGCGCCGTGACCCTCGGCCCCCCGGAAGCACTCGTCGCGGCTCACCTCGTACACCACGCCCAGCACCGGCACGGCACCCCGCGCCAAGGCCACGCTCACGGCGAAGCACGGCAGGCCGTGCAGGAAATTGGTGGTGCCATCGAGCGGGTCAATTATCCAGCGGTATTCCACGCTGGCGTCGGAGTTGGCCACGGTGCCTTCCTCGGTCACGAAGCCTGCTTCGGGAAACAACTGCTGCAAGCCAGCCACGAGCAGTTGCTCCGACTCCTTATCCACGTAGGAAACCAAGTCATGCAGGCCCTTGGTTTGAATTTTGGCCTGGTCGAAGCCACTGACTTCCTGGCGAATAAAAGCGCCCGCCTGGCGGCAGAGGTCGGCAACGGAATGGGAAAGGGGAAGTAAGTCGGGGGTCATGATGAAGGTGTAGCGCTAACTCTGTGAGTTCGCGAATAGAGTAGTTGGAGCCAGAAAAGTACCGAGCTAACTGTTAGTTTTTCGCCGCCAGCCCCATACCACTGCCCCTACCAGTCCCAGCACCGCCAGCAGCTGCGCCCCGCGCCCGATTAGCTCGCCAAAGAGGGCATAGAACGTCAACTCGCTGTTCAGGTGGACGGTGCCGCGGCTAGCGGTGGGCACCCAGGCGGGCTCGCGCTGCACTATCTCCCCCTTTTGGTTTAGGAAGCCGGTGAAGCCGGTGTTGGCGGCGCGGGCCAGGTCGCGGCGGTTTTCGATGCAGCGCAAGCTGCCGTAGCGTAGCAACTGCCGGTAGCCGGGCGAGTCAAGCCACCAGGCATCGTTGGTGACGAGGCCCAGCAGGGTAGCGCCGTTGTGGGCGTATTCGCTCACGAAGTCGCCGTAGATGCTTTCGTAGCAGATAATGGGGGCCACGCGTAGGGCCGGCGCACCAGCCGGGGCGGGGTACACGGTACGCTCGGCCTGGGTGCCGTAGGAGCCGACGACACCACCCAGGTCAATATTGCCTAGGATGCCCGCCAGCACGGGCGGTATTTTCTCTACGCCCGGCACCAGGCGCGTCTTGTGGTAAAAGGCCACTGGGGCGTTGGCATTGGCAAAGTAGACCGCCGCATTGTACACGTCGTAGTACCCCAGGTCGTCGCGGTAGCGGGCGCTGGCGCTGGCTGCTTCTTTGGTTGGGTACAGGCCAACGGTGGTGATGCCCGTGAGCAACGCCACGCCCGGATGCTGTGCCAGCCAGGCCCGCACGCGCTGGATGTCGGGGTAGCGCTCCACTAGCTGCTCCTGGTGCACCTCGGCCAGGGCGGTTTCGGGCCACAGCACGAGGCGGGTTTGGGGCGTTAGCTTTTGCGCCGACAAGGTCAGCAACCGGGTTAGCTGCTCATTGGGAGACATGAAATTCGGCTTGCCGGGGAATTTCTCCAAGTAAGGGTTAATGTTAGGCTGCACCACCACGACTTCGGCGGTGGGGCCTTTCTCCTGGTAAATAGCCCCAATCAGGTACGAGAGCCCAATGGGCAGCGCAATAGCCAACAATGGCAGCAGCAGCGAAGTGCGCAGCTTCACGTAGCTTCCAGCGCCGGTGCGCAAGCTGGTCGGCGACGGAGTTTCAGCAAAGCCCTCCCCTGACCGCGCATAAAAAGACAGCAGCGGAACGCGTTGCAAGAGCACCCAAAACACCAGCAAATTCACCGCCCACACCCACGCCGAGCCGCCCAGAAAGCCGGTGTACTCGTACCACTGCACCCACTGCGGCGCGGCGGCAAAGCCGTTGCCCAGCGTAAGCCACGGCCAGGTAACGTCCCAGGTTAGGTGAAACTGCTCGAAGGCCAGCCAGTACACGGGCAGCGAGAGGTAGCCCAGGCGGTTGCCGAGGCGCTTCTTGGTTTGCCGGAACGCCATGAGCGGCAAACACATAAGCAGCGCATTCAGCACCACGGCCGCGATACCGGCCCCCAGGTCGGCGTAGCTTACCCACCAGGTAGTGAGGGCGTTCCAGAGCACCAGCATGAGGTAGGTACTGGCAAATACGCGCCGCTTGCGGGCCCCCTGTTGCGTAAGCTGCCGCTCCATTATCAAGTAAGGCACCCAGGCTACGAACAGCAGCAGCGCCGGCCCGGCCGCCGGGTGCGGCAGCCAGCCACTGCTCAGCAGCAGCGCGCCCAGCACGGCCAGCACCGGCGGGCGCTGCCAGAAGCTAGTTGGCGTCGTCGTCAGCGTCGGGGCTGTGGTCATCGGGTTCGTCATCGTCGTCGGCATCGCGGCGGGAGGAATATTTGGTTCGCTCGGTTGGTTCTGGCTTAGCACCTTCTACTACCAGCACAATTTCGCCCTTAATGGCCGGGCGAGCAGCTAGGGTGGCGGCCAGCTCGGCGAGCGGGGCGATGAGGGTTTCTTCAAAAAGCTTGGTCAACTCGCGGCTCACGGAAGCCATCCGCGCCGGGCCAAATACTTCGGCCAGCTGCGTGAGGGTCTTCACGATGCGGTGCGGCGACTCGTAGAATATCAACGTCCGCGCCTCCCTGGCTAGTTCGCGCAGGCGGGTCTGGCGGCCTTTTTTCACTGGCAAAAACCCCTCGAACGCAAACCGCTCGGCCCCGAAACCCGACTTGAGCAGCGCCGGAACTAGGGCTGTAGGCCCTGGCAGGCACTCTACTACCAGCCCCCGCGCCAGGCACTCGCGCACCAGCAGAAACCCAGGGTCGGAGATGCCCGGCGTGCCGGCATCGCTCACTAGGGCCATGCGCTCGCCCTTGGCCAGGCGCTCGAGCAGGCGCGGTACCTGCTGGTGCTCGTTGTGCAGGTGGTAAGCCAGCAGGGGTTTTTTGAGCTGCAAATGCTGCAATAGCCGGCCGCTGGTGCGGGTGTCTTCGCAGAGCACCAGGTCGACTTCGCCCAGCACCCGGATGGCCCGCAGGGTAATGTCTTCGAGGTTGCCGATGGGCGTGGGCACGAGGGTGAGGGCAGCGGCTTCGGGCATAAAGCAAAGGTAGGGTTGTAGGGTAAGCATTGACTTGCCAGCAATGCGGCTGCCGGCAAGCTAAAGCTTACCCTACAACCCAAACGGCCAAACCCTAGTACACCCTTCGACAACCTCACTGCCCTTATTTATGGCCATCGACCCGAACAACCGCCCCATCCGCGTTATCAACGACGACACGACCGAGCAGGAATTTGCCGCCGGCCTGCATATCCCCAACGCCGACCCGCCCAAGAATGAGAAAGCTCGCGGCGGCTTCGGCAACCGTGATGGCAAGGAAGGCTTTGGCACCGACAGCAGCGAGGGCATCACAGCCGTGGCTATGAACGCTACCACCGACGCACCCAACGACAAACAGCCCGGCGACAACATGCGCACCGCCGGCGAAGACGCCGACCAGCGCCGCAACCAGGACCTGCCCAGCCCCGACGACGAACGCGACGAAAACGGCCGCCGCCTCCGCCGAGGCCCCGCCAATGAGCTGGAAGCCGACGACCTGCGCACCGGCCCCGACGAAATGGAAGACGCCGACTCGCACGTAGGCATGGGCCAGATGGCTCCCAAAGCCCTCAAACCCCTCACTGGCACCGATACTAACGCCGAGCAAAATGACCCCGGTGCCCAGGAATCGGGGTTGGATGTTGGCTTTTAAAACGGCTGTCTCTATTTCTCCTATGAAACTGCTCTTGCTCCTGGCTGGCTGGTTGCTGTGCGTAAGCGCGGCCAGTGCCAAGCCTGACCCCCGCGCTGCCCAGATTCACGCTTTGCACCAGAAGATTCTGGCCAAACAAAAGACGCTCGACGCCCAAACGGCTAACCCCTTGTTTGTGGCTGCCGGGGGTACCAAGGACGCGAAGCGTATTTATACGAATATCCTGCAGGAAAGCAAGCAAGTACTCGTTACGCTCGACCAGCTGAGCCCGGCTAAGTCGGGCGATGCCACCCAGGTGACACTAGTGGGCGAGCTACTAGACAAAGAAACTGGGCTGTACGACCAGGCAACAGCGGTTATCAGCCAGAACCAGGACTATATCGAGCGGTTGCGCAAGAGCCAGCCCACCAAGGCCAAAACTCCGTAGGCAGCCAAGCACCGCACCTCTCACCCTTACTTCTTAAAACTTATGGCAACCCACCACCAGGAGCAGAACAAAGAGTCGCAGACCAACAAAAACGAGGCGGGCCTGCCCGAACAAGCCAAAGCCGACGCCCTGCCCGCCGGCGACCTCGACGAAGCCACCGAAGAGCGGCTAACCGACGAAGCTCAAGATGCCGGCACCACCCACCCCAACCGAGGCCACAACAAGCAGGAAGCCGGCAAAGGCAGCTACAGCTAAACCCGCTACAGTGCCCCGCACAAGTGCCCCGCGCCGCCCGGCCGGGGTTTTTTTGCGCCTATGAGTTACTACTGTTACGCAGTGGGCGGAGTAGCGCTCAGCTTTAGCTTGGCGCATCGCCGCCATGCGGCGAATTCGGGACTGCGCCGCTTAACGCAACGACTCCAGCCGCGAGCTTCGCCGCGTGGCGGCGATGCGCCAAGCTAAAGCTGAGCGCTACTCTCCACCTTGCGTAACAGCAGTGAATTAGTTTCACGCTCGCTCATTACTAATTGCTCATTGCCCCCCTATGGCCCGCTTCGCCGCCACCGACCTGCACGGTTGCCTGCGCACCTTCCACCACTTGGTGGAAAACCGCCTGCATCTGCGCCCTACCGATACCCTGTACCTGCTGGGCGACTACATAAACAAAGGCCCCGATAGCGCCGGGATGCTCGACTACCTGATGCAGCTGCAAGCTGCTGGCTACCAGGTACACTGCCTGCGTGGCAACCACGAACAGGAACTACTCGACACCATCCACGGCACCCCCAACGCCAACCACATGTGGAAGGCCGAAGCCGAGCGGCAGATGGTACTAGCCAGCTTCGGCGTAGCGGAGCCAGCCGATATTTCGGCCCGCTACGTGAATTGGCTGAGCGCGCTGCCATTGCAAGTGGAGCTGCCCGACTTTGTGCTCGTCCACGCCGGGTTCAACTTTGCTTTGCCGCCCGCCGAGATGCGCCAGGATGCGCAGAGCATGCTGTATGCCAAAGAGTTTGCCTCCGACCCTTCGCGGCTGGCGGGTAAGCGCTTGCTACACGGCCACGTGCCTACGCCCGTAGCCGAATTGCAGGCCCAAGTCGCCGCCAAAGCCGGTGCTATCTGCCTTGATGCAGGCGGCGTGTACGCCCACAACCCCGAGCTGCGCCACCTGGCAGCGCTGAACCTGGATACGTGGGAGCTGCACCTGGTGGAAAACCGGGAACACCCGTACCCGATTGCCAAGCGGTAAGCCAAGTTGTGGGCAGCGGCATTTTATTGCGGCAAGCCAAAGCTTACCCTACACTCAGTCGTACTTTTGAGCCTATGCAAGCAACTGCCCCAACCACCGCCCCCGCCGCCGTGCAGGATACCGCTGTTTTTGCCCTCATCGAGCAGGAGCGCCAGCGCCAAACCCACGGCCTCGAACTCATTGCGTCCGAAAACTACGTGTCTGACCAGGTGATGGCGGCGCAGGGCTCAGTGCTTACGAACAAGTACGCCGAGGGCTTGCCCGGCAAGCGCTACTACGGTGGCTGCGAAGTGGTTGACCAGGTAGAGCAGTTGGCCATCGACCGCGTGAAGGAGCTGTTTGGGGTGGCTTGGGCCAACGTGCAGCCCCACTCCGGCGCGCAAGCTAACGCGGCTGTGATGCTGGCCTGCCTCAACCCCGGCGACAAAATCCTAGGCTTCGACCTCAGCCACGGCGGGCACCTTACGCACGGCTCACCCGTCAATTTTTCGGGCAAGCTTTACCAGCCCAGCTTCTACGGGGTAGAAAAGGAAACCGGCCTCATCGACTGGAACAAAGTGGTGGACACCGCCCGCCGCGAGCGCCCCAAAATGATTATCTGCGGGGCCTCGGCCTACTCGCGCGACTGGGACTACGCCGCCCTGCGCCGCGCCGCCGACGAAGTAGGCGCCCTGCTGTTGGCCGATATTTCGCACCCCTCGGGCCTCATTGCCAAGGGCTTGCTCAACAATCCGTTCCAGCACTGCCATATCGTAACCACCACTACCCACAAAACCCTGCGCGGCCCCCGGGGCGGCCTCATCATGCTGGGCCAGGACTTCGACAATCCCTTCGGCTTGAAAACCCCGAAGGGCGAAACTCGCCCCATGTCGGCCCTGCTCGATTCGGGCGTATTTCCCGGCACCCAAGGCGGGCCGTTGGAGCACGTTATTGCTGCCAAGGCCGTGGCTTTTGGCGAGGCACTGGGCGAAGGCTACACGCACTACATCAAGCAGGTAGCTAAAAATGCCCAGGCGCTGGCCAAAGAATTCGTGAGCCGGGGCTACGACATTATTTCGGGCGGTACCGATAACCACCTCATGCTCATCGACCTGCGCTCGAAGGGCCTGACCGGCAAGTTGGCCGAAAATACCCTGGTGCAAGCCGACATCACCATCAACAAGAACATGGTGCCCTTCGACGACAAGTCGCCGTTCGTCACCAGTGGCATCCGCATCGGCTCGGCCGCCGTAACTACCCGCGGCCTGGTCGAAACCGACATGGTGCGCATCGTAGAGCTGATTGACGAAGCCCTCACGCACCACACCGACGCCAGCCGCCTCACTGGCGTGCGCCACCAGGTAAACGAGTGGCTGCAAGGCTACCCGCTCTTTCAAGGAGTGAATGAGTAAACGAGTGAATGAGTGAATGAGTAGCCAGATGCGTTAGTAGCCTCACTAGCGCATCCGGCTACTCATTCACTCGTTTACCCACTCCCCACATTCACTCATTCACTCATTCGCTCCTTCACCATTGGCTTCCCCCACTCAACAATTTCAGCAGAACCGCTCCGCCGCTCAAGGCGAAGTGGAGATGTCTTTCATCGACCACCTGGAGGCGTTGCGCTGGCACATTATCCGGGCTGCCATTGCAGTGGTCGTGTTTACGCTGGTGGCATTTCTAAACAAGAAATTCTTGTTCCACGACTTGCTACTGGCTCCCTCGCGCCCCGATTTCTGGACGTACCAGATGTTTTGCAAAGTAGGCCATTACTTCGGCTCTGCCGGGCCGTGCGAAGACCGGGTGCATTTTGTTATTCAGAGCCGGGAAATGAGTGGGCAGCTGACGATGCACATCAGTGCCTCCTTCATTGCGGGCATCTGCCTCACGTTCCCGTACTTGTTCTGGGAGCTGTGGCGCTTTATCAAGCCGGGCCTCTATCCGCACGAGCGTAAAAACTCGCAAGGAGCAGTGTTCTTCGTGTCGTTGCTCTTCGGTATCGGTCTGCTTTTCGGCTACTACATCGCCGCCCCGCTCAGCATCCAGTTCCTGGCCGAGTACAACGTTGACCCCAGTATCCAGAACCAGATGGACTTGCAGAGCTACTTGAGCACCTTGACTACCATGACGCTTTCCTGCGCCTTCGTATTCGAGTTGCCGATGATAGTTTTTTTCCTGGCTAAGGCCGGCATTGTGACGCCCGAAATCATGCGCCTCTACCGCAAGCACGCCATTGTGGTCATCCTCATTATCGCGGCTATCATCACGCCCCCCGATGTGTCGGCCCAGATTATTGTCACTATCCCCATCCTGCTGCTCTACGAGTTGAGTATTTACATCGCCCACATCGTGCGCCGCGACCGTACGGCCGCGCTCAATGCAGAATTACAGGCGCGGGGCGAGTAGGTTTTTTAGGGTAAGAGGGTAGGGGGTAAGAGTTGAGGAGTTATTAGTTGGTGGTTGTCTACTAACTAACAACTCCCCAACTCTTACCCTCTTACCCTCTTACCCTAAAAAAACCTACTTCAACTCATACACCCCCGTCTTCCCTGGCACTGGCTGGTACCGCCCAAATAGCTGCGGCAGTAGCAACCGCAAGCGTGGTAGCAGGCCCACTTGGTCAATGAGGTACGCCGGGGGGTGCGGCCCCAGGTTGTGCGCAATGCGCACCACGGCCGCATACTGGTCGAGGTGGCCGAAGTCGGTTTGGGCCAGCGGCCAGTCGAGGTACGGGCGGGCGGCGGGGTGCGTAAGGTAGGCGCGGCGGTCGGGGCCCAGCACCAGCACCGGGCGGCCCGGCACGAGGCGGGCGTAGGCGGACGCCGGGCGCAAAGCCACGGTACTCTCGGCAGGGAGGCGCAACAGCGCTTGCAAGCCCGGCACCTGCGCCCGGTAGCGCAGGGTAGCCACGCTACCCAGCACCACTAAAAACAGCACCTCGGGCAGCCACCCCGACCGGCCAGGCATCTTTTGCCACAGAAACAGCCCGAAATACGCCAGTGGCGGCAGCAGCAGCACCAACGAGCCGGGCGCCTGCCCGCGCCCCACGGCCAGCACCGCCAGCGCCACCAGCAGCCACACCAGCATCAGCTGCCGGAACTTGGCCTGCGATACGAGGCCCAGCGAGGTGCCTACTGTGCGCAGCAACGCCAGCCCCAGCAGCCCCATTGGGCCCGCCAGCAGCGGCCAGGCCAGGGCGGGCGGCAGACCATCGAGGGCCGCTATGGGCTGGTAAAAGCCCCGCGCCAGGTGCATCTGGTTGAAATTGGGCAGCGCCCCGACGTACATAAACACGGTGGCCAGCAGCGCGTAGGGCGACAAAAACCCGCACACCAGCAGCAAGGCGCTCCGAAACGAGTTGGCCGCGTAAATGACGACGGCAAACAGCCCCAGCGCCACAAACAGCGCCAGCGGCAGGTAGCACAAGGCCGCCAGCCCCACCAGAAACCCCGCCCGAAAGAGCCGCCGGTTGTCGTAGCCCTCGCGTGAGGTGGGCAGCAACGCACTGAGGGTAAAGATGATGAACGTGTGCCCCAGCAGCAGCGGCGACAAGGTATCGAGGTCGGTGCTGAGGCTGCCTACCAGCAGGTAGGTAAGCGCCGCCAGGTAGCCCCGCTCGGGGTGTACCCCGGCCTGGTCGAGCACGGCGTTGAGGCGCAGAGCCTGGGTGAGCAGCAGCCCCAGGGCCACGGCCCGGTAGAGCAGTAGCGGCCGGCCCCAGGCCAGTTGCAGCAGTCCACTGGCCGCCGCTGCCAGCGGCGCGGTGCCGTCGTAGAGGTCGCGGTAGGGCCAGGCGCCGGTGCTCATTCCTTCGCCCAGCAGCAGCAGCCGCAGCTCGGTCGCCGACATCGGCAAGCCCAGCCACAGCAATGGCAGGCGCAAAGCCAGCAGCAGCAGCAGTAACGCTATTAGCTGGACGGGCAGGGAGCTTTTAAAAAAACGGAGCATAAAAAGAAGAGTAGGGTAAGCTTTAGCTTGCCGGCTACCCGAGGGGCTGCCCACACCAGGCTTACCCCAGATTAATGCGCACTTGCAGGCGGCCGGCAAGCTAAAGCTTACCCTACATTGGAAACCAAAAGTACCTTTGCTATTTATATGGAAAGCAAACGACAGCAAAAAATGGCCAGCCTGCTTCAGCAAGAGTTGGCCCAGGTGCTCCAGCGCGACCTGCCGCACTTATTCAGCGGGGGCCTGGTGCCCAGCATCAGCGCCGTGAGCGTGACGCCCGACCTGGCCGTGGCCCGCGTGTACCTGAGCCTGCTGCTAGGCAACGACGCGGCCGAGAAGGTGGAAACCATCCGCGCCAGCACCAAGGAAATTCGCCACGCCCTGGGCAAGCGCATCCGCAACCAGGCGCGGGTGGTGCCGGAGCTACAGTTTTTCCACGACGACAGCGCCGCCTACGCCGCCCACATGAACCAGGTGCTCAGCCAGCTCGACATTCCGGCCGCCCCGCCCGAGGAAGCCCCCGACGAGCCCGAAGCGCCCCGCCCGCGCCTTTTCAAGGGCGAATAAGGATGAATGACCCCTCGCCTGGGTAATTCTTTATTCTTAATTCTTAATTCTTAATTCTCCTTGTACTACGACCCGATTAAGCGCAGCCTGGGCAACGTTTTTAACCGTTCGCCGTGGCTGCGGCGCTTGTTTTACCACCTGCTCGATTTATTGCTGCTGCGCACCTGGCACGTCCACCGCGAGCTGCGAGCCTGGGCCAAAGGCCGCACCCGCGAGCCGCTCACCATTCTCGATGCCGGGGCGGGCTACGGCCAGTACTCGTATTGGATGAGCGGCTTGAGCAGCCTCTGGCCAATTCTGGCCGTAGATGTGAAGGAAGAACAAGTGGCCGACTCCAACCAGTTTTTCCGGGCCATTGGCCGGCCCCAGGTGCAGTTTGAGGTGCAGGACCTGGTGCTCTACCAGCAGCCCAATACCTTCGACCTGGCCCTCTCGGTAGACGTGATGGAGCATATTCTGGAAGATGTAGAGGTGTTTCGCAACATCCACGCCTCCCTAAAAGACGGCGGGATGCTGCTCATCTCAACCCCCAGCGACCAGGGCGGCTCCGACGTACACGCCGACTCCGAAACCAGCTTTATCGAGGAGCACGTGCGCGACGGCTACAACATCCATGAGATTCAGCAGAAGCTGCGCACGGCGGGTTTCGAGCGCATTGAGGCCCGCTACAGCTACGGCGAGCCGGGCCAGGTATCGTGGCGCCTGAGCATGAAGTACCCCATCCTGCTGCTGGGCCGGTCGCGCCTGTTTTTCATCCTGCTGCCGCTTTACTACGCCGTGGTGTTTCCCTTCTGCCTGCTGCTCAACTGGCTCGATGCCCGCAGCACGCATGACTCCGGCACCGGGCTCATCGTGAAAGCGTGGAAATAAACCGCAGATTCGAACGGATTTAGCGGATTTAACGGATGCGTCGGCTGCGCCGACTGACTGTTTTTGTTTGGGTGCGGCGCGGTGGTTGGGTATGGGTATGCTTATAGTTATTTTGGCTTGTCTTGGTTCTGTTTTACTATGTATGAGTTAGCTGGCGAATGGGTGGTAGACGGACTCAACCGCTTGGAGGAGCCCGCAGCTGAGTATACCCGCAGCTATGGGGTAGACTTGGCGGCGTACAACCCGTTTACCCGGCGCATCATTGGCTGCGCCATGCAGGTACATTCGCTATTGGGAAGTGGCTTTCCGGAAGTTATTTATCAGCGCGCCCTGAGCATCGAGCTGGAACGCGAAGAGGTAGTTGCCCAACGCGAGCTGGAAGTGCCTATCTTCTACCGGGAGCAGCGTATCGGCACGCGCCGCGTAGATTTTCTGGCCGCTGGCCCCACACCCGAACAGTCCATCCTGGTCGAGTTGAAAGCCACTACCGAACTCACCGACAGCCACTTCGCTCAAATTATTAATTACCTCGAAGCCTACCACTTGCACGTAGGGCTGCTCCTCAATTTTGGTACGCCCTCCCTGCACTACCGCCGCTTCATCAAAACCCACTTCGCCACCTAGCCTCCCACCAACCACACATTCGCCCCAAAAAGCCAGCCGCACAGCGGCGTCATCCGTTAAATCTGTTAAATCTGTTTGAATCTGCGGTGAATGTCCCTTTACTTATTGCCCGGCGCTACTTCCTTTCGAAAAAAAAGCGCAACATCATTACCATCATTTCCAACATCTCGATGGTGGGCGTGGCGGTAGGCACGATGGCGCTCATCATTGTGCTTTCGGTGTTCAACGGGCTGGAAGATTTGGTGCGCTCGCTCTACGGCAAGTCAGACCCCAGCTTGGTTATTTCGGCGCGGCAGGGCAAGTCGTTTCCGGTAGATACGGTGCTGCTGCGCCGGGTGCGCACCACGCCTGGCGTGGCGCTACTCACGGAGGTGATTGAGGACAATGCCCTGCTGCAATACCACGACCGGCAGATGGTGGTGAAAATGCGGGGCTTGTCGGATAATTATTTCGGCCAGATTCCTATTGACTCCAGCATCCGGGCGGGCGACCACAACTTGCGGCGCGGCGAGCTGGAATATGCCCTCATCGGCGAGGGCGTGCAGCACGAGTTGAGCATTACCCTCGACAACCGCCTCGCGCCCCTGCACCTGCTGTATCCGCACCAGGAGCCGGGCCACACAACATTGAGTATGAACCCCGAGAAGGCATTTAGCCAGGGCGACATTCTGGCGGGCGGCATTTTTCAGATAGAGCAGCACCTCGACGACAGCTACTTGTTTGTGCCCCTGAGCTTTGCCCAGCGGCTGCTGGGCTACGGTGCCCGGCGCACGGCGCTGTACGTGCACGTAGCCGACATTGCCAAAACCGAGCAAGTCAAAAACCAGCTGCGCGAACGCCTGGGGAAAAGCTACACCGTACTTGACTCTGACGAGCAGCACGTTAGCCTGCTCAAGGCCATTAAGATTGAGAAGCTGTTCGTGTTCATCACCTTCGCCTTCATCCTGCTTATTGCCTCGCTTAATATCTTCTTTTCGCTCTCGATGCTGGTTATCGACAAGCGAAAGGACATTGCCGTGCTACTAGCCATTGGCGCGGGCGAGAAGACCGTGCGGCAGGCTTTCCTGCTAGTGGGGGCTATTGTGGCGCTGGTGGGAGCTTTTACCGGGCTGATTCTGGGCGTTGCCATTTGCTGGATTCAGCAGACATTTCACGTCGTGAGCATGGGCATGGCTACGAGCGTAGTAGACTCGTACCCGGTAAAAATGCAGGCTTCTGATATTTTCTTTATTGCGCTAGCTATTATTTCTATCACCCTGGCCGTATCTATTCGGCCTGCGCTCAATGCCGGGCGCATGGAAGTGCGCGAAAACCTATAGAGCCTAGCCCCGGACCGGGTCTTTTCTTAAGCTGAACCGATAGGCAATAACGGCTTTAGAGCTAAATTGCGGGCTATTGTGGTCGGCTATGAATGTTTCTACTGCGCAACCTTTCCAATTGGTTTACTCGCTGTTTGCGCACGAGTACCTGGGGCATTTATTCACGGCGCACGTGGTGCAGCTCAGCCCCAAAGGCCAGCTCACCTTGCAACACCAAACCATTTCGGCCAAGAATGCACCGGAGTTTGCGGCCGGCCTCGAACGGGATGACTACGAGTTGATAAAGCTGTGTGATGAGCTGCAGCAAGACGCAGTTATTAAGGAATTCTGGCCGCGCAAAATTACGGCCACCGATTTTTTCCTGAAGCTATACCACCCCGAAAAAGGCGACAAACCCCTGCAGGAAGCCATTGCGCGCTACGTGCAAGTGCGCCTGGGGCACCTGCTGGCGGGCCTGGCAGGCAAGCACGTATTCGTGATGGGCCGCGACGGCGAGCCCACCTGGCGCGAGCTGACACTGGCCCCGGTGCCGGCCTCCGTGCTATTCCACTTTCGGCGCAACGACGAGGGCACCCACTACTTCCCCACCATCCAGTACCAGAACCAGCGGCTTGATTTTCAACTCAAAAACGCGGTGCTTGTGTGTCAGCAGCCAGCCTGGCTCTTGCTGGATAACGTGCTGTATTCCTTCCGCCACGACGTGGATGGGCGCAAGCTGCTGCCGTTTCTGAACAAGAAATTTATCGTGGTGCCGCGGGCGGTAGAGAAAAGCTACTTCCAGAAGTTTGTAGCCCCGCTCATGGAGTCGTTCGACGTGCACGCCCGGGGCTTCGACATTCGCACTGAGCGCTACCTGGCGCGGCCGCAGCTCACGTTTTCGGATGTGCCGCCCGCCGCGCTGGCTACTGCGCTGGCCGGGCCCGTGCGGCCCCCTGGCCCGCCCCGGCGCGGCCGGGTGCCGCTGCCAAAGCCTGCTGTAGTGCCCAGCGCGGGTACCGATGAGGCCCCGCTGTATTTCTCGCTTAACTTTCGCTACGGCGCTTACAACCTGCCGCTTAGCCCGCCCCGCCCTATGAGCGTGCAGCTAGAGGAAGTGGCCGACTCGTACATTTTTCGCCGCCTGCTGCGCTCGGCCGCCGAAGAAAACGCCCGCGCCGACGCACTGCGCCAACGCGGCTTGCCCCTCGATGCCGACGGCCACGCCACGCTGCTCAAAGCCGAGGCGTTTCGCTGGCTTCACGAGCACGCCCCGGCGCTGGGCGAGTTGGGCTTCCAGGTGCAGGGGGCCGAGTCGGCCAGCCAGGACTACTTCATTGGGCCGGTGCGGGTGGAAGTGGGCATTGAGGAGCGCGGCGACTGGTTCGACGTGCGCGGCACGGTGTATTTCGGCGAGTTTGCGGTGCCCTTTATCCGGCTGCGGCCCTACATATTGCAGCGCCGCCGCGAGTACCGCCTGCCCAACGGGCAAGTCGCCTTCATCCCCGACGAGTGGTTTACGGACTACCTAGAGCTGTTTGCTTTCGCCGAAGAAACCGAGGGCCAGCCCCTGGCCCTGCGCCGCCACCACCTCTCGCTGATTACTGATTTAGAGCAGGATAACCTGGCCACCGTCACCCTCACGCGCCGCTTGGAGAAGCTGCGCGACTTCGCCACCGTGGAGGAACGCCCGCTGCCGGTCGGCTTGCGCGGCACGCTACGGCCTTACCAGCAAGCGGGCTACAACTGGCTACGCTTTGCGCAGGATTACAATCTAGGAGCATGCCTAGCTGACGATATGGGGCTCGGCAAGACCCTGCAAACGCTGGCTATGTTGCTGGAGCGTCAGGAAAGCGGCGCCAGTCAGCACGCAGCCTCGCTGCTGGTACTGCCTACTTCGCTGGTATATAACTGGATAGCCGAAGCCCGCAAATTCACGCCCAGCCTGCGGCTACTCGCCTACACCGGCACCTACCGCACCAAAGACGTGGCGCAGTTTGCCGATTACGACGTAGTACTTACCAGCTACGGCATTGTGCGCCTGGACACGGACTTGCTGGCCAGCTACCAGTTCGACTACGTGATTCTGGACGAATCGCAGGCTATTAAAAACCCCAGCTCGACCACGGCGCAGGCGGTGCGGCAGCTACGGGCGCGGCACCGGCTTATCCTCACCGGCACGCCCGTGGAAAACAGCACCATGGACTTGTGGAGCCAGATGTCGTTCATCAACCCCGGCCTGCTGGGTACGCAGGCGTTTTTCCGCAAGGAGTTCGTCAAGCCCATCGAGAAAGACCAGGACGAGGGCCGCACCCGCAAGCTGCACGCGCTCATCAAGCCCTTCGTGCTGCGGCGCCACAAAGCGCAGGTAGCCAGCGAGCTACCCGCTAAAACCGAGCACTTGAGCTACTGCCCGCTCACAGAGGAACAGGCGCAGTTCTACGAAGAAACCAAGAGTTTCTACCGCAACAAAATCCTCGAAAGCCTGGAGGGCCACGCCCCCGCCCCGGCCGGCGGCACCCAGCTGCTGCTGCTGCAGGGCCTCACCCGCCTGCGCCAAATCGCCAACCACCCGCACCTCGCCGACGCCACCTACGAAGGCGAATCGGGCAAGATGCGCGAGATTCAGCGGATGCTGCGCAGCGTAGTTTCGGAAGGCCACAAAGTGCTGGTGTTTAGCCAGTTTGTGCAGCACCTGGCCCTGGTGCGGGCCGGCCTCGATGAGCGCGAAATGCCCTACGCCTACCTCGACGGCCACACCCGCGACCGCCAGGCCGAAGTAGAGCGCTTCCAGCAAGACCCCGACCTGCAAATCTTCCTCATCAGCCTCAAAGCCGGCGGCGTGGGCCTCAACCTCACCGCCGCCGACTACGTGTTCCTGCTCGACCCCTGGTGGAACCCCGCCGTGGAGGCGCAAGCCATCGACCGCGCCCACCGCATCGGGCAGCAGCGTCCGGTGTTCGTCTACAAGTTCATCAGCCAGAACACGGTAGAAGAGAAAATTCTGGCCCTGCAGCGCCGCAAGCTGCAGCTCGTGAGCGACCTCATCACCACCGACGAGGCCGTGATAAAGTCGCTCACGCGGGCCGATATTGAGGAGTTGCTAGGGTAGGTGGGTTGGGCCGGGCCGGACATGCGGCGGCGCTGCTACATTTAGGCAGTAAACCGGCCTTGCCTCGCCCAATGAAGCGCTTCCTTGTCCTTTTCTCCCTTGCCTTAATACCCGCCTGGGGCTGGGGTCAGCGCCGAGTGGTTCAGTTGCGCCCGGCTCCGGCCAAAGCTGAAACCAAGGAAACCCGCTACGCCCGGCTCGACCAGTATGCCCGGCAGTTGCCAGAGACCCAGGCCACGACGTTGGAGAAGTTAGCTACTAGTCTGGCTGCGCAGGCTCGCAGCGATGATGATAAGGCTCGGCTCATTTTCGCGTGGCTGACGCATCATATTGCCTACGATGTGGCTTACCTGCACGGCGATACCACCAGCCTGTATACGCCGGAGGCGGTGTTACGCAGCCGCAAGGCTATTTGCCAGGGCTATGCTGACTTGTTCACCGACTTAGCTACTCGTATGAAACTAGAGGCGCACACGGTGAGCGGCCACGCCTATAACTGGCTAACAACAGGGAACCCACTAAATACGACGAATGGCCACGCCTGGAACGCATACCGTATAGCTGGAACCTGGCACTTAGCCGATGCCACTTGGGGCGCGGGTAGTATGTCTCTGGGTAGTGAGGAGTTCGAGCCCAAATTCAAACCATACTGGTTTGACCTACCCTCTTCCCAAGCTATTTTCACCCATCTACCTGATAGTATTACCTGGCAATTGTTACCCTCTCCCGTAACAATAGCCGCTTTCCGAAGCTGGCCCTACGTTGAGCCCGTCTGGTTTCAACTGATAAGTAGCGCCAGCCTGATTCGAGCCTTCGAGGTGGCCAAAGGCGCTGTGCGCAATCTGCCAACTGTTGAAGTAGAAACCGAAGCAGGGGGTGTGCCAGTGCAGCTGGTGCAGGTGCCTTTGCAGCCCGAGTTGGTAGCTGGGCGGCCCGTTCGGTTCGTTTTTCAAGCGCCTTCCAGTGTGAGGCTGACTGTTGACTTATATAATAAACTGGTGGAACTGCAACCTAATGGCGTTTACCAACAAGCAACCGTTATTCCGGCTGGTGACCAACTCACGGTACGCGCTTGGCACAAAGCTGATTCAACAACTATTTTCTTGCTGCAATACCAGGTAATACCCGCCCTTCGCCCAAAGAGGTTACAGCCCGGTGAGCATCGTAAGGTGCCGGCTGATAGCGTGGTATACCTGCGACGTTGAAGCTCAATCCTATCAGCCTGGCTACACGTTCTGCCGCCTCAACACCCGAAACCGGCAGCCACCTCCTAGCTTTGTCGCTGCCACCACTTTCCCTTACCACCTTATGCTATCCCCCCTCAGAATCGGAATTTCCCTCGCACTACTTACCTGCCTGACGGGATGCGACGACAAGAAGGGCGGCAAGGAGAAGGGCACCCCGCACAGCAAAACGCTGGATTTCCACTACACTACGGCCGACATCCTGGCCCCTGCATCGGCCGATGCAGCCAGCGCCAAGCTGCCGGTGGATATTTACCTCGACGCCACGCTGTCGATGAAGGGCTTTTCGCAGCCGCAGAACACCAATTTTTCGAGCTTGCTGGATGGTATTGAGGCGGCCGTGCAGAATGCCACCAAAAGCTCCGATTTGCGCTTTTTCAAATATGGCCGCTCGGTAGCGCGCATCGACCGCCAGACGTTTGTGAACGCCCGCCACAGCCAAGCGCTGTGGGAAGACAAAGGCTTTCGCTCGGACACCGACTTTGCCCAAGCTGTGGACAGCACCAAGGCCGACCGGGTGTCCATCTTCATCACCGACTTGTTTTACAGCAATGCCGACGCCAATAAAGTAGTGGCCGCCATCAAAGACAAGTGCTTTCGCAAGGGCGTAGAAATGGGCTTGATGGGCCTCAAGAGCGACTTCGACGGCTACGTGGCCGACGTGCAGCCGCCGGTGCAAGTGAAGGGCGCGCGCCCGCTGTACCTGCTGGTTTTTGGCTCGAAAGCGAATATCAACTTGATTTTTTCGGCCTTCAAAAACCAGCCCTACGCGCAGGCCGACCGGATACTACTGCTCACGCGCTACCCGGTAAAAAGCTTCCAGGTGGAAGCTACCAAAGCCCATGACAGCAAGGCCATTAACCTGTCGTCGGCCCGCAACCAATTCCAGAACCTCGGCAACGTGTTTGCCTTCAACTGGAACCCGGACAAGGGGGCGCAGAGCACGGTGGACTACACTATAAGCTACGTGCCCGAGCCCTATGCGCTACCCATCAGTGCAGCCAGCCTCAAGGCCCGCGTGTTTCGCAAAGACCAGGCAGCCCCCGACTCGGTAGCCGACGAGCAGAGCCTGACGGTGCCGCTGACCACGGCCGGCAACGGCAAAATCACGGGCAAAGCCACGGCCGCCCTCAAGCTGCCCACCGACAACAGCTACAGCGCCTACCAGGTAACCTGGCAGTACGACAATCTGGGCAAAGTGGAGCTGCCAGCCTGGATTGCGGCCAACTCCACGCCGGAGTTCAGCCAAACCAGCCCGGCCGCCAGCAAGCTCAAAACCCTGGCCCTGGAAGACTTCGTGCGTAGCCTGGCCGTCAGTTCGGCCACGCAGTTCGAGCCCAAATACGGCCGCATGTACCTGGTTTTCACCCGCAAATAATTACAGAGTTTAGATGTTAGAACCTAGAACTTAGATTGTTCCAAAGGCTAGCCTCTAAGTTCTACCATCTAAGCTCTTACTCTCTCATGAAAAACGCACCGATAAACTACCTGGCCACACTTGCTTTCGGCGGATTGCTGTGGGCTGTTTTTGCCATTTTTATGGCAGGCTACCTCACCGAGGGGCCGAGCCTGGCCATCAAAGCACCCGAAGCCCTGGCCGACCAGCTGCGGGCCATATTTGGGGTGGCAGCGCTGCTAGGCGCGGGCCTGGCCTGCTACTGGTATTTTTATGGTAGCCAGCCCGCTACAGCCACGCGCCTGCCCGAGGCGCAGGGCAAATACACACAACTTTTCCTCACGCTCGTATTCTTCGCCGTAGTCCTCACAGCGGTGACGTGGTACCTTAACAAGAACGAGGGTATGGAGCCCAAGTGGTTCGGTATCTATTTCGGTATCAACTTGGTGCTGACGGCCGTGTTGTACTGGCTGACAACGTTTTTATTTTCGCCGCGGGCAGTGGAAAACGTACCTTACGCGAAGTAAGGACGTTTGGCGCGGGCCTCTGGGCCCATGCTGCCTACCCGCAGGCCTCTGGCCTGCCACGAAGAGGGCAACACCCGAACGACTCGTTCTAAGGTGCAGGCCAGAGGCCTGCGGGTAGCGGGCACGGGCCAGAGGCCCGCGCCAAACGTTCTTGATTATACCAGCTTAAAAACCTATGCAAGAGAACTTTCTGATTGGCATTGGCGGCACCGGCTCGCGGGTGCTGGAAGCATTTGTGCACTGCTGCGCGGCGGGCTTCGGGCCGAAGGGCAAGGTGCATTTGATGCTGATTGACCCCGATGCGGGCAACGGCAACCTGACACGCACCAAGACGCTGATTGAGCAGTACCGGCGGCTACGGAGCGCGTTTGCCCGCGAGGAGACGAACGCGGCGTTTCAGACGGATTTGGTGATTCCGGAGGGTGACGCGCCGTTTGTGTGGTCGATTTTTGCGGAGGCCGACCAGACGCTCAAGAAGTACATCGGCTACGAAAACCTGCGCTCGCAGGAGGGGCCGCTGGCCGACGTGGCCGACCTGCTTTTCACGCAGTCGGAGCTGAATACCAAGCTCAATGAGGGGTTTCGGGGGCACCCGTCGATTGGGGCGGTGGTGATGGCCGACCCGCCCATGAACGAGTATCCGTTTAAGATGCTCAAGGACAACATGCCGTCGGAGGCGGGGGCGGCGCGGGTGTTTCTGGTGGGCTCCATCTTTGGGGGCACCGGGGCAGCGGGCTTTCCCACGCTGGGGGCCGATAAGGTGCTGAAATACAACGACGAGCTGCAAACCAAGCTGGGCGAAAACCGCAGCAAGGTGCTGCTCGGCGGGGCGCTGGTGCTGCCGTATTTCGACTTCACGGTCGACAATACCAAGAGCGAGCAGATGTTCGTGACGCCGCAGGATTTCCCAATTGCCACCAAGGCGGCCTTGCACTACTACAACGACAAGCAGCTGGCTTTCGACCAGTACTACTTTATCGGCGACTCGCTGGCGCAGAAAGTGGGCGCGTTCTCGACCGGCACCGCCACGCAGGAAAACCGGCCGCACTACGTGGAGCTGGCGGCGGCGCTGGCGGCGTTCGATTTTTTCCGGCAGGAGCAGCCCAAGGACGGGGCCGAAAAAAGCTACTTCATTGCCAGCCGCGAAACGGCGGCCGTCACCTGGGACCAGCTGCCGCTCTCGCGCAACGGCGACCAGCTGGCGGGGCTGCGCAGCCGCTTCCGGCAGGATATCGGCGACTTTACGCTCTTCTGCTACACCTACCTCACGGTGGGCCACAAGTTTCTGGACCCCACCAGCCAGGCCGAGGCCAAGCTCACGTCGTGGTACCGCGACAGCTTCCAGAAGGGAGCCAGCAGCGCCAAAGACGACCCCATGCACGGCGACAACCGCCCCAACTTCGGCCTGATGACGTCCTTCGCCCGGCGCTTCCTGCGCTGGATAACCGACCTCGACGACCGCGCCAACGTGCGCCTCATCGACAGCGACAAGCTGCTGGCCAGCCAGGGCGCCGACAGCAAAGCCGTGCTGCCCCTGAAGCTACCGCAGGACTGGAAGGCCAACATCGGCCTGCTGTATTCGGGCCAGACGACGGGGCGCGATTTTGACTACTACACGGCTTCAGTGCTGAATCACAGCGAGATAAAAGACTTCAGCCAGCACGCGGCTGACCGATACTTGAACATTTTTTATCGGGCGGCTAAGAAATTCAACCAGGATAATGCGGCGGTGAGGTAGTCGTTCTAGCGGTCGCCTCATCCCCTAGCCCCCTCTCCGAAGAGAGGGGGAATTAGTTTTTAGTTTTAGTCTAATTTAAAAACTAGGCTAGAGGCTAGTCCCCCTCTCTTCGGAGAGGAGGCTAGGGGGTGAGGCAACCGCTAGAACGACTCTCCCTACCCCACCGCGCCACTAAACTATATGGCTCAAAAACACTTATTCCTGCCCAAGCTGCTGGACAGCGCCAACGTGGCTGAACCCAAGCAGAGCGGCCACTGGGAAGCGCAGGACAAGCGCATTATCCGGGCTATTTCGGATGGCATTGAGGTGGCCAGCGAGGCCAGCGACCGGGGCGTGTCGTCGGTGCCGGATGCGTATGCGCGGCCCCTCACTTTCCAGAGTGCGCTTGATAGCGTGGGGCACCCACTGCGCGAGCGCGTGACGCAGGAGTGGCGCGGGCTGCTGAGTCTGCTGGCTCTGCACCGCATCAAGCCCGACCTTAATAAGGTGACGTTCACGCCAGTGCGCTTCAACCAGGGGCGGTTTGCGCGGGCGCTCACCAACCTGGCCCCGCGGGCGGTGCGCTTGCAGCAAGCACCCGCGCCGAGCTACGCCTGGACGGATTTTCTGCTCATCAAGTTCGATGGGGTGACGTTGGGGGCATTTTCGCCCTCGACGCTGGTGTTCACGTCGGCCGACTACAACCAGAAGCTGCGCGACAAGCCGTTTCCGCTCAAGGATGCGGAGGGCTACCTGTGCCCACCGCCGGCGAGCAATAAGGAAGACCTGGAAAGCGTGGGCGAGTGGGTGTCGTGGCTGAAAAAGGAGTTTGCCGAGCTGGCCAACAATGCGGAAGGCGCGGGCGGCGAGGATGCCGTGCGGGTGCTGAACGGGCAGCTCGATGCCTGGCAGAAAAGCATCCGGCGCGACCTGGGCCTGACCGAATACGCGGCTCTGGATGCGCCCGAATTTGAGGTGCAGGCCGAGCCGCTGGCCGTGAACGATGCCGACTTTTTGGGGCAGCGCGCCATCTACCAGCTGCTGCTGCGCCCGCTACGGCGCGACCAGACCGTGACGGGCGGCAACATGTCGGACTACGCGCTGGAGATAGACGCCAAGCGGATGCCCAAAGGGTTGGAACACGTAGTAGTAATCGAGGCTAACCTGCTGAGCCAGAACCTGAAGCTGTGGCCCGGCATCAAGCCCGCCGAGTTGGGGCCGAACCCCATCGGAACGCTGTTCAAGGAGGCGTCGGGCACGCGCATCAACAACTCCGACATTGGCAAGGACAAGGGCCTGTGGGTGCGGCCGGAGCTGTATTTTCTGACGCCCACGCTGACCAAGGCGGCGGGCACCGACAGTTTTTTGCCGGGAGCTGAGGCGCGGGCCAACGGTGGCAACAACCGCTACCTGCTGCCGCTGCGCAAGGAGCTGCTGCAGTTTTTCACGGTCGACGATATTATCGAGCGCCTCAAGCCGACCTATACCGAGGAAAACGAGCGGGTCGTGTTTTCGATGCGGCTGCCGCTGCGCAACGGGCGGAGCGTGGAAATCAAGAGAGCGTATTCGGTACGGGGTGCCGTGCAGGCCCCCGGCGAGGGCGAGTTGAAGGAGCGCGAAATACCCGTATTGGAGCTGTTTCCCAATTACATGGGTGAGTTCTGGTCGCGCTATTACCTGTTGTTTTCCGACACCGAGCGGCTGGCGGCCAAGCCCGTGCACTACGGCACCGATTACTTCTACCTCGCCGACCGCGTGCAACGCCTCGACACCGCCACCGAACACCTTAAGGCCGAGCTAACCCGCATCAGCGGTGTGGACTGCTTCCCCGAAGGCATCGAGTTGACGGAGCGCGGCACCGGGGCAGCCGTGGGGCTGGTGCTGGTGGAGAAAGACCGCGACATGCTGCAAAAGTCGTTTATGGGCTCCGCGATTGTGGGCGTGGACTTTGGCACCTCGAACACCAACGTATTCACGCTGCGCGACGACCAAGCCGAGCCCTTGAAACTGCGCTTCGGCACCGACTATTTGCGCTCGCTGCTAGCTGCTAACAGTGATGCCCGCAAGAGCTTTGCGCAGGCGTTTTTTGTGCCCGCCGAGGATATATCGCTGCCTACGCCCACAGCTCTGCGCGAGTACAACCCCGGCGTGCGTAAGGACTTGCTGCTCGACTACTTCCTGTACTTCCCCGACCGGCCGCGCTACCCCGACAACGTGCTGGTGGACCTGAAATGGGAAGAGCAAAACACGAATAACCTCAACAATTACCTCGAAGCCCTGGTGTTTGTGGTGATGGTGGAACTGGTGCGGCAGCGGGTGGGCCGCATCGAGTTTCGCTGCACCTACCCCAAGTCGTTCAACAAGGCCCGCGAGAGCGACTACCGCAGCAAGTGGAGCAGTACGCTGCACGCGCTGTTTGCGCGGGGCGGTAGCCCCGAGGAGCTGAAAGACGGCCAAAAGCTGCTCTACGGCCCCGAAAGCATCTGGAGCGACGAGCCGAATAAGATACTGACGCTCAGCACCAATTCGGGCCGTTTGTCGATTGTGCAGGAGCCGAAGTTTACGACGGAGGGCATTGCGGCGGGCGAGTTCTTTTCGAGCGACAAAACCGTGCGACGCATGGAAGACCGCGCCAACAAAGCGGGCGGCTCCATTTGCATCGATGTGGGCGGCGGTACCACCGACTACAGCATCTGGTTTGAGAACGAGATAAAATATGATGCGTCGGTGCTGCTGGCTGGCCGGCAGATAGCCGAGGTAATGGCTCGCAACCCGCGCATCGGCGACCAGCTGCTGAGCGCCGACGCCAACGCGGCCCTGCGCGAGGCGAAGGGGCCAAAGTTCGCGTCGCGCATGAACTACATTTTGCGCCGCGAGCACAAGGAAATTTCGGCCAACCTGGCCCGCGTGTCCAACATCCGCGACATTGTGCAGCTGCGGCGAGTGCTGGTGGTGGAGTTTGGGGCGCTGGCGTTTTATGCCGGGCATTTGGCCCTGGCTCTCAACCACTTCGTAGGCGATAAGAAGTTCGCCACGTCAGTAGCCAGCTCGGGCATGAGCTTGCATTGGGGCGGCAACGCCAGCAAGATGCTGGACTGGATTGACCACGGCAAGTTCAAGACCGATGGCATTGCGGCACGGTTCCTCAACAATCTGTTTGCCTGCGTGGTGATGGGCGAGGTGGCCCCCGAGGCCGAGCGCCTCCAAATCGACTACCAATACCTGCACCAGAAGCAGTCGGCGGGCCAGAAGAACGAGGCGGCCGGCGGCGTGGTCGTCATCGATAATATGGAGCGGGCGGGCGGCGCGTCGGCGGCCAAGCCCGCCAATAGCGGCTTCGTATTCGGCACGCAAAAAGCCAAAAGCACCGTCATGGAAGGCATCGTCATGGGCGAGGCCATTACCCTCGACGTCGCCCTGCCGCCCTACGAGCTGCTGCCCGACCCCAACGGCCAGCTTTTCCAGGACCACACCACCCGTTTCCGCGACGCCGACCAGAGCCAGCTCGACTACTTCCTGGAAGTGCTCAACGCCGTGGGCCAGGAAACCGGCTTTGTGCCACCCGGCGAGCAAATTACCCTCAGCCCGCAGGAGCGTATGGCCATCCGCAACAACCTGCGCAACGACTTCGCCCGCCTCGCCACGCAGGAGCCAAGCCAGCGCATGATTGAGCCGGTGTTTATTATGGAGGTGCGGTATTTGTTGAATATTATGTTGGAGAAAATGTTGTAGGGGGTGTTCATCTTCAACATCTTGGCTTAGAAAAACGTCATGCGGAGCGGAGCCGAAGCATGACGTTCTTTTGTATTGCTAACCATATTCTCCGAGAAAAACCACTCATGATTCCGACCATTGGCATTGACCTGGGCACCACTTTTTGCTGCGTCAGCTACATCGGTAGCAATGGGCAGCCCGTGGTCATTCCCGACCTGGAAGGGATGCAAACCACCCCTTCCGTGGTGTATTTTACGGGTACGCAAGCCAGCTTTGGGCGCAAGGCGGCGGCCCGGCGGCACGATGTGGCCAACCCGGTATACCAATTTTTTAAGCGCGACATGGGCGTGCCGCCCGCCGAGTTGGGCAGCAAGTACAAAGTGGGCGGCTACGACTACCGGGCGGCCGGGCTGCAAGCCCTGCTGCTGCGCTACCTGCGGGTGGGCGCGGCCACGCACTTCGCCAAAATAGGCCTGCTCGATGCCAGCCAGATAGCCACCGCCGAGCTGGAAGCCGTGATTACGGTGCCGGCTTATTTTCGGGAAGGGCAGCGGCGCGATACCCGCGTGGCGGGCCTGGCGGCGGGCTTGCGGGTGGCGGGCATCATCAATGAGCCCACGGCGGCGGCCCTTACGTTTGGGGCCAACTTGGAGCGTGAGCAAATGATACTGGTGTTCGACCTGGGCGGTGGCACCTTCGATGTGACTATTATGCGCACCGGGCCGGGCCGGGCCGAGGTTATTGCCAGCAACGGCGCGTTTGAGCTGGGCGGGCGCGACTGGGACGAGCTGATTGAAAACTACGCCAAGCAGGCTTACCAGCAGCGCACTGGCCACCGCGTGCCCGACGAGTTGCTCTGGCAGGTGCAGGACCAGGCCGTGCAGGCCAAAATCGCCCTCTCCGACGCGCCCCAAACCACCATGCGCCTCGAAACCGGCACCGAGGTGCTGGAATTGCCACTGAGCCGCGAGGCCCGCACCGGGTTTTCGTTTGGCAAAAGCGCTGCCGAGCCCGAGTTTGTGTTTGAAAGCCGCAGCCAGGATTTGCTCACCAAGTGCCGCGCCACGCTGCAGCAGGTGCTCCAGGAAGCCGGGGAAAAACTGCACGCTGAACGAGCGAAAGAAACTGGCGACCTTTCTGCGGCGCCGCAGAAAATCAGCCTGACTTGGCACGACATCGACGAGATAGTACTGGCCGGGGGTGCCAGCCGGATGCCGATGGTGGCCAAAATGCTGGCCCACGAGGCCGGCCGGCCGCTCACCCTGGTGCGGCCCGGCTTCAGCTACGACACCGCCATTAGTATTGGGGCGGCGCTCTACGCCAGCAAGCAGGCCGCCGTAACGGACGTAGTGGCCCATAGCATCGGCATCGAACTGCTCGATGACGCGGGCCGGCCGTTTGTGGAACTGCTGCTCAAGCAGAATACGCCCATCCCCGAAGCGGTGTTTGAAGACAGCTTCGAGGCTGATGCCAACGCCACGCTCAAGGTGTACGAGGGCGAATCGGACAAGGTGCGCGACTACGCCCGTGGGCCACTGGGCACGCTGCAGCTCGGCAACCCGGCCGGGCCCGTGCAGGTGCGCCTGGCGCAGGATGCCGGCGGACTCATCCAGGCCAGCGTGCGCTACGGGGGCAAAACCCTGCAAAAAACCATCGAGCCGTTCGATAGCAGCCTCAACCTGGACGAGTTGACGGCCCGCATTCAGGCAGTGCGGCTGGAATTGCCGGAGGTTAGGTAGTTACTTTATGGTTCGTTTGGGTTTCGCTCGCCGTGGCGCGGCCGTTCACCTCACCCCCTAGCCCCCTCTCCCGTGGAGAGGAGGCTAGGGGGTGAGGTGAACGGCCGCGCCGTGAAGGGCGACAAGCATTCCCCAACTGTAACTTATGGCTAAAATAGGCTCTTCCCAACCACCCGCATCGCCCCTGGGGGGCCGGCGCATCGGGAGCGCGGCGGCCGGCGACCCGGCTCCCGCTGCCGAAACCCCGGTGCAACAGCCGACGGCAACGACCACGCTGGCGCAACGCCTGGCAAGCGCCACGCTGGCCGGCGGCCTTACGAAAGTGCCCGAAACCTACGACGACGGCCACAACGGCAACGACTGGCAAACTCTGCTCGACGACGACGTTTTTACGCAGCTCTACCTAGCCGCGCCGCTGTACGCGCAGATAACCGACGCGCAGGTGGCCGCCAACAAAACCGTGCTGGAAAACTTCTGGCAGGCGAAGCTGCGACGGCTCACTACCGGCGACCGGGAGCTGGAAGAAATATACCGGCCGGGCACCGTGAAGCAAGCGCAGGCGCGGCTCGATGCCGCAGCGGCGGCGCTGGCTACGGCAACTGGCCGCGCCGCCTGCTTCACGGAGCTGGACCGGCGGCGGCGGGCCGCCGCTACGGCCCACCTGGAGCGGTACATCCGCCCGCAGCTGCTAAATAAGATAATGCGGCCCGAAGCCATTCGGCTGGCCGTGGAGGAAGGCGAAAAAGCCGGCTTCACCCTGGCCGAGGCCGAGCAGTACGTGCCCGACTACCTGCGGCAAGCCGGCTTCTCCCCCATCCGCACGGCCAACCAGGGGCCAAACCTGCTGCTGGCCATCTGGACGGAAGGTGGGCAGCCGCTGGCCGACCAGCCCCATACCAACGTGCTGGGCCAGAAAGTGTACAGCCTGACCGAAGCCGGCCAGGTGCTGTATGCCGCCCTCAGCGGCGCGGAGCGCGACAAAGCCGTGCGCAACCTGGACAGTGTGGACTACCTCGAAAACATTGCCAAAGACCTGAAGGAAAACGACGTGCAACTCGACCTGCGCGAGATTTTTCAGAATCGCCAGCTTACGCAGCCGCAACGGCAGCTCACGGCGCTGTATTTGCTGGGGCCGGGCCTGCCATTCCGGCTCGAAGGACTGCCCGAGTTTACCAATCCGGCGCAATTGCTGGCTCGCACGGCTGCTTCGGCCAAAGAGTTTGGGGTGGCCGAGGCGGCCTTCACGGCGGGGCTGCTGCCCATTTGGTTGCGGGCGGCGGCGGCACCAACCGTGCGGGCAGCGCTGCCCGCTACGGGGCAGGTGCTGGGCTTTCGGCAGTTTTTGCACCGCGCCGCGCCGGGGTTTCCGCTGTGGGTGGGCGAGCAGAGTTTTAGCACCACCAGCGAGCTGGCGGCCTATATCCGGCGCGATGAAAACACCTGGAAAATGGTGTACGGCAGCCTAATAGCCGGCAACCTCAGTCCCTGGCTGGCGGCGCAGGGCAACGCG
The DNA here is from genome assembly GCA_050954465.1 of Janthinobacterium lividum. GTDB lineage: Bacteria > Bacteroidota > Bacteroidia > Cytophagales > Hymenobacteraceae > Hymenobacter. The sequence goes on from JBPBPU010000023.1 coordinate 47,541, forward strand.
GCCGTGCTCACGCGGCAGGCGCAGCGAGCCGAGGAGCTGCGCGGCCCCGGCGTAGACCCCAACTCGGAGCCGGGCCGCCAGCTGGCGGTGCAGGCGCTACTCGAAGTCCTCGACCCACTCACCGACCCGCCCCGGCTCGAACCCGACCTCAACAGCGTCGACCTCACTGACCTCAGCGGCGAAACCCAAGCCACTCGCACGCTTACCATTACCAACCAAACAGGCGGTCCGGTGCGGGTATACCTGGAACTGAAACCTGCGCTGGAGGGCGTAAGTCTCTCTACTACTGGGCTGTACTTCGACCAGCGCGCCCCCGGCCAGAAACTCCTGGTAACGCTCAGTGGCAACCCCGCCCTGATGCCCCGCGACGGGCAGCACACGGCGCAACTGGTTGTGCGCACGGCCTACGCGGCGTGCCAGATACCCGCGCGGGCCGAGGCAGTGTTTCCGACCAAGCAGTTTTTGCAATTCGTGGGCGGGTCGGCGCTGGCGCTGGCCGTTATTTTTGGGGTGGTGCGTTGGCTGCTGGGCTTGTTGCTGAGCGGTGGCACCTACGATAGTATGGCCGAGCACGGCGCGCTGCTGCCGCTAAGCCAGGCGGCACGGGCGGGCCACGATTCGGGCTTCGTGCTGGCCGGTGCCTTGCTGCTGCTGCTTGGGCTGGTGTACTGGTTTGGGCGCACCCTGGCAAAGCTGGCGAAAGCCAAACCCACCGCATGAGTGAGCCAGCCAAAAACGCGGGCTGCCTCAAAACCGCCTTTTACGTAGTGGCAGCGGGCCTCGGCTTGTGGCTGGCGTGGCACATCCTGCTCATGCTTAGCTCGGGGCTTGGCCAGCTTTCACTGGCCCTGTTTCGGCACCTGGATACTTCTTATGGAAGGCTGGGCGGCCTTTATGGCTATGTACTGCTGGGCCTCGGGCTGGGCGCAGCGGCCGGGGCGGTGGCCGCGCAGCAGCGCTTCCGGCTCAATAAATTGATATTGGTGGTGGCGGGCACAGCCGTGCTGTTGCTGGGCAGCCTGGTTTTCGTCGGGGCCACCAGGCGGCACCGTAGCACTAGTGGTTCCACGCGTGAGCAAAGCCCGCCCGCCACCGAAACCAGCCGCACCACTGACGCCCCGGCACCCGAAGTCGCTACTGCCACCGACGAGGCCCCACCTGAAGCCCCCGACCCGGTAGCCCCAGCCGAAGCCGACACAACCAGTCAGCCGGCGCAGGGCTTGCGGCGCGTAGCAGTTGGCCACGTACCGCTACGTACTGCCTGGACTGACTCACTGGCTGCGCCTGTTGCCCACCTGCAAAAGGCCGATACCGTGCGCCTGCTACGGCGGACGCACCACTGGGCGCAGGTAATAAAAACCGGGGCCGACTCGACCGACGCGCCAACGGGCTGGGTGCATCTGGCGGCTCTGCGGCCGTTGCGGGCTCGCGCTACGGCCACGAAGCGCCCCCCGGTGAAGCTGGCACCTACGCCACCGCAGGCAGCGAGTGAGCCAGTAGCCGTGGCTCCGGCCCCCACTACTCCGGTGCCCGCCCACCCCACCGGCCACCAAAAATACACGGGCCGCATTGGCCAGTTAACAGCTACCTACCTCCTTGATTGGCAAGCCGATGGCACCCTAAGCGGCAGCTACTTTTACGACCAGAAGCCAGAAATCGTCTACCGCCTCACCGGAGCACTGAAAACCAACGGCGAGCTGCATCTGGTGGAGTTTACGCGGGGCCGGCAGTCGGCCCGATGCGTGCTGCAGCGTCAGGCAGTAGGCTACGCGGGCACCATGTCTAATACGGATGGTCAGCAGTTTGCCATGAGCTTGCACTAGCGCCGGGCGCCTTTTACTTCTTAATCCATCCGCAATGGCTGCTACTTCTTCCAACGGCAAAATCTGGCTCTACATCATCGGGGGCCTGGTGGCTCTCTGGCTCGGCGCAGTGCTGCTGGTGCTGTTATATTATTTGTTTAGCTACCTGGGACTGAATCTGTTTCTAGGGCTAGACTCGTCGGCCTTCGGCCAACTAGCCCCCAGCCCCGTACCGGGCTACGCGCTGCTGGGCCTGGGCCTGGGTGCTGCCGCCGGAGCCGTAGCCGCGCAACGCCGCTTCCGGCTCAATAAGCATATCCAGACGGGAGTTGGGGCCTTAGTACTCGGGCTACTGGCGGTGGCCGTAGTGGGCAACCCGGCCCACTTCGCGCCGCTGGCCGAAGAGGCGCAGGAGGCTGGGGTGTATGAGCCGGGCGAAGGCTGGGGCCAATGCCCCGCCTGCACCACCATCGCGGCCAGCTCGACCAAAGCCGACCCCGGCGAAAACCGCTATGCCGCCACCAAGCTACTTGATAAAAACCCCGCCACGGCCTGGATTAGCGAGGCAGGCACCACCCACACGCTCCAATTGGCCCTCACCATTCCGGCCGACCAGCAGCTGGTAGGGCTGCGCATCAGCAACGGCTACGGCAAAAATGAGGGCGTATACACCAGCTTCAGCCGGGCGCGCACCTGCCGCGTGCGCCTCGATAGTGACCCAGAGGCCCGCTGGACGCTGCCGGACACCCATAGCCAAGACCTGTTCATTCCGCTCGAAGTAGCCGATGATGCAACCCCGGCCGTACTGTTTTTCTACATCGACAACCTGTATCCGGGCGAAAATCACCCTGAAGTCGCTCTCTCCGGCCTCACACCTGTAATTAAGGCCCGGCACTAGCCCATGCACCTGCTCCTGCGCTTCCCCGTGGCCCAGCCGCCCGCCCGCGTGCTGGCCGGCTTTACCCGCGAGCTGTTCGAGGCGCTGGCCCCACCGTTTCCGAAGCTGCATTTGCTGCGCTACGACGGCTCGCGCACCGGCGATGTAGTCGCCATTGAGCTGCAAGCCGGCCCCAAGCGCTGGCGCTGGACCTCCCTCATCACCGCCGATGGCGCTCTGCCCGACGGCACACTTTACTTCGTAGACGAGGGCCAGGAACTGCCCGCACCACTGCGGCAATGGCGGCACCGGCACCTCATTGAGCCCGCGCCGGGCGGCGGCAGCATCATTGTAGAGGACATTACCTTCAGCACCGGGCGGGGCTGGCTCGATGCGCTTATTTACCCGGCCATGTGGACGCAGTTCAGCCTGCGTGGGCCGGTGTATAAAAAATGGTTTGGGAAGGTTTCTGGTTACTAGTTTCTGGTTGCTAGCTAGCAGTTGCGACCTTTGCTAACCAGCAACCAGAAACTAGCAACCAGAAACCTAAAAATGCCTGCCACTATCGTCCTCAAAAACGGAAAAGACCACTCCCTGCGCCGCCGCCACCCGTGGGTGTTCTCGGGGGCTATTGCCCGGATGCAGGGCGAGCCACAGGAGGGCGAGGCCGTGCGTGTGGAAACCCAGGCAGGCGAGCTGCTGGGCGTCGGCCACTACTCCGGGGGCGGCTCCATTGCGGTGCGAATGCTGGATTTTGGCCCCGAGGCCGCGCTGCCCACGCCCGATTTTTGGGTGAGCAAGCTAACCAATGCCTACCAGCTGCGCCAGCGCCTCGGCCTCACGGGCACCGCCGACACCAACGTATTCCGGCTGGTGCACGCGGAGGGCGACGGGCTGCCGGGCCTCATCATCGACGTGTATGGCGACGTGGCCGTGGTGCAGGCGCACAGCGTGGGCATGTACCGCGCCCGGCCCGACATCGCGGCGGCGCTGCAAGTGGTATTCGGCGAGAAGCTGCGGGCGGTGTATGATAAAAGCTCGGAAACGGTGCCCGGCCACCTGGGTGCGGCCGGCAACAGCTACCTGTTTGGCGAAAGCACCGGCCAGGAGCATTTGGTAACGGAAAATGGCCACCAGTTTGCCGTAGACTGGGAAACGGGCCAGAAAACCGGCTTCTTCATCGACCAGCGCGACAACCGCGCCTTGCTAGCCCGCTACGCGCCCGGCCGCCGCGTGCTCAATACGTTTTGCTACACGGGCGGCTTCTCGGTGTACGCGCTAGAGGCCGGGGCCGAGCTGGTGCATTCCGTCGATAGCAGCAAAAAAGCCATTGCCCTCACCGAGCGCAACGCCGAGCTGAGCCGCCACGCCGAGCGCCACGCCGCCTACCCCGACGACGTGCTGGCGTTCCTCAAAGGCCACCCGGCCGCGTACGACCTGCTGGTGCTCGACCCGCCCGCCTTTGCCAAGCACATGGGCGCGCGCCATGCCGCCCTTATGGGCTACAAGCGCCTGAATGCGGCCGGTATCGCGCACCTCGCGCCGGGTGGGCTGCTGTTCACCTTCTCGTGCTCTCAGGTAGTCAGCCCCGAGTTATTTGAAGGCGCGGTGCTGGCCGCCGCCATCGAGGCCGGGCGGCCGGCACGCATCCTGCACCGCCTCACCCAGCCCGCCGACCACCCAGTGAGTTTGTTTCATCCGGAGGGCGCGTACCTAAAAGGGTTGGTGCTGGCCGTGGAGTAAGTAGCGCGGACTCTGTGAGTCCGCGAAGTACGGGCGTAAGCTGTGGGGCTGGCCCTTTTTCGTGCCATAGTATCGTTCAACGACGGGCGGGGGCAAGCCCCGTACCCTACATGTTCTCCAAAAAAGCTACCTCCTTGCGCCAGCCCGTGGCCATAATTGGCGCGGGCGTGGCGGGCCTGGCCGCCGCCGCCCGGCTCGCCGTGGCCGGGCACCCGGTTACGGTGTTTGAGGCCGGCCCCACGTTTGGGGGCAAGATGCAGCAGTTTACCCTGCCCGGCGGCTACCGCTTCGATGCAGGGCCGTCGCTGTTTACGCTGCCGCAGTTGGTAGACGACATCTTTCGGCTGGCCCACCGTATCCCGGCCGATTACTTTCGCTACGAGCAGCTCGACCCGATTACGCAGTATTTTTTTGCTGATGGCACTCGGCTCACCGCCTGGGCCGAGGCTACGAAATTCGCGACCGAGGTAGAGCAGAAACTAGGCACCCCAGCTGCCGCCGTAACGCAGTTCCTAACGCGGAGCGGGCAGGCATATGAAGCTACGGCGGGCACATTCTTGCGCAAGTCGCTGCACAAGGTGGGCACTTACTTCAGCCGCGAAACCCTGAAAGCTGTGGCGGCGCTGCCGGGGCTGGGACTGCTGGGCACCATGCACGAGCGGCATAAAAAAGCCTTTGGCAGCGACTCGCGCCTGGTGCAGTTATTCGACCGCTACGCCACCTACAACGGCTCCGACCCCTACCAGGCCCCGGCCACGCTCTCGCTGATTCCACACCTGGAGCACGGCATTGGCGCGTTTTACCCCGAAGGCGGGATTTATGCCATTGCCGAGAGCCTGCACCGGCTGGCGGTAGAGTTTGGGGTGAAATTCCGGTTCAATGAGCCGGTGCGGGAGATTCTGACGGCGGGCAAGCTCGTGACGGGCCTGCGCACCGACCAGGATGTATACGACTTTGGGCAGGTGGTGAGCAACATGGACGTGGTGCCCACCTACTGCCACCTGCTGCCCACGCAGCCCGCGCCCGAGCGCACCCTGAGCCAGCCCCGCTCCTCATCGGCCCTGATTTTTTACTGGGGCATCGCCCGCGAGTTTCCCGAGCTGGACGTGCACAACATCTTTTTTTCGGCTGATTACAAAAAGGAGTTCGACGCCATTTTTCAGCAGCAAACCGTGGCCGACGACGTAACGGTGTACGTGAACATCACGAGCAAAAAAACGCCCACCGACGCCCCGCCCGGCCACGAAAACTGGTTTGTGATGGTGAACGTGCCCCACGACCAGGGCCAGGACTGGGCTGCCCTCACGGCCCACACGCGCCGCGTGGTGCTAGCGCGCCTGCACCGGGCGCTGGGCATCGACGTGGAGCCGCTCATCCAGGCCGAAAAAACCTGGACGCCGCCCGGCATTGCGGCGGATACGTCGTCGTTTGGGGGGGCGCTCTACGGCAGCTCCAGCAACAACGCGCTGGCGGCTTTCCTGCGGCACCCCAACTTTTCGGGGCAACTCGACGGGCTGTATTTCTGTGGCGGCTCGGTGCATCCGGGCGGCGGCATCCCGCTGTGTTTACTCTCGGCCAAGATTGTGAGCGAGTTGATTGGAGAGTAGCGCGGACTTTGTAGTCCGCGTTCAAAACAACGGACCCAAACGCGGACTACAAAGTCCGCGCTACTAACGCAACACCACCAGCTTACTACGCATACCCTGCCCGGCTTGCACATAATACACCCCGGCGGGTAAGTCACTGGTGCTAAGTACAGTGCCTCCGGCCACCAGGCTCTGGCGAAGCACCTGCTGGCCCAGCGCATTGTAAAGCCGCAGCTCGCTGCCCTCGGCTCCGCTGATGGTAACGGTAGCGTCGGCGGGGTTGGGGTATAGCGCCAGCTGCGTAGCCGTGGCGGCAGTGGTGGCCAGTGGCAGGGCCTGGTTTTGGGCACTGAACGTGGGCTTGAGGGCGCGGCAGGTGCCGGTGCCGTTGGGCAGGCGGCCCCAGGTTACGTCGCTGGTTTGGGCCCCGAAGCCTACGCTGTCGATTTTAGTGCGGGTGCCGTTGGAGAGGATGGCGTACTCGCCGCTTTTGCTGAGCTTGAAGTTGGCGTGCAGGCCGCTGCCGGTGGTCTGGTCGTTGTCGGCCCACACGATGAGGTAGCCGCCTGCGGCGATGCTGGTGCCGGCCGGAAAGGCCCACTTGTTGTGCGTGGCGGGGTCGTCGCTCAGGTAGAGGCCAGTCAGGTTGAAGGGCGTGGCGGTGGTGTTGTATAGCTCAATCCAGTCTTCGTGGCTGCCGGCGGCGTTGGTTTGGCCGGCCACGTTGTCGGCCAGCACCTCGTTTACCACCACTTGTCCGGCACTGGGCAGCGCAGTGGCGCGGGCCGTAAAGCTGTAGAACTCGTGCTCGGCACGCTGCGGCGAAAACAGCCCGGCGTTGGTGTTTTCGGCATACACGTAGTACTCAGTGGTGAGGGCTTTGGCCGAAACGCCCGCGCCGTACACGCCATCGGCGGCGGCTCCATCGTGGTGGCGACCATCGTCGAACATGCTGACTTTGTTGAACTTACGGGTGTGGTCGTAGCGGTAGCCCAGCAGCACCGCGCTAATTACTACGCTGTTGTTGCGGCCCACCGTCGTCGTCACCCACACGGTATCGTTGAGGGCCGGGGAGGCGGGCGCGGTGGCGGGCACGGTAATGGTGGGGGCCACGGCCGTAAACTCGCTGGTGGTGTTGAGGTAAGCCAGGCGGCCTTTCAGCAGCCGGAACACACCCGGAATAACCGACGTGCCGCCGCCGCCGCCCGGCCCGCCCCCACCCTGGCCGCCGGTGCCCGTCACGGCCGTGAGCAGGTTGGCGGTAAATTGGGCGTTGGTGTAAAACTTGTTGTTATCGGTCTGTACGGCAGTTGTAATCAGGGTTTGCAGGGCCTTCATCTGGGTGAGGCGGGTAGTGCCGGCCAGGTCGGTGGCCATGGTCTTGAGGTGGGCAATGTACATGCGCTTCCATTGCGGCGTGTTCCAGATTTTCTGAATCAGCGGATACGTGGCCAGGGTGGCATTGGCCCCCGGAATCAGGGTTTTCATGCCCGTGGTGTCGAGGCTGGTGCCAGTGGTAAGCTGCTGAAAGCCCCCAAACGACATGTTCAAATCCCAGATAATGGGGTTGAAGCGGTGGTCGGCGTCGCGGTAGAGGTAGTAGTTCTGCCGAAACGCGCCGCTGTACGAGTCCAGGTTAATGAGGGCGTTATTGAAGGCCAGCATCCAGATGGCGCGGTCTACGTCGAGCACCTGCGGCAGGGCCGCCGTGGTATTATTGAGCGTGTCGCAGAGGTGAATCAGCTCGGTCCAGCCGGTGTTCGACTTCAGCTCGTAGCCCTTGTTGTACGACGCCTGGCTCGTGCCCAGGTAGCGCAGGTCGGGGAATACGCTGCTGCCCGGCCCGGCCCCACCAATGGGGTTGCACTTGAAAAAGGGGTTGCCCGAGACGTAGAAATGGTCGCCCACAAACTTCTTGCTGATACTCTCCACGTTGGTCATCAGGCCGTAATACGCGCCGTTTATCGTCACCTTGGCAAAGTTGGAGCGCGGCGCATCCATGTAGCTGCGCAGGATGTCGTAGCTCACGACTTCGCGCACAAACGAGGGGTCGTTGTAGACGTTGGAGAGCTTGATGTCGGTGAAATTCTGGTACGACTGCGTGCTGATAAACTCATCGAGCGCAATGTGCAGCGGGTTTTTCACCTGGCTGGCGTTGTACGAGCTGTTGCCCTTGTACTTCACGCCCACGTTGGTGAACACGACGCCGTTGACCACGCACTTGGCCGCCATAATGAAGGTATCGTGTCCCACGGTGGCCGTGTCGAGCTGGTAGTCCCAATTTGTTTGGTTGAAGGTGAGCGCAATTTCCTGGATGGCACTCTGGTCGTAGAACGTGACGGTCTGGGCCGTGGCCGCCGTGGTTAGCGCCAGCATAAAGCCCACCGCAGCAAGGAGTAAACGTGTAATTCTCATAGACAAACCTGGTAAGTAGTAAAGCAGGCTGCGATGCCGCTGCCTGGCTATTTCATCACCCAAATTAGCGTGCCCTGTTGCATCCGGCCTGTAAAATCGGCGGATTACGCCTGCGAACCGACCAATTACCTCTTTTATCATCCCTTCTTATGGCTGCTGCAAAGCAGGTTACGCGGCTGGGACGAGCGGAGCTTGCCCCCGCCTCTACGCCCATACCAAGTAGCCCCAGTTGCAGGCACCCAACACCTGGCTTTCCCGGCCTGCCGGTCAGGCTGTACTTTTGCAGGACATCCGCCGCCAACCGGCTGTAGCAGTTTTCTTAGCCTTTGTTTAGTTAGCAGTTAAAAGTTAGGAGTCAGAAGTTGGGGCTAAGAGGCAACGCCAAACAACAACTTCTGACTCCTAACTTTTAACTGCTAACTCCAAAAATATGGAGTTTTCAAATTCACCCGCGCCCGAGGCCGCTTCTCCCATGCGGCTACGCGTGGCGCAGGGACTGGTGCTGCTGTTTCACCTCACAGGCTTTGTGGGGCTGGCTTTCAGTCAGGACAAAGCGTTTTTTCTGAGCTACACGCCGCTCACGCTGCTGCTCACGGCGGGTTTGCTGGTGGCCTTCCAGCCGGGGCGCAACCTGGCTTTCTGGCTGTTTGGGTTTCAGGTGTTTGTGCTGGGCTTTGTGGCCGAATTGGTGGGCACCACTACAGGGGCGGTGTTTGGGCACTATACCTACGGCAGCACGCTGGGCTACGGCATTGGGCTGGGGGCAGGGTTTCCGACGGTGCCGCTGCTCATTGGCCTCAATTGGGTGGTGCTCACCTACTTGGCGGGTATGCTGGCGGCGTACCTGCCCGCTGCCTGGTGGGTACGGGTGCTGGTGGGCGTGGCCCTCATGGTGGGTTTCGACCTATGCCTGGAGCCGGTAGCCGGGCACCTCGACTTCTGGCACTGGACGGGCAACCTGATACCGCAGAAGAACTTCCGCGACTGGTTTTTGCTCTCGTTGGTGCTGCAAGTGCTGTTTGTGCGCAGCTCCTTCGAAAAACGCAACCCCCTCGTGCCGCTGGTGTATCTGGTGCAGCTGCTGTTTTTCTTTTTGCTAGGCCTGCGCGGGAATTAGGCGGCGCTCTATTTCGTTTTATCCTTGCCCCGCTGACAACTTTTCGGAGTTAGGCAGCGGGGCTTTTTTACGCCTGCTATTTTCACCACAGGGGCGAAATGCGGAAGGACGCGCAGGCTCGGTAAAGTATTCCGCGTCCTTTCGCGTTTCGCCTCCGCGCCCCTTCGCGGTGAAGTCGACTGTTATATTCCAGCTTGTACGCTCTCTATATGAAACCTATTGTGTTCTTCGGCGACAGCCTCACGGCCGGCTACAGCCTGCCCGCCGCCGACTCCTTCCCGGCCCGCATTCAGGAAAAGCTCACGGCTGCCGGCCTGCCTTACCAGGCCCTCAACTACGGTGTAAGCGGCGAAACCAGCGCGGGCGGCCGCCAACGCCTGCCCACGGTGCTGGCCCGCCAGGCCCCCGACGTGTTTGTGCTGGCCCTGGGGGCCAACGACGGCCTGCGCGGCATCCCGGTGCGCGAAACGGTGGCCAACCTGCGCTTTATCCTGCACGAGGTACGGCGGCTGTTTCCGGCCGTCCAACTGGTGCTGGCGGGCCTGGAAGTGCCCTTCGACCTAGGCCCGCTGGGGGTGCCCGGCCTCAGCCGCTATGCCCAAGAGTTTCAGTCTTCGTTCCGCACCCTGGCCCAGGAAGCAGGCGCGGCCTTCGTGCCCTCGCTGCTGGCCGGCGTGCTGGGCCGCCGCGAGCTAAACCTGCCCGACCGCGTGCATCCCAACGCTGCCGGTCAGCGCCTGCTCGCTGCCAACGTGTGGGCCGTGCTGGAGCCGTTGCTGCAAGTAGCCGCCTGACGAAACTACTTGGTCCATTGCGCTACCTCGGATGGGTTGTAGCAGTGGGCGGGTGTTGCTCTCGACCCAGCCATTCACCGCATGCTACCTCTCGCGCTTCAGCCAGAGCTGAACGTAGCGCAGATTCTTTCATCGGCCCCGCGCCTGGTTTTTTCAACCGGGCAGCGGGGCTTTTTTATGTTCGCAACTTACTACTACAGCGGCGCTTGGAATCACGGATTTATGTTATATCTTGCTTCAAACCCGAATTTTAAGTTTTATAAGTACAACACTTATTTAACCTATAGCAATAAGGAAAACAGCTACTTAAAAAATACTAACGTTGTGTATTTAGTCAATTAGCCAGAATTGCATTCTCTATAAAATTACATTTATTTACTTCCTCTTTCATTTCTTTTACGCCCCCCATATGATGCACCGATTACCTTTTTTCATCTCCTGCCTGCTTTTCGGCGGGGCCAACGGGCTAGCTACCCTAGCAACTGCCCAAGCTACTGCTACTGCGCTCTACGTGAACGATGCCAGCACCAGCGGCGACATCTACACCAGCGCCGCCGGTAGCGATGCCACCGGCACCGGCTCGACCAGCGCGCCCTTTGCCACGGTGGCGCGGGCCCTCACCCAGGCCGACCCTACCACCCAGACTATTTTTATCGACGCCGGCACCTACACTGAGCACGTGGTGCTTACCAAAACCGTTAGCCTGCGCGGGGCCGGCACGGCCACGGCGCACCCCACCAGCAGCACCGTCTTCGACGGCGGCTTGCTGCCAGCAAGCACGCAAACCAACGAAACCGGCCTGCTGCTACCCCTGAGCGGCGGCACCAGCAGCAGCCCACTCACCATTGCAGGACTTACGTTTCAGGCTTATGACTTTGGTATTCAAACCACTGGAGTGCCGCAGGCCTACGTGCTGCTCGAAGACGTGGAAACCGTGCATAACCGGCGGCAGGGCATCATGTGGAACAGCCTCAGCGGCGTGCAGCACCTCACGCTACGCCGGGTGCGGGCGGCCTACACGGCCGAGGGTGCCAACACCACGGCCAACGGGGCGGGCCGGGGTTTGTTTCTGGTCAACGGCACGAAGGCCGATATCCTGATAGAGGACGGCGTATTCGAGTTTAACCGCCGCAACGGCGTGGACGTGAACGACGGCAGCGTAAGCGGCCTAACGGTGCGCAACTGCCAGTTTACCCAAAACACGGGCGGTGCGTTGGCCGTGCTCGGGGCTGGCGGCGCCCGCGACAGCAACGGCAACTTCACCAGCTTCGCCGCCCTGCTCGAAGGCAACACCATCCGCAACAACGCCTCCAATGGCATGGAGCTGAAAGCCTGCACCGGCACCGGCCGGGCCAGTGGCGCAGGCAGCTTCGTGGTGCGCGGCAACTTCATTGCCCGCACCATCGGCGCGTCTACCGGCTTGGTAGACGACAACGCCGGCATCGCTTTCATCGACCGCGACCGCAACGTAATTGCGGTGGGTGGCGGCGTTACCGGCGACCTGACTACGGGCGGCGCTTTTGTGCAGGGCAACACCATCCGGGGCTACCTGGCCGATGCTACTAGCTCGGGCAACAACATCAACGGCTTCGGCCTGGTGCTGGAAGGCGCTCAAAATAAAGTGTTTGGCAACGTGGTAGCGCAGTGCCAGCGGGGCATTCAGGTGCAGGACCGCCCCACCAACAGCACCGGCCTCACGCCGTTTTTCGATATCAGCCGCAACGGGCTCGTCGTCTCGGCCGGCGACAGCATCCGGGGCAACCGCCTCGACAGCTGCACCACCGCCATCCGGGCCGTAAACCTCACCAACCCCGTCGATGCCTCCGTAAACTGGCTGGGGGCTACCAATGCCGCTGCCGTGCGCGGCACGGGCGGCCTCGTGCAGACGCTGGGCGGCCCGGCCACCAATTTTGCCGAAGTCCCATCGCTGGCCCCTACCGGCCAGTTGGATTACTCACCGTTTCTCAACAGCCGCGCCGACGCCTCCACCGCCGCCGGCTTCCAGCCCCTGCTCGACTACCTGCACGTAGACGCCGGCAGCCCCCGCTCGGCCCCCGCCGCGCCCTTGGCCGAGGGCCTGGCGCTGGTGCCGGAAAGCGGCACCCTGAGCTTGGTGGCAGGTAACTACGACGAAACCATTAGCCTCGCCAAAAACCTGACCCTGACCACCGCCGGCTCGGCTACCCTCCGCGACCTCGCTCTGAACGGCTCCGGCAAAGTGCTGACGCTAGGTGCACCGCTTACGGTTACGAATACCCTCACCCTCACCAGCGGGCTCGTGCGCACCACCGCCGCAGCCGTGCTTAGCTTGGCCAACCAAGCCACTGCCACCAGCGGCAATGCTGCTTCGTACATCGACGGCCCTTTGCGCAAAGTGGGGCAGCAGGCGTTCGTGTTTCCGCTCGGTAAAAACGGCCAGTGGGCGCGCCTCGGTATCTCGGCCCCGGCCAGCGCAACTACCGCCTTCACAGCCGAATACGTGGCCGCCACCTACCCCACCCGCACCGCCGCTGCCCCCCTAAGCGAAGTGAGTGAGGTAGAATACTGGACCCTGGATGGGGCCGGCACCACCGATGCCGTCAGCGTCAGCCTGTTCTGGGAAGACGCCTTCCGCAGCGGCATCGACGACTTTTCGACCGATTTGCAGGTAGCCAGCTTCACCGGCAGCCAGTGGCAAACCCTCGGCAACGGCGGCCTGAGTGGCAGCCTGAGCGCTGGTGCAGTAGGTTCGGCCCAGGCAGTTAGCAGCTTTGGGGCGTTTACGCTGGGTTCGCTTTCGCCCACCGTCAACCCCCTCTCACCGCAGCTCGGCAGCTTCACCGCCAACCAGCCGCGCCCCAACGCAGTAGACCTGCGCTGGACGCTGCCCAGCGAAACCAACACCTACGGCTACGCCGTGGAGCGCTCGGCTAATGCGGCTGCCTGGCAGCAAATAGGCTTCGTCGCCAGCCAGGGCCTTAGCGCGCAAGCCCGCACCTACACCTACCAGGACCCCACCGTGCAGGGCCTCGCCCAGGCCGCCTATCGCCTGCGCCAAACCACGCCCACCGGTGCTGCCCGCTACTCTGAAGTAGCCGCCGTGAACCTGGCAAGCAGCCCACTAGCTACTACAACTGCTACCACAGCTGATTTTGCCCTATTCCCCAACCCAGCCAGCCACCAGGTAACGCTCCGGCTGCCCGCCTCAGCCAGTGGCCCGGCAGAAGCCGTCCTCACTGACCTCAGCGGCCGCAAAGTACTACACCAAACCCTGCACAGCGGCTCCGACGCCACGCTGCTACTGCCCGATTCTCTGGGCACTGGCGTCTACCTGCTGCAAGTGCGTGGCGCGGGCCTGCCGGCTAAGCCACATCGGCTGGTAGTGCAATAGCGCAGGCTTGGCTCTGAAAGCAATATCCCTGGTAAACTGCGGTGGCAGTTTACCAGGGATATTGCTTTTAGCTATTGTACTAGAGACAGGAATACCCACAACAGCAGTGAAACGTAAGCCGACACGTCAAAAAATAAGTTAAAGCAGCCTGCGAAGGGCTTTTTCAGCAGAATAGTGCTATACCAGTAAGGAGGTTATTACGGTCTTTTACGGAGTTTTTGTACCTGTGCTATTGTAACTTTTTCTTTCCCACTGCCTGCTTATTTGGTCCAGCTTAGAAGCAGATTCCAAGCTTTTCAGGAGGCACAGGCACCACCCATGTTCTACTGATTAGGCCAGCTCAGAAACCGAGGGTCAAATATAGTGATGCTAACCCGTTTTGTGTGCTGCGATGCTTTGCATCAATCACTTGCCAAACAGAGCTATCTCATTTGGCACCAGGTTCCGAAAGGTGTGCCCTGCTGATACCCTTTCCATAACCTACCCGTGGAGGACGTAAAGTTGACCCGGCTGACCCTGGTTATTCGCCTGCGCCGCAGCAAAACCAACCTGCGGTAGTGCGTCGGCGCTAGTGCCCGGCGCGGCCTTCCTCGTCGGTGCTGCCGCTGGCGTGGCTGGTGTGGGTTTTGCCGCTGCCGAGCTTGTAGCTGAAGGAGAGGGAGGCGCGGCGGCTTTCCCACTGGTTGCTCCAGGTGAGGTGGATGTTGTTGTAGTCCATGGTGCTGCGGAAGCGGCTGGTACTGAACACGTCGGCCATTTTGAAACTGAGCGTGGCGCGTTCGCCGAGCAGCTGCTTTTTGAGGCCTAGGTTGAGGGCGCCGCTGGCTTTGGTGTAGAAGAGGCCCTGCACGTCGGGCGCGGCATAGTAGCCGCCCACCAGCAGCTGAAACTGGTGGGGCAGGCGGAAGGTGTGGTCGGAGTTGAGGCTCCAGGCCACGCGGCGCAGCTGCACGGCCTGGGCTTCTACCTGGGTTTGCACGTTGCTGTAGCCTACTACCAACTGGTTATCCATGCCCCATACTTTGCTCAGGTCGGTGTGGCCGCCCGAGGTCAGGGTGAGGGTCAGGGCGCGGTCGAGGTTCTGGGGGCGGGTGGTGGTGACTTTGGTTTGGTCGTTTTGGTAGGCCACTTCGCTTACCACGTCGGTTTCGAGCAGGTAGCTCAGGCTGAGCACCTGGAAGTCGCGGTGCACGAAGCCCAGCACGAACGAGCGGGCCAGCGACGGGGCCAGGAAGGGGTTGCCCTGCATGGCGGTGTAGGCGTCGGTGTAGTTCACGAAGGGGTTGAGGCTCTGGTACGAGGGGCGGCTGATGCGGCGGCCCGCCGAGAAGCTGAGCTGGTCGCGCTCGCCGAGCTTGTAGGCCGCAAACAGCGTGGGGAAGAGCTGGAAGTAGTCGCGCGCCACGCGCTGCCCGGTGGTGGCCGACTCGCCCACCGAGTGCGTGTGCTCGCCGCGCAGGCCGGCTTTCAGCTCCAGGTGCTGGAGGCTGGTGCTTACGGTGGCGTAGGCCGCCGCAATGGCCTCGTCGTAGGTGAACTGGTTGGTGCGCAGCGGGTCGTTGTGCCAGGTGGCGTCGCTGGCGAGCTTATCGAAGGCGAGGGCGCTGCGGGTGGTTACCAGGCTGGCTTTGGCCCCGGCTTCGGCGCGCCAGTGGCCGGGCAGCGGGTGCACGTAGTCGGTTTTGAGCGAGCGAATAACCACGTCGCTGGCCTCGTCGCTGCGCTGCGGGCCTACCAGCGCGCCGGCGGCCCCGGCGGGCGGCGAGTTGAGGGGGTTGAAGTCCTGGTGGCCAGCGCTCACGTAGTGCAGCAGGTCGGCGTCGGCCGTCAGCTCGCGGCCGGTGGTGTCGAGGGCCAGGCGGTAGTTGAGGTTGAAAGCCAGGTCGGTGCCGTGGTCGTTTTTGGGGTTGCTCATGGCGAGCGAGCCGGCGGGCTGGCCGCTGGCCGCCGTGGCTACCGAGGTGCTGCTCACCTGGGCATCGGTGCGGCCATAGGAGCCGCGCACCTGGGCCCCAAGCGTCTGGCGCTTGGTCAGGGCCACATCGGCCCCGGCGGCGTAGCTCAGGCCGTTGTAGTCGGGGTGCCAGTAATTTTCCTGCGCAAAGGTGGTATCCCGAATCTGGCGCGTGATGAGCAGGCGGTTGAACGAGTTGGAATGCACCACGCTCAGCCGCCCGAAGCTGCGCACCTTCCCCACGTTGTAGGCCAGGTTGGCCCCGGCATTGCCTCGCTCGTAGGTGCCGTAGCCCGCGCTGCCGCTGGCGGTGCCCGTGAGGCCCGGCCGGGTGCTGCGCCGGGTGCGGATGTTGATGACGCCCGCCGTGCCGGCCGCTTCCATCGAGGCGGGTGGGTTGGGCAGCAGCTCAATCTGGCTGATGGCCGAGGCGGGCAGGCTCTTGAGGTAGTTGGTGAGCGCGTCGCCGCTGAGGTAGCTTTGCTTGCCGTCGAGCAGCACCAGTACGCTGCCGCTGCCCCGGTACACCACGTGGTCGTCTTTGTCGAGGGTCACGCCGGGGGCTTTTTTGAGCACTTCGAGAGCGTTGTCGCCGGCCGTGTTGAGGCGGTCCACGTTCACCACGGTGCGGTCGGCAAGCTGTTCGAGCACGGACGGGCGGCCCTGCACTACCACTTCTTTCAGCGCCGTGGTGGTGGCGGCCAGCCGCAACGGGGGCACCACCACGGCTTGCGTGCCGACTACCACGGCGGCGCTCCGGGCCGGGGCGTAGCCCAGCTGCAGGGCCTTGAGGCAGTAGCGCCCGGCCGGCACCCGCTCAAACGTGAAGTCGCCTTGCTCGGTAGTCGTCTGGGCCTGGGCCACGGTAGAGTCGGGCAGGTGCAGCAGCAGGGCGTTGGCAAAGGGCAGGGCGTGGCCGGCGGCATCCTGCACGGTGCCGCGCAGGCTGGTTTGGGCGTGGGCGGCACCGGCCAGGGCCAGCAGGGAAGTCAGCAGGGCGGCGCGAAAAGTAGCAGCGTTTTTCATGGGGCGAAAGCGAGGGCGTGTTTGGTGCCCCAAAGGTTGGGCGGGCCCCCACCGGGCCGGAAAAACATTATTTCACTTGCCCAAAATGGCTGGCGAACCGGGTTTTGGCCGGTTTTGCGGCGGGTTTTGCGCCCCTGGCCCGCTGGCCCGCGCCAGTGGCCCGTTGCCCCGGCAAACCGGGCCTTTGGCATAATAAAGGTGGCTGCGTGGAGGCGGGGCGGGTAGTTTTGGCTGTCGTTTCCTATTGCTCTTATAGGCAACCCCGGAAGGCGACACCCCCTGTGTAACAGCAGTTACTTCCCCTACCACTTTCCCCTTATGGCTACGCTTTCCTTGAAAAGACTTTTCCGCTGGCACGTACTGGCTTGGCTGGCCTTCGCGGCCTATATCCTGCTGGGGCAAGTGGTATTTGGCAAGTCCACCCGCATCGGACTGTGGCTCGATGCCTCGTTTCTGGTGGCCCGCATTGCCACGTTCTACTTCTGCTACCTGGTGGTATTTCCCCGGGCGCTGCGGGTGGGGCGGCTGCCGCAGCTGCTGCTGGGCCTGCTGGCGGCGGTGGCCGTGTTTGGCGGGGTGCGCTACGGGCTGGAACAGGTGCTCTACCCCACGCTGCTGGGTTTCCAGAACTACTCCCCTGGCACGGGCATCGGCGCGATTCTGTTCGACGACTTCTACTACACCCTGCCCAACATGGCCTTTAGCGCCGCCCTCTGGGCCAGCGAAGCGGCCCTGCGCCGCGAGCGCGAAAACCAGCAGCTCACGGCCGAAAAGCGCACGGCCGAAGCCGCGTTTCTCAAAACCCAAATCAACCCGCACTTCCTCTACAACACCCTCAACATGCTCTACGGCCTGGCCTACCCGGTAGATAAAACCCTGGCCGGCGGCATCCTGAAACTCTCGGAGCTAATGCGCTACATGCTGCGCGACACCCCCGACGGCCGCGTAGCGCTAAGCCAGGAAATCGAGTACCTCGAAAACTTCCTGGCCCTCTACCACCTGCGCTACCCCGGCCGCCTCTGCGCCGAATTCACCGTAACCGGCGACCCCGCCGGGCACCGCGTGGCCCCGCTGCTGCTTGTCCCATTCGTGGAAAACGCCTTCAAGCACGGCGTGCTCGACGACCCCGCCACGCCCGTGCGCCTGCACCTGGCCGTGCAGCCCGGCACGGTAGAATTCACGGTCGAAAACCACCGCCACGATTACCACGCTGATACCACCAGCGGCATCGGCTTGGCCAACCTAGCCCGCCGCCTGGCCCTGCTCTACCCCGACCGCCACGCCCTGCAAACCGGGGCGGCAGGCGCGGAATTTCGGGCGTACTTGCAGCTGGCGGATGGGCTGGTTTCGGCCCCGTCGCAAGCAGTGGCCCGGCCGGTAGCGCTGGCGGCGGCGTAGGCGCGGGGCTGCTTTAGTAGCTGCTGGTAGTCGCCCTCCGCGACACCTCACCCCCTAGCCCCCTCTCCAAAAAAGAGGGGGAACTAGCCGTAGTTTTAGAACTAGAAGCTAGTTTTTTAGAGCTAGTTCCCCCTCTTTTTTGGAGAGGGGGCTAGGGGGTGAGGTGTCGCGGAAGGCGACCAACCCCGCGTACCATCACTAACTTTATTCGCGGACTCACAGAGTCCGCGCTACTTCCTATGCTTCGCTGCCTGGTAATTGACGACGAGCCGCCCGCACTGGCTATTCTGGCCGACTACATCGGGCAGGTGCCGCAGCTCACGCTGGTGGGCACCACCACCGACCCGCTGGAGGGCCTGAGCTGGGTGCAGCAGGGCCGCGCCGACCTCGTGTTTCTCGACATTCAGATGCCCCGTCTCACGGGCCTGCAATTTCTGCGGCTGGCGGGGGCGCGCTGCAAGGTCGTCCTCACCACCGCCTACCCGGAGTATGCGCTCGATGGCTTCGAGAACGACGTGGTCGACTACCTGCTCAAGCCCATCTCGTTCGAGCGCTTTCTCAAAGCCACCCACAAGGCGCTGGCGCTGCTGGCCCCGGTGCCGCCGCCCGTGCCGGTGCCAGTTGCGGCAGCTGTCGCGCCGGCGGCGGCCGCGCCCACGGCCGGGCACATCTTCGTGAAGGGCGAAACCAAGAACAAGTACCTGCGCATCGCTCACGCTGACATTCTCTACATCGAGGGGCTCAACAACTACGTGCTGCTGCACCTGCCCGACCAGCGCATTGCCACCTACCAAACCCTCAAGGAGCTGGCCGACACCCTGCCGCAGCCGCCGTTTCTGCGGGTGCATAAGTCCTACATCGTTTCGCTCGACCACGTGCGCCTCATCGACGGCAACACGCTCTACATCCAGGACAAACTGATTCCGGTAAGCGACACCTACCGCGACGCGCTTTACCAACTCGTGCGGGGCGGTGCGTAAGGCCGGGGCTGCCCGGGCAGTGCCCCTGTTCTCGCCTGGGAGCAAGCAAAACCTAATGTAGCCTGGAGAACGATGGTTGGACCAAGCCCGCGCCGCAGAAGA
>JBPBPU010000028.1:0-66101 GCA_050954465.1 Janthinobacterium lividum
GCCGGCAGCCCGCCCTGTACCCGGAAATGGAAACTGCTCTAATCGAAAATTACCCCCGCAATAATGCCATCTCAAGGGGTTACTGCCAGCGTTGGGATGGTGTTGGAAAACGCCGCGCCGAGGGGTAGCAGCTGCCCCCCGGTGCCAGCGGTTTACCCGGTTCTGCTGGTCGCCAGGCAGGTACGAGGTCAGGCTGGTCAGCAGCACATCGTGCTGGCTTCGCGCTAGCGCCCGCACCCGGCTCCGCGTACCCATTTGCGGGGGAGCATCCAGGGGCTGCCACCGGGTGCCGTGCCAGCGGAAAGCAACGCAGGCTAACTTCCGCCGCTCTACCAGCCCAACCCGATAACAACCGTTGGTAAAGCCGGGGCCTACTTCCCCGGCCTGGTCCGGTTGCGGATGCGGCTCAGGCTCACGGGCGTCATGCCCAGGAAGTTGGCGATGTAGTGCTGGGGCACTCGCGCCAGAATTTGCGGGTTGCCACTGGCCAGCAGAGCCTGGTAGCGCTCTTCGGGGCTGAGCAGTAGCAGGCTCACCATGCGCTCTTCCAGGCCCACGGCCAGGTACTCGGCCAGCCGCCGGCCCACCTGCTGCCAGGCCATGCGCTGGGTAAATAAGTCGGCCAGCACGGCATAAGGAAAGGTGAGGCAGTAGCTCTCGCTCAGGGCCTCGATGGTAACCAGTGAGGGCCGGCCGGTCAGGCTGCTGAAGTAGGCCCCCATCAACTGGTCTTCGAAGAAGAAGTAGCTGGTGCGCTCCTCGCCGTTTTTGGTATAGTACTGGCGAAACAGGCCTTCCAGCACAAAGGCCACCTCACTGGCTACCCGCCCCTGCTCGGCAAATACGCCGTGCTTGGCCACGGTAACCAGGCGCAGGTGCGGCAGCAGCAAGTCCCAGTCCTCGTCGCTGAGGGGGGCCAGCTGGGTTAGGTGCTGGCGCAGGCGTAGCGCGGATGCGGGCAAGGAAGGGAGCATGGGGCGCTATAGAAGAGAAAGGGTGGCTAAACTGCCAGTTGTTGCGCGCTCGGGGCCACCCGGCAGGCCGCGAAGGGGAATTACTACTTCGCAGGGGCAGGGCTACCCCCACGAGCAACGGGCCGCGTGCCGGGCACTGCCTGGCCGGTAGGTACTCTATTTCTTATCTTTTGTTATCGTCTTAACTTCCTGGCAACCCGGACCTTTGTTGCGGTTCCAGTTCCTTACTGCTTTCCCCTGGCTCCCCTTTTCATGAATGTTCTCATCACCGGTGGCACGGGCCTGGTTGGCACCCGCCTGGCCGCCCTGCTCACCGAAGCCGGCCACCACGTTGCCCTCTTAAGCCGTACAGTGGCCCCCGATAGCCACTACCGTACGTTTCAGTGGAACCCCGCCGCTGGCACCATCGACCCGGCCGCCGTGCCCTTTGCCGACGCCGTGGTAAACCTGGCCGGGGCCAACGTGGGCGAGGGCAAATGGACCGCTGCCCGCAAACAGGAGTTGCGAGCCAGCCGCGTAGACGGCCTGGCGCTGCTACACCGCGAGCTGGCCAAACCCGGCCACCACGTGCGCACGGTGCTTTCGGCCTCGGCCATTGGCCTCTACGGCAACACCGGCGAGGTGCTGGTGACGGAAGACACGTCCCCGGTCGGCCACGACCTGCTCTGCGACCTGACCCAGGTCTGGGAGCAAGCCGCCGCCCCGCTCGCCGCGCTCGGCCTGCGGGTTGTGGTGCCGCGCATCGGCGTAGTGCTGAGCCCGGCAGGTGGGGCGCTGCCGGCCATGGCCGGTCCGGTCAAGCGCGGCTTTGGGGCTCCGCTGGGCAGTGGCCAGCAATGGGTGTCCTGGATTCACGTCGATGACCTCTGCCACCTTTTTCTCGCCATGCTGACGGACGATGCCTGGCAGGGCCCCTACAATGCCGTGGCTCCGTACCCGCTCACCAACGCCGCGTTCACCGAAGTATTGGCCGAGGTGCTGCACCGCCCGTTGCTGCTGCCCAAAATTCCCGCGTTCGTGCTCCAGCTGGCCATGGGCGAGCAGAGCGAAATGGTGCTGACGGGCAAGCGCGTGAGTGCCGCCAAGGTGCTGGCCCACGGCTTTGCCTTCGCCTATCCGGGGCTACGGGAGGCCCTGCAGGCGATGTACGCTCCGAAACCTAACAGGAGCCGACCACTCCCCGAGCGGTTAGGGGCTGCTGCTTAGAGCAGTTTCCACTTCGGTGTACAGACTGGCTGGGCTGCGGGCTGCCGGCTTTTCGCCGGCTGTCCGCTCGTCGTTTGCGCCTTTTGTTCAACCGAAGGTCAGCGAAGCGAACGACGAGCGGACAGCCGGCAAAAAAAGCCGGCAGCCCGCAGCCACTACTCTGTACACGGAAGTGGAAACTGCTCTAATCGAATTGTTGGCGGCAGGGTAAGACGCAGTTGGGCTGGCTGGTTTCGTCGCGGTCAGGGCCAGTGGTTCGCGGCCAGCGAGTTGCGCCAGGTGGCCGCCCGCGTCGGTGAAGTCGCCGCCCACGATGAGGTCGCCGTTGGGTTGCTCCAGCACTAGCTGCGCGGGGCTATGCAGGACGGGTGTATTAAGGCCGGGCAGCCAGCCGGGCTTGCCCGGCCCGGCCGTGGCCCCGAAACTGAGCAGCAGGCAGGCAACGGACGCCCACGCTAAACGAAACCAGGACGTAGCAGGAGGGGCGAAAAGCAGGAGAGCCGGTAAGTGGCTTCTATAAGGTAAGCCGACGCCCGGCAGCGAGGGTAGCGGGCACAAAAAAACAGCCGGGCAACCCACGCTGGCTCCTGGGGAGGCGTGGGTTGCCCGGCTGTTTTTAGTGGGGGCAGGGCTGGGTTTGCTACACCGGCAGGGCAGCCTTACGGGCCGTCACGGCCGCGATGGCGGCGTCCAGAACGGCAATTTGGCCATCTACCTGGTCGGCGTCTACGTCGGTGAGGTAGGCGGTGGGGCCACTAACGGCGGCGTTGCTCAGCAGCAGGTTGTCGCGCCGGTAAACAGCCGCATTGAGCGAGCGCTGCGTGGCGCGCTTCTCGCTGTCTTTGAGGCCGGGGCGGGCTACCTCGGCGGTGTAGTGGGCTACGTCGTCCTGGGCTTTGGCCAGCTGCGCGGTGGTGGTAGTGGCCCGGTCGGTGGCCACGCCATCGGCATAGGTCTGGTTGTAGTCGCGGTGGGCGTAGGTGGCCCTTTCTTTGGTGAGGCTGGCGAGGGCTACGTCGCACTCGGCTTTGGTGGTGAGCAGGGTTACGTCGGCGGGCATAGTGGGAGTGGATGAAAAGGTGAAAAAGAAGAACTATGTCGGACAAACGTAGCGAAAAATTTTTTATTTTCAACAATTTCAAGAATTACCTGGATGACGAGTGGTCTGCCCCGGCCAGAAGCGCCGCCAGCGCGGCAGCCTCGGCTTCGAGGGCGAGCGCCCGCTGCTGCCCCAGGTGCCAGGCGGCCAGCACATCGGGGGGCAGCGCCAGCGGCACGGTTTCGAGGTAGCTACGCACGTAGCGCAGGCGCACCGCCTCGCGGGTGGCGGGGGCCTCCTCCTCGGCCGGGGGCAGGGCCGCCCGCAGCCCCGGCAGGGCCTGAGCCCAGCGCGCCGCTACGGCCGCTTGCTCGGGCAGCTCGCGCAGCCGCCAGCGCAGGTTGTGGGCTTCGTGCAAGCAGGCGGCGCGGCGGCGTTCGAGCGGGGCGGGGTCGAAGGCACCGGGCGGCGGGGCAATGGGCGGCGGCGCGGCTTCGGCGGCTTCCAGCGCGGCCAGGAAGGGGGCCAGGCGCTCGGCTACGGCGCGGGTGATGCCTTGCTGCCCGGCTTCGAGGCGGCTGAGCTGGGCACCGCTCAGGCCCAGCAGGGCAGCTAGCTCGGCTTGGCGCAGGCCGTAGTGCTGGCGCAAGCGGGCCAAGCGAGAATCGGAAGGAGCAGCGGAACGGGACATGGAGGTAGTAAGAATAAAGGAGCGAAGTCAAAAATACTTACTAAATGTTAGTAAATGTTTTTGACTTCGCTCCTTTATTCTTACTAAGACTAGCCTACGCCGCCACTCCAAACAGCCGGGCCACTTCGGCATCAATCTGCTGCTCCAGGGCCAAGGTGTCGGCGGCGGGGTCGGCGGCTTTGTCAGCCAGTATCTGCTGCACCCAGCCCGCAATGGTGGCCTGCTCGGCAGGCGTGGCGGGCGGTATGGGGAGTTGCGACACTTGCGGAATCTGCATGGCCATTGCATTGTCTTTCATCTTGGTGGTGACTTGCTGCAAGAAGAAAAAAGCGGGAGCCGAATTGAGTACGCCTAGCAAAAAAAGGTCGTGGCTAGGAATAAAAAAGGTTTTATTGTTGGCATAGTTGCCCCCGGTATCAAGCGTAAATTCCTGGTACGTGGCAATTTCTTTCCACATGATTTTATCGCCCGCGAACAAAGGATAGTAGTCACAGGCGCGCAGTTCCCACCAATAATTGCCTTTGTCGGAGCGGGCGCTGGCGGCTGTTTCAAAAGGCAGCAAGTAGTTGGCTACGGCCGGGTAGTTAGCTACCAACGCCTCCCAGGGAGTCGCAAAATTGGGTTGTACAGGGGGGACGCTATAGCTGCCGCGCTTGTTTTTTGTCCAGCCCAACTGCTGGCGCGTCCAGCCGTTAGGCAGCAACAGCAAATAACTTTCAGGCTGCGGCTGCCGGTAGCGTTTCAAGTCACGGCCCGCCAGAAACGGCTTAATAATTTCTGCCGAACGGGCATCTCCGGCTATCAGGCGGGCTTTGGTTTCCGCCGTGATGACGAAGGCCGGATTGAGGCCGGTTAGAATACCACGGTACATTTTATTGCCTACGTACTCGCCCAGGGGCGTGCCGGCCGCCTTGAGGCTATCCAAGCGAAGCTGGCCGGGGGCGTCCGAGAGCGTCCAGCCGGTTTCTTGCAGGGAGCTTTGCGCCACGGTGCGGGCGTGCGTAGCCACCAGCTGCTCCAGGGCCGGCGGGGGCAGGTCGGGAATGAGGGCGGCCCGAAAGTGGCTGTCGGCGGCGGGAGCCGTGCGCTGCACCGTGAGGATGGCCGGATAGGCTTTGGTTTGGGGAAACACGTAGAGGTCGCCAAAATCGACGTATTCCAGTAGCGTGTGGTGGGCTGGCAGCCACCGCCGCAGGGGCGCCCCAAAGCCAGTGCTCAGCCACTTATTGGAGGTGATAAACGACAACTCGCCGCCCGGTGCCAGCAGGCCCAGCCCCAGCTCGATGAAGTACACGTAGAGGTCGGCCTTGCTGTCGGACGTAACGAAGTGCTGTTGCAAGTGCCGCTTAAACGGCCCGGCCAGCTCCTCTTGCCGGATATACGGCGGGTTGCCAATCACCACGTCGAACCCCCGAAACGAGCCGTCGGGGTGCAGAATCTCGGGAAACTCGAAGCGCCACTCGAAGGCGTCGCGGAACAGGGTGCCCTGCTCGCGGTCGAGGCGCTCGGCTTCGAGGGGTTCGAGGCGCTTGCGCAGCACGGTGGCTTTGGCCCAGGCGTCGTCCTCGCTCAGCCTGGTTTTGCCAAACAGGTCGGGCTGGGCGTCGAACTCCACGCGGCGCAGCTCTTCGCGCACGGCCGCGATGCGCTTAGCCAGCGGGTCGCGCAGCGAGAAGGCCGCCCGAAAGTGCTGCTTGAGGCCCGCCAGGAAGGTTTGCAGCTCCGACTTGGCGGCGTGGCCGGTGGCGTTGAAGTAAGCCGCCACGGCATCCTGGTACGAAGCCAGCGCATAGCGCGGGTCTTTGAACACGTCGCCCAGGTCTTCGCTCAGCGGAAAGCGGGCCAGCAGCGAGTTGCCAGGCTGGATGTTGAGGTCGAGGTTGGGCAGCACTTCCAGGTCCTGGAAGCCACCTTCGGGGCGGTAGTAGGCGTGCTTGAGCAGCTCTATCCAGAGGCGCAGGCGGCAGATGCGCACCGAGTTGGGGTTGAGGTCGACCCCAAACAGGGTATGCTCCAGGAGCTGCCGCTTCTCCCGAAACAGGGCCTGCTGCAAGCGCGTGAAGCCCGCGCCCACCGTGCGCTGCCCGGTGGCGGGGTCGTAGGTGGCGCGGTAGGCCACCAGGTGGTTGTCATCGTCCTGCACCACCAGCTCGTCGCGGTCGATGCTGAGGCGGTAGGGCAGCGCCCCCGCCGCGTCGCGGATAAGCCGCAGCTCGCTCTTGATAACGAGCAGCTCGTTGAGGGCGCTCACCAGGAAGTGGCCGCTGCCCACGGCGGGGTCGCACACGCGCAAGGTGGCAAAGTGGGCGGCCAGCCCGGCGCGGGCCTGGGGCGGCTGCTCCTGCACGTAGTCGCGCAGGTCGCCGAGGGTGTGGGCCTGCCAGCCGTAGGCGCGGTTGAAGTGCTGCACCACGGCCCGGCGCAGGGTGTGGCGGCACATGTACATCGTCACGAAGCCCGGCGTGTAAAACGAGCCGTCGCGGTAGCCGTTTATTTTCTCGAAGATGAGGCCCAGCACCGAGGCCGAAATAAGGGGCTTGGCCTGGGCTGCACCTCCTCGGCTCCTTCCGACGAGAAGTCGTAGGCTTCGAGAAAGCGCATGAGGTAGGCCAGGGCCGTAGCGGGGGCTTGTGGGTCGGGGGCCAGCACCGACTTGCCGGCCTTGCCCGCCAGCAGGGGCAGGGGCAGGCGGTCGTCGAGGTTGGAGATGCGCAGGGTGGCCTGCTCCAGGGCCGCCGGCTCAAAAAGGGTCGAGTTGAGGTAGGGCACCCGGCCAAACTCGGCTTGTTCGCGGGGGCCGCGCTCGGCCACCGGCCGGTTGAGCACCCGGTAAAACAAGCGGTTAAGGTGGTCGTACTCCTGCACCGCGTCGGGGCTGAGAAAGCGGAACGCCTCGGCCTGCGGGCCGTGGTAGCGGCGCAGCTGGCCTTCGAGCAGCTTCAGAAACAGCAGGCGGCTTATCCAGGTCAGGCACAGGGCCAGGGCCACTTCCTCGCGCTGGTGCTCGGGGTCGGCATCGGGGCCGTATGCGGTGCGCTCGGCGGCGGGCAGGCGTTCGAGCAGGTTTTCGGCCCGCAGCTGTTCCAGGGCGTTTTCGAGCAGGCTGGCCGCGTGGCGGCGCTCTGGGGCGCAGCGCCGGATAAGCTTGCGGTTTTTCTCGCTCACCTCTTCCAGGCCCATCAGGTAGAGCAGCTCGGTGTAGAAGGCCCGGTTGAGGGTGTTGCCATCGGCCCCCGGCAGGGGCAGCCGCAGCAGGTGCGTGGCCGAAAACAGCTTCAGCACTTGAATCTGCTGGGTGGCACTGCCCGGCTTATCGGCCAGGTTGACGTAAGTGAAGGGTAGCTGCCCCTCCACGGCGGCCAGGAAGGGCCGGGCAATGTCGTCGTAGAAAAACGCCTTGTTGGTGCTGGCAAAGCCCCCGGCCTCAAACTGCCGGAACTGCTTTTTGAACTCCGCATTGCGCCAGAACAGCCGGTCGAAGTCGTGGCCGTCGAACACGTACCAGTCGTGCCCGTCGGTGATGGCGAGGTGCGTAACCGTGTCGCCGGAGCGGTCGGCGCGGTCCTGCATGTAGTAGTACACGAGCTGGTGCATGGCCCGCCGGTTGAGGTCGGCAGCGGTGGGCATCTCCTTCTTCTTGCTCAGGTGCTTCATCTCGAAGATGACGCCCACCGGGTCGGTAGCGGCCGGTCCGCGCCGCATCACGAAGTCGCGCTTGCTGCGGTTGTTGAAGTCGTAGCCCGGCAGCACCTTTTCCAGAAACGAGCCGATACGCTTCTTCGCATTTTCCTCGTCTTCGTCGGGGTTCAGGTCGGCCAGCAGCTGCTGGCGGGCCGCCTGGAAATGGCTTAGCTCGTCCTGGGTAGGCTTTTGGCGACGAAAGGAAAGACTAAGCACCTGGGCGGGCGTACGGAAAACGGGAGTCAGCATAGGCCCGCAAGTTAGGCCCGGCATGGTGTGGTGTGGTGCAAGGGTTAGTAAGAATAAACGAATCTGGCGAATAATACTTACTAGTGGTTAGTAAGTATTATTCGCCAGATTCGTTTATTCTTACTAACCCTTGCACCACACCAACCGCGCTGCTCCTATGCTGGCCCGCTCCCTCACCGCCGATTAGGTGCAGGAGTTCACGCGCCTTGTGTGCCGCCTAGCCGTGTGAGCAAATGGGTGGAGAAGCCGAGACGGGCCCGGCGCAGCCGGCAGCCTGCCTACGGCAGCGTCAGCTCGACGTAGGTGGACGGGGCGTCGTGGCCGTTGGGCAGCAGGCGGGCCTGCTCCAGCACCACGGTGCGCGGGCCAGCCCAGCGGGGTGCATCGGGGCCCCAGTGCCGGGGGTTGCGCAGCCAGCACGGGCGCGGGGCACCAGGGCCTAGCTGGACGAATTGCAGGCCAGCGGGGCCTTCCAGGCCCAGGTCTTCGTACAAGCCGCTGGCGGCGCAAAGCAAGTAGCGGCCATCGGGCGACACGACCGGAAAGCTCACCAGCTTGGTTTGCCGGCCGGTGCGCTGGTCGATGAGGCAGTAGTACGTATGATAGCGCTCGTGGGAGCCGAAGTGCGCGGGGTATAACTCGTTGATGTCGACCAGCCACTGGTGGGTGCCGGGCAGCGGCCCGCGGTAGTAGTAGGTGGCGGTAGCCAGGTTGTAGGAGCCTTGCCCGTCGGGCATCTCGACTTTTTCCTGCTTGTTGCGCAGCGTGACGGCTGGGCCTTGGGCGGGCCGTAAAATCAGGTCGGTGCCCTGGCGGCGCACCCGCCCCGTGTCGGCCGCCAGGGTCGCTTCGTAGTCCGCCTTGTAGGTGGTGTCTTCCGGCACGCGCCGGAAAGCCGCCTCCGTGATGGGTTTCAGGTGCAGTACCCCGTCGCCAGCTACGTGCAGCGTATCGTAGGCCGAAAAGCGGTCGGCATCGGCCGAGCGCAGGGAGGTGGCCGTGGCGGGCGTATCGGAATGGCAAGCCACCAGCAACAACGCGGCGGGGAGCAACAGGTACTTCATGCCACCAAGCTACACCCCGCCGCCTAGTAAATCAGCTACCGCGCCGTCCCCGTGCCGGGCCGCGCCCTTAGCAGCAAGGAGGTGCGGGAGTTCATGCGCCTCGTGCGCCGCCGGGCTGCCCTGTTGGCTCTGGCCCCGGCGCTGGGCGTCCGCAGGTAAAAACGCATCCCACATCGCTGCCCGCCGCCAGGGCTGGCCCGGCTCCTCACAGCAGCAGCTGGTTCCAGAACACTACCTGCCCTGCCTGCTGGCGCACGAGCCGGATGCCGCCGTCCTGCGACACCACGATGGCCTGGCAGCCCGCCTCGGCCTGGCAGAGCCGGTAGGCGGCGCGGTGGCGGGTGCCGCCGCTGTCGGCGGCTTCGGCTTGCCGCTGGGTGCCTTCGGCATCGAGGGCGCGGTACACGAAGGGCGTGGGGGGCGCCGGGGCGGCAATCTCCACGCCGAAGCCCAGCACGTTGAACTGCTTATCGAGCGCCAGCGCGCCATCCACGGCCATGAGGTCGGCCAGCAGGTCGGCAAACTGCTCCAGCTCGGTGCGCAGCTGCAGCAGCTCGCCATCGGTAGTGAGGCGGTAGGCCAGCCAGTCGGCCAGGCCCAGGGCCGTGCTGCGGGCCAGCAAGCGGGCCAGCAGCGCCCGGTAGCGGGTACCCAGGTCATTGTCCCGCACGCCGTACTTGGGCCGTAGCAGCCCGGCCGGGCCCACCAGCCGGGGCGCATCGGGGCCGGGCACCAGCACCAGCATACCCCCGTGGCCCAGGGCCCGCACCCGGGCCAGGCACAAGCGTAGGCAGTAGCTGCCCAGCTGGCGGGTAAAGCTTACGCCCGCATCATCCGGCCCGAGCCCGGCGGGGTTGGCTTCCGGCTGCGCAAAGCCGCTGAGCCACCCGGTGGGAAACTCGTGCCCGCCGTAGTCGCCCACCTGCCCCTGCTGCAACACCAGCACCGGCTGCGCCCCGCAGAAAAACGCCAGTCGGCCCGGCCCCGCTACCTGCATAAACAGGGTAGGGGGCAGCAGCCCGGTTTGGTGCGGCGTGTCGGCGCTGTCCCAGGGGCGGGTGGCAAACACGAGCCCCTCAATGGTCAGCTCGCCCGTGGGGGCGGCGGCCACGGCCAGCAGCGTGCCGACGCGCTGGGTGGTGGGGCTGAGGCGGCGCAGCTCCTGGGCCGAGTAGGTGCGCGGCTCACTAAAAGCCAGCACCTGGAAGGCGGCCGTCACCTCGGGCGGGGGCAAGGGCGTCTGGTCGAGGCCCTCGGCGGGCCGGGGGCCGGGCAGCAAAAAGAGGTGGCACTGCACGGGGCGGTCTTCCTCGCGCAGCAAGCTGGCCTGGAAGCCGCCCGCCACAAAGCCGGTGAGCACGGCCAAGGGCGGTAGCGGCACCCCGTGGGCGGGCCACTGCTGGCGCAAGGTGGCGGCCACCTCGGGCGGGTAGGCATAGGTTTCGGTCATGGCCAGGGCGGTAACTTAAGTAGAAAGGCGGCTAAATGTACTGCCGAAGGGTGCCCGGTGTATGCGGCACCCTGG
Organism: Janthinobacterium lividum; assembly: GCA_050954465.1. Taxonomy (GTDB): domain Bacteria; phylum Bacteroidota; class Bacteroidia; order Cytophagales; family Hymenobacteraceae; genus Hymenobacter. The sequence continues at coordinate 10,430 of JBPBPU010000028.1, forward strand.
CTCCCGCCAGTGAAGGCTAGTTGCGCCGCCCTCGTGCTGCCTCACCGCTAATGAGGGCGTAGGAGCTTACGTGCCTCGGGCACCGCCCTGCTGGCCGCGCTCGCAGGGAAGGTGTAAATTATAAACAGGCGTTGGGGCTGATAATTTACAAGCCTTGTAAATTATCAGCCCCAACGCCTGTTTATAATTTACAAGAGGTAGGAAGCTGTTTTCCGCTGCCTTGCCACTGCGCCGCCAGGGTGCCGGGGGCTACTTCACGTTGGCCAGAATCCAGTTGCTGTTGTTGCGGTCCGAGTCTTCGCTGGTGGGCGCGGGCGACCTGGTGCTGCTTGTGGACATTGTTAGTACCTGACGTTACGCGGAGCCTGTCGCCCTCCCCGACTACCTCACCCCCTAGCCCCCTCTCCCGTGGAGAGGGGGAACTAGCCTCTAGTACTAGCTTTTTAGATTCTAAAGCTAGTTCCCCCTCTCCACGGGAGAGGGGGCTAGGGGGTGAGGTAATCGGGGAGGGCGACAGGCTCCGCGTAACGTCAGTTAACATGCCCCCAGCTTCGCCTACTTCACATTCGCCACTATCCAATTGGTCAGGGCCGACCACGCGCTCACCGAGCTGGCGTACTCGCCGAAGCCGGCCGTGAGCACCCCGGTGCCGGGGTTGAAGGAGAAAAACCAGCCCTGCTCCTGGCCCGGCTGGTCGAGGCCCGATTTCTTGCTGGAAGGCGTGAAGTGAATTTCCTTGATTTTGGCCAGGCGCGGGCGCAGGTACGCCTCGCGGGTGGTGCCGTTGAGGTTGGCCACGAGGTCGCCGCTAAAGTCTTCGATGTAGCCAAAGAGCCAGAGGCGGTTGTCGGCCACCCGCGCCAGGGCGGGCTGGTCCCAGGTAAAGCGGATAGGGAAATGTTGGAGCTGGTGCAGTTGGCGGTACCAGTTGGTGTAGGAGCCGTTCATCTGGCCGCGCACCACGGGCCGGGTGTCGCTCAGCAGTAGGCGGGTGTATTCGGCCTCCGTCTCGGCGGTCATGGCGGGCGGCGTGGGCGGGTCTTCGCCGTTGGCGGGCAAGGCGCTGGGAGCGCTGGGCAGGGCGGCGGCCTGGGTGGCGCGGGCTTTGGCTTGGTTGAGCACGCCGCCCAGCCCCTGCGCGTGGCTGGCAGGGGTGACAAAAAGGGTGAGCGCGGCCAGGGCAGCGGCAGGCAGGAAAGAAATATGCATGAAAAGAAGAAGTAAAAGGTGAAACGTTGGTTACGCCCGGCGCGGGCTTACCGGGCAGGCGAGAACAGGTAGTGGGTCGGCCGGCGCTTACTCGTACTCGGCCGAGTAGATGCCGGCCTTCAGGTTGGTGCGCACTGACTCAATGACGGCCAGCGCCTGCTCGCGCGAGTAGCCCCGGCAGGTGTACTTCTGGCCGGCCATCCAACGCTGCACTTCCTCTGTGGCCCAGCGGCCCGCCACGCAGAAATAGAAGATGCCGCCCTGCTCGGCCACGAAATCATAATCGGGCCGTTCCTGCACCCGCACCGCCATCTCGTCCAGGGCCAGCAGCAAAAACTCCTGCGCTGCGTCGGGCGGCTCCACCATCATTTTAATGAATGGCTGCCCGTTGCCCTCGCCGGTTGTCAGCGCGCACACGGCCAGCCCCTGCGGCACCGCCCGGCGGCACAGCGCATCGAAATCAAACAGCAACTGGCCGTTGACCGCCATATCGAAGATTTCGAGCTGCGGCGAGCTGCAAAACGGACACACATGCCCCAGGTCCAGGGTCATCATTTCCATCACCCGCATCACGCCAAAATCGCTCCGGCCAGCAAAAAGCGACTGCCCTTGCTCGTCCTCATCCTCGACTTCAAACTGCCAGCGCTTGCCATCCGTCTCCCGGCAGCTGCGGCAGCCGATAGAAAATTCAATCAGGTCCATACGTTTTAGTGGGGTTTTAAAAGAGAGTATCAGGTGCTGGCCGGGGCCAGGGAGTAGCCAGCGCAGCCGGGCATGGCGCAGCCAGCCTCGCACGCGGCGCGGGGTTTTTATAGGTAGAAAAGCGTAGGTAGCAGCCCCGGCAGTGCCAGCCGGAGGCCGGGATTAGGAACTGACCGCCTCAGGCCGGCGGCCGAAGAGGGCCGTGAGGTCGGGCGGGGTGGCGGGGCGCTCGGCCAGGGGCACTTGCAGCGAGCAACGCCCGGCCACAATCTGGCGCTGGAAGTAGAGCAGGCTGTTGCGCATGGCGTCGAGGTCGCGCATTTTGGCTTCAATCACAGCCAGCTTCTCCGCGATGCGGGCGGCGGCCTCGGTGTCCGAAAGGCCCGTATCGGTGAGCAAATCCAACCCCTCGATAATCTCATTCAGACTAAAGCCCAGGTTTTTACCCTGCTGAATAAGGCCCAGGCGCGTGACGGCGGCGGGCGGGTAGTCCTTGTAGTTGTTGCCCTGGCCGGGGCGGCCGCAGGGGCGCAGCAGCCCCAGCCGCTCGTAGTAGCGGATGGTATCGCGGGAGAGGCCGGTTTGCCGGGCAAGTTCGCCGATGAGCATAGTCGTTGCCGTTGGGGTTATAGTCGTTAAACACCGTGGAGTATAGTCCACGGTTACGGGCAAGCGCCAAAAATCCTGAATTTTTTTGCGGGCAGTTGCCACTTCGGGTTGCGCGGGCGCTGGAAGCGGCAACCGCCCGCAAGAAGCCCCGCGCCCCCGCTGGTACGCAGGACTTGCGCTTGGTGCAGGCATCTTCCACGCCTGCCCCGGCAGCAGCGGGGCAGCTGCCAAACCCGAGCCGGGCTGCCGCCGGGCTGACAAACCCCGGCAGCCACCTGCCCGTTTACCCAAGGCCGGGTTTTCCGCTTTCCCCGGCCACCCACCGCTATGCTGAACAAACTGTTGGGGCTGGCCCTGCGCCAGCTACCCGCCGCCCTGCTCGGGCTGGGCCTCACCACCACTGCCGCTGCCCAGGACCTGGGCGCGGGCTACTACAGCCAGGCGATGACCGGCCTCATCACCAACCAGCTCAACATCACCCAGGTGGGCGTCAACCGCAACCTGAGCAAGGGCGTGCGGGCAGCCAGGCCAGCCGGCAAGGCTGCCCCGGCCCTGGCCGACGACCCACGGCTGCGCTTCCAGAGCACCGTGGCCCGTCGGCGCGCCGACTACGCCAGTTTCGTGGCCAAGAGCCGCCGCGCCGACCCGGCCGGGGCCACCAGCCTGGCAGCCACGTTGCGCCAGGACCCCGTGGCTGCCTTGGTGCCCGAACTGGCCAAAACGGGTCTGCGCATCGACAACGTAGCCGATGCCTACGCCGTGTACTGGGTAGAGGCGTGGGAAACCACCCACGGCACCACCGGCACCACCTCACGGGCGCAGGCGCAGGCCGTGCGCGCCCAGGCCGCCGCCGCGCTGCTGGCCACACCCAGCTACCTCAGCAGCACCGAGGCCCAGCGCCAGCAACTGGCCGATGCCCTGCTGGTGCAGGCCCTGCTGATTGGCGCCAGCCGCGAGCAGAATAAAGACAACTCCGCTATGCTGCGCCAAGTGGCTGCCGCCGTGCGGCAGGGTGCCCAGGCCAGCGGCCTCGACCTCGACGGTATGCAGCTTACCGGGCAAGGGTTTGTAGCCAAGCCCTAATTGGCTCGCCCGCGCAGGGCCAAACCGGCGTAGTACCCTTCCCGCTCCGCGCTGGCCAGCCCCGGAAACGGCCGCAAAAAAATACTCCGTGCCCCAACTGGTACGCTTATCCTTGCCCAAAACCCAAACGCCCTTCCGGCCACACGGCCGGAAGGGCGTTCTTGCGTGATTGCCTGGCTTATTTGCCGTTTTTCAGGCGAGGTCAGCCGGCAAAAAAAGGCTTTTGCATTATCTTGGCGAAGTCAGAAAAAGATTTGGGTAAGGACAAGCGTCCCAACTGGTACGCGGGGCATTTTTGCGGCCAGCAGCCGGCATGCTACGCTTTCTCCGGCAGCAGTACGGCATCGGGGTAGTTGCCGAGTACCGGCTGCGCGGGCGGGCCCTGCGTCACGGCCTCTACCAGCAGCTTGCCGCCTACGAAAGCGCCTTTCCAGCTTTCGCCCAAGCCGCCAAATACCTCGTCGCGGTCGCCGCGGCTGCGCAGCTTGTTGATGCCCACCTTGAAGGCGCGCAGCTCCTTGCTGGTGCGGGTGGCCCACTGCGTATCGTCGGAGCCGAGGGCGGTGACGAGCGCGCCATTCGAGATGTTCATCTCGCCTACCAACTCCTCCACGCGGTCTACGAGCACCACCGTGTCGATGGGGCCGAAAGGCTCTTTGAAGTACAGCTCGGCCTGGCGGGGCAAGCCCACGAGGGCGCGAGGGGCACGATAAGCCGAGCGGTCCTGGCCGGGCAAAAACAGCGAGTCGTCGAGCTTGCCTTCGTAAAATGGGATGGCTCCGTGCTGGCTGGCATTCAGGTACAAGTCATCGAGGCTTTTGGCCTGCGTGGCGTTGATGACGGGGCCAAAGGCGAGGTCGGGCAGCTTGTCGCCGGCCGCGTCTACCAGGGTGGGGTTTCCCACTTTGAGGCTGCCGATGGCCTTGGTGTAGGTTTCGAGAAACTCGGGGAACAGCGAGCGCTGCACCACCCAGCGCACGTAGGCGGTGCAGCGCTGCTTGCCGTAGTCGTAGCCTTTGGTGAGCTGGTCGGCCAAGGTGTCCCACTGCGAGTAGTCCCAGATGCCGTAGGTGTTCACGCCTTCCATTTCCAGCATGTAGCGCTTGTTGTGGGCTGAGAGGGCGTCGGCAATGTTGCGGCCGTTGTAGCGGCCTCCCACAAAGCTCAGGCAATCCACGGCGTCGTCCTTCACCAGCACGTCGCTCAGCTCGCCGCCGGGGCCGCTCACCAGCGTTACGGGCAGCCCGGCGCGGCGCGCAATGGCGAAGGTGAGGCTGAGCGAGATAAAGCCGCCGTCGGTGGGCGTTTTGGCGATGACGGCGTTGCCGCTCAGCGCCTGCACCAGCACCGCGTGCAGCAGCACCGACATGGGGTAGTTCCAAGAGGCGATGTTGCTCACCAGCCCCAGCGGCTTGCGGTCGCCGATAAGGCTCTCGATGTTTTCCACGTACCACTGCACGCCTTCTATGCAGCGGTCGATGTCGTTGAAGCCCAGCTTGTAGGTTTTGCCGATTTCCCACATCAGCAGCTTGCTCACCAGGTCGATGTGGGGCCGCAGCTGGTCGAGGCAGTCCTGCACGCGGCGGCGGCGCTCCTGCAAGTCAGTAGCGGCCCAGGCCGCCGCTTCGCCCTTGGCGAAGCGCACGGCGCGCAGGGCGGCGTCGTGCTTCATCATGGGCAGCGAGCCAATGTCGGAGCCGTCGATGGGGGAGTGGAAGGGGCGGGGCTCGCCGGGCTCCTGCCACTTGCCCTCGAAGAGATTCAGGTAGTTGCCGCTGGCAGTAAAAATTTCGGGTACGGCCTGCTTCACATCGCTCAGCAGCTGGCTGAATACGACTTCGGGCGCAATAATTTTGGGCATTTTGGGAAAGAGTAAAAAGTAATTTACCAGAACGTCATGCTGAGCTTGCCGAAGCATCTCGCTCGCAGACTAATCCTAACGGTTAGATTAGTCTGCGAGCGAGATGCTTCGGCAAGCTCAGCATGACGTTCTGGTAAGTCGTTCTGATAAAAACTACAAAGCGGCCACCGCTTGCAACTCGCGCACCATGTCGGCCGAGCCTACGAACAGCGGCACGCGCTGGTGCAGGTCGGTGGTGGGGGGGACATCAAGCACTTCGGCGGCTCCCGTAACCGCGATGCCGCCGGCTTGTTCGCTTACCAGGGCAATGGGGTAGCACTCGTAGAGCAGGCGCAGCTTGCCGTTGGGCCACTCGCCGGTGGGCGGGTAGAGGTAGATGCCGCCCGTGAAAAGCGTGCGATGGTAGTCGGCGGCCAGCGAGCCCACGTAGCGGGCCGTATGGCGGCGCTCCTTGCAAGTGGTGAGGTAGGTGCGCGCAAACTCGGGGAAATCAAACCAATTGCCCTCGTTGCACGAAAACACCGCGCCCTGCTTGGGAATGGTGAGCTGCGGGTGCGAGAGGAAGTATTCGCCCAGGCTCGGCTCGTACGTAAAGCCCGCCACGCCGTGCCCGGTGGTGTACACGAGCATCGTGCTGGAGCCGTAGAGGATGTAGCCCGCCGCTATCTGCGCCCGCCCGCCCTGCAAAAAGTCGTCGGTGCTGGCGGGCCCGCCGTAGGGGCTCACGCGCCGGTAAATGCTGAAGATGGTGCCCGTACTCACGTTGAAATCCAGGCTCACCGACCCGTTGAGCGGATTCAGGGCCACTACATACTTGCCGTGGTGGTTGCCCGTGTCGATGATGTCGGGGCTGGCTTCGCTGAGCACCGCGCAGCACTCGCGGCCGTTGGTGAGAGCCCGCACGAAGCGAATGTGCGCTTCCTCGCCCAGGCGGTGGCGCGGCGAGGTTTCGCCTTCGGGAGCGGCGGCCTCGGCAATGCTGTTGAGGCCGGCGCGGCCCACTTCGCGCACCATTATCTTACTGGCCAGGGCAATGTCGCGCAGTAGCTGCGACAACTCGCCGGTGGCGTAGGGAAACTCGGCCTGCTTGCGCATAATGTAGCGCTCAAGCGTGGTGCCGACGGGGGTGGCTAGTTCGTCGTGAGTAAGGGTGGGGGACATAGTTGAATTAGGGAGAACTAAAAAAGAACGTCATGCTGAGCGGAGCGCAGCCGAAGCATCTCGCCCGAATCGTTGAACGATTGAGTTAGTCGGCGAGCGAGATGCTTCGGCTGCGCTCCGCTCCGCTCAGCATGATGTTCTTCTTATACTTTTTACCAGTTACTTCTCAGCTTGCTTCTGCGACTGCCACAGCACTACCTGCCAGCCTTTTTTGGGGTCTTTAATTTGCACCACCGTGTACTTGAGGTGGGCAATATTGGGCGTGCCATCGGGCTTGTTGGGCTGGTAAATCACAATCTGGCCGTTTACTACGGCTGTTTTGCCGTCGTTGTAGCCGCGCACATTGAGGTTTTCCACATCGATTTTATCGTACACACTCTTGCCGTCGCGAATGCTCTGGACGTACTCCGTTTTGTTGTTCTGCTTGCCGTTGGAGTGGGTGTAGATGAGGTCGTCGCCAAAAGATTTATCCAGGAATGCGTAGTCTTTGCTCACTTGGGCGGCAAAGCGCTGGCGCTCCAGCTTTTCGACTTCCTGGGCAGCGGCAGCATCCTTTTTGTTGGCCTTTTGGGCGAAGGAGCACAGGGGAAGGGCCAGCAGCAAAGCCAGCAAGAGGTTTTTCATGGAATGGGGAAATGTAGAACGGAGTGGCACTCCGTTCATCGTTAGTTTCACTGACCTTCGGTTGAAAGAATCGTTCTGACGGAAACGGAGTGCCACTGGCTTCGCCGACCTCCGGTCCCGTTTTACAAGGTTATTCGTCTAGCTTGATGGGCTCGACGCGGGGCACCAGCGTAAACATGAGCGCCCAAGCCAGCAGGTAGGCCCCACCGCAAATGAGGAACATGATAAAATACGCCTTGGGCAACTGCCCGATGCTTTCGTAGTGTACAAACATGCGCTTCTGCACCAGGGCCGTGAGGGCGATGCCGCCCAAGCCGCCCGCCATACCGCCGATGCCCGTGACCGAGCCCACCGCCCGCTTCGGAAACATATCCGACACGGTAGTGAAGATATTGGCGCTCCACGCCTGGTGCGCTGCCGCCGCAATGCCGATTACCAGCACCGCCAGCCACATATTTATCTGGCCCAGGTACTGCGCAAACACGATGGGGAACACGCAGAACGCGATGATGAGCATAGTACGCTTACGAGCCACAAAAGCCGGTGCCCCGTGTTTGATAAAGAACAGCGGCAGGTAGCCCCCGCCCACGCTGCCAATGCTGGAGAGCACGTACACGGCCGCCACCGGCAGAGCAATAGCAGTGCCGTGCAGGTCGTATTGCTTACCTAAAAAGTCGGGCAACCAGAACAGGTAAAACCACCAGATAGGGTCGGTGAGGAACTTGCCAATCACGAAGGCCCAGGTTTGGCGGAAGCCCAGCAGCGTAGCCCACGAGGCTTTGGGTTGCTCCTCCGTTACGCCCTCAGTGGGCAGGCCCACCGGAATGTCGGCGTTGATGTATTTAAACTCGCTCGGGCTCAAGCGGCCCCGATTTAGGCTGTCGGCCGGAGTTTCGTACACGAGCATCCACAGCATCAGCCACACGAAGCCCAGCGCCCCCGTTACGAGAAAGGCCGACTGCCAGCCCCAGCGCTCGGCCATCCACGGCACCGAGAGCGGGGCCACGATAGCGCCCACATTGGAGCCAGAATTGAAGATGCCCGTAGCCAGCGCCCGCTCACGCTGCGGAAACCACTCGGCCGTGGTTTTGATGGCGGCCGGAAAGTTGCCGGCTTCCGTGATACCCAAAAAGCCCCGCGCTATACCAAAGCCTAGTGTGCTAGTCACCAGGGCGTGGCCCATAGCAGCGATGCTCCAAAGCGTGGTGGAGAGGGCGTAGCCTATCCTGGTGCCCAGCCGGTCGATGATGCGGCCCACGCCCACCATCCCAATGGAATACGCCAGCTTGAAGGCGATTTCAATGTTGGCGTAGTCACCTGAATCCCACTTAAACGCCTTTTCCAGGTACGGCTTGAGCAGCGAGATAACCGCCCGGTCGAGGTAGTTAATGGTGGTGGCAAAAAACACCAGGCCGCAAATAGTCCAGCGATACTTGCCGACAACCTCATTAAAGGTGCCGGGCGGCGAATTGCTAAGGGTGGGAGTCATAGAGCAGAATAAGCTAGGCAAAAAAGAACGTCATGCTGAGCTTGCCGAAGCATCTCGCTCGCCAACCAACTCAATCGTTCGAACAATTCATGCGAGATGCTTCGGCAAGCTCAGCATGACGTTCTTTTTCACTTGTTAAAGGAAGAAAGGTGCTGCATAAGCATGGCCACGCGGCTCGTGATGGTAGCCTCATCGGCCCCGCCCTTAAAGAGCTGCGAACCAATGCCAACGGCATTGATGCCCGCCCCAAACCACTCATCCAGGCTGGCCGTGGTGGGCTCGACGCCGCCCGTAACCATGAGCTTGGTGCTGGGCAGCGGCCCCCGGATGGCGCGGATATAATCGGCCCCGACCACGTTGCCGGGAAACACTTTCACGAGCTGCGCCCCGAGCTGGGTAGCGGCGTATATCTCATTGAGGGTCATGGCCCCCGGCACCCAGGCTACGTCATGGCGCTGGCAGGCGGCGGCCACGTCGGCGGTGGTCACGGGCTGCACAATGAAGGCCGCGCCGGCCGCGATGAAGCGCTCGGCGTCGGCCCCGTTGTAGATGGTGCCGATGCCCAACACTAGGTCGGGGCAGTCGGTATGGGTGAGCTTCACCAGCTCCTGAAATACCTCGAAGGCATTGGCGCCCCGGTTGGTAAATTCGAATACCCGCACGCCGCCCGCGTAGCAGGCCCGCACCACCGACTGCGCATAGGCGGCATCAGCGTGAAAAAAAACCGGCACCAGCGGCGCTTGCAGCACCTTGGCGAGAACGTCGGAAGAAGACATGAGTCAATTATCAATTATCAATGAGCAATTATCAATGGAAATCAATTATCAACTGCCATACGAGTTGATAATTGATTTCCATTGATAATTGACGCGCGTTAACGAAGCAGCCGCCCCGTCAAGTTGCCTTGCATCAGGTGCTCGACCTCGGCGGGGGTAACGAGGTTGATATCGCCGTGGATAGTATGCTTGAGTGCCGACGCGATGGTGGCGAACGAAAGGGCGTCTTCGCGGCTGCTGTAGGTGTTGGAGCCGTAAATGAAGCCCGAAATGAAGGAATCGCCGCCGCCAATGCGGTCTACCACCGGGGTAATGTCGTAATAAGGTGTTTCGAAGAAGTCGCCCTGGTCCCACAGCAGCCCGCAGATGCGCTCGTGCGAGGCGCTTTGCGTCTGGCGGCGGGTGGCAATGACGCGCTTGAGCTGTGGAAAGCGGCGGGTAAGCTGCTGGCTCATCGAGATAAAGCCATTTTCGGCCTCCCCTTCAGCCTTGATGCCGAACAGGTCGTCGGCGTCGCCCTCGGTGCATACCACAATGTCGCAGCCAGCTACGAGGTCGGGCATCACGTCCTGCGCCCGTTGGCCATACTGCCACAGGTTGCGGCGGTAGTTTACATCGGCCGAGACGGTGATGCCCATGCGCCGCGCCACCGTGATGGCATCGTGCGTGGCCTGGGCTGCGGCGGCCGAAACGGCCGGCGTGATGCCCGTCCAGTGCAGCCAGCCCGCGTTGCGCAAAATCTCCTCCCAGTTGAAAGCGGCCGGGTCGAGGTGAGCAAAAGCCGACTCGGCGCGGTCGTAAACAATGCGGCTGGGCCGCAGCGAAGCCCCTACTTCGAGGAAATACAGCCCTAGGCGGTGGCCTTCGGTAAAGTAGCAGTGGGTAGTATCGACGCCGTAGCGGCTCAAGTGGTTAACGGCAGCGTGCCCCAACTCATTGGCTGGAAAGGTGCTGACGTGGGCGGCCGGTACGCCCATTTGGGCCAGGGCGGCAGCTACGTTGGCATCGCCGCCGCCATAAGTAATTTCGAGGGTAGCCGTTTGGGGCAGCCGGTAGTTGAGGGGCGGCGAGAGCCGCATCATGACTTCACCAAAGGTGACAACTTGCTTCATGCAGGGTAGGATAGCAGCGGGAAGGAATAATTCGGGAAAGGTAGAACAGTAAGCGGTGGGTTGGGTGCGTTTTGAGGCGCTTTTTTCGCGCAAACGTTTCCGACAGCGTCGCCTACACGATTACCTCACCTCCTAGCCCCGGTTCGCTTAATGCGCGAAGCCTGCGGAGAGGGGGAACTAGTCTTAGTACTAGAGACTAGTTCCCCCTCTCCACGGGAGAGGGGGCTATGCCCCATAGGGGTCCCGTGAGGTGAGCGTGGAGGGCGACACCGCCAGCACTTAGCTGCCCACCAGCTCGCTCACGCGCACCGGTTCGGGTAGGTTCTCGAAGCCGAAATATTCGCGAGCGTTGCCGTAGCTGATGTTTTCTACTACCTGCCCAATCCAACCCAGTTCCTCAGCGGGCAGCTCGCCTTCTTCTACGTCGCGGCCCAGCATATTGCACAAGATGCGCCGGAAATACTCGTGGCGCGGAAATGAGAGGAAGCTGCGCGAGTCGGTGAGCATGCCTACGAAGCGGCTCAGTAACCCCATATTGCTGAGGGCAGTGAGCTGCTTTTCCATGCCGTCCTTCTGGTCCAGGAACCACCAGCCCGAGCCAAACTGGATTTTACCTGCCACGGAGCCGTCCTGGAAGTTGCCAATCATGGTGGCCAGCAGGTCGTTGTCGGCGGGATTGAGGTTGTAAATAATGGTTTTGGCGAGCTTGTCCTGGTTGTCGAGCCGGTCGAGGAAGCGCGAGAGCGCGCGGCCCTGTGCAAAGTCGCCGATGGAATCCCAGCCCGTATCCGGCCCTAGTTGGCGCAGGGCGCGGCTATTGTTATTGCGCAGCGCCCCTAGGTGGAACTGCTGCGTCCAGTTCTTCTCCCAGTCCAGCTCGGCCAGAAACACCAGCATGGCCGACTTGAACTGCTCTAGCTCAAGCAGCGTCAGGGCCTGCCCGGCGCGGGCCTTGCCAAAGATGGCAGCTACTTCCTCGCCGGTATATTCGGCGGCGTAAATCTGTTCCAGGCCGTGGTCGCTCAAGCGCCCGCCCTGGGCAGCGAAGAAGTCGTGGCGCTGGCGCAGGGCGGTTTGCAGGTCGGGGTAGGTCTGAATGTCCACGCCGGCTGCCGTGCCCAGCCGGTCGAGGTAGGCGGGGTAGTCGGGGGCTTCGGGCGTCATGGCTTTGTCGGGCCGGAAGGTGGGTAGCACGCGCAGGCCAATGTCCTGCCGGGCCAGGGCCACATGGTGCTCCAGCGAGTCGGCCGGGTCGTCAGTGGTGCATACGGTCACCACATTCATGCGGCGCAGCAGCCCTTGCACGCTGTATTCCGGCGTTTGCAGCAAGGCGTTGCACTGGTCGTAGATGCGGCGGGCGCTGTCCTTATTCAGCAGTTCCGTGATGCCGAAGTAGCGGCGCAGCTCCAGGTGCGTCCAGTGGTAGAGGGGGTTGCGCAGGGTGTAGGGCACGGTTTCGGCCCACTTCTCGAACTTCTCCCAGTCCGTGGCGTCGCCCGTCACGTAGCGTTCGTTCACGCCGTTGGCGCGCATGGCCCGCCACTTATAGTGGTCGCCGTAGAGCCAGATTTGGGTGATGTTCTCGAACTGCCGGTTCTGCGCAATCTGGTCGGGCGGCAGGTGGCAGTGGTAGTCGATAATGGGCTGCGGCGCGGCGTGCTCGTGGTAGAGCTGCCGGGCGGTGGCGGTTTGCAGCAGGAAATCGTCGGAGAGGAAGGACTTCATAACAACGGGGCGCCTCACCTCCGGCCCCCTCTCCGAAAAAGGAGAGGGGGAGCCACGGCAGCATCGGCGTTAAAATATAGGTGGCTTGTTGAGGGCTTTACTAAGAATAATCGTCAGGCTCCCCCTCTTCCTTTTCGGAGAGGGGGCCGGCCCCAACGGGGTCCCGTGAGGCGCCCCGTTGTTAAGCCTTACAGAGACACTCCCCGCTTCCACGGAATAAAATCAGTTTGGCCGTGGCGCACGGCGCTTACTTCGAGGCCGCTGGCTACCTGCACCACGTAGTCGAGGATGCGCTCGCCGGCTTGCTCAATGGTTTCGTCGCCGTCGATGACGGTGCCGGTGTTCAGGTCGATGATGTCGGGCATGCGCTCGGCCAGCTTGGTGTTGGAGCTGATTTTGACCACCGGGGCAATGGGGTTGCCGGTAGGCGTGCCCAGGCCGGTGGTGAAGAGCACGAGATTAGCGCCCGAGCCGACTTCGGCCGTAGTGCTTTCCACGTCGTTGCCGGGCGTGCAGAGCAAATTCAGGCCCGGCTTGGTCACCAGCTCGGGGTAGTCGAGCACAGCCACCACCGGCGACGAGCCACCTTTGCGGGCTGCCCCAGCCGATTTCATGGCGTCAGTAATCAGCCCGTCGCGGATGTTGCCAGGAGAGGGGTTCATGTCGAAGCCCGAGCCTACGGCAATGGCCGAGTCACCATAGGCTTTCATGAGGGAGGTGAAGCGCTGGGCCGTTTCGGGGTTTACCGAGCGGTTCACGATTTCCTGCTCTACGCCGCACAGCTCTGGGAATTCGGCCAGGATAACCGAACCGCCGAGGGCCACGAGCATATCCGAGACGTGGCCCACGGCCGGGTTGGCCGAGATGCCGGAGAAGCCATCGGAGCCGCCACATTCGAGGCCGATGGTGAGCTTACTCAGCGGCGCAGGCTGGCGCTGCTGCTGGTTGGCCTCCATGAGGCCGGCGAAGGTTTGGCGCAGGGCGGTGCTTACGAGAGCTTCTTCGGTGCCGATTTTTTGCTGGTCGAGAATAAAAAGCGGCTTGCTGAAATTGGGGTCTCGCTTGGCAATTTCGTCCTGTAACATACTGGCCTGCGCATTCTGGCAGCCCAAACTCAGCACGGTAGCACCGGCCACGTTAGGGTGGGTGATGTAGCCCGCCAGAAGCCCGCACAGGCTCTGCGCATCCTGCCGGATACCGCCGCAGCCGCCCTCGTGCGAAAGGAAGCGGATGCCGTCCACGTTCGGGAAAGGCTTGGCTTTCTGGTGGCTCATTTCGGCCGAGTGCAGGTCGGTGGCCAGAATTTCCTCGACCGACTTGCCGGCTTGCATCAGTTCCAGCAGGGCCTGGGTCTGGGGCTGGTAGCTTTTGCGGCGGGCGTAGCCGAGGTCGTTTACCAGGGCTTCTTCCAACACCTGGATATTGCGGTTTTCGCAGAATACCAGCGGAATAACCAGCCAGTAGTTGGCTGTGCCCACGCGGCCATCGGGCCGATGGTAGCCCATAAAGGTGCGCCCTTGAAAGCGCGTCACATCGGGCTGCGCCCAGCCTTGCAGGTGCTGGCCTTCCTGGTAGGAGTTGGTGGCGTGCTTGATATTGGCCGTGGTCAGCAGGCCGCCCTGACCGACGGGCGCGGCCATTTTGCCTACAAGTACGCCATACATGGTTATCTCGTCGCCGGGCGCGAAGTTGTGCAAGGCCAACTTGTGCTTGGCCGGAATTTTCTCAGTAGTCGTCACCGTGACGTTGTTCCAGGTCACGGGAGTGCCGATGGGCAGGTCGGTGAGGGCGACGAGCACGTTATCAGCGGGATGGATTTTAGCAACTAAGTGCTTCATGAGCAATTAATAATGAGCAATGAGTACTTAATGATGAGCAACATAACATTGCTCATCATTAAGTACTCATTGCTTGTTGAGGCGTTTTATTCAACAAAGCAGCCAGCGTACTGGTTGCACCGTCCTGTTCTAGCTGTGTCAGGAAGCGCGCCACGCAGTCGGCAAAGCCGGGCAGCGCCGTGAGGTCGGTGCCCCACAGGCTGGTGTTGCTCAGGACGGTAGCTACTACTTCGGCAGCCGGGGCATGCTGCCAGAGGCCGGCGAAGTAGCCCGCTTGCTCGTCCTGAATGGGGTACTGCTGGCCGTTGATTTCGCCCTGCCAAGTGCTGCCTTCCTGGCGGGTGCCGCGCATAAACAGCAGGTAGGCTGCGAAGCCCAGCGCCACGTACTCAGGCACCGCCTTGAACCGCTCGTAGTAATGGAGCAGGTCGGGGATAACGCGCATCTGCAGCTTGGCCGAGTAGTTGAGCGTGATGGCGAGCCAGCGGTGCTCCACGGCAGGGTTGCGGAAGCGGTCGAGCACCTGCATGCCGAAGCGTTGGCCAGCTTTTTCGTCGATGGGGTAGGGGATACCGGGCAGTAAATCGGCCAGCATCAACTGGCGGATGTAGGTGGCCAGGTATTCGTCGTCCATGGCCTCGCGCACGGTGGTAGTCCCGCAGAGCACGGCCAGCCCGCAACTCAGCGAGTGAGTGCCGTTGAGCAGGCGCAGCTTCAGTTCTCGAAACTGGTTGATGTCGGGCTGCACGATAATGCCGGAGTGAACCTGCTCGAAGCTAAGGATGCTGCGTACCCGCTCGTCGCCTTCAATAGCCCACAGTGCATACACTTCCGACATGGTCAGCAATTCGTCATCGTAGCCCAGTTCCTGGGTTAAAGCGGCACAGGCAGCGGCATCGGGGCGGCCTGGTACAATGCGGTCGACCAGTGAGTTGCACACAGTATTAGCTTCTTCGAGCCAGGTGATGAAGTCGGCAGCCAGCCCGTTGCGGGTAGCCAGCTCGCGCAGGATATTGCGCAGCTTGGTTCCGTTGTCGGGGATTAGCTCGGTGGGGACTATCACCAGCCCTTTGTCGGTAGCACCGCCGAATGCCTCATAGCGGGCCAACAGCACGGCCAGTAGCTTACCGGGGAAAGAGCGGGGGGGAGCGGCATGGGCATCATCAGTTTCATCGAGCACCAAGCCCACTTCGGTGGTGTTGGAGAGCACCACTTGGAGGTCGGGGCTGGCGGCGAAAGCCAGCACCTCGGCCCACTGGCTTTTAGCCGACAGCACCCGGCTCACGCTGGCCGATACCACGTTCTCACTGATGGTGCGGCCGTCTTCCACGCCGCGCACGCATACCGTGTAGAGGCCATCCTGGCGGGCGAAGGCGGTGGCGTCGCCGCCATCAGTGCTTTTTACTACTACCACCCGGCCATTGAAAATACCCTGGCGGTTAGCTTGGTCGATGAGAAAATCGGGCAGGCCGCGCAGGAGTACGCCGGTGCCGAATTGCAGCACTTTTTCGGGCAGGCTCAGGAGCGTCGGCGCGGGCAGGGCCACATGCGGATGCTGGGCCGGAGTGGCAAGCAAGTCTTGGGAAAGGGTAAGCATTATAGCTAGCGTAGGGTACGAGGCTTGCCCCCGTCCTTCGTTAAATGGTCAGTACCAGAGTCGTTTAACGGATATCGTTCAACCGGCGGGCGGGGGCAAGCTCCGCACCCTACAAAACTCTAAAAAATCACTTGGCGAGGCATCCTGTGCTCACCTGTTCCACTTTTTCTGCCACTTGGGGTAGTCACGGGTAAGCAGTTTTTCGGGCCAGGTGCTGGCGTACACGTAGCCAGTGCGGCGCTCTACTTCGATGTCGGCGAGGTGGGCGCGTTTAATTCCATCGCGGCCCACATAAATGGGCTGGTTGGTATCGAGGTCGTAGAAGCGGGCCCATACTGTACTGCCGGGCTGGGGCACCATTACCCGGTCGCGGCCCTTGGGCTGCTTGGGGTCGGCAATGTCCTGCACGGCGGTGTTTTCAATTTTGGATGCTTCAAACCACGCTAAGGCCGCCGCTACTGCCCGGCGCACCTCGGGCGTAGGTTGGTCAAGACTCAGCAAAAACTCGGTAATATCCACCGACTCGTCGCCACTGAGCGAGGCCAGCTCAAAGGCACGGGCATTGCAGGGGAGCAGCGTGTTGCGGTCGTGCTGGGCGCACCAGACGGTGAGCTTGCCATGCTGCACATACTGCGTTTTGAGGATGCATTGGATACCTTTATCGACAGCTTGCTGCGCCGGGGCCACCAGCTCGGGGTTTACCTGAGCGTAGTCGTCCTTTTTATCGGCCACGCCCTTGAGTACCTGCAGCGCCTTTACCATGGCGTTGTCGTTGTAAGTAATCTGGGCGCGGTAGAGGTGAGCGTCGGGGTAGTATTGCGGGAAGCCACCGCTGGCCTGCTGCATCTTCAGCAGGTAGCGGATGCCGTTTTCGGCGGCGCTACGGTAAGCGGGGTTCTGCGTGGTTTTATAAGCCGTGAGCAGGTAGGTGATTTCGCGGGTGGTGGCGTTATTGTCGATGGTGGCATCCTGGCTACTTGCGTCGCGGCGGGCGCTTTGCAGGTCGTCGGCACTCATGCGGTGGTGGTAGTCCACCTTGGCTTCCTTCACCGCTTTGGGCCAGCCGCCGTTGCTGCGCTGGAAAGCCAGCATCTTCTCAGCGGTGGTGTCTTGCTGGGCTAGGGGCGCAGCCAACTGACTGGCGGCACCCACTGGCTGCATGGCCGAATGGCTACTGGCGCAGGCCAGTAAAATAGGCCCCAGGCCCGCTAGCAAAAGCGTTAATTTCATGCTATGAGTCTTGAAAATAGAGAGCTTTGAGCTATTAAAAAAACACCCTCTGCTGAAGCATTTACTCTTTAACTTTTCGCTGAGGAAAAGCCAAAGAATAACTGCCTTCGCAGAGGGTGCTATCTGGTTAGTAGCCGAAATTCTGGGTCAGGTTCGCATCGGTATCGCGGGCGCTCTGCGGAATGGGAAGCAGCTGCTTGGCCGGCGTGTAGCCCGCCGCCCAGTTGGTGCTAACAAAAGCCGCCGTGATGCTGGAGCGCCAGTTTACAGCCGTGCTGCCAGTAGGGGTAGTGGCAGGCGAGGGCTTGTAGAACGAGCGCACCCACTTCAGGCCAGTGGTAGAGCCGGCAGTGAAGGTGTAGAACATTTTGAGCGGTACTGCGCCGTAGGTGCCAGTGCCCGCAATCATGTTGGTGATGTCAGTCCGGGTCTGGTTGATTTTATCGGTCATCAGGTTCCAACGAATCAGGTCATACTTCCGAATACCTTCGCCACCGAATTCCACGAAACGCTCCTGGGTCAGGGCCGCAAAGAAGGCGGCTTTCGACGTGGTGGGCGGCAGCGGAGCTTTCGCCGAGTTGGCACCATAGCCCCGGCGACGCACCGACATGAGGGCATCTACTGCCAACTGGGTGGGGCCATTTATCTCGTTTTCAGCTTCGGCAAACATCAGCGGGATGTCGGCGTAGCGTAGCAGTATCCAGTCGAAGCTCAAGCTTTGCAGCGTGGTGCTGGACAAAGCCGGCGAGCGCCAGTCGCGGCGGTACTTGCCGTCGGTGGTAGCCACCAGGGTGGTTCCCTTCTGCGCGTCATCTGAGCCAATCACGTAGGGAGTAATGGTGACATCGCGGCGCGTATCGAGCGAGTCGAAGGCGTAGAAGTACGTGGGCACGATGGTGATGGCGCCGCTGGAAGTGCCGTAGGTGGGAGAGGAGGTCAGGCGGGGGCCGTTGTAATAGCCCAGCTTGCTATCCGACTGCGCCGTAGCCCCACCGTTGCCCACGGCCATGATGATTTCATGGTTTACGTCGGCAGCATTATTGGCGCTGCCGTCGATGTTGGCAATGCTGCGAAACGTTGCCTCGAAGCTCGTGTTGAGAGCGTGCTGAGTTTGGTTGGCCATCAGGTCAACGCACTCCTGGCGGGCAATGTTGTAGTAAGTGAGGTAGTCGCTGGCGCGACGCTCCGTACCATCCTGAGCCAGTGAGTAGCCCCCCCGGTACAGCGCAATGCGTGCCCGCAGGCCCTTGGCCGAGCCCTTGGTAAAGCGCTCGTTGGCCGTGCCTGCTGCCGAACGCCAAGGCATAAGGGTTTGGGCGTAGGCCAGGTCTTTTACCAGGTGGGTATATACCGTGTCGCGGTCGGTGCGGAAAAGCTGAAAATCCTGCCCTGTTACTGAGGGCGTGCGCGGCTCCGGCACGTCGCCCCAGTTGCGCACCAGCTCGAAGTAATACTGTGCCCGCAGGGTCAGCATTTCGCCTAGCAGGCGTTGCATGGTTGCTTTATCGGCTGCCGAGCCGCTGGTATAAACCGGCGATTTCGGGATGTTAGCGATGCAGATGTTGGCCCGTTCGATGCCCTGGTAGAGCATGTTCCAGGGGTTAGTAATCTCGGAGTTGGACGCAATGGCCGAGTACCGCGAAATACCCCGGCGGCCCGCATCCGATGCCCCGCTAGAGCCGACCATTTCGTCGGAGTCGAATGGATAGTAGGAACTGAGGCGGTTGCCATAAGCGGCATCGCCCGAGAGCATGTCGTAGGCTCCGATAGCAGCGGCGGTAGCACCGTCGGCAGTGGAGAATGTTTCAGTGGCCGTGTTATAGGCCGAAGGGGTAAGAGTCAGGAAATCTTTGCACGCTACCAGACCAGTGCCGCAGGCCAGCGTGGCGGCGGTAAACAGGGCGGGCCGGAGAGAAAATCGTTTCATACTATAGAGCTACTAAGGGTGGGATATTACGATTACAAGCCAATGTTCACGCCGAGCAGGAAAGCTCGGCTGCGGGGGTAGCCCGCATAGTCTACACCTGGGGTGAGCGGCGTGCCCCGGCGGGTGTTCACCTCAGGGTCGAAGCCGGTGTAGTTAGTGAACGTATAAACGTTGTTAATTGTGCCATACACACGCAATTGCGACAGCCGAGCGTGCTGAATCAGGGCCTTGGGCAGCGAATAGCCAAGGCTGAGGTTGTTGATGCGCAAGAACGAGCCATCTTCTACCGCCCACGAGTGCGGAATGAGCTGGCGCGGGGCCGACCAGATGGTGGCGTTCTGGTTCAGGGCGTCGAGTTGGGCAGCGTCGGTAATAGCCACGCCCGTATTCATGTCGATGGTCCGGTAGCGGTCCTTCATAATCTCCAGGCCGTTGGCAAACTCCGAGTTGGCCAGGTAGGTGGTGTACTCAATCTTGTTGTCGTTCCAGATTTGGTTGCCGTACACGAAGTTGACAAACACGCTGGCATCGAAGCTCTTGTAGGTGAACTGCTGGTTGAAGCCGCCCGTGAACTTCGGGTTGGCATTGCCAATAACTGTGCGGTCGCTCTCGTTCACGACGCCGTCGCCATTGACGTCGCGCAGCTTCAACTGGCCGGGGGATACAGTACCAGTACCAATCACGCCCGCATCGCTGGCCACGCCATCCCGTAGTATCCAGCCGGTGCCGGCACCGGTGCCGGAGCCGCCTACGTAGCCTCTGAAGTCCTTGGTGGTGTACATGCCTTCGGTGATGTAGCCGTACATGAGGCCTACCGGCTGCCCAACGCCCACAAAATAGTCGGCCGAGATAGCCGTGCTGGCCCAGCCAGAGTATTGCGGTGGCAGCGCACTGACGCCCCCCAGGTCTTCTACCCGGTTGCGGTTGAAGGAAATGTTGGCGTTAGCCGTCCAGGTAAAGCTTTTGCTTTGTACTACCGTGCCCGTAACCTGCACTTCGATGCCCCGGTTGGAGGTAGCACCCGCGTTTACCAGCTGGGTGGTGTAGCCCGAGGTAGCCGGAATGCTCAGGTTGAGCAGCAGGTCGGAGGTCTTGTTGTAGTAGATATCGGTGGTGAACTGCAGCCGGTTGTTAAACAAGCTGAGGTCGATACCTACGTTGGTCGAAGCCGTGGTTTCCCATTTCAGGTTGGGGTTGGCCAGCCCTACCGTAGAGGTGCCGTTCACGATGTTATGAACCAGAGCGTACTGCGCGCCGCTCGTGTAGTACGTGTCGTAGAGGAAGTCATTGATGCGGTTGTTGCCCGACAAACCGTAGCTCAAACGTAGCTTCAGGTCCGAAATGGTTTTATACTGCTTCATGAATTCCTCGCTCGAAATGCGCCAGGCCACCGAAGCAGCCGGGAAGTAGCCGGTGCGCTGGCCAGCGGCGAACTTGGAAGACCCATCGGCCCGGAACGTAGCCGTGAGTAGGTACTTATCGTTGTACGCGTAGTTGAGGCGGGCAAACCCCGAGAGCAGCCGCGAGTTCACCGACTGGCCCGTGGTTGGGTTGGGCTGCACGGCGGTAGCCGAGGGCAGCACGCCTTGGTTGATGTTGTTAATAGCCTTCTCCGGCGTAATGTTGCTGGGCAGGTAGTTCGTTTGGATGCCCAGCGTCTGCGCCTGCTGAATGTATATTTCGTGACCGAGTACGCCATCAACTACGTGCTTACCCGTAGTATAGCGGTAGGAAATGACGTTGGAGTTGTTGAAGGTGATGGGGGTACTCAGCGCAATGGCGGCTATCGGCGACCCGCCCAGCGCCCGCACGTTGGGCGACTGCAGCCCGTAGAAAGTCTCGACGCGGTTGTTGTTGTTGTCGAAGCCCACCGTCGAGCGCACCGTCAGGTTTTTGGTGAAGCTGTAGCTCGCGTAGCCGCTGGTATTGAAGAGGCGGCGGCGGTCGCGGCGGTACTCGTTATCAATGGCCACGATGGGGTTAATCAACTGGTTGGAGGTGGCAAAGAAGTCTTCGTCTACTACCTCGTCGCCGGGGCTCAAGCCGTTGGCCAACACCGCGTCGATGGGCAGGTAGGTAACAGCGCTACGCAGGCGCGAAGTGGTAGTAGAGCCCGAACTCGACGTGCCGTTGCCCCGGATAACCTGGTCATTGAAGCGGAAGTTGAAGCCCAAGCGAAACTTGTCGTTCGCTTTGTGGTCGAAACGGAAGTTAATGAGGTTTCGCACGTAGCCCGACCCCAGCTGAATGCCGTCTTCCTGGTTGTTGGTCAAGCTCAAGTTGAACGTGGTGCCGGCCCCGCCGCCCGATACCGATACGTTGTGCGTCTGGTAGAGCGCGTTGCCACCAAACACCCGGTCCTGCCAGTCGATAAACGGCGCGTTCTTGTACTGGTTGAGCGTGTCGCTGTTGTAGTTACGAGCCCCAAAGCGGCTTTTGAATGCGGCAAGCCCAACGCTGCCAGCCTGGGCCGAGCGCTCGTAGGACCATTCGAGGTAGTCGTTTGGCTTGAGCACGTCCAAGGTGCGGGCTATTTTGCGCACACCGATGAAGCCGTTGTAGGCCACCGAGAGGCGGCCTTCGCGGCCGTTTTTGGTGGTGATGATAACCACCCCGTTAGCACCCCGTGCTCCGTAGATAGCCGTAGCCGAAGCATCTTTCAGCACGTCGACCGAGGCGATGTCCTGCGGCGAGAGCACCGAGAGGGCGTTTTCTACCTGCACCCCGTCCACTACATACAGCGGCGAGTTGTCCTGGGTGATGGAGCCACCGCCGCGTACCCGAATACGGATATCGGCTCCTGGCGAGCCTTCCGAGGCCGTTACCTGCACCCCAGCCAGACGGCCCGCCAAGGCTTCGGCCGCCGAGTTTACGGGGATGTCCTTGATTTGCTGCGCACTTACCGAGGATACCGAGCCGGTTACATCCTTGCGGTCTATCGACTGGAATCCGATGACTACTACGTCGTCCAGGGCCTGCGTATCATTAATGAGCGACACGCTGATATCCGTTCTTTTACCCACGGCCACTTCCTGGCTCACGTAGCCAATGAAGCTGAAGCGCAGGGTAGCATTCTTGGTGCCCTCCGGGATGGGCAGGGTGTAGGTACCGTTCACATCGGTAGTGGTTCCGGTGGTGGTGCCTTTCAACAGGACGGTTACACCCGGCAGCGCCTCGCCCTTATCGTCCTTTATAGTACCGGTAAGCTGGCCTGCCTGGGCCAGCGCCAGGCTGATGCTGCCAAAGAGCATCAGCAGAAGCAGAAGAAAATGTTTTTTCATATAAACCGCTAAAAACGGAAGGGTGGGAAATTAAAAAAGTGGTTTTGCGATAGAAGTAAAAAACTGAAGCCGGCCGCTCACCTACTTCAACCAGCCAACCCTGCCGCTGGTAAGCGAGTTCCGCACTTGGCGGAGCACTGCGTAAGAGTTGCGTTTTAAGAAGAGTGAGTGCTCACTGAAAGCCGCCAAGGCGCTTCTAACAGGGTCGAAGTATAGCAACCAGGGACAGGATTCAGGCCGGATGGAGCTTTTTTATTTGCGCAAACGTTGTCGGGAACGTTCCCAAATAGCCTTAAAATGGCCTGGCATTAGTCCCGATTGAGCGCCAGCTTCATTTAACCCTTATCTTTAGGCACCCTTTTCTTCGTCAGGAAAGGAGCCGCCAATAGTATTTTAAGTAGAAGAAGTCTTGGAAGCAGCTACCCTGAAAGATATTGCTCGCGAACTCAACATCTCGGTGTCCACCGTGTCGCGGGCACTGCGCGACAGTTACGAGATTAATGCCGAAACCAAGCGCTTGGTGATGGAATGTGCGGCCCGCCTGCACTACCGCCCCAACCCCATTGCCCTCTCGCTCAAAGGCAGTAGCAGCAAGGCCATTGCCGTGGTAGTGCCCCAGATTGCCAACTATTACTTTTCACAGGCTATTAATGGTATCGAAGAAGTAGCTACCCAGCGGGGCTACGACGTACTCATTTTCCAAAACAATGAAAGCTACGAGCGCGAAGTAGCCAACCTGCGCCAAGCCGTGGCCCGCCGCGTCGATGGGGTGCTCATCTCGCTTAGCAGCGAAACCTCCGATATTTCGCACTTGCAGGAGTTGCTGCAGGGCGGCATGCCCATCGTGCAGTTCGACCGCGTATCGCCGGAACTGCCCACGCCCCGCGTGGTGGCCGACAACTTTGCCGGGGCCTTCGCCGCCACCGAGCACCTGGTTAAAATGGGCCGTCGCCGCATTGCCCACCTTACCATTCAGCCCTGGCTCAGCATCACGCGCGAGCGCCTGGCTGGCTACCGTGCCGCCCTTGAGCAAAATGGCTTGTCCTACGACGAAAGCCTGGTGCGCTTTGGCACCTTCGGCCCCAATGAGGTGGGCCCGCTCGTAGATGAACTGATGGCGCTTGAGCCCCGCCCCGATGCCTTTTTTACGGCCAGCGACCGCCTGGCCCTGGGCTGCCTGGCGGCCCTGCGCCAGCGCCGCATCGCCATCCCCGATGACGTAGCCCTCATCGGCTTCACCAACCTCAACGTGGCCGATATGCTCTCGCCCTCGCTCAGCACGGTGGTGCAGCCCGCCAAGGAAATGGGCCAGGAGGCCGTCGAGCGCCTGCTCGACATGATTGAGCGTAAACACCGCGCCGCGCCGGCCGCTACCATCACCATCCCTACCACGATGGTACTGCGCGAATCGTCGCAGGTAGCCGTGGCCCCAAGCCTAATATAGCCGCTAAAATGGCTAGCTGCAAACGTTGTCGATAACGTTTGCATGAATTATTTTCCACCTGATACCTGCTGAAGTAGCCAAAAACGTGGTAAATTGTGCTCGTTATTCGTACTGCCGCAGCAGGTAGCTGGTAAGTACCTGCTTCTTTTTCTCACCCTCCTTACTTAATTTTTAATGAAAAAGCAACTACTTTCTGTATTGCTACTAGCTGGCGGCGCAGTTGCTGGCTCCGTCACCACGGCCCAGGCCCAAACGCCGGTATTCGTGCAGTGGACACTGAAAAGAGGTGCCACCGACAGTGTTCAGGCGCGCCAGCCCTCTACGGGCATCACCCCCGCTGCGGCTACGTTCAAGAAGTTTGTGCTTTCCAACGGGTTGGCTGGCACAACAACTGCCGCTTTCGCGCCTTATTCGAGCATCGGCCAAGCGTTTGGTACTGCCGCCACAGGCGCTGGCGGTAGTACTGCTATCACCACTGGGCCGCGTCGGGGCTTTTTCGAGCAGTTTGGCATTACTAATTCCGGTACTGCAGCTCTACGGGTCGACTCGCTGTTGTTCACGGCTTCGACGGCCAACTCGGCCAACGGCCGGGTGGCACTTTCCTACTCGTTCAGCAATTTCACTACCGACTCAGTCGATTTTGTGGGCGGCAAAGGCCCCACTGGCGTGCTGCCAGCGCTCAACAATGGGACCTTCGGCACGGTGGCCATAGATAAGCCTTCTACCACGCCCATTATCTTGCCGCAGTATGTGGCTGGCTCGGCCAACTCAGCTAGCACCTTCCGCATGGGTTTTGTAAGCACGGCCACCGGAATTTCAGTGCCAGCAGGTGGTACCTTAAATGTGCGGCTCTACTTCCGGGTGGGCAGCGACACGGAAGGCCGCTACTTCATTCTGCGCAACGTGACGCTGAAGAGCACGCAGGCAGTAGCTCTAGCCAGCCGCTCGGCCCTTGCCACTGACCTCAATGCCTACCCCAATCCTACTCAGAACCGCCTGTCGGTGCCGCATGCTGCGGCTAGCTCCGCCGCCCAACTGGTACTCTATAGCACCACGGGTGGCCGCGTGCTCACGCAGCCCGTTGCCACTGGCTCGCTCGAAACGGCTGTAGAGCTGGGTTCGCTGGCTAAAGGGCTTTACCTGATGGAATACATCGATGGCGGCCAGCGCCACACCACTCGGGTAGAGAAGAACTAAGCTACACTGAAGCGCAAAAGCCAAGAACACCCCCGGCCACTGGCTGGGGGTGTTTTTTTTGGGTAGCAAAGCCGTAAAACGGAGTGGCACTCTGTCTCGGTGCGCTAGTGGCAAGGCAGCTTACGCAGCCGGCTCCGGCTGCGGCCCTGGTACTCTACTCTGCAACTCTGCGACATCCCCCAAAACAATAAGCAGGGGCCAAGGGTACGCAAGTAGTGTGCGCTGGTTGCGCGGCTTTACTACCACCTGCATGTTACTTACCGATTTCCGTACCCTGGGCCGCTCCGGCTTGGCCGTCAGCCCGCTGGCGCTGGGCACTATGACCTTTGGCACTCCCGGCTGGGGAGCATCCGGCGAAGGGGCGCAGGCTATTTTTAACGCTTATATAGATGCGGGTGGCAACTTCCTCGATACAGCCGACGTGTACGCAAAGGGCCAGAGTGAGGAGCTGCTGGGCGGCTACATTGCCGGGCGCGGGCTACGCGACCAAATGGTACTGGCCACCAAATTTGGCTTCAATACCCAGCCCGGCAACCCCCACGCGGGTGGCAACGGCCGCAAGCACATTTACCAGGCCCTCGACGGCTCGCTGCGCCGCCTCAAAACCGACTACGTAGATATGTACTGGCTGCACGTCTGGGACACGGTGACGCCCGTGGAGGAAGTGCTGCAAACCCTGGGCGACTTGGTGCGGGCCGGCAAAATTCGCTACTTTGGCTTCTCCGACATGCCGGCTTGGTATACTGCGCAGGCCGCGACGCTGGCTGCCGCGCACGCTGTGCCCGGCCCCATTGCCATGCAGCT
This sequence comes from Janthinobacterium lividum, assembly GCA_050954465.1. Taxonomy (GTDB): domain Bacteria; phylum Bacteroidota; class Bacteroidia; order Cytophagales; family Hymenobacteraceae; genus Hymenobacter. The sequence goes on from JBPBPU010000028.1 coordinate 36,099, forward strand.
CGAATACTCACTGGTAGAGCGTACCATCGAAAACGAGTACCTGCCCGCCGGCCGTACGTTGGGCCTGGGCACCTGCCCCTGGAGCCCCCTGGCCGGCGGCTTCCTGGCGGGTAAGTACCAACGGGCTAGCACCGGCACCGGCACCGAGGGCCAGGGCCGCCTGAGCGGGGCCAATCCCTTCGGCAATAGCAAATTCACGGAGCGCAATTGGACTATCCTAGCAGCATTGCAAGCCGTAGCCGCGCAGCTGGAGCGCCCCGTGGCGCAAGTAGCGCTGGCCTGGGTTTCGGCGCAGCCAGGCATTACCGCGCCCATCATCGGTGCCAGCCGCCCCGAGCAGCTAGCCGATAATCTCGCTTCCCTCGATATTCAATTCAGCCCCGAGCAGCTTCTGGCCCTGCAGGCGGCCAGCGCCTTGCCTGCGGCTTTTCCCTACGGCATCTTCACCCCTGGGGGCAACCGCATGATTTTTGGTGGCAACGAGGTGAAGGGGTTTTAGGGGGCTGTTCGGCTTAAATGAGATACGTCATTCCGAACTGCATTGGCAAGCTCGAAATGACGTTCTTTCCAGCAGTTTATACGGGGTTCTACTTGCCAGGCTGCCAGCCACGTAGCACCTTATCGCGGGTATATTGCTTCGCTTCGGCGGCGGTGAGTTGGTGTGACCAATCGGCGCGGCTAGTGGGGGCCGCGCCAGGGCCTTTTGAGTCGAACTCAGCGTAGAAGGCGGTTTGCTTGTTAGTTTCCTTGCCCCATTCATCCCAGCCGGTAGGCTTTACTACGGCGCTGAGCTTGCATTCGAGGTACACCACTTTGGCATAGGGGCGCCAGGGGCGGCCCAAGTAATAGGAGTTGGCCGGGGTGTCGGGTGCGCCGGTAAGCTGGCAGTTGTGAAACACGTAGCCGTAGCGCGTAGTATCGGGTGTGGAGGCAGCCGTGAAGAAGCCGCCGCGTTTGCCTACCAGGCTACAATCCTCGAACCACGCCGTGCTGGAGCCGAAGATGAAGTCCACAGTGCCCTCAATGTAGCAGCTTTTGTAATACTGCCGGCTGCCGTAGCCGTAGGTATAGAGCGTGTCCTGGAAGCCCAGGAAACGGCAGTCAAGGAAGCTCACGCGGTCGCCGGCCACCCAGGCAGCCACCGCCTGCCCTACCGGCCCGGCCGAGTTTTCGAACGTGATATTGCGGGCCTCCACATCGTTGGCGTAGATGTGAATGCTGCCCGAGCCGCTCGTACCGATGTTTTTGCCTGTAGCCGGGTCGATGCGCTGGTTGTAGTCGTCGTAGGTCAGCACGGTTTGGCGGGCATCCTGGCCTAACAGGCGCACATGGCCTTTGCCTTTGGCCAGCGTGAGCTTCTCCTTGTAGGTGCCCGGCTTAATGTTGATGGTCAGCCAGGTAGCATTGTTGTCGGGCACGGCATCGAAGGCCGCCTGCACGGTGCGATAGTCGCCGCTGCCATCCTGGGCCACGGTAAGTTGCTGGCGCTGGGCCAGGGCCGGCAGGGCGAGGAGCAGGAGAAGAATGAGCTTCATGGAGGTGGGAAATAGATGGCGAATGGCACGGATGGCACCTCACGAGACCCCTATAGGGTATAGCCTCAGGGAACCCGTGAGGGGTCGTCCGCGTCGGGTAGACTATTAGCATTACTTCAGCAACCAGCGGCCCAAATCCTTGCCGGCCTGAAAATTCTGAAACGAGCCCGGAATTTTGCGCCCGTCGGTGTACTCGTTGTAGAGCCACGGGTCGCCGAGGGCAAAAACGCGGCCTTTGCCTAGCTGCGCCGTGGCCATCACCACTTTGCCGTTGTTCGTTACCAGCGGCTGGGCCGGGCTTTGCAGGCTCAGCACCGACAGCTCCTTGATATAGGCCGACTTGGCGTGCTGGAACACGGCCGCGCCGCTTGTGAGGTCTACCCGGCCCTGCTCGAACTGACTACCCTGCACCATGTTCACGCTTTGGTCGGTGAAATGCAGGCCGAAGTTCTTGGCCAAGTCGTTGAAGTGGCGGATTTCGCAGTTGGCCGTGTCGTTGGCAAGCAGCACGAGCGTGCCGCCGGCCCGCACCCAGTCGGTAATGGCCTTGCTGTCGGCGGCCGATACGTAGTTGGGCTGGGGCGACTCCTTTTTAGTGTCGGGGTCTACAATGACGTAGACGCTCAGCCCTTTGAGGCTGGCGGCGGTAGGAGCGGTGGGCACGGCCACAGTTTTGGCCCCCAGCTCGCGCAACGTATTGCCCCACAGCCAGAAGCCGCCGTGCGTGCGCTCCTCCCAGGTGTAGTGCCACTGCTCGGGCTGCCCGGTAAAGGCGTTTTTGCGGGTTTCGTGGTTGAAGTAGTAGTCCAGCCCCACGGTCTTGCCCTGGCCTCCGGCGTTTTCGGCGGCTATTTCCATTTCTACGCTCGCCAGAATGAACGGGCCGACGCCCTTGAGGTCGTTTTTGCGCAGCGGCTCACTGAGGTAGTATTGGAAGGAGCCATCGCGGTAGGGCGTGCCGCCCAAGCCGCCTACGCTCACGGTGCCGTTCAGGGCCAGCGCCCCGTCTTCAGTAGCTATAAAGGATTTGAGCAGGCCGTCGTAGCCCTTGCGGGCCGTCGCCGCGTACTTTTTATCGAGGTAGCCCAGGCGCACGCCCTTCGCCAGCGCGTACACAAACATGCTGCTGCCCGAGGCTTCGGCATAGTTGCCCTTTTCGGTTTCGTGGCCCATCACAATGCTCCAGGTGCCGGTTTGGGCATCCTGGTACTTGGCCAGCACCGGGGCCAGGCGCTGCAAGTCCTTCACCAGCTCGGCCCGGTGTTGGTTGGCAGCGGGCAGGTAATCGAGCACATCCACTAAGGCCATGGCGTACCAGCCAATGGCGCGGTCCCAAGCGTTGGGCGACTGCCCGGTGGTTTTGTCGGCCCACTTCTGCTCGTGACTTTCGTCGTAGCCGTGGCGCAGCAGGCCGGTTTTGGCATCTACCAGGTGCTTTTCAATGAGCGCAAACTGCTTGGCTACATCATCCAGGCCCGCCGCGTCGCTTGTGAGCGTGCTGTACTCGGCATAAAACGGCTCGGCCATGTAGAGGCCGTCGAGCCACATCTGGTTGGGATACACCTTCTTGTGCCAGAAGCCACCCTCTTTGGTGCGCGGCTGGCCGGCGAGTTGCTTGCGCAGGTTAGCGGCGGCCAGGCGGTACTTCTCGTTGCCGGGCACCGACAGCTGGCTCAGCAGCAGCAAAGCCGGGCCGGTGGCCAGGTTATCGAGGGTGTAGTCGTCGGCCTTATAAGTGCGAATGCTGCCATCCTTTTGCACAAACTGGTCAACGTCTTTCTGAATATAGGTGAAGTAGCGCGCATCGCCGCTGCGTTCCCACACCCGCTCCAACGCCTTGAGCATCAGCCCCTGCTCATAGTCCCAGCGGGCCGACTTGCGCGAGCCAATAACGATAGAATCAGGGTGCTGCGCAATAAAGGCTTCGGCCATGCGCTGCGAGTAAGGCACGGTCTGGGCCGAAGCTAGCAACGGGGCGGCTAGGGCAGCGGAGAGAAGGAGGGTGGGAAGTTTCATAGAGAGGAAATCGGAAAAATCATTTACCTGAGCTTAAGCGCTGGTGTAATACCGAACCTACTACCAGAACGTCATTCCGAGCTTGCCGAGGAATCTCGCTCGCTTCGTCTGAGTGTTATTCAACGAAGCGAGCGAGATTCCTCGGCAAGCTCGGAATGACGTTCTGGTAGTAGGTTACTGCTACTTAGCAAGCTACTTAATAGCCACCACTTTCTTGCCCACCTCACTGCCCGCTTCCATCGCCTTTTTGGCTTGTTTGGTGTCGGTGTTCGTCACCCGGATGTCGCGGCTGCGGTCACCGCTCACGCGCAGCAGCAAGTCGGCGCCGCTGGCGTAGCGGATGCCGTCGAGGCTGATGTTCTGGCTGTTCTGCACTTCGAGCACCGGGCGGGTATCGGTGGAAAGCAGAGTCACATTTTTAAAGCGGATGTTTTCGGCCTCCTGGCAGAGCAGGCCCGTTTTGCTTTCGATAATGGCGTTTTCAATGCTGATGTCCTTGATGCTCATCTCGGGCAGGCCGCGCACCAGAATGCCCGCATTGGCACCTTTGCACACCACGTTTTTGATGTAGAAGTGCTGGAACTTCGGCGTGCCCTCATTCAGCGGCTGGGCCACAATAACTGGTGGGGCCGTGCTCTCGCCCGCCAGCGGCACGGGGTCTTTAGCCATGTAGTACATGTCAAACAAAATGGCCTGGGCCGCGATATCCGTCATGGTGATGCCATCGACCCAGATGTTTTCTACCACGCCGCCCCGGCCCCGCGCCGTTTTAAAGCGCAGCCCCACGTCGGTGCCCTGGAAGGTGCAGTTGCGCACAATGAGGTTGCGCACGCCGCCCGACATTTCCGAGCCAATGACGAAGCCGCCGTGGGCGTTGTACACCTTGCAGTTCTGGATGAGGAAGTTTTCGGTAGGCACGCCGCGCTTGCGGCCCTCGGCGTCGCGCCCGCTTTTGATGCACAGCCCATCGTCGCCCACGCTAAACACACAGTCGTCAATAACGCCGTTGCGGCACGATTCTACGTCGATGGCGTCGGTGTTCTGGCCGTATTCGGGGTTACGGGCCGTCACGCGGCGCACGGTCAAGTCCTGGCACAGCAGCGGGTGGATAGTCCAGGCCGGCGAGTTCTGAATGGTAAAACCTTCGAGCAATATCTGCTGGCAGCTAGTGAGGCTCAGCATATTGGGCCGCAAAAAGTCGCGGATGTCATCGAAGTCGGCGGGGTTGAGGCTCTTGCGCGGGGTGCCGGCTGCCGCCAGTTGGTTGCCCTTGAGCGAGCTGGCCGAGGGGTACCAGTAGTCCTTCTTGTCATTGGTGACGCCGCCCGAGGCCACCAGCTTTTTCCACTCGGTTTCGGTGAGCTTATTTTTCCTCACTGGCCGCCACGAGTCGCCAGCCCCGTCGAGCGTGCCGGTACCGGTGATGGCAATATTTTGCAAGCCTACGCCCGAAATCGGGGCCTGGCAGCGCACGGCGTCCTCGCCTTCCCAGGTGGTTTTGAGGAGCGGATACTGGCTGTGGTCGGTGGTAAACTGCACGAGTGCGCCAGAGGCGAGGTGCAGGTTCACGTTGTTTTGCAGCACGATGGGGCCGGTAAGCCAAAGCCCGGCGGGCACCCGCACGGTGCCCCCGCCACCCTGGGCGCAGGCCGCAATAGCTTTGCTAAAAGCCTGGGTGTTCAGGGTTTGTCCATCGGATACGGCTCCGTACTTGCGCAGGTCGAAAGTATCGGCCTTGAAGCGCACCTGGCGCACGGCGGGCAGGGTAGGCGGAGCGGGCGTCTGGGCGGCAGCCGACTGCTGGGCGGCCAGTGCTAGCAAGGCCCCCGAAAGAAAGAGCGGAAAATTCATAACTCAAAAAAGCAGCAGGGTGGGGAAAAGAACGCGCAAAATAGAGCATTTCCGCGATGGCCATTGTTCGCGCCGGAACATTGGCACCTGCATACTACGCCTGCCTCCCGCCAGGTGCAAGCAAAGCCGCCAAAATACTTGCGCCAACGTTCCCGGTAACGTTATCGTAGCTAGTGTTACCAAGCCAAGCAGCAAGAAAAAGGTTGCTGGTTACGTGTAGCCTACACTTTTCTGGCGCAGGTCAACGAGGTGGTTGCGCTCGTCGGGTAGGATTAAAACCAGGCAGAGACAATGCCCTGCGCAAGCAGTTAACGGAAGTTTCGCCAGGCACCACGAGTTTATAGGGCGCATCTTTAGCCTCCTGAAAAGTAGGGGTTCAGATGTCTGCCCGCCGCCTGCGTATAAGCCGCCAGCCCAAGAGTACTTTCGCCTCCTGAAGCTAATCATAGCAATTTCTTAGCTTTTATCCATCCGTATGCCCGGTATTGAAGACATTCTGCAAAACAACCGCCAGTGGGTGGCGGCCAAAAACGCCGAAGACCCGGACTTTTTCCACCGCCTCGCCAACGGGCAGCAGCCGCGCTACCTGTTCATCGGCTGCTCCGACTCACGGGTGCCGGCCTCCGGCATCACGGGCACGGGGCCGGGCGAGATGTTCGTACACCGCAACATTGCCAACCTGGTGGTACACAGCGATATGAATCTGCTTAGCGTGCTGCAATACGCGGTAGAGGTGCTGGGCGTACAGGACATTCTGGTGGTGGGCCACTACGGCTGCGGCGGTGTGGCGGCGGCAGCCAGCAACAAGCAGTACGGCCTCATCGACAACTGGCTGGTAAATATCCGCGATGTGGTGCGCCTGCACGAAACGGAGTTGTTGCGCATCCACGATGAAAAACAGCGCCTGCGCCGCATGGTGGAGCTGAACGTGATTGAGCAAGTGGGCAACCTGGCCAAAACCAACATCATCCAGAACGCGATGCGCGGCGACAACCCGCCCCGCCTCCACGGCCTCGTCTACGATATTGCCGACGGCGTGCTCAAAGACCTCAACGCGAACGGCCACGAGGTAATCGAGCACATGGAGCACATCTACGGCACAGAAGCTGTGCTGCCTGAAGAAAAAGACAGCAGCAATTACGAAGGCCCCACCCACGACCCAGGGAAGAAATAACAGGGTGATGGGGTTCTATCGAACTTTATCACCCCATTACCTTCTCGCCGCCCAGCCGCAGCACTAGGCGGCGCAACGGCTCTTCCAGCACGCGGTAGCCGATTTCGGCGAGCACCACCGTTACCAGAAATTGCAGCAGTACGTGCCGGTTCAGGCCCACATGCGGCTGCCACCAAACGCTTAAGAAGCTGATGTGCAGCAGGTAAAAAAAGTACGAGCTGCGGCCCAGGTGCTGCGCCAGCGGCGTGGACAGTACGATGCGTAGCCAGCTGCGCTCGGCCAGCAGGCCCGCCAGCAGTAGCGCGTGCGGGCGAAGCGCCGCAGCAGGTAGCGCCGCCACCAGGCCCAGCGCCACTGCACACTGTATTGGTAGCGGGTGGCAACAACGAAGCCGCTGAGTATGAAAAACATGCTCACTCCCACGTACAACTGCCCCAGCAGGCTGTTGCCCCAGCCCGCGCCCAGCAGTGCCGGCCGGAAGTGGTGAAAGAACACCAGGTAAGCCGCCACCGCCCGCAAGCCCGTGAGCGCTGGGTAGTAGGGGGAGCGGGCCTCCGTGGTAGGTTCAGCCATGACGCCGCAAGATGGCGCACGATTTCCGTACAGCGCGCAGCTTGGGACACGTAGCGGGTACGCAAAGGCTGCGTTCTACTGCACTACCAAGCCCGCGCTACGCCTGCTGGCCGGGCAAATGCCCGGCTTGACCGAGCGTGCGCCGCGCTTGGGCCGGTCAAGGGCAAAACCGCGCCAGCAAGCCGGTAATTTCGCGGCCCGAATCGTTTTTCTGAAGTAGCTGATGCAAAAAATTATTGCCTGTATGTTAGTCGTGGCCGCTCCAATTGTGGCTGCTGCCCAAACCTCGCCTGTGCTCCCTGCCGCCGTGCTTGACTCGACCAAAGCGCTGCCGCCCGCTACCTATTGGAGTACCAGCCTCAAGGCCGGACTCAACCTCAACGAGTCGCTGCTCTCCGACAACTGGAAGGCTGGGGGCGTGAGCTCGGTGGGGCTCTCGGCGCTGTTCAATGAAAAGGCCAACTACCACCGCGACCGCCACACCTGGGACAACGAGGCCGATTTTCTCTACGCCGGCCAATACGCCAAAGGCCAGGGTTACCGCAAAACCAACGACCGCCTCTGGCTCGATACCAAGTACGGCTACGACCTCACCAAGCACTGGGGCCTGTTTGTGTCGCTGAACGTGCTCTCGCAGTTTGCGCCCGGCTACGACTACACCGCCGACACGCCCGACCCCAAGCTGGTATCCAGCTTTTTCGCGCCGGCTTACCTCACCAACGCCTACGGGGCTGAGTACCACCCCAGTTCGCGCTTCAAACTGCGCCTCTCGCCCTTTGCGCCGCGCCTGACGGTGGTGCGCGACATGACCCGCTTCCAGACCCTGCCCACCGACCAGGTATACGGCGTGAACCCCGGCCACAGCACCCGCTGGGAAGTGCTAGCCGCCCAGGTCCTGGCCGAGCTGGAGCAGCCTCTCGGCCCCAATGCTACCCTTAAGGCCCGCTACCTGCTCTTCGGCAACTACGAGTCCTTTACTCCCCAAAAAATTGACCACCGCCTCGACCTCACCCTCACGGCCAAAGTCAACCGCCTGCTGAGTGTAAACTTCCAAAGCACCGTGCTCTACGACTACGACCAGGACCCCGGCGTGCAGTTTAGCCAGGGCCTGGGGCTGGGTATTTTGCTCACTCGGGAGCGGCCAGCTAAGTAGGTGATAGAATACAAAAGAACGTCATGCTGAGCGCAACGAAGTGGAGCCGAAGCATCTCGCTCGCTAACTAACTCAATCTATAGCACCACCTTGGTTCAACGATTAAATTAGTTAGCGAGCGAGATGCTTCGGCTCCACTTCGTTGCGCTCAGCATGACGTTCTTTTGAATCCAGCATTTAACTGAGCTGCTTGCCGAAACTACCTTTACGGCCGTTTCTCCTGCGTCCGTTTATGTTCCGAATGTTACCAGCTACCACCTTTTTGGCGGTGGCTTTGCCGCTGGCCACCCAGGCTCAGCAGGTTACGGCTCCGGCCGATAGTGCCCGCCAGCTAAGGGAAGTAACAGTGTATGCCACCCGCCTGGGGCAGGTAGCGGGCCAAACCGGCCGCTACGTAACCGTGGTGCTTGGCAGCAGCCTCAGCCGCTACCCGGTGCTCTCGCTCGACGACTTACTGCGCGTGCTGCCCGCCTTGGAGGTGCAAAGCCGGGGCAGCTTTGGGGCGCAGGCCGATATTACCCTGCGCGGCAGCACGTTCAACCAAGTACTACTACTGCTGGATGGCATGCGCCTCAACGACCCGCTCACGGGCCATTTTGCGGGCTACCTGCCCATTACCCCGGCCGAAATTGAGCAGATAGAAATAGTCCGCGGCCCCGGCGCTGCCCTCTACGGCCCCGATGCCGTGGGCGGCTTCATCAACATCGTCACCAAGACCTTCGCCGCCACCCACCGCCCCGACGGCACCGAACTGGCCGGCACCTTCCTGGCCGGCGAATACGGTCTCAAAAGCACCAACGCGGGCTTTTACGGGCAAGACCTCGGCCTGCGCTTGGCTGGCGGCCTGCTCAACAACACGGCCAGCGGCCAGCGGCGCAACCTGCCCGGCGACGGCCGCAACGACGTGAAGCTCAATACCTACTCGCTGTCGGGCGCGTACCAGCTAAGCGAAAAACTCAGCGCCGCCGCCCGCGCTTCCTTCGACCGGCGCGAGTTTGACGCGCAGAATTTCTACACCACCAACAGCGGTGACCGCGCCCGCGAAATCACCAGCCGCGACTGGTACCAGGGCCAGCTGCGCTACGAGTGGAATGCCCGCGCCCGCACCGAGCTGCAAGTGGTAGGCACGGCCAGCACCGACCTCTACGTGTACACGCCCACCACGGCAGCCAGCGACCACCTCATGCACTACCTCAACGTGCAGGGCCAGCACCAACTGGAAATAAGTAAAAAAGTGCAGGCCACGCTGGGCGGGCAGGCCGACCGCCGCGCCATCGAGAGCAACGACCGGGGCAGCCACGCTACCTGGCACGTCGGCGCGTTTGCGGTAGCGGCCATCGCGCCCACCGCCGGCCTCACCCTCACCGCCGCCCTGCGCCTCGACCACGACCAGGCCTACGGCACCGAGCTGGTGCCACAGCTCAACGCCAGCCAGCAAATAGGCCAGAAACTAACTGTGCGTGGGGCCGTGGGCCGCGCCATCCGGGCGGCCGACTTCACCGAGCGCTACACCTCCAACGTGCGCCCCGGCACCGTGCCCACCGGCTTCAACGTGGGCAACCCCGGCCTGCAAGCCGAGCGCACCCTCAACTACGAAGCGGGCCTCGACTACCAGCCCACGCCCGCCCTCACGCTGCGCAGCACGTATTTCAACCGCCACGGCCGCAACCTCATCGACTACGTGAGCCAGCCCGGCCGCCAGGTAATTGAGGCCACCGGCTTCGCCAACCTCAACCCCACCGCCACCTACCGCTTCGCCCAAAACCTGTTTGCCGCCACCACCCAAGGTATCGAAACCGAGGTGGCCGCCCACGCCCAGCCCACGCCCGCCCTGCGCCTCGACGGCAGCCTGAGCTACACCTACGTCCACCTGAGCACCGAAGGCGACGTGGTATCGCAGTACCTGGCCGGCGTGGCCCGGCACCTGGTTACGGGCAGCGCAAGCCTCACGCACCGTCGCTTTACGGTAGCCGTGAGCGGTGTATTCAAGCAGCGCGACGCGCAAGCGGCAACTGCCATCAGCCAGGAACTAACCCCCAGCTACGCCGTCTTCAACGCCCGCCTCGACCTGGCGCTGCTGCCCGAGCGGGTGTGGCTCACGGGCCAGGTGCAGAACTTGTTCGACGCAAGATATGCTGACTTGCTGGGGGCGCAACTGCCCACGCGCTGGCTACTGGGCGGCGTGCGCGTGGCGTTGCGGCGGTAGGGAAGGGGGCAGTATTTTGCAGCATGAAGTATCTCTTGCTGCTTTTGCTGTGGTTACCTGCTCAGATGGCTTGGTCCCAAAAAACGCCAACTTATCAGAAATTGGTGGAGTTGGTTGGTGCGCCAGGGGTAGTGTTCGTGCAAGACAGCCTGTCTATGGACGAGACCGAAGTGGCCAACATTTACTGGCTGGAGTACACGAGTGCCCTGAAAAGAGACTCGACCCTGGCGCAGTACCGGGCCGCTTTGCCCGATAGCACGGTATGGCAGCAGATAGCCCCGCAAGATATATTCTTAAGCTATTACTGGCGTGTTCCCGGCTTGCGCTTCTGTCCGGTCGTGGGCATCAGTTACGCCCAGGCCGTTAGGTATTGCCGCTGGCGCACGGCGGTGGTCAACCAAAATCTGCATTCGTCGGAGAACCTGCGCAAGCACCCAAAGCTGAAGCACTACACTTTTCGGGTGGTGTACCGCCTGCCCACGGTGCGTGAGTGGGAATTGGCGGCGGCGGGGGGACTCGACCCAGCTCAGTACCCTTTTGGGGGCGCTTACCCGCCGGCACCCGGCAGCCGGGGCTATAAGCGGCAGCTACAAACCCCAGCTGGGGCAGCTTGCCGGCCGGCCGCAGAGGCTGGTAGCCCCGTATTCAGCATGGACTTCAACGTGCGGGAGCGCAGCTACCGCGGTAGTCCGAAGCAGGCATTCAACTGCCCTGACTTGCCTAATTTTCGCACCAATGCGGATGGCACGCTGAGCGATGATTCTGTGCTGACGGAGTATGTTTATGCGTACCCTCCCAACGACTACGGCCTCTATTGCATGATTGGCAACGTGGCGGAACTAACCGCTACCCCAGGCATCGCCAAGGGAGGTTCGTTCGAGCATTCGACCACCGACTTTACACTGCTCACCAACTTTTCTTACACCCAGCCGCAGGAGTGGCTGGGCTTCCGCTGCGCCGCTACGGTGTACATCAGCCCGAAGTAATGCGCATTAGCTGCTTCTTGATATGAAAAATAAACTGCGTAAAATTGTAGTAAACGGCGAAGAATTTTTTTACCTAATAATTCAAAACCACCAAGAATATGCCGTAACTGGTAACAGTTTTGCGGTCTTGAAAATATTTTTAGCCGGGCAAAAAGAAACGCCGCTACTGGTGCAATTTTATGCGATTATGGACGCCCGGTGGGGAAATATATTTTACACAGGAATAGCTCTGAAAAACCAGCTTACGGATAAAACGGAAAAATTTAACGTGAATTTTCCGGCCTATGTCCAGAAATTTATTTTGTACGGGCAGCGAGTGGGCTGGACTGGCAGCAATAAGGTCGAAAACTTGGATGGGGTAGTGATTCTGCGAGAATGGGGTTATGACCTGTCGTTGTGGGAGATTTTTCTGCCAAAATAGTAGAAGCCAAATGGGACACCGGGTATATCTGCTTGCTACTACCGATGCTGGCACAAACGACTTGTTCGAAGCCAAAAATTTCCTGCCCTTCTTCTGGCTGACCCTTCTAGATACCACACTACTAGCTGCTTGCGAAAAGTGGTGGTTGGAAGACGAGCGGCTGCGGATGCAGAAGGACGAGCACGAATACGAACGTTTCGCAGATATATGGCCACCGCTCACAGCTATTGCCATCGACCTGGACACGCTGCAGAAAAATGCTACCCGCACGCAGTTTTATTTGCAGCAATTTCGACCGGAACTGGTAGGTATTTATCCGGAATTCATCCGGTATTTAGCCGCGCAAATCCCGGCCGAAAACGACTGCCTGCGACTAGAAATTAGTTCGTTGTCGGCCTTCTCTTCCATGCAGGAATACCGACAAGAAGTAGCAGCGCAGCTCGCGGCGCTTGACCAGCAGCAACCGCTACTGCCAGGCGTAATAAGCATGCAGCTAGTTGATTTGATAGGTTTTGTCGAGGAGGAAACGTTTGGCGAAGAATATCCAGGGCTACGGCAACTGACTCAGGAGCGAAAGCGGAAGCAGGGGCAGCGGTTTCCCCAGGCAGTAGAGTCGCCCGTAAATGCGGGTAATAAAAAATTAGTTTCTTTTAATTTCGGTAAAGAAAAGATAGACTCCCAACTTTTATTATTTACGCTTATTTTATTTACGCTCTTAAGCTGGGGAGCTAATAAATTAGTATGGGGCGGCACTACATATGGGTGCCCACTGCCATTTTATCCCCGGCTGGAAACCAGCAGCGGAAAAAACGTTACCTGGCTGGCCCTGAGCATTGATGAGCTAGTTACGGTGTTTCTGGCCTGGCATCTGCGCGGGATGGTGCTGGCAGTGGGGGAGTTGGTGAGCTATTGGCGACGGCTGTAGAAGAAAAATTGTTCAATACATCTGACGCTGAAATAAAAGACTTTTTCTTGTAAGCTATTATTTAGCAACGGGTTAACATAAGGTAATTTATACTTTAAGCCTTTTGCCGAGGGTTAGGTATCGAATGAGGAAATAGCGTACTTCGCTCATCACTCATTTTCAACCTTGCCTCATGCGTTACCTGCTTTTACTGCTGGCTCTGGTGAGCGGCCCCCTGGCTTCGGCCCAAACCCCAGGCTCCAGGCCCTGGCCCGATTCGCTGGCGGCCGCGTCAGCCTCTCCCGATACGGTGGCGGCTATTCACCGGCTGTTCAAAGGCCGCCGGCATCGGCGCAATATTATTGCTGGCAGCCTAGGTATGGGCTTACTAATCGGGGCGATGGGCACTGCTTCAGAAAAACAATATTCCGGTTACAGCGGCCACTACTCAATATTTGGCGGTATGGGCGGTTCCAGTAGCACTACTGTAGGAAACGAGGCGGAGCCTTCTGTTATCTGGCTGTTGCTTACAATACCCGCAGGCCCTTTAATAGCAGCAGATTACTTGATATATGCCCGCTACAGTCGCCAAAAAGAGACAGAGGCAGTAGCGGCTTTTACGGACCATCGACTGCCTGCTAAGTTGCGTCGTAAACTTAAGCCCCGCTATTTCAACTAAGCTACGCCAACCTTTTCCCTCACTAATTTTGTTAGCTGCGTAGCCAGCCAACGCAGTTGGCGTATCCGCGAAATCCGTTAAATCCGTTACATCTGCGATGAAGGTATGCCTTGCCGAAAAGCCCAGCGTGGCCCGCGAAATAGCCCAGGTGCTGGGGGCCAACCGGCGCATGGATGGCTACTACGAGGGCAACGGCTACCAGGTCACCTGGACGTTCGGCCACTTCTGCCAGCTCAAGGAGCCCGACGACTACCGCCCCGAGTGGAAGCGCTGGAGCCTGCACGACTTACCCATGATTCCCGACGCGTTCGGCATCAAGCTCATGCGCCGCGATGCGGGCGTAGTCAAGCAATTTCACACCATCAAGAAACTGCTCGATGAGGCCACCGAAGTCATCAACTGCGGCGATGCCGGGCAGGAAGGCGAGGTGATTCAGCGCTGGGTAATTCACGAGGCAAAGTGCCGCAAGCCGGTGAAGCGCCTCTGGATTTCGTCGCTCACGGAGGAGGCTATTCGCCAGGGATTTGAGAATTTGCGCGATGGCAAAGAGTTCGATTCGCTCTACCAGGCGGGCCGCAGCCGGGCGGTGGGCGACTGGCTGCTGGGCCTGAATGCCACGCGGCTGTTCACGCTCAAGTACACCAACTACGGCGACAAGCAGCTCCTGAGTATCGGCCGGGTGCAGACGCCCACGCTGGCGCTGCTGGTCGACCGCTACCACGAAATCCGCAACTTCAAGCCCGAGCCGTACTGGGTGCTCAAAACGCAGTACCGCGATACGACTTTCACCCGCATCAACACCGAAGCCGAGCAGAAAGAAGCTCAGGACGCGCCCGATGAGCAGTCCCGGCTGCGGGCGCTGGGCTACTTTGTGAAGGAAGACGAAGCTAAAAAAGCCTTGGAAGCGGTAAAACCCGCGCCGCTCACCGTCACGAGCGTCGAGATTAAGAAAGGCCGCGAAGCCCCGCCGCGCCTCTTCGACCTGACCTCTTTGCAAGTGCAGTGCAACAACCAGCTTGGTTTATCAGCGGAGGATACGCTCAAAATCGTGCAGGCGCTCTACGAGAAGAAAGCCGTGAGTTACCCGCGCGTCGATACCACGTATTTGCCCGACGATATTTACCCCAAAATCCCTGGTATTCTGCGCGGCATCGGCTACCCCGACCTCACCGGGCCGCTGCTGGCGGGCAAGATTCCGAAAACCTCTAAGGTATTCAACAACAATAAGGTAACTGACCACCACGCCATTATTCCGACGGGCAGCGGCGGCCCCGGCGGCGGCATGGAAACCAGCGTGTACGACATTATCACGCGCCGCTTCATTGCCGCCTTTTACCCCGACTGCGAGGTGAGCAACACCACCGTGCTAGCCGAGGCGGCAGGTTTCCTTTTCCGGGTGCGCGGCCGCCAGATTCTGAGCCCCGGCTGGCGCGTAGTCTACGGCGACCCCACCCAGCAGGCCGCGCCCAAGCCTGCCGCCCCGGCCGGCGAAAAGGCCGCCACCGGCAACGACGACGACGACGTGGTGAGCACGGTATTGCCCAGCTTCGCCAAAGGCGAAAGCGGCCCGCACCAACCGCGCCTGGAAAGCAAGATGACCCAGCCGCCCAAAGACTATACCGAGGCCAGCCTGCTGCGCGGCATGGAAACGGCCGGCCGCAACATCGACGACGACGAGCTGCGCCAGGCCATGAAAGAAAGCGGCATCGGCCGCCCCAGCACCCGCGCCGCCATTATCGAAACACTGTTTAAGCGCAACTACATTCGCCGCGACCGCAAGCGCCTACTGCCCACGCCCACCGGCGTCGAGCTAATCGGCCTCATCCGCAATCCCACCCTGAAATCGGCGGAGCTGACTGGGCAGTGGGAGCGCAAGCTGCGCCAGATAGAGCGCAACGAGTTGCCCTCCGACCAGTTCTTGGACGAGCTAAAGGGCTTGGTGCGCGAAATGGTGCAGGAAGTAAAAACCGACCGTAGCGGCCAGTTCGTGACGGCTGGCAGCGCCGAAAAAGCTCTGGCCACCCCAGCGGCTGGGGCTGCAAAACCAGCACCCAGCACCCAGAAACCAGGAACCCAACAACCAGCAGCGGGAAACCAACAATCAGCAACGCCCGAAGGCCTCGGCCCCTGCCCCGCCTGCAAAACCGGCCACGTACTGCGCGGCAAAACGGCCTTCGGCTGCGCCCGCTTCCGCGAAGGCTGCCAGTTTCGGCTGCCGGCCGAGGTACTGGGCAAAAAGCTCACCGACCCACAGGTGAAGGCGCTGCTGAGCAAGGGCCGCACCCAGCTCATAAAGGGATTCGTGACGGGCGCGGGCGAGAAAATAGACGGCTCCATCACGCTCGATGCCCAATTCAAGCCCGAGCTGCTGCCCGCCGCCGAAAGCAAGCCTACTACCGCCACCGACCCCGGCCAGATTCCGTGCCTGGTATGTAAGCTCGGCACCATGCTCAAGGGCAGCAGTGCCTACGGCTGCTCCCGTTTTCGGGAGGACTGCCAGTTCCGCGTGCCTTTCGAGTGGGGCGGTAAAAAGCTCACCGATACGCAGTTACGCCAATTGCTACGCAAGGGTGAAACCGGCGTTATCAAAGGCTTCGTATCGGCCAAAACGGGCAAGAAGTACGATGCCGCGCTGAAGGTGGCCGAGGGCCGCGTGGTGCCGGTATTTGGGCAGTAGCGTGGGCATTGCGGATTTACGCTATTATTCGCTCCGCTCGTTAGCTTTTTTGCGCAGCCGTTCTAACACTGCTTTCTGATAATTCTGAAGCGGTAGAAGCTGGTGGTGCGTCAGATTACCGGCTTCGTCCCAGCTAAATTCTTCCGTGCATATTTCGTACTCGAAAATTGATTTTTCGCGAGGCGTTCCGCCAGGGTAGTAATAAATTACCTCACCGTGCAAATAACCTTCTTGGTAGTGGGACAGGCATTCCAGGTAGCCTGCGGAGTAATATTCCTGCGAAACCCCATCTTTGCGCCCGTTTTTTACTTCATATTGTGCAGTAAGTGAACCACTTGGCAGCGCCTCGTAGATTACTCCGGTATAGGGTTCGCCAGTAGGGTTACAAATAATATCCTCGCCGGACGCCTGCGTGCAATAAACCAGGTCGAATATATTTTTTCTGGTTGTATAGGGGTCAAAGTAGTTGAAGGACGCCGGATTTTTTTCTATCCGTATATCCGTTAGCTTTTCGAGGTTGATACTGTACAGGTGATAAATGGAATAAGCCCGCAAAGTGGTGCCAACCAATTCCAACCGCTCGAATGGATTGGATGCGGTAGAAAATAGCGCCCAAACCAGCCCGTTCGCATCGGTAGCAGCCACGAACCCCTCGTTGCCCATCGCGCCTTCCCCGCATACAAACGTAAGGTCGCCCCGCACTACGCGAGAATTGTAAACCTGAATTTCGGTCCAAGGGTCGTCGTTGTATTTTATAATACCCTCAATGGTCGTATCGGCTCGGGGAAACGCATAATAGCGCCCCGTTTCAGCGGTGTAAATACTGAGCAGCGTTACGCTGCCATCGCCATAGCACAGGCAGTCGTAGCCAAGTATATGGCTGTCAGCCCACTTGGCTTGGACCGAATTGCGGTGTTCAGAATTTATATCTGAAGAAGGCATTGGCTATTTAGTAGCTCAGGGGTGAATATAACCCGGTTTACTATGGCGATGGCAACTATTCTGGCGCTGCAGATGCCACAAAAGCACTTGCTTTATTTGTCAGGCCACAACGCTGGCCTTACTTTCCGCCCAGCCGATAGTTCACTTTGAGGCTGTAAAGCTGGTGCCGGGCAAAGTCGGTGGCGAAGTAAGGTTCCAGACTGAGGGCATTTAGGCCGGTGCTGGTGGGTAGGCGCAGGTTGGCGCTCACGAAGCCCATGCTGGGGGCGGGATAGTGGGCGGAAGAGGCATATCCAAGCAGCACATTGCTACCCGTTAGCTGGCCTAGTCCAGAGCCTAGCCCAATGCGGCTGGTAGCAGCGGTGAACGCATTTTCGGCCCCATAGTTCAGGTCGGTTTGCAGATAAAGCAAGCGGGGATTACCCAAAGCCAACATGAGTTCGGGGGCCACATTGGTTTCCTTATCGGTTTGCTGATTCTGGTAGTAGTTATACGCCCCCAGGCTGCCCATGTGCAGCCCCAGGCGGTAGCGCACCGATAGCCAGTCGTGCCCCAGCCGCTGGCCGAAAAAAAGATGCACATCAGCCCGCCGGAAGCTGACAGTGGTATCGGGGTTAATGCTGAAAGGAGCGGGCGGATTGCCCGGATAGTGCGCCCCTATCTGCTGCCTGCCCAGCCAAAGCCCGCCCCCGTACTCGGTCAGCTTGCCCGTAGGTTGCGTTTGTTCCACCTTTATTTCGCTGCCCCCGGCCAGGCTCCGGTGGTACAGGTTCAGGTAGTTGGTATGGCCCCCGCCGCCAAAATCGTTGCAACTGCCCGCTTGGTATACCTGGGAATCTTCGTCGTGCTGATTCCCCAGTATGCCACCACTGAAAATGACAGTTTTGGTGGGGGTGCCATCGGCCTGTGGGGCGGGCGTTTGCGCGGTGCTGCCCAGCACTACTGCCGCCAGTAGCACCCCCAAAGGCAAGCCTGCCAGGCGCGGTAGCCGGTAGCTCAGGGTGCCTAGCCAGGCGTAGCCCTCCGTAAGCAGCACGCTGAGAAATAGGGTTTTAAGTAACAGCGCTTCGGGTAGGGTAAACGTGGTCTGGGCTAGCAGGGCCGTGGCTGCCAGCAGCCCCAACGCCACCAGCGCCGGAGCTGCCACAACTGGAGCCACCAGTGCTGGAGCCGGGGCCGCTTGCCCGGCTTGGCGTACCAGCCAGGCCCAGCCAGCCAGCAGGGTAGTGGCCTCGAGCAGCAGCAGCCATTGCAGGCCCAGCAGGGAGCAGCCCGCCAGCGTAAGCGGCGTGCCCAGCAGCGGCTCACCGGCTGGGTCGCGCCAGAACTCTACCCCAAAACGTCCCAGGCAGAGTAGGCTCATAGCCAGCAGGTAGCGGCTGCCGCCCGGCCAGGCCGCCGCCCGGCGGCGCACAGCCAGCAATGCCAGCCCTGTGCCCACGCACAGCAACAGGTGGTAAAGCTGCGTGGGCACTACTGGCAGTGTGTGCCCGGCCCCGTTTGGCACCAGTCCCTGCGCAAGCTGCGCCGCGTAGGCCGGCGTGCCCGGCCCGTAGCGCAGGCCCCAGCCACTGGCCGTAGCCTCGCCCCAGCAGCAGCCGGCCAGCAGGCAGCCTACGCACTGCACCGCCAGTGCCCAGCACAGCGGCCCCGCAAAGGCATCGAGCACGGCCCAGCCCCGAAAACCCAGCACGCGCCGCAAGGCCAGCACCGCCAGAAGACTGGCTGCCGCGCCGCCCACTATGGAGCGCGGCCCCTCCGCTATAACTTGCCTGATGGCGGCATCACCGCGCAGCCAATTCAGCCAGGCACCCGGCGGCAGAAATACTAATTGGCAGCCTAGCACCAGGGCAAGGGTGGCAGCGGCTACCAGCGGCAGCCAGTTGCGCCAGGGGTAGCCACGCCGCTGGCCCTGTGCCAGCAGCAAACCCACAAATACTGCAAAAGCCGCCAACTGGCATACCGCATAATAAGGATGTCCCAGCGGGCTGGGCGGAGCATAAACAAAAGCCATGGTGCCTAGTAGCTAACCAGCAGCCCCCGTGGCCGCCATGCCAGCGAAACTACGCGGCCCGGCAGGCTAAGCAAGTTTTATTTTTGCTTCTATCAGATGCCGAAAAAAGCCTATAGGCTGGTGCAAGCTGCAGATTATCAGAAGTTAAGCCAGGCATCAATCTGACTTTATAAATTTTTAGGCGGCGCTACTTTTTCTTCGGCGCTACATACGGCTTACCGTTGAGCCGGGGGCGGGTTCCGCCACTGCCGGGGGTTACGGGGCGGCCATCGCGGTAGGGTACTTTGTGGTCGATGGTGCGGCCGTCGGCTTTATAATACATCCACTCGCCGGTTTGCTTGCCGGCTTTGTTGTACTGGCCCAGCACGGCGGGGGTGCCATCCTCGTGGCGCTCCTGGAAGGGGCCGGTAAAGATGCCTTTTAGGTAGTTAACTTCCTTGCGGAGCTGGCCGCTGGCGAAGTACTCCTGGCTTATGCCGGTGAGCAGGCCGTTGGGGTCGTAGGTCTGGCGGGTTTGCACTTTGCCGTTGTCAAAGTACGTCAGGCGCTCGCCTAGCAGCTTACCGCTGAGGGCGTAGGTTTCGGTTTGGCGGGTTTTGCCATCGGGGTATAGCTCGCGCCAAGGGCCGAAGGGCTTGTCGTTTTTGTACTGCTCCTCGGCCTGGTGGGGCTGGCCGGGGGCGTCGTAGTAGCGCACTACTTTGCGGTCGCGGCCCTGGTTGGCGTAGTCGGTTTCCTCTTTAGGCTGGCCGTTCTCGAAGTATTCGGTGGCGTGGCCGCTGGGCACGCCCAGGCGGTAGGTGGTTTTGCCGCGCAGCTTGCCGCTGCGGTAGTACGAGGTGGCGAGCCCGTCGAGGGCGGCCGTGCCGGTGCGCGGGTTCGTGCGCTTGGTGATGTTGTCGCCGAGCGGGTTGCGCACGGTTCGTTCGCGCACGGTGCTGGGCGCGTAAGTGCCCTCGGTTTCGAGCTGCCCGGTTTCGTAGTACGAGCGGTAGCTGCCCCGGCCGTTCTTGTCGTTTATCACCGTCTCGCTTTCCAGCTGCCCGCTTTCGTAATACGTTTTGTATGAGCCGCTCAGCAAGCCGCCGCGCATCACGCCCTCACTTTGCAGCTTGCCGCTGGGGTAATAAAACCGGGCCGCCCCGTTGGCCTGACCGTTGGCGTATTCCTGCTCCGAGGCCGTGTGGCCATTGGCGTACAGCTCCTTGGTGGTGCCGGTGGGCTGGCCCTTGGTGAGGGTGGTTTGAAGCTTGATTTCGCCGGTCGGGAAGTAGGTAGTAAGTAAGCCGTTGGGCTCATCATCAGCAAAGGAACCTTCCTGGGCCACCCGGCCGCCGTCGTAATACGTCTTGAACGGCCCCTGGCGGATGCCGGCCTGGTAGGTGGCCTCCAGCCGCCGCTTCCCGTTGGCGTGAAACTCCACGTAGGCCGAGTCGCGCTTGCCGTCGGCGTAGCGCGTCTGGGCTTCGAGGCGGCCGTTAGGGTAAAAGCGCTTATAGGGCCCCTGCATCACGGTATCGCGGGTGACGATGGCCTGAAAAATCTCGTGCGGATGGAAGTGCGTCGAGTCGAAATAAACAACGACGCGCCGCGCCCGCTGGGCCTGGGCCGCCAGTGGCAGCAGCAAAAATAAAAGCACCGGTAGTTTCATAGCTGCAAGAACGCTAAAGATGAAGGATTAGGGATAAAGGATAAAGGATGAGGGATAAGAGTTAAGAGGATTTGAACGCTCAACGCCCAAACCCCTCATCTCTTATCCCTCATCCTTAAAATCCCTTAATCCTGCTTACAGCTTCTCCAGCACAATGGAGCTAGCCCCGCCGCCGCCGTTGCAAATGCCCGTGACGCCGATTTTGCCGCCTTCCTGCTGCAGCACGCTCAGCAGCGTAGTTACGATGCGCGCCCCCGAGGCCCCAAGCGGGTGGCCCAGGCTCACGGCCCCGCCGTATACGTTCACCTGGTGGCCTTCCAGGTTGAGGAGCTTGTTATTAGCCAGCGACACCACCGAGAACGCCTCGTTAATCTCGTAGAAGTCAACGTCTTTCGCTTCCAGCCTGGCATTTTTCAGCGCCTTCGGAATGGCCAGCGAGGGCGTCGTCGTGAACCACTCCGGGGCCTGCTCGGCATCGGCAAAGCCCCGGATAAGGGCCAAGGGCTTCACGCCCAGCTCGTCGGCTTTCTCGCGGCTCATGAGCAGTACGGCAGCGGCCCCGTCGTTGAGGGTTGAGGCGTTGGCCGCCGTCACGGTGCCTTCCTTGGTGAAGGCCGCTTTGAGGCCCGCGAATTTCTCGAACTGCACCTTGGTGTACTCCTCGTCGTCGCTCACTACGGTGTCCTTGCCGCGCACCGTAATCGTCACGGGCACAATCTCTTCCTTTTTCTTGCCGGCCTGCGCGGCGGCGGCGCTACGCTCGTAGCTCTGCCGGGCAAAGGCATCCTGCTCTTCGCGGGTGATGCCGTAGTGCGCAGCCGTAGCATCGGCCGCGTTGCCCATGGCGTAGTCGTGGTAGGGGTCCCAGAGGCCGTCGCGCACGAGGCCGTCAATCATCTGGCCATTACCGTACTTAGCGCCAAAGCGGGCTTTATCGAGGTAGTAGGGCACGTTGCTCATACTCTCCATGCCGCCGGCCAGAATTACGTCGGCCTGCCCCAGCATAATGGCCTGGGCCGCAAACATAATAGCCTTCGAGCCCGAGGCGCACACCTTGTTTACGGTAGTGCATTCCACCGTGTCGGGCAGCCCCGCCTTTTTGGCCGCCTGCCGGGCGGGTGCTTGGCCCAGGTTAGCCGAAATCACGTTGCCCATAATCACCTGCTGCACGTGCTCGGGGGCTACGCCGGCCTTTTCCAGCGCCCCGCGTAGGGCAATGGCACCTAGCTCAGTAGCGGAGAGCGAAGCCAGCGCCCCACCAAATGAGCCAATCGGCGTGCGCACGGCCGCCACAATAACTACTTCTTTTACTTGCATGTCAGTTCTAAAAAGGGTGGGAGGGGAGGAACAAGGAAGGGAATGAAACAGTGTTACCGTATTACCCGAACGTCATTCCGAGCTTGCCGAGGAATCTCGCTCACTTCGTTGAACAACTAAACAACGAGGCGAGCGAGATTCCTCGGCAAGCTCGGAATGACGTTCTATAGAATAATAGATGTAGTAGTCAACCGCAAAAACTAACGAACCTTTGTTCGTTATTCCCAAAAGTACGGCGGCTGGCCTCACCACGTAGGCGTGCCTGGCGCGGGCGCTGCCCCCTGCCGGGCTCGGGGCCGTTGCTGCAGGTATTGCTGCTCGCTCTCGCGCAGGGCTTCCAGTAGCTGCTGCGCCTGGGCGGGGCTCAAGTTCATAGCTTTGAGTCGCTCGCGCTGGGTTTGCAGCTGCAGGTCGGCGTCGGTGGCTACTTCGGTGCCGGGCCGCCGGCTGTGCCCGGCCGTGGCCGCTAGCCCGGTAGCGCCCGCGCCCGTATCCAGCCCGCGCTGCGAGCCGGGGCGGTTGCCGCTGGCTACTGGCCGCTGCTCACCCGCGCCTGGCCGGAAGCCGCCGGGAGCTGGCCCATTGGTGCCGGGGCTGGGCTGCTGGGCGTCGGATTGCCCGGTGGCCGAGGGGCGCGGCGCTTTAGAGTCGCCGCCTGAATGCTGGTCCGGGTTGGAAGCTTCGCCGGGGTGGTCGGTGCCCGCTTTTTCGGCGGGCCGCTTTTCCGGGCCATTTTTATCCGGCGTTTTGCCGGGCGCATTCGGTGGGGCAGGAGCGGAGCCGGTGCCGGGCGGGGGCAGGGGTGGGTTATCGAGTTGCTGGCCCGCCAGGTAGCGCGCCAGTACCTCGTAGTTGTAGCGGGCTGTGGCATTAGCCGGATTGAGCCGTAGGGCCTGCTGTAGTAGGTTACTAGCCTGGGCCACTTGGCGCTGCTGCGTCAGTAGTACTGCCAGCTGCTGCCGCGCCGTGCTGCCAATGGCGGCCGGCACGGCAGCACCCAGCAGGCGGCTGTAGGTAGCGCGGGCGGCAGTGGCTTGGCTGGCCTGGGCCTGTGCCTGCGCTAAGTCGAGCAGCAACGCGGGGCTGGGGCCGCCGCGCCCGGCCAGGTCGGCGGCTTGCTGGTAGTAGTAGGCCGCCTGGGCGGGCTGGTGCCGGGCCGCAGCAACCTGCCCCTGGGCCTGGGCCTCGTTGTGGGCGCGCACCCGCGTCAGCCAGAAGCCGGCGGGCGGGGCCAGGGCCAGCAGGGTAGTCAGGAGCCAGGCTTTCATAGGTCGATGCGCAGCACGCGCACGGTTATCAGGCTGTCAATCAGAAGCAATACCAGCGCCACGCCCAGCGGGTAGCGGTAGCGATTGTCGGCCGCCGCGATGGTGCGGGTAGTAGCCGCGCTGGTAGGCGGCTGACTGCGAATACTCGCCAGCAGGGTAGGTAGGCCATTTTCGCGGTCGTTGAGGGCCACATACTGCCCCCCGGTCTGGGCAGCCACTTGGAGCAGCGGTGCCTCGCGCAAGCGGCTTATTACGGGCCGGCCTTGGGCGTCGCGCAGGCCGACTGCGCCGCCGGGCACCGGGGCCCCAGCCGCCGTGCCCACGCCTACCGTGTAGATGCGCGCCCCGGTGCGCCCCAGCTCCTGCAGCACGGGCTCCAGGTTTTCGCTGAAGTCCTCGCCATCGCTTACTACCACAGCCGCTACGGTGCGCGGGGCCGCGCTGCTGCCGCCCGGCGCCGGGCCGAGGCGAGTCAGTAGCAAGTCGAGCGGGGCACGCAGGGTGGTAGGGCCAGGTGGCAGCAGCTTGGTGCTGAGGGTATTCATAAACACCTGCAGGGCGGGCTGGTCGTAGGTGAGGGGGCATTGCACCACTGCCTCTGAGCCGAAGCTGATGAGCCCCAGCCGGTCGGCCGGGAAGGCGGCGGCCAGCTCGTTGAGGGCCGCCTGGGCCCGCAGCAGGCGGGTGGGGGCTACGTCGGCCGCATCCATCGAGCGCGACACGTCTACGAGCAGCCACACATCCTGCCCGCTGCTGTGCACGGCCTGGGGCTGCACCCCCAGCACGGGCCCCAGCCAAGCCAGCAGCAGCAGCGCCCCGGCCACCAGGCGCAGCGGCAGCTTCCAGGCCAGCCGCCCCACGCCCAGGCCCAGCCGCCGCCCCAGCCGCCAGCTGCGAGCGGTATAGCCACCCAGCAGCAGCAGCAGCAGTAGTAGCCCTAGCGCCGCCCGCCCAAAATCAGAGTACGCCCATGTCAGCATCGTGCAAAGGTGCGATAGCAGAGGCAGTAGTTGCCTTTGTCTTAACCCGACACCCAGCCAGGAACTTAGGAAGGGGCCCACCAGAAACTTGAAAAAGTTTGCAGAAATTGGTGGGCTCGCCGTATATTTGCAGCCGCTACGGCCCACCAGGCCGTGGCAAGCCACCCTTCCGGAGAAGTGGGTGAGTGGCTGAAACCAGTAGTTTGCTAAACTGCCGTAGCTCTAAAGGTTACCGGGGGTTCGAATCCCCCCTTCTCCGCTAAAAGCCCCTCAGTATACTGCTGAGGGGCTTTTTTTATGTGGTGTGTGCGTTAGTGTGTGCGTAAACCTTGGTTTAAGAAGTTTTTATGCCCGCAAAGCTACCCCACCCGCGCCCGCCACGGCAGCCACCCTACACCTCGCTGACGTTGGCTACCACCGGAGCACCATCGAGAACGCGGCGGCCTACGTTCGCAGGTTGAGCCACCTTCCACGGGCAGCGGCGCACGGTCACGGGCCGGCTTTTCGGAAAGCCCACAATGCACACCGAGTCACCCTGATTTCCTCCCAGGCAGTAGTAGTAGTCCTTCGACTCGCCCACGTAGAGCGTGACGTGCCCACCCCCGGCGCGGGAGTACACCAGCACGTCGCCGAGCATCGGCACGTTGCCCGGTGCGGGGGTGCCCCAGGTAGCCCAGCTGCGGGCGGCCAACGGGTCGCGGGCCACCGGGAAGCCCGCCTGTTTCACCCAGTACGTCATAGCTAGGGCACACCAGGGCGTCGCGTCGTTGGGGTAGTAGTCGGCCGCGCCCACGGCTTGGGCCGCGTCCATGATAACGGGGTTATTGCCCAGGCCGGGCACCTCGTGTACGCCCAACCACTTCAGGGCTTCGAGTAGCACCTTGGGGCCGGGCTCGGTGGCCAGGTAGGCGAATTTGGCGGGTAGCTGCATAGGATTGGGTTACTGGTTTTTAGTTTCTGGTTCGGGCTGCTCGGTCGGGTCGACGGTAGGCTTGGGCGAAAAGCGCGAGACAGTCACCTTGGCCACGCCCAGCCCGAGTAGGGTGCCCGCGAAAATCAGGTTTGCGTCGATGGCGGCCTGCGCCAGCCGCCCGGCTGCTTCCATGCTCAGCGTGAACACCACCACCACGGAGGCTAGGGCCAGGCGCACGGAGGGCAGGCGCTCGCTTTCAAGCAGTTGCACCACCCAGGCCGGCGTAAGCGCCCGGCGCAGCCAGAGCCAGAGCAGCAGCAGGGCCACGGCCCACCCCACGTAGGGCAGCAGCGGCAACAGGGGAGTGAGGTTGAGCATGCTGACAGCGTTAGGAAGCGGTGCGTTTGTGGATGATTTCGCGGTCAATGATTTTATCCATTTCGGCGAAGGACTTTTCGAGCGTTTCTTTCTTGTGCTCCAGCGTGTCGACTCGGTTTTCCAGGTACTTCACCAGCTGGTTGCCGTTTTTTACTTCCAGGTGCAAGTCCGTGAACAGCTTGGTGAGCACCTGCACGGCCTCCTCTGTTTTCTTTACACTGGCATCGAAAGCAGCAATGGTGCGGTTAAGCAGCCAGCCCACGATGGCCACGATAATGCCCAGGCCCGCGCCGAGCAGAACATTGGAGGGAGCGGCTTGAAGTAGCAGGGTGGCAAGCATTAGCGGGGGCGGTAGTAAGGAGAGGGTTCATCAGGCCGGCCGATAGCCTGCACGACTACCGTGGGCACGCGCCCGGCGGCTGTGGCACCGCAACAGGCAGTAGCCTGGGGGTAGAAGCCCACAAAAGCGGCCGCACTACCCAGCAACCAAGTGCGCAGGTCGGCTTCGTAACTCAGGGCCTCGCCGTCGTAGATGGCCGCCTGCCGGGCCAGGTCGCGCCCATCCGCTGGCTGGCTATACTGGCCGGTTTTCACGACAAAGCCATTGGCAACCGCTGTCTGTTGCGAGAAAGGCATGTACCGGGCCAGCGCGGCGCAGGCTACCACGGCCACGGCCTTGGTGCGCAGCTCGAGCCAGCTACCCGTGAGCGGGGCTGGCGTACCGGTGCCGGCGGCGTGCTCCGCCTCAACCAGGCGCAGCAACTCGGTGGTGAGGGCCTCGGTGAGTAGCGGCCGCAAGCGCTGGCGCGTGGCGGCCAGGATGTGCGGCCGTAGCCGGTCCATGTCCAACGACTCGGGGAGGGCGGCGTAGTCGGCAAAATCAGCTTTGTTCAGCAGCAGCGTCGTTTCCATTGGTGGCAGGTTTGGGAGCTGGTGGCCCGTCCGCCTACAGCCCGATGAGGTCGAGAATCTGCTGCTGACTCATGGAGTCGAGCACTTTGTTGGCTACCAGCGGCGAGAGCGTCGTCAGGGCTTTGAGCACTTGCTGTGCGGGCTTCTGCTCCGCTGCCTCGACCACCGGGGCCAGGCGCAGGTTCTCAATGGAATAATCACCCGAGGGGCACATGGGCACGTCGGGTTGGTCGGGGCGCTGGAAGGTGCTGAATACGACCGTAAGCGTGCGCTCGATGCTGCGCTGGTTGGTGTTGACCACCATGTTCTGCACGTAGAGCGTGGCATCATCAAACTCCTGCTGGGTGCCGAGCTTGCCGGCTGTGGCCTCCCCGTAGAGCAGGCTTGGAATCTGAAACACGGCCCGGATGTCGGCTTTAAGTGCCTCGCCATCGGTGGCGTAGCGCTTGCTGGCGTCGGGCGCGGCAATGGGCGTAATGGTGGGTGTGGTATCCTTGCTATCGGCATAGAGCAGCATGATGCGTGCCCCATCTTCCCCCACGAAGCTGCCATACTTGAGCCCGTTGGCGGCCATCACTTCCAGCGTCGGGGTGCTGGTGCCGTACTCGACAATGACCGTCTTATCCGAGTAGCCGCTCTTGATGTCGGTGCGCCGACTGCGTTTCAATCGGGCCTCGGTTTCCATGTCCACCTCGGCCGGCTCGTACACCTGCTCGGGGTAGTAGCCGGCCTCGTCCAGAAACGAGCAGTACACTTCGCCGGGGTAGGCTCCCGGCCCACCGGGCCACGTAGCCAGGCGCTCGGCCCGCTGCTCGGCCGGCTCGTTGGGGTCGAAGACCAGGTGCAAGGTAGGCTTTGGGGGCCGGGCCTTGCTGCCGGGCACCTTGGGGTGCAGCTGAAACACGTAGTCCACCGTGCCGTCCCCCAGCGGAATACCCAGCCGCACGTTCTCGGTGGGCAGGTAGTACACTGACATCGGATTACCGAGCAGGTTGAGGTTCACCAGCAGGGCGTGGCCGCTGAGCTTGGCTTCGCGGTCAGCGAGCAGCTTCAGGAGCGCATCCATCGTCTGGCCTCGCGGGTTGATGACGGCCTGGTAGAAGTCCAGGTCTTTGAGCCCGTTGCCCTCGATGAACTTGGCCTTGGTCGTCGCACACACTTTGCCCGTGCTGCTACCCGCCAGCAAACCCAGCAGCTGCTGGGGGCGCTGGTCGTCCAGGCCCCAGCGCACGTAGTCTTTGGTTTCGACTACGCGGCGGGGAGGCTTGGCATCCAGGGCCACAATGGCTTGGCGGGTAACAGACACGGGCTTTTGTGGTAGTGGGGTGACTTACTCGGGGTCTTGCTGGCCGGCGCGGTGCTGGGCAAGGGCGTCGCGCAGCTCGTCGTTGGTCAGGGCCACGTCGGGCGCGCTGCCCAGTTCCGTGGTGTGGGCGGCTACGAGCTGCTCCTTGTTCATGCGCGAGAGGCGCACGGGCTTTTCGCCGTCCTGGTCGTCGTCGTGCTCGTCGGGGGCCGTGGTAGAGGTGGTCACCTCCACCGAGGCCGGCGGGCTGCCGGCGCTAGTCACGCCGTCTGCCCCCTGACCGCCGGGCTGCGCCGAGAGCTTCACCTCGTCGGTGCTCGTCTGTGTAGCCGGGTCGTCGGTGTGTTTGGCAGCTTGGCGGCGCTCCGTTTCGTCAACCAGGGCGCTGGCCAACTTGGCGTAGTCAAAGTCGGCGGGCACGGTGGTCGGCGCTACAGGGGCCTGCGCGGCGGCCGGGGTAGCGGCTTGGCTGGTGGCCAAGTCCTCGGCCTCGTCCTCAGCCGTCGCAGCGGGCGGCAGCACGCTGAAGAAGTCCTTGGCGTCGGGGTCACCGGCGAGTATGTCGCGGGCGGCCTTGTCGGTCATGTTAGTGTTGGAGTAGGTCACGCCCAGGCCGTGGGGCGTGTACTGGGTTTCGTCGCTGTGGAAGCGGGCGGTGGTGGTCTTTTTCACGGGAGCGGAAGAAGAAAGGGTGGAAGAATTGTGCTGGTTCACCCAGCGTTGAAGGGCGTAATAAGCCTTGCCCAACTCGCCCCGGCAGGTTTCACAAACCGGCTCACGGGTGGGCCACACCAGGGCGTGTAGGGCGGCCACCTCGGCCGGGGCGGCGTTGTGGGGCCCAGCGGCCAGGAGTTGTTGCGCCCGTGCTACCAGGGCCTCCACTAGAGGTAGAGGGCCGTGAAGGCAGCAGCCGTCGCCACGGGGTCGATGACGGGCGTCGCACCAGTGGTGTCCATCTTGGCGAAGAAGTCGGCCAGGCCCTTCTCCTTATCGGAGCTGATGGTGATTTCGGGCGCGCCACCGGTGTCCTTGTTGGCCGTGTCGGTGTCGAGCTTGCTGGCCGTCAGGCCCGCGTTCAGGCCGTGTACCTTGTAGTAGCCGTTGTTGTCAGGTACGACCGTCACTACCCGGTCTTTGGCCAGGGTTTCCACCGTCGCCGTGTCTTCGGGGCCGAGGCCGAAGGCCACCAGGTCTACCTCATGCGTGTAGGTGCCGGTGTACTTGCCCTGCGCGTACTTCACGCGGGCGGCGTTGCTGTCACCCAGGCCCTCGAAGAGAAAACCCTTCTTGCCGGTTTTGAGGGTGAGGTTCACCAGCTTGGGATTGGTCGCATCGCGCACGATGCTGGCAATGTCGTCGTAGCGAACAACGACGAGCTGCGTTTTGAGGCCGGCTACTGCCGGTTCGCAGGGGGCGGCAATGCCGCGTTTAACTTTACCGCAATCAGGCATGGCAGAAGCAGAAAAAAAGAAGGGGTGAAAAGAAAACGGCCCAGCCGGATGGGCCGGGCCGCTACTGGTGGCTGAGGGGGCAGGCTTACCAGGCCCCGCGGGTGAGGAAGGGGCGCATCACCTTGGCGTCCATCTTCCAGTTGCCGCGCATGTGGGTGTACTTGGTTTCGCGGTTGAACCACGACTCCACCTGCGTGGCTGCATCGTAGGAGTCGAAGCCCAGCTGCATGTTGGCGTTGGTGGTGAGTACCGCCCGGTGGGGCAGGTTGATTTTGCCGGCGACGTCAAAATCTTCCATCAGAATCTCATCCCACTCAGCCACGGGGCGAATGGCCACGCTGTTGAACTTGGGCCCCACCAGGCCCGTCACCTGCAGCTCCCAGCTGGTTTCCAGCTTGTCGTTCGACATGCGGTAGTCGGCCCAGTTGTCGGCAATCGACTGCGTGCATTGAATGATGGGCGTGCCGAACTTGCCGCTGAGCAGCCGGCGGTCGGCCCCGCGAATCAGCTTCTGGAAGATGGTCAGCGACTCACCGGGAGCCAGCTCCTGGGTAGCCGACTGGTTGGCGGCAATGGTGTAAGCGCGCACCGAGGGGTAGGCCGTGGCCAGCGCAATGATTTGCGGCCAGAGGCCCCGCAGCTGGTTGTAGTTCTTCAGGTCGGCCGCGCCGGCCGTGAGCATCGCGGCCGTGATGG
>JBPBPU010000030.1:0-65383 GCA_050954465.1 Janthinobacterium lividum
GCAACCCCAGCTGCGCCAGTCGCGCCTCGGCTTTGAGGGCGGTCAGGGGCACGGGGCGGGTGAGGGGCGCGTGGGGGCGCAGGTGTACGGCCACCCAGGGGCTGCCGGCTTCGGCGGTGGCGTCGGGGGCGTGAGCGGCGTGTACGAGGGCCACGCCGACTACCGCTTTTTCGCTTACGCTGTGGTAGAAGAGCACGAGGTCGCCGGGCTGCATGGCTTGCAGGTTGTTGCGGGCCTGGTAGTTGCGCACGCCGGTCCAGTCGGTGCCGCCGTCGCGCACGAAGTCGGCCCAGGAGTACGCCTCGGGTTCGGATTTGACGAGCCAGTGGTTCATGCGGGCAAAGGTCGGGGCGGGCGCGGAATGCCTGCTTGCGGACTCGGCAAGGCTTCGCACTCAGGTATCATATAGGACAGCTGCCGCGCTCCTCACAAAAAATATCAGGCACAAAAATAGCCTCAACGCTACACTGAGGCTATTTTTGTGCTCATCTGGCTCACTGGAAATACTGCACAACGCAGGCGATTGTCAGCAAAACCCCACCAAAAGCAAAACCCCAGGCTCGGTCTTTAACCCAACCAACTACTCCTGGTCTCAGTGGTCTATTAGGTTGCGGCGGAAGTCCAAGCGCTGCTGCAAGCTTTGCATCCATGACTGAGTAATTTAAGTGAGATTAACTATACGAGATGCGCAGATAAATGGCTTCAGCTCACCTGTTCGCCAACTGCTTTTACGGCTGGCGCAGTACCTCTACTGCCGGCCGCTCGGCCAGCTGGCGCAGCTGCAGCAGCCCCTTGTGGTACGCCAGCACCTGTAGCTCGTAGTCGGGCTCGGCGGGGTCAGTTTCGGGTAGGTGAATGAGCAGGCGGCCTTCGCTGGTTTCGGTCCAGGTGCCTTCCTGGGCCAGCAGGCCGCCTGCCTCGCCGGGAGCCACCTCGTAGCGGATGAAGCGGCCGTAGTCGCCCAGCCGGAAGCCGGGGCGGCCCTGGGGGCGGTAGCGGAAGCGGTAGGTATTGGGGCGGTACGTGAGCGTGTCGCCGCTGCTGCGCTCGGGGTCGAGGAGCCAGGTGCCGCGCAGGGCGGTGAGGCCGGCCGAGGGCAGCCCGGCCGGGTGGTCGGCCGGGTGGCAGGCGGGCAGCAGGGCCAATAGTAGCCAGAGCGGGCGGCGAAGAACTAGCACGCTGCAAAGGTGGCGCGAAACTGCCAGTCGGCCGGGCCGTACTTTTGGCGCTGTAGGGTGCGGGGCTTGCCCTCGCCCGTCGTTGAGCAAGCTATAACAACGACGAGCGGGGGCAAGCCCCGCACCCTACAGCGCACTCCTATCCTAAAACTTCCCCCGTGGACAACCGCGACCTTATCCGAGCCTTCCGCCTCACGGCCCAGCTGCTGGAGCTGCACGACGAAAACCCCTTCAAAATCAGGGCCTACGAGGGCACCGTGGCGGCGCTGGAAGCCTTGGAGTTTCCGGTAGCCGAGGTAGACCGGCCCGGCCTGCCCGACCGCACCGGCCTGAGCAAAACCCAGGCCGCCAAAGTGGCCGAGTTGCTCGATACCGGCACCTTCGACGAGCTGCAACGCCTGCTCGACGCCACCCCGCCCGGCGTAGTGGAGCTGCTGAGCATCAAGGGCATCGGCCCCAAGAAAGTGCGCGCCCTGTGGAAAGATGCCAACATCGAAAGCCCCGACCAGCTGCGCGAAGCCGCCGAGGCCGGCCGCGTAGCCCAGCTCAAAGGCTTCGGAGCCAAAACCCAGGAAAGCCTGCTGGCCGCGCTCGATTTCACCGAGCAAAGCGCGGGCAAGCTGCTGTTCTCGCAAGCCGAGCAGCTGGCCAATGACCTCGCTGAGCGCCTGCGCCAGGTGCCCGGCGTGGCAGAAGTAGCCGCTGTGGGCGAAGTGCGCCGCGCCCTCGAAATAGTAGAAACCGTGGTTATTCTGGCTGCGGCGGCCGACCCTGCCCCGGTACACGCTCTACTCAACACCGCGCCCGGCCTGCAAGCTGACCCGTTGCGCTGCGGCCCTTGGGCTTGGCGCGGCACGGCTACCGAAAGCGGCGTAGGCATTGAGGTGCGGGTAGTAGCGCCAAATGACTTTGTGAACCAGCTTTTTGTAGCTACCGGCAACGAGGCCCACCTGAGCACTCCCTTACCCAGCGGCACTACGCTGCGCCAGCTGGCCAAGCGCGAAAAGTTTGCCAGTGAAGAAGCGCTGTATGAGCGGGCCGGCTTGCAGTACGTGGTGCCGGAACTGCGCGAGGGCCTGGGCGAAATCGAGTTGGCCGCCGAGCACAAAATTCCGGCGCTGCTCACCGATACCGACCTGCGCGGCTCCCTGCACAACCACAGCACCTACTCCGACGGCAGCCACTCGCTGCGCCAGATGGCCACGTTCCTGCGCGACGCGGGATACGAGTACCTGGGAATTTGCGACCACTCGCAGGCGGCGCACTACGCCAACGGGCTGGGGCCGGAGCGCGTGCGCCAGCAGCAGCGCGAGGTAGACGAGCTGAATGCCGAGCTGGCCCCGTTCCGCATTTTCAAGGGCATTGAGGCCGATATTCTGGGCGACGGCTCGCTGGACTACGACGCGGAGCTGCGCAACTCGTTCGACTTCATTGTGGCCAGTATTCACTCCAACCTGAAGATGGACGAGGCCCGCGCTACCGAGCGCTTGCTCGCGGCCATTGCCAACCCGCACTGCACCATGCTGGGCCACCCCACCGGCCGGCTGCTGCTGCGCCGCGCTGGCTACCCCATTGATTTTAAGGCCGTCATCGACGCCTGCGCCCAGCACCAGGTCATTATCGAAATCAACGCCAACCCTTGGCGTCTCGACCTAGACTGGCGCTGGGTGCGCTACGCCATCAACCAAGGCGTGCAGCTGAGCATCAACCCCGATGCCCACCACACCAGCGGCTACGCCGACATGCGCTACGGCGTGCTGGCCGGCCGCAAAGGCATGCTGACGAGGGAAATGGCGTTTAATGCCAAACCGGTAGACGAGGTGGCGGCGTACTTTGAGGCGCGGCGGACAAAATTTAACAGGTAAAGAGAACGTCATGCTGAGCTTGCCGAAGCATCTCGCTCGCCTACTAACTCA
Organism: Janthinobacterium lividum; assembly: GCA_050954465.1. GTDB lineage: Bacteria > Bacteroidota > Bacteroidia > Cytophagales > Hymenobacteraceae > Hymenobacter. Next base: position 3,095 of record JBPBPU010000030.1, read on the forward strand.
ATCGCTAGTGTTGCAGCGATTGTATTAATTGGCGAGCGAGATGCTTCGGCAAGCTCAGCATGACGTTCTTTTATTGCGTGGATAATTCATGAAAATTCTGGTTCTGCGCTTTTCTTCCATCGGCGACATTGTGCTCACGACGCCTGTGGTGCGGCAGCTGAAAACCCAGGTACCGGGGGCGCAGGTGCATTTTGCCACCAAGCCGGCCTATGCCAGCCTCTTTGCCGCCAGCCCCTACGTAGACAAGCTGCACCTGCTGCAAGGCAGCTTGCCCGAGCTGGTGCGGGCGCTGCGAGCCGAGCGGTTCGACTTTATTGTGGACCTGCACAACAACCTGCGCACTCGGCTCATCCGGTTGCAGCTGCCCGGCGTGCCCGCCCGCGCCTTCGATAAGCTGAACTGGCAGAAATACCTGCTGGTGCGCTTCAAAGTCAACCACTTGCCCCCGCTGCACATCGTAGACCGCTACCGGGCAGCGGCCGCCCCTTTAGGCATCAAAGACGACGGCGAGGGGCTGGACTACTTCATTCCGCCCGCTGAGGAAGTGGACGTAGCGCGAGAGCTACCACCTGGCTTCCAGCCCTGGGAGTACGTGGCCGTGGCCATCGGGGCGCAGCACGCTACCAAGCGCCTGCCCGTAGAAAAGCTCATCGAGTTGGTACGAAACCTGGCCCCGCGCCCCGTGGTGCTGCTTGGCGGCCCCGAGGACGAAAGCACCGGTCACGTTATTCAGCTGGCCATCCAAAAACATTCACCCCTGCACTCCTTTTCTTCTTCACCTATTGCCAACGGCTGCGGGCAGTTTTCGCTGCATCAATCGGCCTCGCTGCTGCGGCAGGCGCAGTTTGTGGTAAGCCACGACACGGGGCTGATGCACATTGCCGCCGCGTTCCGTAAGGAGATTTTCAGCGTGTGGGGCAACACGGTGCCACAGTTCGGCATGTATCCCTACCGCACGCAGTTTGAAGTACTGGAAGTGCCGGGCCTACCCTGCCGGCCGTGCTCCAAAATTGGGTTTGGGCAGTGCCCGCAGGGGCACTTTAAGTGCATGCGCGACCAGGATTTGGCGCGGGAATGGCCGGAGTAGCATGGTTTTTGGTGCTGAGTGCTTCACCTTATCCTGGCGAGTAGGTTGCATAATCTGTTCGCCAGAATAAGGTGGCATTTTTATCTTACGGCTCTATGAAACAGCTACTTCACACTATTAGCCTGGGTGCCTTGCTGCTGGGCGCGAGCCTGCCCGGCCGGGCGCAGGAGATGGGCAATGCCCGGTATCAGGAAATGGGTAATGCCCGCTACGGCGACAACGGCTACGCCCGGCGTAGCAGCCGGGGCGCCCTCACCACGGCCCCCGGCTTTGATGAGCAGAGCAATATTTTCCTGCACGTCAGCGGCTTGTCGAACGTGGCTCCCACCAGCTTCGTAGCCATGTTCAACATCATTCAGGTAGCCAACACGCCGGAGCTGGCCACGAGCCTGCTGCGCGAGCGCCTGCACGCCCTCACGCGGGGCCTCGCCGGCCTGGGCATCGACTCGACGCGCCTGCGCACCGACGTTATTTCCTTCGTGCCGCGCTACGAAACGCAGGTCGAAAACCGGGTATTCAGCAAGCGCTTCAATGAAGTGCCGGCCGGCTTCGAGCTACAGGAAACCGTGAGCATCGCCTACCAGCGGGCCGAATTGATGCAGGCCATTCTGCGGGTGGCCGCTCAGGCCGAAGTAGTAGACCTGGTGAAAGTAGACGTGTCGGTGGCCGACGCCCGCGTACCTGCCGAACAACTGCGCGAGCAATGCCTGCTGGCCCTCAAAACCAAGGAGCGTGCCCTCGTTGCGGCTGGGTTTCGGCTCGACACCCTGCAACGGGTACCCAGCGAAACCAGCGCCACCACCTACCCGGTAAGCCACTACAGCAGCTACCAGGCCGCCGCCCGGCCCTCGCTGGAGGCGGCCCGCGCCAGCCGCTCGCTGCTGGGCGGACAGCCCAAAGTCACGGAGGCCCGCCAGGCCACCGCCTACTACTACGACCCCGTAGCCCCCGACCAATATGACGTAGTGCTCAACCCCGTAGTAACGAGCCCGGTCATTCAGTTCTCGTACTCGCTGGCCGTGCGCTACAGTCCCCGCAAGCCCAAGGCGCGCAACCGCTACTTCCTGCTCAATGCCAATGGGGAGGCCAAGCCGATTAAGCTGGAGCCGTAGGAACTGACATTACGCAGCGCTGTCGCCCTCCGCGTTTGCCTCACCCCCTAGCCCCCAGAGCCGTTAAGTTCTCTTGTTTTCGCCCTCCGCGTTGCGCCTCACCCCCCGGCCCCCTCTCCGAAAAAGGAGAGGGGGTGCGTTCAACGACACGCAAACCCGCTTTTTGGTCGGGCCACCGTGGCTCCCCCTCTCCTTTTTCGGAGAGGGGCCGGGGGGTGAGGCGCAACGCGGAGGGCGAAAACAAGAGAACTTAACGGCTTTGCCCCTAGCCCCCTATCCAAAGAGAGAGGGGGCTAGTCTCTAGCATTAGAATTTAGTGTAAAGCACTGATTATTAGTCTAAAACTATTCTAAAGCTAGTTCCCACTCTCTTCGGAGAGGGGGTTAGGGGGTGAGGCAAACGCGGAGGGCGACAACATCTGCGTAAGGTTAGGTAGTAGCTACCGTCGAAGGGCTACTAAGCCAACTCGCACAGTTGAAAAACCTGCCCGATTTACTAACGCCCCACGAATATAAAACGCTGGATTATCCAACGTACTTCGCCGATTTCCTGCTTGACAAACGTGGTGGCTGCTTTGACAACAACTCCGGCCAGGACCTGCGCAATTTCCGGCGGTTTTTGGGATTTGCCCAAAGCCACGGTAGCAGTACCGTTTACATTGGGTTTGGCTGATTTCCGGCTGGTGTCGGCCCTGCTACAGGATACTTGTACGGCAGAGTGTGCTGGTTGGTATGGCCTCACGTCGGCCAATCCGGCACGGCTGGGGTACTGGCACGGGCCTTGCGCTTGCCAGCGCCCGGCCAGATACTCGGCATGCGTACTTTCGTGCCTTCACGAATGGCTGCCACTCTGGCAGCCCTGCTCCGCACTGGCCGGCTCTTTTCTGCCCATGTCCCTCGACTCATCTCGCCCCCACCAGGCACTGACTGGCGGCCCCGACTCCCCTTCCGAAGCCATCGCCATCATGGCGGCCGACCCCGACCACTTGCTGCCCGCCACCGACGCGCCCGCTACGCTAGCGCTGCTGCCGGTGCGCAACACCGTGCTATTTCCGGGGGTGGTGCTGCCCGTGACGGTGACGCGCAAGAAAAGCATCCGCCTTATCCGGAAGCTGGCGGCTAAAAACGACAAGTTTCTGGGCGTGGTGGCGCAACTGCAGCCCGATGCCGACGAGCCCACCACCGAGGAGTTACACCCGGTGGGCACGCTGGCACGCATCCTGAAGGTGATGGACCACCCCGACGGCACCATTACCATCGTGCTGCAAGGCCAGCTGCGCTTTCTGGTAGGCGAGCAACTCACGTATACGCCACAGCTCACGGCGCAGGTAACGTACTTCGAAGAGCGGGCGCTTGATGCTGAAATAGACGGCGAAATGGTGCTGCTGCAAAGCCTGCGCGAAGCTGCCAGCAAGGTATTGGAGCTAACGCCCGAGATTCCGATGGAGGCCCGCACCATGCTCGACGGTATCAATTCGGCGAGCTTTCTGGTGCATTTTCTGAGCAGCAACGTGCAGCTGGAGCTGCCCGCCAAGCAGGCCCTGCTGGAGCTAACCGACCCCGAAGCCCAGGCCCGGCAGTTACTCGAAGCACTGTTGCGCCAGATTGAGCTGCTCGAAATCAAAAACGACATTCGGACCAAAGTCCACACGGGCATTGATGCCGAGCAGCGCGAATATTTCCTGCGCAAGCAGCTCAAAACCCTGCAGGAAGAGTTGGGCCAGGGCGAGGGCAGCCCCGAGGGCGACGTAGCCGCCCTGCGGGCGCGAGCCGAAGTCAAAAATTGGCCCGAAGCTACCGCCAAGCATTTCGACAAGGAAATGGCCAAGCTGGGCCGCCTCAACCAGATGGCGCCTGACTACCCGATGACGCTCAACTACGTGGAGTTTTTGCTGGACTTGCCCTGGGGCGAAACCACCAAAGACAAGTTCAACCTCAAGAACGCAAAGCGCATCCTCGACGCCGACCACTTCGGACTGGAAAAAGTGAAGGAGCGCATCCTCGAATACCTGGCGGTGCTCAAGCTGAAGCAGGATTTGAAAGCGCCGATACTGTGCCTGTATGGCCCGCCCGGCGTGGGCAAAACTTCCCTGGGCCGCAGCATCGCCACGGCGCTGGGCCGCAAGTACGTGCGCCTGAGCCTAGGCGGCGTGCGCGACGAGGCCGAAATACGAGGGCACCGCAAAACCTACATCGGGGCCATGCCGGGCCGCATTATCGCCCAGATAAAGAAGGCGGGGGCTAGCAACCCGGTTATTATTCTCGATGAAATCGACAAGGTGAGCAGCGACTTCCGCGGCGACCCGTCGTCGGCGCTGCTTGAAGTGCTCGACCCTGAGCAAAACTCCACCTTCACCGACAACTACCTGGAAGTGGAGTACGACCTGAGCAAGGTACTTTTCATCGCCACGGCCAACTCGCTCGACACCATTCAGCCTGCCCTGCGCGACCGGATGGAGATTATCGACCTCACGGGCTACACCCAGGAGGAAAAAGTGCAGATAGCGCGTAAACACCTTTGGCCCAAGCAATTGCGCGAGCATGGCCTGGGTGAAACGGAAGTGAAAATAACCGACGCTGCCCTGCACCGCGTAGCCGACGACTACACCCGCGAGAGCGGCGTGCGCAGCCTGGAGCGGCAGCTTGCCGCCCTCAGCCGCAACCTGGCCCGCCGCAAGGCCAGCAAGGAAGCCCTGCCCAGCCAGCTGGAACCGGCCGACATCCTCAAAATCCTGGGCACCCCGCGCTTCGACCGCGACAAAGACCAGGACCATGACACGGCCGGCGTAGTGACGGGGCTGGCCTGGACGAGCGTGGGCGGCGATATCCTGTTTGTGGAAAGCCTGTTGAGCCGGGGCCGGGGCAAGCTCACGCTCAGCGGGCAACTCGGCGATGTGATGAAGGAATCGGCCATTACGGCCCTCTCCTACCTGCGCTCGCGGGCCGATGAGCTGGGCATCGACTATCGCTTGTTCGAGCAGTACGACCTGCACATTCACTTCCCCGAGGGCGGCATTCCGAAGGATGGGCCGAGCGCGGGTATCGCCATTTTCACGAGCATCGCTTCGGCCTACACCCAGCGCCGGGTGCGCCCCCGAATGGCCATGACGGGCGAAATAACCCTGCGCGGCCGGGTGCTGCCGGTGGGCGGCATCAAGGAGAAGCTGCTGGCCGCTCGCCGCGCTGGGGTCGACACCATTATCCTCTCGCCCAAAAACCGCAAGGACGTGGAGGAAATCCAGCCCGACTACCTCAAAGGCGTGGCCATTCACTACGCCGAGCGCGTGGACGATGTGCTGGCCGTGGCCCTGTTGCCCGAGCTAGTGGCCCGCCCCCAGAAGCTCCCCGTGCGCGACGAAGCCCCTGCCCCCGCCGGACCGAGCGTAGAGGTGCAGTAATGGTGGCTTACCAAAAACCAGAACGTCATGCTGAGCGAAGCCGAAGCATTTCGCTCGCCGACTACCTCAATCGTTTAACCAGGATGGCGCTATCGATTGGGGTAGTCGGCGAGCGAGATGCTTTGGCTTCGCTCAACATGACGTTCTGGTTTTTGGTATTATCCGTACGAAATTTAACGCCCGCCCCGTCGTTACCTTAGTAACAATGAAGCACCTCTCCGCCTTTCTGCTGCTGCTGCCTTTCGCCGCCCAGGCCCAGATTGGGGGCCGCTCCGCGTTTACTTTCCTGGAACTGCCGCCCTCGGCCCAGCTCGCGGCGCAAGGAAGCATGAGCGCCTCGGCCCGCAGCAGCGACCCGACACAGTTTTTTGCCTCACCGGCCCTGCTCAATGCCGATATGGACCACACAGCCGCCGCGAGCTACGTGGCCTACGTGACGGACATTCGCCAGAGCACGGCCGCCTACGCCTTCAACACGGAGAAGCGCGGCCGGTTTGGGCTGGGGTTGACGTACCTCAACTACGGCAGCTTCGAGAGCTTCGACGCCATGGGCAACTCACTGGGCTCGTTTTCGGTGAATGAGTACGCGCTGGCCGCCGCCGACTCGTATACCAAAGGCAAGTTCACGTTTGGCCTCACGGGCAAGTTGGCGGTATCGGGCATAGCGGGCAACCGGGCGGTGGGGCTGGCTGCCGATGCGGGTGTGCTGTTCAAGCCCACCGCTCAAGATTTCACGGTAGGCTTAGTAGTGAAAAACGCGGGCTACATGCTCAAGCCCTATATTGCCGGCAGCCGCGAGCCCCTGCCGCTCGACGTGCAGCTAGGCTCTACCATCAAGCCCGAGCACATGCCGCTACGCTTCACCCTCACGGCTCACCACTTGCATAAGTGGGATATTCAGTACCTCGACCCTAACGCCCGCGGCACGCTCGATGCCAATAACAACGAGGTGAAGCCCACTTTCAACTGGGCCGATAATCTGGCCCGGCATTTCACCTTCGCTGCCGAGCTGCTGCTGGGCAAGGGCCTGAACCTGCGCCTGGGCTACAACCACCTGCAAGGCCGCGAGCTGCGCCTCGACAACACGGGCGGCGGAGCTGGCTTCAGCTACGGCGCCATGGTTCGCATTGCGCAGTTTCAGCTCGACTATACCCACGCTACCCTGCAGGCAGCTGGCAGCAGCAACTATTTCACCGTGAGCCGCAGCTTGGACAGTTTTTTAAAGAAAAAAGACTGAGCTGATTGTTTACTTGTTTTACCAAGAACGTCATGCTCATCTGGCGTCCGCTTGCCGAAGCATCTCGCTCGCCAACTGACTCAATCGGTAGCGCCGTCTTGGTTCGACGATTGAGTTAGTTGGCGAGCGAGATGCTTCGGCAAGCGGACGCCAGATGAGCATGACGTTCTTGTTTTCCCGCAGTTGCCTACTACTACACCCACCAGAATGCTAGATTCCACCTTCCTGACTCCGGCCCAGATTGTGGCCGAACTCGATAAGTACATTATTGGCCAGCGTGAGGCCAAGCGCCACGTGGCTATTGCCTTGCGCAACCGCTGGCGGCGGCTGCACGCCCCGGCCGAGATGCAAAAGGAGATTGTGCCCAATAACATCCTCATGATTGGCGCAACAGGCGTGGGCAAAACCGAAATAGCCCGCCGCCTCGCCTTTCTGGCTGATGCGCCCTTCGTAAAAGTTGAGGCCAGTAAATTCACTGAAGTAGGCTACGTGGGACGCGACGTGGAAAGCATGGTGCGCGACCTAGCCGAACAAGCAGTGAGCCGCTTGCGCCAGCGCCGCCAGGAAGAAGTGAAAGCCCAGGCAGCCCAAGCCGTAGAAGACATCATCCTCGATGCCCTCATCCCGCCCATTAAAGCCCCGGCCAAGGATGGCACCGCTAACTCGGGCCGCAGCAACCTGGGCTTCGGCATTGGCGAAGGCACTGCTTCGGATGCTATACCCGACTCAGACCAGGAGTTGAACGAGCGCACTCGTGAACGCTTCCGCCAGAAAATCCGCAACGGAGAGTTGGACGACCGCCGCATTGAGATAAACGTAGCGCAGGGCGGCCCCAGCGTGGGTATCATGGGTGCGCCGGGTATGATGGACGAGGCCACGATGTCGGGCCTGCAGGATATGCTGGGCAATATGCTGCCCAAAAAGTCGCGCAAGCGCAAAGTAACCGTGGCCGAGGCCCGCAAGCTGCTGCTGGAAGAAGAAGCTGCCAAGCTCGTGGACATGGACGAGATAAAGGAAGAAGCCATCCGGCAGGCCGAAAACTCGGGCATCATCTTCATCGACGAAATCGACAAGGTAGCCACCAGCGGCAGCGGCAAAAGCGGCGGCCCCGATGTCAGCCGCCAGGGTGTGCAGCGCGACCTGCTGCCCATTGTGGAAGGCTCGGCCGTGAACACTAAGTACGGCATCGTCAACACCGACTACATCCTGTTTATCGCCGCCGGGGCCTTCCACGTCAGTAAGCCCAGCGACCTAATACCCGAGTTGCAAGGCCGCTTCCCCATCCGGGTAGAGCTGCAAAGCCTGACCAAAGACGACTTCTACCGCATCCTCAAAGACCCCAAAAACGCCCTCACCAAGCAGTACCAGGCCCTACTAGCCGCCGAAGAAGTAGCCCTTACCTTCGAGGACGACGCCCTGCTGAAGCTCGCCGACATCGCCGCCGAGGTGAACGAAGAGGTAGAGAACATCGGGGCGCGCCGCCTGCACACGGTCATGAGCCGTCTGCTCAATGAGTTGCTTTTTGACGTACCCGATAAAATAGCCGCTGGTTCAGCGCTGGTTATTACACCTGCACTGGTAGAGGAACGGTTGCGCGATATGGTGAAGAACCGGGATATGAGCCAGTATATTTTGTGAATTAGTGGAGACATTAAAAAAACCCCCGGCCGAATTGGTCGGGGGTTTTTTGTTTTGGGCTAAGCCGGGCTTAGTAGCCAGGGTTTTGCACCAAGTTGGGGTTCTGTTGAATGTCTAGCGATGGAATCGGGAATACTTCCTTCTGGTCGCCATAATTCACGCGACTTGAGTTCATCTTATAGCGCAGCAAATCGTAGTAGCGATGACCCTCGAAAGCAAGTTCTAACCGGCGCTCAAACAAAATAGCGTCAATCAACGACTGCTTGGTGAGATTAGCAGCCAGCAAATCGGGATAAGCTGCAATAGTAGGCAGCGAGCGGCGACGTACTTGGTTGAGTAAGGTCAAAGCATCAGCACTAACTCCGGTAGCTGTCTGGGCCAAGCCCTCAGCACGATTTAGCAACACCTCAGAATAGCGAGCAATGGGCACATAATCGTAGGTGCCAAGTGGATACTTGAGGGTGTATACGAGGACTGTCGTAGTAGTTGGGTACGCCGACGGCGTCAGCAGTAGGGTGCGGCGACGGTCTTTACTGCGAAACTGCGTGCTGTCGATGCGAGCGTAGGGAGTTACGCTAATGTCGGAGCGCCTACCAGCTGCGTTACCGTAGTGCTGGCCTAGTGCATTGTTCGTGTTCGGGTTATCCGCCGTGTTCATCGCTACCGAGAAAATAGACTCGGTTGTTTGGGCACCTGTAGGAAAGGCTCCTAAAATAGGGAACGGAGTAGCCGGGCTAGCGTTGAGGACGTGGCGACCACCTGTGATAACCGTGCCGGCCATAGTAGCCGCATCGTTGTACTGGCCTTTGTAGAGGTACACCCGCGAGAGTAGCGTGCGAGCAGCGTCTTTAGTAGCTCGGGCAGTGCGGTCAAAGTTGCTCGAAGTGTATGTTTCGGGCAGGGCTGTGATAGCGTCGTTGAGGTCTTTCTCAATCTGCGCATACACATCTTTTACCGAGGAGCGGGCCAAGTTCTGCGATGGCGAAAAAGCTGAACTAACGTCGGGAGCAATTAACTGAATGGGCACCCCTAGATGCGAGGCATCAGTGGTAAAGTTGTAGGGCTGCGCAAACAGGTTCACCAAATGAAAATATACCAGCGCTCGAATGAACTTAGCTTCGCCGATATACTGGGTTTCTAAAGCGGGGGTAGTCACGCCAGGATACTTGGCTATCTGCTGCAGGAAGTAGTTAGCTCCGTACAAGGTGCGGTACCCACCCGTCCAAGCTAAGAGGGCCGTGCCATCGTTAGCCTGCATGTTGAATGTCGACGCATTGCCGAAGTAGCCAGCTGGGTTGGTATCATCGCTGCGAATATCACTGTATATCAGCGCACGACCACCTAGAAAATCAAGGTTTTGTAGTTGGTCATACATCCCGTACGCCGACTTAGCGATGCGGTCAGGAGTGGCAAAAGCATCGGTATCAGCAAGGGCAGTCGGCGGGTCTTGCGTCAACACATCGCAGCCCGGAGCTACCGTCAGCAGTAGTACCCCTAAAGTGGCCCACCGCAAATTAGATTTACGAAACATAATAGCGAATTGAAAAAGTTAACGATTAGAGACCAAGGCTCAACCCAACCGTGAAGCTGCGGGTTGGCGGCAGCGAACGGCCATCAACCCCGTAGGCAATGTTTGCTACAGTATTAGTGCTCGCATTGATGTTCGTGTTCACTTCAGGGTCCAAACCTCGGTAAGCTGTGAAGTTGTACACGTTCTGCACCAAGGCATATACACGCAAGTTATTGATACTCAGTCGTTTCAGCACAGTTTCGGAGAGATTATAGCCAAAGCTAAGTTGACGAATGCGCAAAAAATCGCCATTTTCCAGCCACCGAGTTGAAGCTTGGATAGAAACCGCATCGCGCAACACGAGCTTCTGGATATCAGTTTCCTGTCCAGGAGTAGTCCATCGGTTTTTAATCTCATTCAGGTTGTTCTGCAGGCTAGTACTAAGCAGAGCCGAGCGGTAGCCATCGTAGATTTGGTTGCCGCCACTGTACTGCAGAAATATCCCAAATTCGAAGCCTTTATAAGTAAAGGTGTTGTCGAACCCGCCGTAAAAAGTAGGGTAACCACCTTTATCCGTGTATTTATAGTCGGCGGTAGTAATAGGAGTAGTTACATCGCCATTGGCCGTCAGCCAACGGCCCTGGGTAGTAGAAGTGCTGGTAGTGAAAGCCGCGTCATACTGCTTGATGTTGCCATCCTTGTCGAAGAACTGGGCATTGCCATTAGATGAGTTTACCCCAGCCCACTGAGGTAAGAAGTAAACACCTAAAGCTTGGCCAATGCTGGCTCGCTGGTTACCCCCTGTAATGTCGTTAGGCGTTGACAACTCTGTTACCCGGTTTTTAAGAATTGCCCCGTTGAAGGTGGACGTCCAAGTAAAACTATTGGGCAAGCGCACATTTACAGTATTAATAGACAACTCTACCCCCCGATTGAACATAGACCCCACGTTACGATTTACGGAGGAATTTGGGATACCCGTAGTGCGCAATACCGGTGCTGCAAGTAGCAGCCCATCGATGTTGGTATTGTAGTAATCGAATGTAATATTTAAGCGATTGCCTAGTAAGGATGCATCCAAACCAATGTCGAGCTTCTTGGAAGTTTCCCACTTCAGGCCGGGGTTACCCACCTGCGAAATGCTATACCCATTGGCATCAGCATACAGGCCGCCCCCAATGAGCGTACGCGACGCATAAGAACCAAGGCCCTGCGAGTTACCTACCAAGCCATAGCTGCCCCGCAGTTTCAGGTCATTGATAGCCGTAACGTTTTTGAGGAAGTTCTCCTGCGAGATACGCCACCCCACCGAGCCACCGGGGAAATAGCCCCGCTGGTTATCTGCTCCAAACACCGAGGAGGCATCTGCGCGTATCGTAAGAGAAGCATAATACCGGTCAGAGAAGTTGTAATTGGCGCGGGCAAAATATGACTGGAAACCATAATTACTCTCGGTGCCACCGCCAGTTAATACACCGGAATAAAGGTTGTCGAGGATGGACTGAAACTTAGGGTCGGCAAAATCATTTGCAACGCTGTATATGCGCTTTATCTTAGTTAGCTGGTATTCCACCCCAGCCGTCAGGCCGATAGTATGCTTGGTGCCAAAAGTATGGTCGTAGTTAACATAGTTCTGCCAGTTGAATTGGGTCAGGGTATTGTTATAATCCTGCACCAAGCCGCTGCCATACGCCCGGCCGAGACTGCCTAGAATAGGGCTATTGTACTGGTCTTCGAAGTTGGTAGTATAATCGATACCATACTTGGTGGTGACTTGCAAGCCTTTCACCGGGATTACGGTAAAGTAACCGTTACCCAGCGTACGTTCTGAGGTGTTGTCGTTGCGGTTTTCTTTTAATACCCCTATGATATGAAAGTACGCGTTGGGCGAATAGACAGCGTTCGGCAGTTGGTTATTGCCGTTACCCAAGTTGCCCAAGCTATTCAGATAATAGGTACCATCGGGGTTATAAGCAGGTATGTTAGGGGGTGCGGTATAACCTGATACGGTAGAACCAGCTATAGCACTCTCACCATTGATACCTTGGTTATAGGTTTTAGAATAGCTGAGGCTAACCCCGGCTTTCAACCATTTCTTGGGCGTCAGGTCTAGATTCATGCGAGCTGAGCCACGCCGTAGCCGGTTCTGAATAAGAATACCGCTCTGGTCATCCCAGTTGCCTGAGCCGTAATAGGAAGCAAACTCATTGCCGCCCGAGATGGCCACCTGATAGCTCTGCTGCGTACCTGAGCGGAAAATTTCCTTAATCCAGTCGGTACGGTCTGGCACGCCATCGCCGTTCACATCGATATTGGCAGCAAGCACTGCTGGCACACTGGTGTTGCCTACGTTAGTAGGGGCACCTATGCTACCAGCGCGGGCGTTAGCAGCCTTCTCATTCTGAATAGTGATAAAGTCGTCGCCGTTCAGCATATCAGGCGTCTTCACGGCTTGCTGAAACCCATAAAACGAGTTAACAGCTACCCGGTTCTGGCCTGATTTACCGCGCTTGGTTGTGATAACCAACACCCCGTTGGCAGCCCGCGACCCGTAGATGGCGGCAGCTGAAGCATCTTTCAGCACTTCTACCGAGGCGATATCATTGGGGTTAATATCCGCCAATGGGTTGTAGCGTGCGCTAAGCACGTTGGTTTGGGTCGCGGTGTTCAGGGGCACCCCATCAAGCACAATCAGGGGCTGCGAGCTATTAGATATGGAACCGGCACCTCGGATACGAATGGCCGTCACATCGGCTAAGGCACCGCCGGTAGTGTTAATACTCACACCAGCCACGCGACCCTGCAAAGCTTGGTCAACGCTTACTACTGGCTGTAGCAGGAGTTTTGACTCCTTCACGATACCAACCGAGCCGGTAATGTCTTTTACATCCTGCGAGCCACCATAACCGGTTACAACTACTTCGCTTAGGTCTTTGGCATCGGGTACCAAGACCAAGTTGAACGTAGAGTTGCTGCCGATGGCAACGTCCTGAGCTACATAGCCTACAGAACTGAAGGTTAGGGTGCCACCACTAGCGGGCACATCCAGCGTGAAGCTGCCTTCGGCGTTGGTTGCTATCCCATTGGTGGTGCCTTTCAGTAGCACCGTGACGCCGGGCAGTCCTTCGCCAGTCTTTTGGTCAGTTACCCGGCCCGATACGGAGCGGGTTTGGGCTAACGCCACTTGAAAGAGGGTTAACATGAGCACTAGGCTCATAAGTAAGATTCTTTTCATTTAAAATGAGTTAGAATGTGGAAGAAAAAACGCTTTTTACTACTTGTCCCCAATATTTTAGTTGGCTTGGCCAAGCAAGATAATAGGAACTTGGGGAAATTCATGCAATGCACTCAAAATTCAGTGTTAACTTAGTGTATCTACTAAGTTAAGTTTTGAAACTTTCACCCTTACATAGTCTCTCTAAACCTTAGATTAAGCCGGAATAGTGCTGGTAACTGCTCTTTGTTAAGTGGCATTTAGCAGATTTTTTACTATTCGCAGACTAGCTAATGATTTATTGATTGGTTCCTACTTCTCGCTACCTTACCAACCAGCAACCAAGATGTGTCCACCAGGTGCCTCTTCTCCCTAGATGGTAGTACTCCTGCTTTCGTCTGTAAGCTCCCCCAGTAAGTGAGCCAGTCAAAAGTAGAGGTCAGGCAGCTTGACGGAACTCAATGGGGGTTATAAATTTAAGGGCCTGGTGAGGTCGCAGGTGGTTGTAGTCGTACTGCCAAAGCTAGCAGTGTTCACGCACCTAACGCAGGCTGGTGAAGAGGGTAGCGTTGAGCGGTTCGCGGCGAAACGAGCCGTTAAAGCGTTCAATGTAGGCATTTTGGGTCGGACTCGCGGGTTGAATCCAGTGCCAGTCAATGCCCTGGTCCTGGCACCAGGTCTGCAGCACGTGGCTAATGAGTTCGGGCCCGTTGTCGACCCGAATCCGGGCCGGCACCCCGGGGCGGCTGACCAGGCACGTAAGCAGCGCCACCACGCGGGCAGCAGGCAGCGGAAAATCGACCTCCATACCGAGTATTTCCCGGTTCCAGTCCTCGACCACATTTAACGTGCGAAAGCGACAGCCATCGCTCAGCGCATCGCTCCTAAAGTCCAGCGACCAGCAGGCATTGGGCTGCGTGGGCACTTCCAAAAGGGCGTTTAATCCGCTCGGGCAGGCGTTTCTTTTTGCGTCGTTTACCAAGTTGCAAGCTCAGCGTCTGGCAGATACGCCATAAATGCTTGTGATTCACCACCACTTTTTGCTTGCGCAGGCGATACTAGTATTTCCAAAAGCCCCAGCCCGGATGACGCTTGACTAGCGCCTGCAGGCGCTTGACCAAGTCGGCATCGCGGGGCTGAATTCCCCCACGGCCTCCACCGGCTGGTGGGGCGTAGCTGCGGCGGGCCAGGCCCACGAGCGCACAGGCCTGGCGCTGGCTTAGCCCCCGCTCGCAAGCATAGTGAGCCACCTCACGCCGGGCCGTGAGGGTAGTTACTTTTTTCGCAAGACTTCCTTTATCACCTGATTTTTCAGGCTTAACTCAGCATAAAGCTGTTTGAGGCGGCGGTTTTCGTCTTCGAAGTGCTTGAGACGCTGCAACTCGCTCACGCTCATGCCCCCGAACTTGCTTTTTCAGCTGTAGAAGGTGGGTTCGCTGATGCTGTGCTCCGGCAAATCTGGGCCACAGTCTGGCCATAGTCCTATCTTTAGCGCAAAATGCCCAGAATCTGGGCTTTGCTAAAACGACTTTTTTTCATAAGGCAGGCAAAAATAGAGAAAGTGAAAAGTTACTACTTCTCTCTACTTTTGCCTAGCTTACTTTGAGGGGGAGCTTACATGTAGCGGCGAATTTGGCACTGCGCTGCCTGGAACAGTAAATCAAGCACGACGCAAACGCTAGCTACGCGGCAATGCGCGAAGCGAAAGCTGCGCGCTACTTCCTCTGCCTGCGTAACAGAAGTTAGCAAATAGTTCGCTATTCATCTGGAAATAAGCTAATTCGACAGCTTCCAGCTGACTAGAAGCCTTCTGCACCAGCTTGACTTTTACTTATCACTTGCAACTCTTTGCGCAGTGCATGTCTCTAATCTGGGACAGATTAGGCATCTCTTACAGCATGTACTCTACGGCAGGTTTATGGATTCCCGTTTTACATTTGATAGGAATGTGATAACTTGCCAACGCGTTTAACACATTTTATTTCCTAACCCCCTACGCTTTTTCACTTTTTCCAACCTCTCTAGTATGAAGAACATTTCTTTACTATTGGTCTTTTTGCTCAGTTGCCTGTGGTTTCAGGCGTCGGCACAAGACCGAACTATTTCCGGCCGCGTAACAGATGCCTCTAACAATACGGGTGTCCCAGGGGCAACCGTCCGAGTTGCGAATAACAATACTGTTGGAACCACTACCAATATCGACGGTGAGTTTACCTTGAGCGCTCCTGCATCGGCAACATCCCTCATTATCACCTCTATAGGGTATACCGATGTAACCCAGCCTATTACTGGCTTGCGCGTCAACGTTTCGCTTAAGCCTGCGAGTATTAATGTGGGCGAAGTATTGGTAACGACCTCCTTAGGCATTCAGCGCCAGTTGGCCCAAACGACCTACGCTACAGCTACACTTACCGCACCTGAAATTACTCAGGCTCGCCCCACCAACTTCGTGAACGGCTTGGCAGGCAAAGTGTCGGGCCTACAGATATCGACACTGGATAATGGCGTGAACCCTGATGTGCGCATCACCCTGCGTGGCACGCGCTCGGTAACGGGCAACAACCAGCCCCTTATCGTAATCGACGGCATCATTTCGACCAACCAGATTCTGGCGGCTATCAACCCAGACGACATCGATAACTCGACCATCCTGAAAGGCGCCAACGCGGCGGCTCTCTACGGCTCGCAGGCATCTAACGGCGCCATCCTTATCACCACCAAACGGGGCGGTGGCCGGCCCCAAGTTACGCTCTCACAAACCTCGCAGTTCGAGTCGGTTTCGTTTCTGCCTAAGTTCCAGAACGACTTCGGTCCCGGTTCGCCCCAAGACCTTGTTGGCCTCCTGCCTGGCCCCTTTAATCCCGCCGGTGCCGACCAAAACTATGAGTACCAATACCAGGGCTTCGAAAACCAGCAATTCGGGCCCCGGTACGATGGTTCATTGCGGCCTTTTGGTGAACCGCTCGCCGATGGCAGCATTCAGATGCTAGCTTACGAAGCTCGCCCCAACGAAAAGCGTGCATTCTTCAATACGGGCTATCAGGCGCAAAATGGCGTCACTTTCTCAGGCGGCGACAACACGACTAAGTTCTTTGTATCGTACCAAAACGTACACAACAACGGCATTATCCCCAAGGATAAGTTCGACCGTAACAGCTTCCGCTTTAACGCTTCGAAGCAAATTGACCGCCTCTCGATTGGCTTCAACGTGTCGTATTCGTTGGCTAACACCGATGTAACATCCAACGCCGACCAGAACAACTCGGTGTATTGGAACCTCATCAACACGACGTCAATGTCGCCGATTACTTCTTATAAAGACTGGCAGAACAACCCGTACGCTAACCCGAACGGGTACTACAACGCCTACTATTACAACCCCTACTTCATCATCGACCTCAACCGTACGATGGACCGTCGCAACACGCTGGCAGGCAATATCGACTTGGCTTACAAACTGCGCCCTTGGCTGCAGGTGCAGTACCGCCTGGGTACCACCAACCTCGACCAGTACAGCATCGCAACGCAGGACAAATTCACTTACAACTCATTTGTGACGACGGGCAACACCAACAAGAGTGGCACCCCGTTCCAAGGCTACGTAAGTGACCTGAGCAGCAACCTGAACCGTACTAACTCGGACCTGTTTGTGACCATGGACAAGACGTTTGGGAAAGTGAACGTACTGGGCGTATTGGGCAACAACGTGCAACAGCTCAGCAGCCACTATACTTCGGCTTCGTCTTCAGCCTTGGCACAAGCCGGTGACTTCAACTTGGAAAACCGCGCTGGTAACCTGCGCTCCAGCGCTAGCCGGTACCAAGCCCGTTCGTACTCATTTTACGCTGACCTGACCTTGGGCTACGATAACTTCTTCTTCCTACATGGCTCAGGTCGCTATGACAACACCTCCATCCTAGAGCCCGGCAACCGTAGCTTCTTTTACCCCAGTGTTGATGCTTCGTTCGTATTCTCGAATCTGCTCCCTGGGCTGAAAAACTCGTTTCTCGACTATGGCAAGTTGCGTGGCGGTATTGCTAAAGTGAGTCAGGCCAACATCGGTGGTGGCGGCGCTTTAGGCGTGGCCGAATCAGGTAGCGCTTATGTTACCAACGGCCAGACTTTCGGGGCTGGTGCTGGCTTTCCCTACGGTGGCAACACTTCATTTGGCCTAGGCGGCACGCTGGTTCAGCCGGGCCTGAGCCCAGAAACGAACGTTTCGACGGAAGCTGGCCTGGAATTCAGCTTCCTTAAGCGCCGCATTGCTGGTGGCGTTACCTTCTACAATCAAGACATAAGCAACCTGACTGTATACCAAGTAGTGTCGTCTGCTACTGGCTACTCATCGTTCCTGCGCAACGCGGGTAACGTACGCAACCGGGGCTATGAAATTGACCTGAATTTTACGCCTATTCACTTGGCCAACACGCTGACTGTGACTCTGGGAGGCAACTTCAACTTTGCTCAAACTGAAGTGCAGTCACTGCCCGATGGCAACGCCCTCAACTTGGGCGGTATCGCCGATGCGAGTGTGTACGCTATTCAGGGCCGGTCCCTACCCGTCCTGCAAGGTACCGCCTATGAGCGCGTAGAGAGCGGTCCCGCTGCGGGCCTGGTAAAACTACAGGAGGTAGACGACCAAGCTGGCCAGGTACGCTACATGCCGGTGAAATCCTCCGGCCTGAAAGAGTTTGGCAACACCCAGCCCAAGTACAAATATGGCTTCAATGCCAGTATCTCGTATAAAGGCCTCACGCTGACTGGGCAGGGCGAATTGCGCACTGGCTACGTAATATACAACCAGATTGGCTCGAGTATGGACTTCGCCGGTTCTTCGCAACGCAGTGCCCAATACGGCCGCGAGGACTTTATTTTCCCGAACTCGGCCTTGCCGACGGTTGACGCCAGCGGCAACGTAACTGGCTACACTCCGAACACGACCGACGTGAAGACAGCCGGCCTTACCACCGGCGGGGTTGAATTCTGGGCCAGCGACGCCTACAATACTACTGTAGCTGAGAACTATGTAACGTCGGGTATGTTCTTCAAAATCCGGGAGATTTCGCTGAGCTATACTCTGCCCACGGCTCTGTTGGGCAAGTCGGGCTTCGTTAAAGGCGCGACCGTGAACTTTTACGGCCGTAACTTGTTTACATATGTGCCGAAGACGAACCAGTGGACGGACCCAGAATTCGGCTATTCCGCCTCTACCAGCAACGCCGTAGGTCTCAACAGCATCTATAATCTGCCGCCCACTCGCCTCATCGGGGCTAATCTCAACGTAACTTTTTAATTTACCTCACACATGAAGATAACTTTAAAGATGTTGGCGGGCGCTCTACTTGCGGGTGCTGCCACCAGTTGTTCGTCTTTTTTGGACACCAATACCAACCCGAACTCGCTGACGGTGAACAACCCGCCCACGCCCGCTCTGGTGCTGGGGCAGGCTCTTAACAATACCGCCAGCAACTATAGTGTCGGCTATAACCCCTACGCTAGCTTCGCGGTAAGCTATTGGGCCAAGTCGTCGGTAGTGAGCGGCTATGCCGAAGAGCGCACCTACAACTACACCAGCAACTATAACGCGGGTCTGTTTTCGGGCACTTATGATAACCTGAATGACTACCAGTACATTCAGACGCAGGGTACGGGGGGCGATTATGCTTACCACGCCGCCGTTGCCCGCATTATGAAGGCCTATAACTTCTTGCTATTGGTTGACCAGTACGGCGATATTCCCTATTTCAATGCTTTGAAAGGCCGCGATAACCTGACGCCTACCTACGACCGTGCCCAAGATATCTATGCTGACTTGCTAGTACAGTTGAAAGGTGCCATCGCTGATATCAACGCTACTATCCTCAAAGAGGCTGACCAGAAGAAAAATAACACCCTTACTATCGTGCCACTTGGCGCGGAAGACGTAGTTTTCAGAGGTGGAGGCACTACTGGAACTAATACTCCAGCTCTAATCAACTGGAAACGCTTTGCTAACAGCTTGCAGTTGCGCATTCTATTGCGTGAATCGCAAACCAAAGATGCTGCCTTAAATGCTTCAGTAGCTGCTCAGTTAGCTACCCTGCAAAATACTGCAGTTGCTCTTGTATCTCCTGCTAATATAACTCCTGCTACGGCAGATGGCTTCATAACAGCTGATGTAGGGGTCAATCCCGGCTATCTGCAAAGCGCTGGGCAGCAAAACCCTCTCTTCTCTACCTACGGCCTGTCATCAGGTGGTGGTAGCGCGGGTACACGCCGCTACCAGCTTCCTACGGTTTATTTGCTACACCAGTACATCGATAATAAGGACCCGCGTGTATCGCAAAACTACGCTGCAGGTAGCTCCAATCTTCCTACTACTGTTGTTGGCAGCTATACTGGTGGAGGCACTTTTGCCGGGTCCATAGCTGGGGGGGCTTCCGCTGGCTATAGCAGTGGTAACATTGGGTCATTTTTTCAAGTTGGTACCCTCACGCCCGCTACCGGTCCCCAAACGGGTGCAGGTATTTTAAAAGGCCTCAATGCTCCTACACCCCTAATGTTGCTCTCGGAGCAATACTTCAACAAAGCTGAAGCCGAAAGCCGCAGCCTGTTTACCGGGGGCGACGCTGCTGCAGCAACAGACTATAACAGTGGTGTACTCGCTTCTTTCCTGACCACCTATCGGGTAGCTACTACTGCTCCCTTTGCCAACTCTACAGCTGTGGCTGCAGCTACTCCTGGTTACCCGCAATACACCGCTTATATGACTAATGGTGCCAATAATAAGCTGGTAAACTTCAGCCTAGCTCTGACCACTGGGCCTAATGGCAGTAAGCAAGCCATTATTCTCTTCCAGAAATATCTGTCAGAGAATACCTTGGCTAGCATTGAAGCTCTGGATGACTATCGCCGTACCGGGCTGCCTGCAGTGGTTACTTCACTTGACGCCAATCCGAGCTACACTGGCAAGGGTGTAAATGGTGGGGCAATACCCTACCGCTTATACTACCCGCAGTCGGAAATCAACACCAACAACACCAACTTGCCGCAGAACGTAAACCAGTTCTCGAAGATTTTCTGGCAGAACTAACCTTACCGGAACGTGTCACCAAAAAGGGCTGCCCAACAGGGCAGCCCTTTTTTTGTGTTGTCACGAAGCTTAGTTGCACACCATCTACAAACGGGATAGCTTAAGCCTGCTAAACTGAGTGACACTAAGCTTTGCATTAGTTCTGCATTAGATACCCCTTAATATACTCGTCTAAATCTCCATCCAGCACATTTTGCACGTCGGTGCGCTCGATGCCGGTGCGTAAATCTTTGATGAGCTTATAGGGATGTAGCACATAGTTGCGAATCTGGGAGCCGAAATCGATGCGCTTTTTGGTAGCTTCCACTTTGTCGCGCTCGATGTTGCGCTTGTCCATTTCTTGCTGGTAGAGGCGCGACTTGAGCATCCGCAGGGCATGCTCCTTGTTCATGAGCTGCGAGCGCTCAATTTGCACAGCGATGATGATGCCTGATGGAGCGTGTGTGAGGCGCACGGCGGTTTCTACCTTATTCACGTTTTGCCCGCCTGCCCCCCCAGCCCGGAAGGTGTCCCAGGATATGTCAGCTGGGTTGATATCTATAACGATGGTATCATCGACAACGGGGTAGGCGAAGACAGAGGCAAAAGATGTGTGGCGCCGCCCACTACTGTCGAAAGGCGACATACGCACGAGCCGATGCACCCCAATTTCGCTTTTGAGGTAGCCGTAGGCAAACGGGCCATCTATTTCGAGTGAGGCCGACTTGATGCCTGCGCCCTCACCGGGCTGGTAGCTCAACTGCTTCACCGTGAAGCCTTTGCTTTCGCCCCACATGATGTACATGCGCATAAGCATTTCGGCCCAGTCTTGGCTTTCAGTGCCGCCTGCGCCGGGGTTGATGTCGAGGATAGCCGATAACTGGTCCTCTTCGTCTGAGAGCATGCGCTTGAATTCCAACGCCTCTACTTTGGCTTGGGTAGCGTCGTAGTCGGTCTGTATTTCAGACTCGGTGGCTTCGCCCTCCTTGTAAAAGTCGTAGAGCACATCGGTATCGGCTACGGCCTGTTGCACGGCTTCGTAGTCGTCGGTCCAGGTTTTGATGCTCTTTATTTCCTTGAGCTTCGTTTCGGCGGCTTTAGAGTCGTCCCAGAAGTTGGCGGCCAGGGTTTCGGCCTCGGCGGCGGTTACTTGTTCTTTGCGGCTATCGTAGTCAAAGATACCTCCTCAAGGCCTCAACGCGGCCCTTCAAGTCCTTTATCTGGTCTTGGGTCATATAGTGAATGGGTGAATGAGTGAATGAGCGAATTACCCTTCTAGGGCAAAGGTCGAACAAAAAAGGCCAGCCGTGGATTTCGGCTGGCCTTTTCAGCTAAATCAGACAAAAACATGCGCGCTATGCACACCTCAACTCATTCGCTCCTTTACCTATACCGCTACCATCCAGCCGTGGGGGTCGGCAGCGTGGCCGGTGCGGATGGCCTCTAGCGCCGCCCCTACCCGGCGCGATAAAGAGGTGGCAGTCAGCGCGGGCAGGTGATAGTCGTGGCCGTCGTGGCCGATGGTGGCAATGGGCGCAATAGTAGCTGCCGTGCCTACCCCAAACGCCTCTTGCAGCCGCCCTTGCTGCACAGCATCTACCAGTTCCAGGCTCGATACTTTCCGCTCTTCCACTGGTAGGCCCCAGTCGCGGGCCAACTGCAGTACCGAGCGGCGCGTAATACCGTCCAGGATGGAAGTGGACAGGGCCGGGGTAACTACCTTGTTATCCAGTAAAAAGATGACGTTCATAGTGCCCGATTCCTCCACATACTGGTGCTCTGAGGCATCGGTCCAGAGCAGCTGTTGGTAGCCTTGCTGCTGGGCGAGCTTGCTGGGCAGCATGGCGGCCCCATAGTTACCGGCGTTTTTGGCGTAGCCCGCCCCACCAGCCGCCGCCCGCACATATTTCTGCTCGAAGCGCACTCGTAAGGGCTTGGTGTAATAAATACCTACCGGGCAATTGATAATGCCGAAATAATACTTATCCGAAGGCCGCACGCCCAGAAAGCCATCGGTGGCAAACATAAACGGCCGGATGTACAAGGCGCCGCCGGGCACGTTAGGCACCCAAGCCGCATCGAGCTTTAGCAGTTCGCGCAGGCCCTGCAAAAATATCTCTTCTGGCACGGTGGGCATACTCATACGCTCGGCTGAAGCATTGAGGCGCTGCCAATTATCGAGGGGCCGGAACATGGCCACGCTCCCATCAGCTTGCCGATACGCTTTGAGGCCCTCAAAAATGGCTTGGCCGTAGTGCAGCGCCGACGTAGCCGGGCTAATGGATAATTCTCCGTAAGGCACAATGCGCGGCTGTTGCCATTCCTGCCCATCAAACTCCACGGACAGCATGTGGTCGGCGAAGAGCTTGCCAAAATCCAGGTTGGCAGGGTCCAGCTCGGCGAGGCGTGAGGCAGTGGTGGGCTGCACGTCGATGGTTAAGGTATCAAGCATATGTCTTCAAACGTAAGGATGATGGTAAAGGTAAAAACAGGTTTTCACCTCACACGACCCGGGGCTTCCAGGTTACTTCAGCCACGCCCAACTCGTGGGCCATGCGCCGGCATAGCACAAACAGATAGTCGGAAAGACGGTTCAGGTACATCAGCACCAATTCCTCAACCGGCGTCTCTGCGCTAAGCGCAATAACCAGCCGCTCGGCGCGGCGGCACACGCAGCGCGCCACATGCCCAAACGACACAGCTGGGTGCCCACCCGGCAAAATAAATTCGCGCAACGGCGGCAGGTCGGCGTCCATACTGTCCATTTGAGCTTCGAGCAAGTCCACGTCGGCGGCGTGCAGGTCGGGCAGGCGCTGGCGCAACTCGCGGCCGGGGTCGGTAGCCAGGTGCGAGCCAATGGTGAAGAGCCGGTCCTGGATTTCTTTAAGCACATCGCGGCGCGGGGCATTCACGTCTTGGTCGCGTAGCAAGCCTAGATAGGAATTTAACTCATCTACCGTGCCGTAGCAATCGATGCGCAAACTCGACTTCGGCACCCGTGCCCCGCCAATGAGGGAGGTAAGGCCGGTATCACCGGTTTTAGTGTAAATCTTCATAGACCGCAAGTTTAACGGATTTAACGGATTGCGCTGATACGCCAGCTGCGCAGGCTGACTAAGATTGGTGGCCTGCGAGTCGGGGCCGCTGATAAATGCGTGGATAGGCTACTGCGTGGCTGACCAGGCTTTTTATTCTTCTTGTTTTTGCAGCACGGGGGGCTGGGCAATTTCCCGGTTTACTTCGTCGGTTTCGATGAGGCCGTCGCGCAGGCGCACGATGCGGTGGGCGTAGCGGGCAATATCTTCCTCGTGCGTTACCATGATGATGGTGTTGCCTTTGGCGTAGAGGGCCTCGAACAAGCCCATTATCTCGTAGCTGGTGCGCGAGTCGAGAGCCCCGGTGGGTTCGTCGGCGAGGAGCACGCTGGGGGTGTTTACCAAGGCACGGGCGATGGCTACGCGCTGGCGCTGGCCGCCGCTCAGTTCGTTGGGGCGGTGGCTGGCGCGGTCGGCTAGGCCTACGGCGCGTAGCGATTCCAGGGCCATTACGGTGCGCTCGCGCTTGTTGAGGCCGGCGTAGATGAGCGGCAGGGCCACGTTTTCGAGGGCCGTGGAGCGGGGCAGCAGGTTGAAGGTTTGGAAAACGAAGCCAATTTCCTTGTTGCGCACCTCGGCCAGCTGGTTATCGCTCATGCGGCTCACATCCTGCCCGTTGAGGATGTACTGGCCGCTGCTGGGCGTGTCGAGGCAGCCCACAATGTTCATGAGCGTGCTCTTGCCCGAGCCCGATGGCCCCATAAACGCCACGTACTCGCCACGCTTGATGTCGATGCTCACCGAGCGCAGGGCATGAATGTGCTCGGTGCCCATCACATACTCTTTGGCAATGCTGGTGGTTTGGATAACGAAGGGCGTGGGGCTAGCGGCAGGCATAGGGAGGTAGTAAAGGGGTAGGTAGCTACTGGCTTATTTCTCGGTACCGAATAGCCCGAAAACCAAAAGCATTACACAGCCAACAACTGGTAACTAAAAAAGCTGTTACTAAAGGCAGTCAGCTACCTGCTAATTTGAAAAGGACGCCATTGCGGCGGCGTAAGCTGCCCGGCGAGCGGCGAATTGCGCCAGCAAGTTAGCGTAGGCGGCGGGGCTGAGGCGCTGGTGCAGCTGGTCGAGGGCCGACTGGCCCAGGTCGGCCAGGCCGGCATCGGCGGCAGTCAAGGCGAAGGCTTGCAGCAGCGCGGCGGAATCGGGGTTTTCGAGCAAACCCACGCGAAGGGCTTCATAGGCCGTGCTTGCGTCATGCTGGCTGGTGTAGTGGCGGGCGGCGGCCAGTATAGCGGTTTCGTTGAAGGGTGCTTCCTTCACGATGCGTGCATAAAGCTGCTGCTCCACGGCGGGCTGCTGGCGCAGGCGGGCCAGTACAGCTTGGCCATAGAATGCCGCACCAACCGGCAACAGGTTACCTTTTTTTTCCAGCCAGTCGCGCAGCTTGTCCGGCTGGTTCGCGTCACCCAACGAGTTGATGTAGCCCGCCCACTGGCCTGTCCTGATTCCTTCTCCGGCCCTTGCTTGTTTCAGCAGGCGTCGGGCCGTCTGTTTGGCTGCCGAATCGGGCAGCAGGCGTAGAGCTTTGTCCAAAGCTGCGGTAGAATCCGGCGGGCTGTTCAAGAACCGGGCAAACAACTGTGCCGGTGCTGCCAGCCCAAAGCTGCTACGCGCCGCCTGCCCCAGTTGCGTGGCGGCTGTGCCATACTGTTCCTGCTGTAACTGCCACAAACCCAACACATACTGGTAGTAGCCAGCCACCGGGTCGGTACCCACCGTGAGCGGGGCCAGGAGTTGGCGGGCGGCTACTTCCTGGCCACTGGCATGGCACACTAGGGCTTGTAGCAGCAGCAGTTGCTCGTAATAGGCGGCGTTGGCAGGCCGGGCCGTTAGCTTGTTGAGGATAGGCAGCAGGCGCAGCTGACTGGCGGCCGGGGCCGTGCGCAAGCTCAGTAACACCGCTTGATGCACCTGGGCAAAGCTGGCCGCGTCGAGGTCGCCATCTGCCACGGCGGCGGGGGCCGGGGGCCGGGTGGCTGTGAGCAGGTGCAGCAGGTTTTCGTTGGCTAGCTGGGCGGGCCGGTCGGGGGCAGCCTGGGCGTTGCCAGCTAGCTTGAGGGCAGCGGAGTACAGCTTTTGGCTCAGTAGAAAAGCCAGCCGGTTGGTGCGGCTCACGTAGGAGCCGGGGGCCAGCCGCTCGGCGCGGTCGAGGTAAAAGGCAACCGAGTCGGTGAGGGAAGAGCGAGTGAAAAGCTGGGCTAAGTCGGAGGTAAGCGGGAAGCTGCGCGGGGCCGCTCGGCGGCCCTGGCGCAGGGCGTCGAGGGCATCGAGAAACTCGGTGGGCTCGGTGAGCTGCGCCACAAACTGAGCAGAGATTTTGTCGTCGGGATGGCGCAGCAAGGCGCGGTGCAGGGCATTCAACTCGTTCTGGGGCTGGTCGCGGGCAGCGTAGAGAGCGGCTCGGCCCAGTTGCGCCGAGCGGTTGAAGCGGGCAAGCACATCGCCACTTTCGGCGTAGTAGCGCTCAGCCAGCGCCGCCAGGTAGAGGTCGTCGGGGTGAGCTTCGCTTTGGCGGCGAGTGAGGTCGCCAAGCTGGTTGTATTGCCCGGCACTCACTTGGCTGAGCAGCAGCCAATTGTTGCGAGTTTCGAGGGCCAGTAGCGCCACCAGGGCCAGCACGTACACTGCGAGAAATGGCAGGCGGCGCGGCTCAAACACCACTCGGTACACCCGCAGCCGCTGTTGCAGCAGGCTCCCAAAATTGATGAGCACGTACAGCAGAAACGCGGTCCCCAGCAGCCCCAGCGCCAGCACGCTGAAGTCGCGGGTGGCGGCCAGCAGGGGCGCATTGGCCGTGGCCAGGGCGTAGCCCAGGGCCGCAGCGGCAGCCGTCACCAGCAGCCAGTACAACGGCCGGGCCTCGGCCAAGGGCACCCAGGTGCCGAAACTGGCCGCCCGCTGGCGCAATCCCAGCCCGCCCGTGAGTACGGCGGGCAGCAGCAGCACCAGCGGGTCGAGGTGCAGGCCGCCGAGCAGCGCTACTTCACCATCGTTCCAGTAGTACAGGGCCAGCGTTCCTAGGTACAAGCCACTGGCCAGCAGCAGCGGCAGCAGCCCGAAGCGACTTTCGGGCCGCTCGGCCTGGGTATTGAACCATACCAGCGCCCGGATATTCTCTACTCCTATCCACAGCACCAGCAGCGCCACCAGCGCCATGCCCGCCGGGGTAGCATAGGCAGCAGTTTGCAGTATGGCTTCGGTGGCCGGCAGGGTGGTTTTCCAGGCCAGCACCCCGACAAGGGCTGCTATCAGACTCCCAAAAATGGCCACTCGCCCGCGTAGGGGCACGCTTTCGCCAAATACTTGCAGGCCCAGTGCTGCCGCGCCCAGCACGCCCAGGCTCGTGCCTAGGAAGTACTGCTTGGTGCTGTCGAACACGCCCAGTGCATCGAGGTTGAGCGAGAGCAAAAGTAGAATAACCGGCGCGGTGCCCACCAAAAAAGCCGGGCGGGGCAGCGTACTCACCACGGCCAGCCAGCCGGCCAGCGCCAGCGCCAGCAGCCCCAGCCACAGCGCTGCCTCTGCCGGGTTGAGGTTGGGACCGGCCACATCGTGGGTAATGGTGGTGAGGTAGCCGTTCACGGGCAGCGGCAACCGGGCTGAACCCACCGCCACCGAATCGAGCAGAAAGGGCACGGGCTGCAAGTGTGTCACCAGTTGCCAAGGCAGTGTGTGGGCCTCACCGGTGAAGTAGTGGTACGCGGCCAGTAGTAGGGCCAGTGCCGCTAGCACGGCGGCCAGGCCGGGCCTGCGGCGCGGGGAGGTAGTTTCGGGAAGCAGCAGAGTTGGCAAGGGCGTAGGAGTAAGGTTCGGCTGCGTGTACGCCGCCTTAAAATCGGCCCGTTAGTCGAGCACCTTGGGAACGCGGAAATAGTCCGAATCCTTGCGTGGGGCGTTTCGCAGCCCCTCCTGATGCGAGACGGTATTTTGGGCGGTATCGTCGCGTAGCACGTTGATTTCTTGCGATAAGTGCACTAGGGGCGCTACGCCGTCGGTATTCACTTTTTCGAGCTGAGCTACCCAGTCCAAGATTCCGTTGAGGTCGGCAAGCATCTGCTGCTCCCGGGCGGGGTTAAATTCGAGGCGGGCCAGGTGGGCCAGGCCGCGCAGTGTTTCGGTGTTCATGCGATGAATGAGTAAATGAGTAAATGAGTGAATGAATTTGAACTAAGCGAAAGGGTAAAAATCACTCCTTCACCCATTCTTTCATCCACTCCTTACCTTAGCGCCAGCGGCTCGGCTCAGGTATGCCGCGGCCTTCAGGCACGAAGTCGTCGGCTATCTGGGCGGCTATTTTAGCTTTAAGGGCGGGCACGTCGGCGTTAGTGAGGCCTTTGGTTTCGATGGGTTCGTGGAAGACGATGCGCAGCCGGGAGTGGCGGATGCGCAGGCCCGGCACCGAGGGCATGAAGCGGTGGTTGAGGGGCATACTCACGGGCACCAGGGGCACGCCGGTGGCAATGGCCAGCTGGAAAGCGCCGTCCATAAACGGCCCTAACTCCTCGCCGGGCTTCGGGCCGATGGTGCCTTCGGGAAACAGCGCCAGCGGGCGGCCCTGCTCCAGGCTTTGCTTGGCCAGGGCCAGGGCCCGGCCGCGCCCCACAGCGCTTTTGCGGTTGACGGGAATATAGGTTTTGCCAAACATCGGGCCCCATAACGGCACTTTCACCAGCGAGTCTTTGCCCATCATGTTCAGGAAGCCCGGAATGGTGTAGAAGAGCAGCAGAATATCGATGTACGAGCCGTGGTTAGCCACATAGATGCAGGGCTGGGGCACAGGAACCGCACTTTCACGAATAATTTCGAGCGGCGTGCCCCACATGAAAATGGAAAACTTCGCCCACAGCCGGTTGAAGCTGTGCCAGTAGTGCAGCCACTCGGGCCGGCTAGTGAAGATGCGCTGCAACGGGTACGCCACAAAAAAGGGGAGCACAAACCAGAAAGTGGCCCAAGTAGTGTAAAGCCGATGGCCGATGTAGCGCAGGAAACGAGGCATAAAGCAAAGTTAATTAGCCGGGGATGGTAAACGACCGTCTGTCATTGCGAGCAACGCGAAGCAATCGCACCAGAGCAACACCTAAACAACTCGTTCCGGTGCGATTGTCTAGCGCTGCTCGCAATGACAGACGGTCGTTTACCATCCTCCTACTCTGGAAAACTCCCCACTACCAAATGGGCCTTCAGCAGCCCGGCTACGCTTACGGCGTCGGTTATTTCGTCGCGCATCACCATCTCCACAGCCTGAGTCAGAGGTAGCTTCCAGAGGCGCAGGTCTTCGGTTTCTTCGGGCTCCCAGGGGCCTTGCTCCAAGTCCTGGGCCAGGAATACGAAGCCTTCTTCGTCGGTAACGGAGTTGGAGGTGTGCAGGCGGGCAATGCGCGTCCAGCGGCGGGCCAGCAGGCCGGTTTCCTCGCGCAGCTCGCGCTGGGCCGACTCCAATACATCCAGCGCTACGGGGCCGCCGCCCATCGGAATCTCCCAGCTGTATTCGTTCAAGGGGTAGCGGTACTGGCCTACTAGCCAGGTATTGCCCTCAGCGTCGAGCGGCACAATACCGATGGCCTTGTTGTGCATCGACACCACACCGTAAATGCCGGGGCCGCCTTGGGGATTGATTACCTGGTCTTCGCGCACCCGAATCCAGGGGTTTTGGTATTTCTCGGCCGAGCTGAGGGTTTGCCACGGGTTGTGGGCGGGGTCGAAGTCGGTTGGGGGAAGCGTAGGAAGCATGGGAAACAGGCAAGCAGGTTAGGCCCGCAAAACTACGGCGGGCTGTAACAGCCGCCGCCGCCAGGCTTAACCCCGCGCCGCTTGCCGCGTATGATGGAGGGCTTGGCGGCCGTTAATTCCCCGGCCGGCGGCGGTACCTCATGGCCCAACAACCCGCCAAAAAAGACGACCAAACCTCCGGCGACGACTCGCTGCTCAACCTCAAATTTGCCCAGGCCGAAGCTGACCTGTCCCAGAAAACCGGGGGCGTCGGCCCTACTACCAACGAGTACGTGTCGACTGATGAGGACGACGAGATTACTCAGGCTGAAGGCCCCCTCGACAGCCAGGGTCACCGCCGCGGCGAAGCTGACAACCAGGTAAAAGGCGACTCAGCTGGTGCTCATTAATTGTACTATATTGAGAAGGCAGAACGTCATGCTGAGCCTGCCGAAGCATGACGTTCTGCTTTACCCTTACTTCTCATTACCTCATCACCCCATTACCATTATGACCCAGCATTTTTCGAATAGCCGCTACCACACCGGGCGGCTCCTTTTTGGTGCAGTGCTGCTGGCTTTGGCCTTCCTGGTAGGGTGCCGGGCTAGTGGGCCAGGCTCACCGGCGCGTTCGGTGGCCGCCTTTTTTGACAAATACCACGACCAGTCTGGCTTCCATGCTACCGAGTGGTCGGCGGGCCTGCTGCAGCGCCTGGCTTTGGTAAAAGTGGGCAAATTGCTGGGCGGCAGCGACCTCACCAACGCCATCACGGGCGTCCGTACGGCACGGGCGCTGAGCTTCGCCCCCACCAGTAGCAGCGCCCGCGACCTGGTACAGCAGGGTTTGTTGAGTGAAGCTACCGGCTTGCTCCAGGCTGAGCGCTACACCACGCTCGTGGCCGGTAGTTCTACCGCCAGCAGCTACAACACGGTTATCAAGGCCTCGGGCGATAAGGTGAGCGAGATAGTAGGTACGGGCGCACTACCTAGCGTCACGGGCTCGTTTGTGCTGGTGCAAGTGCAAGGCAACTTTACCCGCACCCAGGCCGAAGCCCTGGCCCGCGTGCTGCCGGAGCTAGTGAAGCAAACCGGGCAATAAGCCGGCAAAACGGATTAGCTTATCAGCAGCAGCAAAAGTTGTAGCGACGCACCTTTGCGTCTCGTCGTTGTTTATTGTACTCAGCAGCAAGATGTTCAACGACGAGACGCAAAGATGCGTCTCTACAACCCTTGCTATAAAAGCATCCGAAGTGCCAACTGGTAAAACGGTGATTGAAACACCAAATGCCCCAGCAAATGGTACGAGGGCATCGCCAACGTCGCTACGGCCAGGCCGAGAGCCACGTACCGGCGCTCGGTGCGGGTAGTGCTGCGAGCCAGCAAGCTGACAGCAATAAAAACCGCCGGAATGCCATACGCCAGGCTACGGGTAGTATCGGTAACGAGCGACGAGCCGGCGAAAATGGGCGCTGCACACCCCAGCGCCAGCAGTAGTAGGCCATAAGTCTGCCGTTGCCCCAGCAGCAACCCCGCCAGCAGCAGCAGTAACCAGTAAGCTTTCCACCCAAATAAGTAGCCCAGGCTCAGCCGCTCGTAGTGGAGGTTGTCGAGGAGCGCATCTAGCCCCACCAAGCCCGTGTAGGTGGGTAGTTGGTAATAGTGGGCCAGCGCCAGCCGCACCGTGCCATACGCCAGCACCCCTGCGTAGAGTGCCCCGGCCCGCCGCGTAAACAGGTAGCGCACCAGCGGCGGAGCCTGCCAGCCAAAAGCCGCTACCCCATACCAAAAGGCTACCAGCGGCCCAGCCAGTAGCAGCCGCTCGTCGATGAAGCCGCCGCTAAACACCAGCAGCAGAATTACCACCGGGGAGCGCACTACTAGCAGCAATACCAGCAGGGCATAGGCAAAGGCATCGAAGTAGCCAAACAGGTCGTAAGCGAAGGCGCTGCCGAAGTAGGTGCCGCTTAGACCCAGCGCCAGCAGTGCTGCCGTGGGCCGGTCGGCCACCAGCCGGGCCAGCAGCCCCACCAACCGGTAGTACATAAGCACCCCCAGCGCGAACTGCGCCAGAAAAACGTGCAGCAGCGACAAGTGCAGCACCCGCGCCAGCAGGGGCAGGGTGAGGCGAAATACCATTTTGCCCGCGTGGGAGTCCGCCCGGTTCGTCAATGGCTGGAACGGATGAGCCACTTGCTGCAAAAAATTTCGGAGGTCATACTCGGCTGTGGCTCCCTGCACGAGTGTCTGAAACGTGTGGCGATAGGGCGGCATCTGGCCCAGGATGGCTGCCAGCACGCACCCGGCCACTACCAGCCAGCACCAGTGCCGCCCCGCCGTGCGCAGGGTGAGCCACTGAAAAAAGCCAAAAAAAAAGGTACTTAGCATAGGCAACGGGCAGTAAAACGGAGTGGCACTCCGTTTTGCCGCGTCAGCGGCAAGAAGGCTTGTTACTAACCTGCGCGGACGCGAGTTTGCCGCTGACGCAGCAAAACGGGGTGCCACTCCGTTTTACTGCCTCTGGCTGCCTGCCCACATCCGCAGGGCCGCCATCCAGACTGGACTAGCGTACTGTAGCAAGCCGATGGTGAAGTAAGACGGTATCAGCAGGGCAAAGAACACTACCACCAGCCCCAGGTAGCGTAGGTGCGGCGGCGCACTGTGCCGCCCCAACAGGTGCAGACTAATAAAGGCCACCGGCATGCCGAATGCCAGGCTGCGGGTAATGTCGGTTATCAGAAACGAGCCCAGGAAAATGGGCGCAAAGCTTGCCAGCAACAGCAGCAAAGCCCCGCGCTGCCGCTGCTGCCAAAGCAGCGCCAACGCCAGAACTACCGGCAGCCAGAACGACTTGAGGCTATTCGCCAGCCCGATGGCTACCTGCTCGTTCCAGGTGCTGAACACCAGCGCCGACGGCCCTACCAGCCCGCCCCGCGTGGGCAGGTGGTAGTGGGCCGCCAGCGTCAGGCGCAGGGCCGCGTAGGCTGCCCAGGCCGCGTACACGGCCGTGGCCAGCCGCGTGGCCAGCCAGCGCCAGCCGGCCCGCTGCCAGTCGTGCGTCCGCGCCCCGTACCAAAACACCAGCAGCGGCGAGGCTACCAGCACTCGCTCATCCACAAATGCCCCGGCCAGGCAGAGCCCGAAAACAACTGCCCAGCGCCGCGCCCCCAGCATAAACAGCAGCGCCGCGTAGCCAAACCCATCGAAGTAGCCCGACAAGTCATACGTAAACGTGAAGCCGAAATAGGTGCGCCCCAGTGCCAGCGTGAGCAGTGCTACGGCCACCCGGTCGGGCACACTGATGGCGAGCCAACCAGCGGCATAGTAAAACACTAGCAGCCCTAGCAGTGCCTGCAAGGCCAGTATCGCCAGCAGCGGCAGGTGCGTAAGGCGCAGCAACAGCGGCACCGCCAGCCGGAAGTTCATCTTGGCCAGGTGCGTAGAAGCTACATCCGAGTGTAGCGCTCCTGGGTGCGCTGCCTGCTCTTGTATACGCTGGAGCTTGGGGTCCAGCGCTTCGGTATGCGCCACGAGTTGGGCGTAAGCGTGGTTGAGCTTCGGAAACTGAAAAACCACCGCCACCAGCAGCGTAGCTAGCGCTAGGTGCCCGCGCCAGTGCCGGTGTGCCGTGCGGGCCGCTACCCAGGCAAAGAGGGAATCGAAAAGCTGAAGCAAGTGGTGAAGGAGTGAGGGAGTGGATGTAAAAGAACGTCATGCTTCGACTACGCTCCGCTTCGCTCAGCATGACGTTCTTTTACATCCACTCCCTCACCATTTATCTACAACTCAAACGAGATGCCCTGCGCCAGGGGCAGTTCGGTGCCGTAGTTGATGGTGTTGGTTTGGCGGCGCATGTACACGCGCCAAGCGTCGGAGCCGGACTCGCGGCCACCGCCGGTTTCCTTTTCGCCACCGAAGGCACCACCGATTTCGGCACCGCTCGTGCCGATGTTGACGTTGGCAATGCCGCAGTCGGAGCCGGCGTGACCCAGGAAGGCTTCGGCCTCGCGCATGTCCAGGGTGAAGATAGACGACGAGAGGCCCTGCTTCACGCCGTTTTGCAGGGCAATGGCGTTGGCCACGTCGCCCTCGTATTTGAGCAGGTAAAGGATGGGCGCGAAGGTTTCGGCCTGCACCGTGGCGTAGTGGTTTTCGGCG
Source organism: Janthinobacterium lividum (assembly GCA_050954465.1). GTDB lineage: Bacteria > Bacteroidota > Bacteroidia > Cytophagales > Hymenobacteraceae > Hymenobacter. The sequence goes on from JBPBPU010000030.1 coordinate 36,308, forward strand.
GCCACCAGGGCGGGCAGCACGTAGTGGCCGCCGTGCAGCTCGGCGCTGCTCAGCACCTGCCCGCCCGTGAGCAGGGTACCGCCTTCCTGTTGCACTGCTTCGAGCGCGGCCGAGAAGCCGGCCACAGCGGCAGCATCAATGAGCGGCCCTACCAGCGTGCCGGCTTGCAGCGGATGGCCTACCGGCAGCTTGGCATAGGCGGCTTGCAGGCGGCCCACTACTTCGTCATAAATGCTGGCGTGAATAATGAGGCGGCGCGTGGTGGTGCAGCGCTGCCCGGCCGTGCCCACCGCCCCAAACACAATGGCGCGCATGGCCATGTCGAGGTCGGCTCCCGGCGCGAGGATAATAGCGTTGTTGCCGCCTAGCTCCAGCAAGGCACGGCCCAGGCGCTGGCCCACGGCCGCGCCCACGGCCCGGCCCATGCGGGTGCTGCCCGTGGCCGATACCAGCGGCACGCGCTCGTCGGCGGCCATGGCCGCCCCCACATCCTGCCGGCCCAGCACGAGGTTGAAAATGCCTTCGGGCAAGTCGTTTTCCTGCAATACTTTTTGCAGAATATTCTGCACGGCTACGCCAGTCAAAGGCGTTTTCTCCGAGGGCTTCCAGATGCACACGTCGCCGCACACGGCGGCCAGCATGGCATTCCAGCTCCACACGGCCACTGGGAAGTTGAAGGCCGAGATAATACCCACCACGCCCAGCGGGTGGTACTGCTCGTACATGCGGTGCGCGGGCCGCTCCGAGTGCATGGTGAAGCCGTGCAACTGCCGGCTGAGGCCCACCGCGAAGTCGCAGATATCAATCATCTCCTGCACTTCGCCCAAGCCCTCCTGCAGGATTTTGCCCATCTCATAGCTCACCAGCTTGCCCAGGGCCTCTTTGTGGTGGCGCAACTCGTTACCAATCTGGCGCACGATGTCGCCGCGCTTAGGGGCCGGCACCAGCCGCCACACCGGAAACGCGGCCTCGGCGCACGCTACTACCGTTTCGTAGTCAGCTACGGTGGCAATGCTCACGGTGCCGATAAGCTGGCCGTCGGCTGGGGACGTAATACGGTGCTGCTCGCGGCCGCTGCCGCCCCACTCGCGGCCGGTGCTGTAGGCGGCGCTCACGGGCTTGATGCCCAGCTGGCGCAGCACATCCCGGATGCCGTGGGGGTCCTGGTGCGGGTGGTCAACGGTAACGTCGGGGGCAGTAGCTTCTTCGAGGGCCTGCTTCATGGGGTGGTGGGAGGGGAATAGTTGGGGCAAAAATAGCACCCTTCTCTCCTATGCAGGCTGCCCGGCCAGCCACGCTAGGGCCTCGCCTTCCTGGTTGAAGTAGCGGTAGTGGTTGCCCTGGCGCTCGGCCTGCTCGATGTTGCGCAGCAGCTCAGCGCTATCGGTAGCGGCGCTGTGGTCAATCATAGCGAAGTAGGCAATGGCCACGGGGCCGCCCAGCGCGCCGGCCAGCCGGGGGCCAAACTCCGTTCCGAACCACTGGGTAATAGTCGGGTCGCCGGTAGAGCGGCGGCGCACATCGAGCAGCCAGCGGTGGCAGTTGCCATGCGCCTGGGCGGCAGCCAGGACAGCTGCGTAGGTAACCTGAGCTTCGGCCATGCTCACCGGGCGCAGCCAGCGGCCCACCAGGATGCCCGGCTCGGGGCGGTATTCCAGGGTGAAGACATCGGGCGGGTAGGTGGTAGCGGGTAGTGGCATAGGGACGAAGGTACCGAGCAGATGCTTGGTGCGTTGGGCCGTGGCGTAGCCGCCACTACTACAGCTGCTGTAATAATGCTGCCAGCCGGACTGGTACCCGGGCTCTATATGGTGCGGGCTGGGCAGCCACAAGCCGGTAAGCAGCAGAAGTAACTGCCATTACGCAGTGGGCGAAGTAGCGCTTAGCTTTAGCTTGGTGCATCGCCGCCACGCGGTAAAGCTCGCGTCTGGGGCCGTTGCACCACGCGACGCGGTGCCGGATTCGCCGCGTGGCGGCGATGCGCCAAGCTAAAGCTAAGCGCTACTTCGCCCACTGCGTAACGGCAGTTGAGTTATACCAAACGCAAAACGCCCCCGTCAGCAGTTGCTGGCGGGGGCGTTTTCATTAAACTGAATGCTTACTCGCGGCCGATGGGGTAATACGACTCGCGACCATCGGGGTATACGCCTTTGATGAGGGTGCTGGGGCTTTCCTTGGCCTCCTCCAGGTAGGTCTGCACGTCGGCTGGCTTCGTTACCGGGTGTTTGTTTATTTCGGTGATGATGAAGCTATCCACCATGCCGGTGCTGCGGAAATTGCTGTCCTTGATACCCGAAATCTGGGCCCCGCCCTCGATACCGAGCTGGTTTTGCAGTCGCGACGATACCGGCGCGAGCTTCGCGCCTTCGTACTTCACCACGGCATCGGCGGGAATTTCCTTTACTACGGCTGTGGTGTTGGCCGAGTTGAAGAGAGTAGCGGTAGTGGCTTGCACGCTGCCACCGCGCAGGTAGCCTACCTTCACTTTGTCGCCGGGGCGGAAGCGTGATACCTGCTCCTGCAGCTGCGAAGACGTGTTCACGGGCACGCCGTTGATGTCAGTGATGATGTCGCCCACTTTGAGGCCAGCAGCCGAGGCTGCGCTTTTCTCATTGATGCTTTCCAGGTACACGCCGTTGAGGGTGTTGAGCTTTTTCTCGGAGGCCAGCTTGGCATCGACTTCAGCAATGTGTACACCCAACATGGCGCGCTGCACTACCTTGTACTTCAGCAGGTCGTCTACCACCTTGCTCACGATGGAGCTGGGTACGGCAAACGAATAGCCCTCAAATGAGCCCGTGTGCGATGAGATGGCCGAGTTGATACCGATAAGGTCGCCGCTGGTATTCACCAGCGCTCCGCCCGAGTTGCCGGGGTTCACCACGGCATCGGTTTGGATGAACGACTCCACGCCCATGCCCTTGTTTTCGCGGCGGGCCAGGATGCCGATGTTGCGACCCTTAGCCGACACGATGCCCGCCGTCACGGTCGAGTTCAGGTTGAAGGGGTTGCCCACAGCCAGCACCCACTGGCCCACTTTCACCTCGTCGGAGTTGCCATATTTGATAAACGGCAGGTTGTCGGCCTTCACCTTGAGCACGGCAATATCGGTGGTAGGGTCGGTGCCCACCAGCTCGGCGTCGAACTTGCGCTTGTCGTCGAGCACTACCGTGATTTTCGAGGCTTTGTCAATGACGTGGTTGTTGGTGACGATGTAGCCATTGGCGGCGATAATAACGCCCGAGCCGGAGCCCTCGCCTCCGCCGCCCATGTCCTCCTGGCCGCCCATACCGCCCTGGTCGCCAAAAAACTGGCGCAGGAAGGGGTCCATTTGCATCATTGTGCGGCTTTGGCGCGACTGCGGTTCCGCCTTGTATTCGGTCATTACGTGTACCACGGCGGGCGTGGTAGCGGCGGCGGCTGCCACAAAGTTGAGTCCTTCAGGCGCGGCGTAGGCGCTGCTACGCATGGCCGAGGTATAACGTGCCTGGGGGTCAGAAGCCAGGGTTGACTGAGCCACGCTGCCGGGCTGAGCTTCCAGTAGCTTGTACCCCCCTACGGCCACACCTCCACCCAAAAGGGCAGAAGTCATCAGGCCGAGCATCATGTGTTTTGCTTGCATAGGGTGGAAACGAAAAAAAGTTAGGAGTAGAAAAAGCGAAATAACAACCAGCGCCCGCCTAGTGCAACAACCTGGCAACCGCGCCTCGCTGCCAGCATAGAAACGTAACGCTCCAAAGAGAGGTTTTCGTGCCCAAGGGTTGCCTGGGGCGGGTATTTTCTATAACAAGCGTCGCACCAAAAAAGGCACCCGGCCAGGTGCCTTTTTTAGTGTAGGGTAAGCTTTAGCTTGCTGGCCGCTCGAACGGCAAGCTAAAGCTTACCCTACACGCTACTTCACTTCAATATGCTGCCTGGTCACTTTCTCAGTGTCAAAGGGCAGCGTCACACGCAGCAGTCCATCCGTCATTTCGGCGCTGATGGCTTTTGCGTTCACCGCTTCGGGCAGGCGGAAGCTGCGGCGGAAGTCGCCGAAGCGGGTTTCTACGCGGTGCAGCTTCGGGGCGTTTTCGCCCCCGATGGCTGGGGCCGGGCGGGTGCCGCTCACCACGAGTTGGTTGTCTTCAAACTCCAAGCTTACGGCATCTTTGGCTACGCCGGGCAGGGCTAAGTGAAGTTCATAGCCCTGAGGCGTTTCGAGGATGTCGGCGGCGGGTACAAAGGATGTTGAGGGTCGGGGCGCGGCCGGCTGGGCATCGCGTAACAACTCGCTCAGCAGCGAGTTGAAAGCGCGGGCGGGACGAACAGCAGGGCGGTTATACAATAAGGTGGCCATTGAGTAAATCGAGTTGGTTGAGGACCACTCTTCTGAGTGGCGTGCCTCTTTACCAGTAAACTTTGTGCCGAATCTTTTTATCCGACAAAATTTCCGGATTATATACATTTTCTCTTTCACTCAGCTTATGCTCTGCTTGCTGATAACAATAAAAATGCCCCATGCAACTCACAAAGGGCATTTTCATCAGCTTCGGCTTCTTGACAATTTGTCACCACACCCCCTAGTGCTGCGTCGGTAGCACTACGCGGTTGGCCCGGCTGCCGGTGGAGAGGATGGTAAAGCGCAGGTCGAGGCCCACGGTGGGTACTACTCTATTGTACTTTCCATTGTCCACGAGGTTGCCTTTTAAGTCATACTGTTCCAGGTATTGGAGGTAATCAGTTTGGTAAGCGAACCAGGGGGTGAGGTCGAAGCGCGGTGACACCCGCACGCCCACTTCGGCCCGTAAGCTGGCAAACTGAATAAAGCGCTCCTTGAGGTCACCGTCGGCTTTTTGCAGCCTTACGTGCGTGCTGGCTTCGGCACTCAGGCGGGGGCGTAGGGCCACTGCACTGGCGTCCGGGCCCAGCGGAAACAGCTTTTCCAAATCCAGGCGCAGGCGGGTCCACACCTGCCCATCAGAAGCCAGTAAGCCATAGGAGCCGGGGAAATATCCCGTGCGATATTCCAAGCTCAGGCGCTGCCCGAAAGTAAAGCCTTTAAACACCGGGGAACGGTGGCGTAACAGCGCCTCGGGCGCAAATACGTTGTAGCCATTGCCGTAGCCTTCCAGCCGGAGGGTACCGCCAAAGCTCCACTGGGGGGTAGCGAAGTGCTCGTAGCCCAACAGCGCCCGGCGCATACCGAAACCTAATGGCTGGTAGGCGTAATCGTTGCTTTGTACCGTGCGCTCGGCGTGCAGGACCAGTAGCAGGTAGTCGCCGTTGCGCAAGGCCAACTCGCCCTGCGCCTCGGGCCACACTTCGATGGGATAAACAGTACTGGTGGCCTGAGCGTTAGCCGCCGTGGCGGCCAGCAACAACCCGGCTAGTAGAATAAGACGCATACGTATGGCACTAATGCTGCAAAGATATAACCAGGCAATAACGCAAAAACGGCCAGTTATTGCCCCAACTCCTGCAACGTGAGCCAAGCCATGAGGCCGGCCCCGATGCTCAGTGCCTGCTCATCTACGTCGAACACGGGCGTGTGGACTGAGTGGGCAAAGCGGCCGTCGGCGTGCCGGGTGCCCAGGCGGTAGAAGCAGGCGGGGGCGGCCTGTGAGAAGTAAGCAAAGTCCTCGGCGGCGAGCCATTGGTCTAGCTCAATTACGTTTTCGGCTCCCAGATATTCTTCGGCGGCGGCGCGCACGCGGGCCGTCACGGCGGGGTTGTTGTCGAGGCAGGGGTAGCCGCGCCTTATTTCCAGCTCGCACACGGCGCCCATGCTGGCCGCGAGTCCTTCGCAGAGTTGCCGCAGGTGCTGGTGGGCCTCGGTGCGCCAGTCTTCGTCGAAGGTGCGGAAGGTGCCTTCCAGGTACACCTCGTCGGGTATCACGTTGGTGGCGCCGTTGGCGATGACTTTGCCGAAGCTTAGCACCGAGGGCATTTTGGGGTTGGCGCGGCGGCTCACTATCTGCTGGGCGGCCACGATGAGGTGGGCGGCCACCAGCACCGGGTCGAGGTTCAGCTCGGGCATGGCGCCGTGTCCGCCCCGCCCCTTGATGCGCAAATACAACTCGTCGGTGCTGGCCATGTAGCGCCCGGCCCGCACCCCGATTTGCCCGGCCGGCAGACGTGGGAAAACGTGCTGCCCCAGCACTTCCATGGGCGCGGGATTTTCCAGCACGCCGTCGCGTATCATCAGCGAGGCGCCACCCGGCAGCGTCTCCTCCCCTGGCTGAAACAGCAGCTTTACGGTGCCCCGAAACTCGCCCCGCAGCTCGGTGAGCAGGCGAGCGGCCCCCAGCAGGCAGGTAGTATGCACGTCGTGCCCGCAGGCGTGCATCACGCCGGGGTTTTGCGACCGGTAGGCGTGGTCGCCCAGCTCCTGAATAGGCAGCGCGTCCATATCAGCTCGCAACGCCACCACCGGCCCGCCCGGCTGCCCCTCAATAAGCGCCACCACGCCGGTATCGGCCACCGTAACGGGTTTCAGCCCCAGGTTTTCGAGCTGTTGCGTCACAAAAGCCGCCGTCTCAAACTCCTGGAACGACAGTTCGGGGTGCGCGTGCAGGTGGCGGCGCAGGGCCGAAAGGTCGGGGGCGAGGGCGGCGGCGCGCTGGCGAAGTTGGTTTAGCATAAAATCTCCTGTCATTGCGAGCAGAGCATTCCGCGCATCAAGCGGCGACAATCGCACCTGAACGAGTAGTTTGGGTGTCATTCGGATGCGATTAGCTATGCGTTGCTCGCAATGACAGCCGATTGAGTAATGATGACAATTCTTTACGGCACCTTGTTCAGCAGCACCTGCATGGGTTCCAGCTCTGCTTTGGGGGCAAACTGGCGCACGCGGGCCAAGCCCCGGACGGCGTCGAGCTTAGTGAGGTAGTCGCCGATGTAGAGGCGATACACGGGCTGCTTAAAGGTGATGTAGTCCGTTTCGTCGGGGTAGCGGCCGATAACCTGGCGGCGAATAGTCATCACTTCTTCGCGCTCCAAGCCCAGGTATGCCCGAATGCGGTAGCCGCTGGCATACTTCACGTTCTGGTTCATATAGGCTTGGTCGCGCAGGCGCTGCTCCAGCGGCGCGTTCACTTGGTTGGTGGGTGCGGGAGCAGCTACGCGGGGCAGCGGGACGGCAGCTACTGGCTTGGGTGCAGCAGCCGGGGCAGCGGCCGGAGCTGGCGGCGCAAATACCGGGCGGTACCTGCTCAGGTCCTCCACGGGCGCGGCGGCCGTAGTCGTCGCCACTGGCTTGCGTGTGGTGTCGGCGGGGGTGGTTTGGGCGGCGGGGCGGGTGGTGGCGCAGGCGGCCAGCAGCAGCGGCGCGAGGAAAAGCGGCACGGCGTTACGCAGGAGTGGTTTCATCTTCGGCTTCTTCGGCTAGGATGGCGAGACTGTTGGAAGTGCCCAGGCGGTCGGCCCCGGCCGCGAGCAGGGCCAGCGCCTGCGCCCGCGTGCGGATGCCCCCACTGGCCTTAATGCGCACCTCGGCAGGCAGCACCGACCGCAACAGTTCTACATCGGCCACCGACGCACCCCGACTGGCAAAGCCGGTGCTGGTTTTCACGAAATGGGCTCCCACCTCGGCGCAAAGCCGGGCGGCGGTGGCTATTTCCTCTTCGCTCAATAAAGCGGTTTCGAGGATGACTTTGAGGATGGCCCCGTGCAGGTCGGCCAAGTCGGAAAGGTCTTCTACCTCGGCCCGCACCACATCGAACTGGCCCGATTTCAGGGCCGACACGTTGAGCACCATATCCAACTCAGTGGCGCCTTCGGCCAGGGCTATTTCGGCTTCCCGAAACTTCACGCGGGGGCTGTTGTAGCCCAGCGGAAACCCGATAACCGTACACACCGCCACACTAGAGCCGCTCAGCTCGGCCGCCGCCAGGGCCACGTAGCACGGCGGCACGCAGGCACTGGCGAAGCCATATTGCCGCGCCTCCTGGCAAAGCTGCTGCACTTGCGCGGCGGTGCAGTCGGGGCGCAGGAGGGTATGGTCGAGGCGGGCGGCGAGGGCGGGGGTAGGCATGGGGCAAAGGTACGGCAGGGGCTACTTGGGCAGCCGGGCCGCCCCTGCTCCTGGCCTCGTCGCCTCTCCTGACACGCGGCGCTTTGAGGGTGTTGCGGGCGCTGTTGTCCAAGATGCCCGTCCGCAGCATCGGCAAACCTGTCCGCTTGGCCGCAGCCCAGGGCGGGCGGCCCGGCCCGGCCCGGCCCGGCCCGGCAAAGCCCGGCAGCGTTCTGTTGCCAGCCGAACCTTTGAAAACCAACCTGACCCGCCCCAGACCAGACCCAGACCCGGACCCGGGCAAAGGGAGCCGGGTGCCGTGGGAGCTACCTTTATTCTTTATTCCCGGCTCCTATGCATGTTTTCTCTTTGCCTTCGCTGGTCGTCGCTGGCCTGCTGCTGCTGACGCTGGCCCTGGCCGCCTGCCACCCCGACCAGCCCGCCCGCGCCGACCAGCCCACCGGCCCGGCGTTGCGCTCGTGGGCCACGGGCGCCCGCCACGTCGTGCGGGTGGCCGCTGATGGCTCCTTGTGGGCGGCCGGCTACAACGACGGCGGAATAGCCGGCGCCCCCGACAGCGTGTATGGCTTGCCGAAGTGGGGCCAGGTGGGCACGGCCACCAACTGGGCGCAGGTGGCGGCGGGCCGGAGCCACTCGCTGGCCCTCACCACCGAGGGCCGCGCCTATGCCTGGGGCACCAACCGCACGGGCGAGCTGGGGCCGGGGCTGCCCGTGGACGATGCGCCCCACCCCGCGCCGGTGCCCGTGCCAGGCCACTACGCCCAGGTAGTGGCCGGCAACGGCTACAGCCTGGCCCTGGATGCCGAGGGGCAGCTTTGGGCCTGGGGCAGTAACTTCAGCGGAGTGCTGGGGCCGGGCGTATCCGTGGAGCAGCCCCACCCCGCGCCGCTGCGCCTGCCCGGCCGCTGGAAAAGCGTGGCGGCGGGCTGGTACCACGTGCTGGCCCTGCGCCCCGATGGCACCCTCTATGCGTGGGGCAGCAACCTGCGGGGGCAGCTTGGGCCGGGGGTGCCGGTCAGCAACGTGGACCACCCGGCCCCGGTGCAGGTGCCGGGCCACTATGCGCAGGTGGCGGCGGGCGAGGCGTTTAGCCTGGCCCTCACTGCCGAGGGGCAGCTTTGGGCCTGGGGCGACAACTTCAACGGGCAACTTGCCACCCCCACTAACTCCTGGCGGGCCACCCATAACCAGACGCCGCCGCCGCTGCCCACGCCCCGGCTGCTGCCCGGCCGCTGGACGCAGGTGGCGGCGGGCACGGCCTTCGTGCTAGCCTTGCGGGCCGATGGGCAGCTTTGGGCCTGGGGTAGCAACGGCCAAGGTGAGCTGAGCCGCTCGCCTAACGAGGACAGCGCCACCCCCGCCCCCGTGCCCGGCCGCTACACCCGCGTAGCGGCGGGCGGGCAGCACTGCCTGGGCCTGGGCACCGATGGCATCCTCTACGCTTGGGGCAGCAACGATGTCGGACAACTGGGCAACAACACACCGGGCGACTACTTCAACGACGCGCCCCATCCCGTGCCCACCCCCACGCCCTAGCTGACATACACTGCCAGGGCCAGCGCCAACGAAAACGCCCGCCACGGGAGCTGGCGGGCGAATAAAATCGAGACCTAAAGCCGGGCCGCACGGTGGCTATTTCACCACCAGCCGGCACACGGCTCGGCTGCGCCTGCCCGCACCCGTAGCGCATACATGCCGGGGACCAGGCTGGTCAGCGCCAGCGAATAATCTTGGCCGCCCGGTGCGGTGGCCCGCCGCACTACCCGCCCTAGGGCATCAAGCGGGGTGAGGGTAGCGGCGGGGCCGGTGGGCATCCGCCCGGCCCAGCCAGTAGCCACAGCAACGCCAGCAGCAGGCTGCGGCGAGAGGAAAAGGGTTTCATAGGAACCAGGAAAAAGCTGGCACAAGCAGGAACCGTAAATATAGCCGCCTTCTTTTTGCTCCCTCCAAGCGCCAACTTGCCAGGTTGAAGCACCAACCCGCCGTGCTTAGCCTTCAACCTGCCATGCCCAAGCACCAACTCGCCGAGTTGAAGCATCAACCCACCATGCTTAACCTTCAACTTGGCAAGTTGAAGCCTCAACCTGCCATGCTGAAGCTTCAACCTGGCGAGTTGGCGGTTAAACTACCTTGCTTAACGTTAAGCAGGGTGGTTTGAGCGAATAAAGTGCAATAATTACAGCATATATCCCAAATTTGTCTTTAAGCTGGCTTACTCCCCCGGCTTACCCTTTCGTATGGCGCAGGCCCGCATTCCCCTTCCTACCATCAAAGATGCCCTTGGCGTCCTCAACCTGGCCGCTGCCGTCAGCGCGGGCATCACCAAAGCCGGGGCGGCTTCACTCATTGGCGGGCAGCTAGCCCTCGACCTGCAAGCGGCCGCTGCCAAAGTACCCGATGCCCTGGCCCTGCACCAGCAGGCCAAAGACCTGGAAAAGCAGCTCGAACACCTCTACGAGCAGCGCGACAAAGTAGTAGCCGAGTGCCTGCCGCTGGTGCAGCGCGGCTCCAAAGCCCTGCAAGGCAACCTGGGCAAAGCCGACTTGCGCCAGATGGGCGACTACGGCTACACCGTAGACGACTCGCCCCGCGCTGCCAAGCCAGCCAAAGCGTAGAAGGCTGGTAAAATGCAAAAGGGGCCGCCGGAGTATTCCGGCGGCCCCTTTTGCATTTTACTCTATCACCAGCTTTTGCACAGTCTGCCCCTCTTCGGCCTGCACCCGCAGCGCGTACACGCCGGGCGCGAGGCCCGCCAGGCTCAGCGAGTAGTCCTGCCCCGCTAGGGCGGCGCAGGTGCGCACGGGGCGGCCCAGCGCATCGAGCAGGGTGAGGGCGGCGGCAGAGCCGGCCGGGAGGCGCACGGCGGCGGTGCCGTGGGCCGGGTTGGGGAAGAGGCAGAGGCCAGGCAGGGTGGTGGGGGCAGAGGTGGCGAGCAGCACGGCATTGGCAAGGCCTCCTACCAAGCATACCGGGTAATAGTAGGGGGCATTTACCGTGTAATTTCCAAACGTAGCAATTGGCGAAATTTGCCCGGCCACATACAGCGTAGAGCCACTTACGCAGATACCAACGCCCTTGTCGAAATCTGTTCCGCCGCCTACCTGCGTCCAGCTTAGGGCGGCCGTAGTGCCTTGGTCGGTGTATGCCGCTACCACTACATCGGCCCCAACCACCGTAGTAGCACCCTGCTGCGCGGCAGCGCCGGGAAGAGTACCTGTTCCCCCAAATACTACCGCATTGGCGTTAGCCAGGTTATTGTTGATGGTGCCCGTTACGTACACCTGGTTACCGCTTGTAGCAATGGCGGTACCGTAGTCGAAGCTGGAGCCGCCCCCCACCTGCGTCCAGCCCACGGTGGCTGAGGAGCCGTTATCCGTATACTTTGCCACCAGCAGGTCGGCACAGCCGCCGCAACCGGTGCTGTTGGTGCCGTACTGTGACCGGGTGCCTGGCGTGGCACCAGTTCCGCCAAATACTACTGCCTGGGTGTCCAGGCTTGTATTAGTGATGTAGCCCGTAACGTATACGTTGCTGCCACTCACCGCAATAGCGTAGCCAATATCAAGGCCAGTGCCTCCGCCTACCTGCGTCCAGCCCAGGGTGGCGCTGGTACCCTGGTCGGTGTATTTTGCTACTATTATGTCAACTTTCGCGGTACTGCTGGCTCCGTACTGTGGCACAGTACCGGGCCTAGCACCTGCCGCCCCGAATACTACTTTATTGCTATTGAGTAGGTCGTTGGCAATGGAGCCGGTTACGTAGACGCTGCTACCATTTACCGCAATTCCTTGTCCCCGGTCGCCGCTGGCCCCGCCGCCTACCTGCGACCAAGCTACCGTGGCCGTAGTACCCTGGTCGAAGTATTTTACTACCAGCAAATCTTCAACGCCCGTAGTGCTGGTCCCGTACTGCGGCACCGTTCCTGCTAAGCTACCGGAACCCCCTAGTACCACCTGGTAACTATTGGATGAGTCGTTGGTGAGGTATCCTGTTATATACACCCCGCTCCCACTAACGGCAATACCATAGCTTCCATCATTGCCGGTACCACCGCCCACCTGCGTCCAGTTCAAAGTAGCCGAGGTACCCGCATCTGTGTACTTAGCCACCAGCAAGTCATCGCTGGCAGTTGCGGTAGCCCCGTACTGCGGTGCGCTTCCAAAAGTAACCCCGTAAGTATTAGACCGGTTGTTTTTAATGCTGCCCGTTATGTAGACGCTGTTGCCCCACACGGCAATGCCGTGGCTATAGTCATAGTCGGTGCCACCCCCGCGCACGGCCCACGCCCAGACGCCAGTAGCCGGGACGTACTTGGCAACAAAGATGTCATCGGCTCCGGTACTGGTTAGCGTTGTGCTGCCAAAGGCCACTTGGCCAATGAATGCGCCCGTTACGAATAGGTTACCGCTGCCATCGGCCACGGCTGCTTCCGGGTAGCATTGGCCCGAAGGGCTTTGGATGCCCCCGGCTATAGCCAGCGACCAGCGCGGCGCTTGAGCGTGTACCGTAGGCCCGGCTAAGGCCCACCACAACATCAGGGCTACTGTACCAGCAATTTGGACTATGTTTTTCATACCAGAAACAGGGCTGCCTGTGCTGAGCTAGCCCGATTGGGTAAAGATATACCTCTTTTTTTTAGCTATCCGGCACTTCCGCTAAAACTAGAAAAGGCCCGAACGTTACCGTTCGAGCCTCTCCTATTCCGCTCAAAACCAGCTTACCCCACCAGCACGCAGCGCTGGGCGGCGAGGTCGTCCTCTACCGTTTTGTACTTCACGTCGCGCAGTACGCGGCCGTCCATGTACTGCACGCTCACGCGCTCGTTGCGGTTGGCTACTTTTTGCGAGCGCATGGGCTCCTGCTTTACCACGGTGGGCTCGGGGCGGATGCCGAGGGCGGCGGCTTGGTCGAGGTCTTCCTGGCCCGCGCCGAGGCTGGTGTCCGACACTTCTTTTTCGGCATGCAGCTCGGGGCGGGGGGCGAGGGCAGGCAGGTCGTCGTCGAAGTAGAACTCGGGCTCGGCAAAGCCGGCTTCGGCAGCTACGGGCACGTCGGCCTTGAAGAGGAAGGCGCTGGTGCCGTGGTTTACCTTAGCCAGCATGCGCTTGAACAGCTCGAAGGCCTCGAACTTGTACACCAGCAGCGGGTCTTTCTGCTCGTATACGGCGTTTTGCACCACCTGCTTGAGGTCGTCCATCTGGCGCAGGTGCTGGGTCCAGGCCTCGTCGATGGTCGAGAGCACCGACACCTTTTCCATGCTGCGCACGATTTCGCGGCCCCCGCTGGCCTGGGCCTTGCGCAGGTTGGCCACAATCTGGATGTGCTTGTGGCCGTCGGTGAAGGGCACCGCTAGGTTTTCGTAAGGCGTGTTCTGGCTCAGCAGGTCGTTTACCAGCGGCAGCGAGTTGCTACCGATGTGCTCGCTCTTGCTTTCGTAGTAATTGGTAGCTTCCTCGTAGAGCTTCTGGGTGAGCGGGTCGGCGGCCAGCGCCCCAAACTGCTGGGCCGTGATGTGGGTGTCGTAGCCGAAGTCCTTGATGACGCTCAGCTTGAAGTCCTCATAGTCGTTCGTGATTTTGTGGCCGTTGGAAATGTCCTCGCTCACATCGTACACCAAGTTGAGGATGTCCAATTCCAGGCGCTCGCCAAACAGGGCGTTGCGGCGGCGGCGGTACACCACCTCGCGCTGGGCGTTCATCACGTCGTCGTACTCCAGCAGGCGCTTGCGGGTGCCGAAGTTGTTTTCCTCCACCTTCTTCTGCGCCCGCTCAATGCTGCTGGTAATCATCGAGTGCTGAATCACTTCGCCTTCTTCCATGCCCATGCGGTCCATGAGCTTGGCAATGCGCTCGGAGCCAAAGAGGCGCATGAGGTTGTCTTCGAGGCTCACGAAAAACTGGCTGCTGCCGGGGTCGCCCTGGCGGCCAGCGCGGCCCCGCAGCTGGCGGTCTACGCGGCGGCTCTCGTGGCGCTCGGTACCGATAATGGCTAGGCCACCCGACGCCTTGGAGGTTTCGCGCAGCTTGATGTCGGTGCCCCGGCCGGCCATGTTGGTGGCGATAGTGACGGTGCCGGGGTAGCCCGCGCCGGCCACAATCTCGGCCTCGCGCTGGTTCTGTTTGGCGTTGAGGACCTGGTGCTGGATGCCGCGCAGCTTCAGCATCCGGCTTACCAATTCGCTTATTTCCACGGAAGTCGTACCCACCAGCACCGGGCGGCCGGCCTGCACCAGCGTCTGGATTTCCTCGGCCACGGCGTTGTACTTCTCGCGCACGGTACGGTACACTTTGTCGTGCTCGTCGTGGCGCGAAATCACGCGGTTGGTAGGAATCACCACCACGTCGAGCTTGTAGATTTCCCACAGCTCGCCGGCTTCGGTTTCGGCGGTGCCCGTCATGCCGGCCAGCTTGTGGTACATGCGGAAGTAGTTCTGCAGGGTTACTGTGGCGTAGGTCTGGGAGGCATCCTCGATGCGCACGCCTTCCTTGGCCTCAATGGCCTGGTGCAGACCGTCGGAGTAGCGGCGGCCTTCCATCACGCGGCCGGTTTGCTCGTCCACGATTTTCACCTTGCCGTCGTCGCTCAGAATATACTGGTCGTCGCGCTCGAACAGGGTGTAGGCTTTCAGAAGCTGGTTCACGGTGTGCACGCGCTCGCTTTTCTCCTGGTAGTCGCTCATCAGCTGCTCCTTCTGGTTCAGCTTTTCCTCGGCCGTGAGGGCCTCGGCCTTCTCGATGTTGGCGATTTCGATTCCGATGTCGGGCATGATGAACAGATGCGGGTCTTCGCCCTGCGCCGTTATCAGGTCGATGCCTTTTTCGGTTAGCTCAATCTGGTTGTTTTTCTCGTCAATCGTGAAATACAGCGGCTTGTCGGCCTGCGGCATCTGGCGCGAATTGTCGGAGAGGTAGAAGTTCTCGGCTTGCTGCAAAATCACGCGGTTGCCCGACTCCGAGAGGAACTTGATGAGCGGCTTGCTCTTGGGCAGCCCCCGGTAGGCGCGGAACAGCGCCAGGCCGCCGGTGCCGTTTTTGCCGCCTTCCTCCGCGCCGGTTTTGCCGTCGGCAATGGCTTTGCGGGCTTCCACCAGGTAGGCTTGCACCAGCTTTTTCTGCTCGTCTACCAGCTTCTGGATGCGCGGCTTAAGTACCAGGAACTCATGTACGTCGCCCTTGGGCACCGGCCCGCTGATGATGAGCGGGGTGCGGGCATCATCAATGAGTACGGAGTCCACTTCGTCCACCATGGCAAAGTGGTGCTTGCGCTGCACCAGCTCGCTTACCTCGCGGGCCATGTTGTCGCGCAGGTAGTCGAAGCCAAACTCGTTGTTGGTGCCATACGTCACATCGGCTAGGTAGGCATTGCGGCGGGCGTCGGTGTTGGGCTGGTGCTTGTCGATGCAGTCCACGGTGAGGCCGTGAAACTCAAACAACGGCGCGTTCCACTCCGAGTCGCGCTTGGCCAGGTAGTCGTTCACGGTTACCAGATGTACGCCGCGCCCGCCCAACGCATTGAGGAAGGCGGGCAGGGTCGATACCAGCGTTTTGCCTTCGCCGGTGGCCATTTCCGCGATTTTGCCCTGGTGCAACACCACGCCGCCGATAAGCTGCACGTCGTAATGCACCATGTCCCAGGTGATTTCGGCGCCGCCGGCCAGCCACTTATTACTCCAGATAGCCTGGTCGCCCTCGATGGTTACGTTGCCTTTAGTGCGAGCAATGTCGCGGTCGGCGTCGGTGGCCGTTACTACCAGCTGCCCGTTCTGGGCGTAGCGGCGGGCGGTTTCCTTCACAATGGCGAAGGTTTGGGGTAGGGCGTCGGTGAGGGCTACTTCGAGGTCTTTGTTGCGCTGCTTTTCGAGGGCGTCGATTTGCTCAAAAATCTGTTCCTTCTTGCTTACGTCGAGCTGCGGCTGGGTGTCAATCTGGCTTTGCAGGCCGGCAATGCGGCCGTCGAGGTCGGCGAGCTTGCCGTCAATCTGGGCGCGCACGTCCTGGGTGCGCTGGCGCAGCTGGTCGTCGGTGAGGTCGGCCAGTTTGGCATATTCAGCATTGATGAGGGCCACGTACGGCACCACGCCTTTCAGGTCTTTTTCTGCTTTGGAGCCAAAGAGCTTGGCGACGGTTTTGCCGAAGAAATCTAACATGGGAAAATAAATTAGCTAAAGAGACAGCGCGTTGCGGACAAATTTACGGCCCACCAAGCGAACCCTGCGACCGGGCATAAACTATAAAACCCGGCTTCTTCAAAAAGAGTGCAGGGTTTAGGGAGGCGGAAATTGTGGCAGCAGCCACTTACGCAGGCTCATGGGCCGTGCTACTGCGGTGGGCAGCTGGGCGGGGCGTAGCTGGACTGTAGTAGCCGCGCCAGACGGGTAGGCGGCTCAGGCACAAGGCCGCCTGGTAAGCTGGCGTTTCGCCACGCAGAAGGCACCTCCTGTGAGGGAATGGCAGTCATCTGATGCAGAGCGCCAATGCATGCGCCTCCCTGCTTGCGCCAGCAGCCCGGCCAAAGGCCCGCCAGCAGGCAGTGAGGACGGGTAAATAGCTACTGTTATGCCTTGGCGCGGGCCTCTGGCCCGTGCCGACCTGCTACAGGCCTTTAGCCTGGTATGGGGAGGGCGACAGCCGAACGACTTGTTCTAGCGGGCAGCGCCAAAGGCCTGCGACTCGTCGGCACAGGCCAGAGGCCCGCGCCAAGGCATAACAGCAGTTAAATACTATGCTTACTGCTTGCCTCTGGCAATGCACCCCGCTTTAGACAGGCACCAGTTGCAGGAGAAAGTAGCGAGCAAAGTCCTCTCTTCACTTTTAATTCATTCAAATAAAAACTAGTATAATGCAAAAACTGTAAAAACATACAGGTTGCTGTTTTTATCGTTTTCGGCGGAGGCAGAATTATTACTTATCGAAACAAATTTTTTCAATTTTAAACGAAGCATAGAACTGTCTATTAAAAAACTCCTTTGTTACGAATCGAATTACTAATGAAAAAGTTTAACAGTTTCTACCGCTAGCATCAGGTAAGAACATTTTAGCTTATAAATTATCTTAGCCAATCTGTTGTTTTATACGGTTTTGTAGGGGAAATTTCCACTATAAGCTGCACAAAACAGTTGGCGTAAGCACAGGAATTCTGCCTACCAAAAAGAGGAAAACAAGCTGATGAAATCGATTTTTTAAGTGATTGATTTTTAGTTACATATAACATTCATGTATAATTTTGACTAAAATAAATATCAAATAACTAGCTAATTTTCAATAGTTTATGCTTGATACCCAGCTATATTTTTTCGGTCAACGAACTATTTTTTTTCTTTGAGCACTTTATCTCCATCTAATGCCGGGTTCTACTTCAGTTTCCTACAGTACAAAATTGTATTTAACTTCGCATAATAAATTCTTTTTTCGCTGCCCAGCCGTCTGCACTACGTGTATCAACACGCCAGACTGACGAGCTAAGCGCGCTTCTGCTTTTCGCTTTTCTTCTTTTCCCCCTATTATGACAAACTTCAACAAACTTTTTCTGGCCACTCTCGGCCTGGGACTATTCGTCAGCCAAGCCGCCCACGCGCAGTTGGGTGTCGGCTACGGCAACACCACTCCCCGCACCATGCTCGACGTGAATGGGGCAGTAGCAGTAGCCGAAACCAGCGTGGCTGTGAGCGGCAACGCCGCTACTATTCCTACCAACGTCAGCCAGGTGCAGCTTACGGGTACGCCTACCGCTACCATTGCTCTCACCAGTGCCGCTACGCCGGCTCCGGTGGCGGGGCAGCACGTAGTCGTTTACAACACCACTGCCCAGGCGGCTACCTTCAACAGCCAGAATATTCCGGCCGGGCAGTCGGTGATGTTCGTGTATTCCAACGGCGGTTTCCGGGCCACGGGCGGCGGCGGCAATGCCTTTTCGGCCGATAACGGCCTGAATAAGAATACAGGCAGCAACGTGCGCCTGGGGGGCAACTTAGTTACGGCCACCACCGTGACCAACAACGGTAACGCGCTCAATATTGCAGGCTCGGGCAGCACCACCACGTTCGATGCCGCCGGCAACGTGGGCGTTGGCACCGCGCCTTCGGCCAACCTGCATGTGCTCAACAAGGGTGCGGGCGGCACGGGGGTTTTCAACACCAATACCGCCAACACCGCCCTGCGCCTGGATGCCAACAGCAATGCGCAGTCGGTTATTCAGTACTTCACGACCAAGAACACGGCCGGCACTACCAAGGAGTTTTTGCTGGGCATCAACCCGACATTCAACACGGAGCGGGGCATATTTTACATGGGGCGCACAGGCAACGCCAACGACATGGTGATGGACCTGACCACTGGCTTCGTGGGCATCGGGTCGGGCAATCCGCAGAGTTCGCTAGAAGTGAACGGCTCGCTGGCCGCCAACTACAAAAGCGTGACGGCTACCGGCACTACGGCGCTGGCTGCTACCGACTTCTACGTGGTGTACAGCGGCAGCGGCGCGGCTACGCTCACGCTGCCCAGCGCGACGGGGGTCAAGGGCCGCCTGGTGAATATCAAGAATACTACCGCTGCCCAAATGGTGACGGTGAACACGAGCAACAGCGAAACCATCGACGGAGCTGCTACCATTACCATCCCGGCCGGGCAGAGCGTGCAGGTCGTGACGACGGGCGCGACGGGCACAGCTACCTACGAAATCGTGAATTTCAACGCTGCCACGGCAGCGGGGCCTGCGGGCGTGGTGACGACGGCCAACAACGGCCTGACCAAAACGAGCAACAACATCCAGCTTGGTGGCAACCTCACGCAGGCCACGGCTATTACCAACAATGGCTTCGACCTCACGGCGGTGGGGTCGGGCAGCACCACCACTTTTGCCAGCAACGGCAACGTAGGCATCGGCACGACACCTTCGGTAAGCCTGCATGTGCTGAACAAAGGCACGGGCGGCACGGGAGTTTTCAGCACTAATACGGCCAATATGGGCTTGCGCCTGGAAGGCAACGGCAATGGTCAGTCGATTATCGAGCAGTTTGTGGCCAAAGACGCGAGCGGCACGGCCAAAGGCTTCCTGCTGGGTATCAACCCAACTTTTAATACCAGCACGGGAACAGCCAATACCAATGGGCTTTTTTACATCGGGCGCACCGGCAACAGCGACGTAGCGGTAGACCTAGGCACTGGCTATGTGGGCATTGGCACCAGTACGCCTATCAACCCGCTGTCGGTAACCGGTACGGCAAACGTAACTGACCGGGCCAGCTTCGGCAACGGGGTCAACATTCAGGGTACCGGGCAGTCGGCCATGACGGTTACCTCCACCAACGCGGCCATCGCAGGCACCCCGATATTGGCTAACACAGCCGGCAACTTCTACTATGACGCCAGCGGCCGGGAAACCCACGTTTTTGGTGGCGACATTGCGCCTGATGCTACCAGCGGCCGGGACCTGGGCTTGAGCACAGCTCGCTGGTCGACCCTGTACGTGACGAGCATCAACAACACCAACGCGCCGTCCAACTCGTCGGATATCCGCCTGAAAAAGGACATCAAGCCAACTACCTACGGCCTGCAGGAAGTGCTGCGGATGCGGCCGGTAAGCTACCGCTGGAAGCAGGACCTCGACAACGTGGGCGTGATGCTGGGCTTCATTGCGCAGGAAATGGACACTATCATCCCAGAGTCGGTGACCAAGCCCAAGACGGACAAGGACTTCTACGGCATCCGCTACACCGAGCTGATTCCGGTGCTCACCAAAGCTATTCAGGAGCAGCAAACAGAGATTGATGCCCTCAAAGCCGCCAATGCCAAGCTCGCCTCGGACAATACGGCCCTGAAAGCCGGCCTCGACAGTAAAGCCTCGGCCAGCACGGTAAACGAGCTGCAAGCCGCGCTGCAAGCCATGCGGGCCGAGATGCAGACGCTGAAAGCCGGCGGCAGCACGGCCAGCGCGAAGTAAGCAACCTTGAAGGCGCCTCACTTGGTCGGCTGGCCGGGTGGGGCACTTTAAGCCGCTTGCTTCTGTGCTACCCTTCCTAACCCGTTAACTTTCTGAGATATGAAAACTTATTACCCTGTTTTTGCCCATCGCCGGCCCCTCGCCCTGGCGGGGCTGCTGAGCCTGCTGGGTTTGGCGCAAAGCGCCTACGCCCAGGAATACAACTCCGGCACCGCCACCAACACGGGTAGCCTCTACCACGGCGGCGCCTTCACTAACGCTGGCACGGGGGCCTTCACCAATACGGGCACCATCTACTACACTGGTCCCAGCACGGCCACCTTCTCCAATGCCGGCACCTACGCCGCTACCTCACCTGGCCTCGACCAGTTCGAGGGACCGGGCCGAGTAGCCGGAGCCCAGGAGCTGGCCGGTACGGTAGCCCCTACCTTCTTCGGCCTCACGCTGACGAATACCGTTACCTCGTTTGCCTTGAGCAACACGGCCGGGGCCGACGTCAGCGACGTATTTACGTTTGGCAACACAGGTATCCTGACCACGACCGGCCTGACTGCGGCAGCCGCCTCCACAGCGGCGGCTAATACTAATGCAGCCGGGGCTTTGCGCCTCAATACAACGGGCAGCACCACCCTTGCGGGTACTAATACACACTACATCGACGGCTTTTTGGCCAAGGCTGGTACTACCAGCTTCGCCTATCCCCTCGGGGCTACTAACACCAATAGCGCAGGTACTAACCCAGCTACCAACGCTTCAGGAACGGGCGGCATCTACTCGCCCCTTACCCTGAGCAGCCCCGGCGGCACCGCCGTGCGCTACGTGGCGGGGGCTACTCCTAATAGTGCCAGCTTCGCTACCCAAGGCGGCGGCTTGCAACTCACGAACGTGAGCCGGCTCGAATACTACCCTATCGGTACGGTGGGGGCAGCAGCCAACTCCACCATCACCATGCCCTACGGCAACTTCGGCCTCACTAGCGGCGGCACGGTTTACGTAGGAAACAACCCGGCCACCCTCACCATTGCGGGCTACGACGGCACCCGCTGGACAAACCTGAGCGCCTTGGCAACCAACCCGGTCAATACCACCAACCAAACGGTAACCGTGCAGCTACCTGCTGCCCTGAGCACGAGCTACACCGCCCTGGCCCTAGCCAGCACCTCAACTGCCAACCCGCTGCCCGTGCAGCTGACGGTGTTTACGGCCGTGAAGAAAGAAGCCGATGGCCTGCTGAGCTGGACGACGGCCTCGGAAGTAAACTCGGCCTACTTCGAGGTGCAAGCCAGTGCCGACGGGGCCAAGTGGCAAGTGCTGGGCCAAGTGAAAGCCGCTGGCACGAGCAACAGCCCACGCAACTATAGCTGGCTGGACAAACAGCTTGCTCGTTACGGCAGTGTTGTGGTGTACTACCGCCTCAATCAGGCAGACCAGGACGGCAAAGCCAGCTTCTCACCCGTGCGCACGCTCGCCCCCGACGCCTTGGCCTGGGGCGTGAGCGCCTACCCCAACCCCTTCGCGGCGGAGCTTATGGCCCGGCTGACCACGCCCGAGGCGGGCCCGGTTACGCTCACGCTGCTCGATGCCCTCGGCCGCACGGTGCTTCGGCGCGAAATGACGGCTACGGCGGGCACACTGCTGCTGGATGTACAGCAGGGGCAGGCCCTGGCAGCCGGCACCTACTCGCTGCTCGTGCGCCAGGGCCAGCACCTGGCTACGGTGCACCTTACCCACTAGCAGCCATTCGCTGCCAGCCACGGAACCACCAACCGGGGCTGACGGGGTACGACTGCCAGGCAACGATACCACCTCGCTGATTTATCGTTGCCTGGCAGTTGTACCCTGTCAGCCCCGGTTTTTTTTGTAGTTAGCGAGTACTATGGTCACTCGCGCTGCCGCTTTGCAGAGGCCATTTTGGATTGGATGCCGCCACCTGGGCTCGGCCTCTTATTGTTGGCGCAATAGCTTACAGTGGTGTTTGCCGGGAATAATTACGTGATTTATCCCTACCTTTGCCCCTTATATATCCAAAATATTAACGGATAAAAGCTATTAAAGGCCAATAGGGGCACTTTTCATAGTATGGCGATGCCCTTCCTTCCCAAAATAAATTCACCCGCCAAAACACCTGTTTTACCTCTTTACAGGGAGGTTTCAACGAAAAAACAGCATTAATTTATGCTGCATGCAGACCTTTGCCTCAGTTTTTATGTCATCGCTAGCCACAACATCCAGTTAGCTACCGGTTTCTTCCCTTTTTAGCCTTCTACCTTTTTTAATAGACTAATCATGTCAACTTTCAACAAACTTTTTCTGGCCTCTTTGGGCCTGGGCTTATTCGCTAGCCAAACGGCTCATGCCCAGCTGGGCATCGGCTATGGAGCTACTGCTCCGCGCACCATGCTCGATGTAAACGGCGCAGTTTCCCTGGCCGAAACCGCCGTAGCCGTTAGCGGCAACGCCGCCACTATCCCCACCAACGCCAGCCAGGTTCGCCTTACTGGCACGGCTACCGCCAACGTTGCCCTCACCAGCGCGGCCTCCCCAACTCCCGTTACGGGCCAGCGCGTGACCATCTACAACACCAGCGGCTTCGATGCCACGTTCAACAGCCAGAATATTCCGGCTGGCCAGTCGGTACTGTTTGTGTACTCTAACGGCGGCTTCCGGGCCACCGGTGGCGGCGGCAACGCCTTCACCGCTAACAACGGCCTGACCAAAACCGGCAGCAACGTGCAGCTCGGTGGCAACCTGGTGCAGGCTACTACCGTCACCAACAACGGCAATGCGCTCAACGTAGCTGGCTCTGGTGGCAGCACCACTTTTACCTCCGCTGGCTTTGTTGGTATTGGTACTGCCAACCCCGCCGCCCGCCTCAACGTTGCCGGAGCGTCGTCGCTCGCAGCAGCAATGGATTACAGCTCGGCTGATGCTGCCGGCTCTGTGATAAACGCACGCAAAAGCCGGGGCACTACGGCAGCCCCCGCCGCCGTAGTAGCCAACGATTTTCTGGGCTTCTTTATGAGCGATGGGTACGATGGCACCGCGTATAGCTACCTCAGCGGCGGCATGTATGCCAACGCTACCGAAAACTGGTCTTCTACCGCCCACGGAAACCGGCTGCTTTTTGCCACTACTCCCAATGGCGCCACCTCATTTGCCACTCGCATGACCATTGACCAGAATGGCTATGTCGGTATCGGCACGACTGCTCCTTATAGCTTGTTGTCGAACACCACTACGAATACGGCTGGCAGCGACGGTTTTGGGGTAAATAGTGGTTCGCTGGACTGGGGAATGAACATACCGGGCTACGTAGGAGCTTTCTACAACGGCTCCACCAGCGACTATTCCAACGGCCTGGCTGTGAAAGTAACCGGCACGTCGCAGCTCGTTACGGCTTTTGACGTAAGCCAGTCGTCGGCGGCGGCTGGCTCCAACTCCGGTGGGACTTCCCTGATGACTATCAAAGGCAATGGCCACGTAGGCATCGGTACTAACAACCCCGGCTATCCGCTGGAAGTAGCAACCGCCGCGACCGTAAGCTACGGGGCTTACTCGTTCTTGTCTTACACTGACCCGGCTACTACTGGCCGCCTGGCTGGTGGCGGCAACTACCTGGTCAGTATCCGGTCGGGTGGGCGTGTTCTTGCGCCGGAGTTCAATGCGCTTTCTGACATCCGCCTTAAGCGCGTAATTGGCTTGAGCAACACCACTTCCGACCTTACACTGCTCAACAAGCTGCGCATCACCGACTACCAGATGCTTGACCGCGCCCAGTACGGCAACCAGAAATTCAAGAAGGTAATAGCGCAGGAGGTAGAGGCGGTATTTCCGCAGGCCGTGCATGAGCACATGGGCTTCCTGCCCGATGTGTATGCTTCGGCTACCGCCGTGCAAGCCCTGCCCGGCGATTCGCTGGTTGCTATTACGCTGCCCACGGCCCTGGCTGGTACGGGTGCTATGGCCGGCCAACGCCTCAAGCTGGTTGGCCCAACCGGCGAAGTGCTCGCCAACGTAGCTCGCCCCGCTGCTGCGGGCAGCCGCACGCTGGTAGTGCGCGGTGCGCAGCAACTGGCTGCTACGCCCAGTAAGGTATTCGTGTTTGGCCTGGAGCACAACGACGTGCGGGCCGTGGATTACGAGGCCCTGTCGATGCTCAACGTGAGTGCCACCCAGGAACTGAGCCGCCGCTTGGAAGCTGCCGAAGCTGCCTTGCGCACCCAGACGGCCAGCGCCGCCAAAGCCCAGGCCGAGCTGCAAGACGTGAAAGCCAGCCTGCAAAGCCTGAGCGATGTGGTGAAGCAGCTGCAAGCTGGTTCGGCTACGGCATCCAGCAAATAGCCTGGCAAACCAGCCGACCGCCCGGCTCAACAGAGCTGGGTGGTTAGCCGGTTTTTATTTTCTATTCAGTCGTATCCGATGCGCTATTTTACTTCCTCCCCCCGCACTACGGGGTCTTTGGTAGTCCTGCTGGGCCTACTGAGTGCGGCCTCCGCCAGCCAGGCGCAGACTACCAACACCGGCACGGTCAACTCCACCGACGGCAACGCCTATAATTCCGGCGCGTTCGTCAACACCTCTACCGGCACCTTCACCAACACCGGCTCCACGCTCTACTACGCCGGACCCAGTGCCGCCACCTTCGCCAACGACGGTGCTTACACCGCCACCAATAGCGCCACCAACCCCGCCACCGACCGCTTCCTCGGCCCCAACAACGCCCCCGGCACTCAGGAAATCAGCGGGGCCACCGCCCCTGACTTCTACAACCTGACCTTCGACAACGGCACCGGCCAGCTCTTCACAGTCTCTAATACCCAGGGCGCGAACGTGGCTAACACGCTCACGCTCAACAACGGCAAAACCACGACCCTCAACACCGTAGCTGGTGCCATTCATATGGGCAGCAGCGCGTCGGCGGTAGCTGGTACGCTCGGGGCCACGGCTGGCTACGTGGACGGGTACATGAGCAAGGCTGGCACTACCTCCTTCACCTACCCGCTCGGAGCCGGCAACCAGAATACCACCAGCCCCAACGACCCCACCGCTAGCGGCGGCACCATCTACTCCCCCATCCGCCTGAGCAGCCCCAGCGCCACCACCCTGCGCTACCGGGCCAGCCCCGCCCCGAGCAACACCAGCTTCACAGCCGCCGATATGGTCCCGCTGACCGTCGTCAGCAACCGCGAGTACTACCCCATGGGTACGGCCGGCGCGCCCAGCGGCTCCACCATCACGATGCCCTACACCAACTTCGGGCCGGCGGGCTACGTGGGCAGCGCTGGCACGCTCACCATCGCGGCTTTCAACAGCACGACGGGCAAGTGGGAAAACCTGAGCAACACGGCCACCAACCCCACCGCCGCCAACGCCGTGACCGTGACCCTGAACAAGACCCTGAGCAGCACCTACACGGCCCTGGCCCTGGCCAGCACCAGCCAACTCAACCCGCTGCCCGTGCAGCTGACGGCATTCACGGCCGTGAAGCGAGCAGCCGATGGCCTGCTGAGTTGGACGACGGCCTCAGAAGTGAATTCGGCCTACTTCGAGGTGCAGGCCAGTACTGACGGGGCGAAGTGGCAAGTGCTGGGCCAGGTAAAAGCCGCTGGCACGAGCAGCAGCCCACGCAGCTACAGCTTTCTGGATAAAGCTATTGCCCGCTACGGCAGTGCGGTGGTGTACTACCGCCTCAACCAAGTGGACCAGGACGGCACCAGCGCCTTCTCGCCCGTGCGCACACTCGCGCCCGACGCCTTGGCCTGGGGTGTGAGCGCGTATCCGAATCCGTTTGCAGCCGAACTCACCGCCCAACTCACCACGCCCGAGGCTGGCCCGGTGAGCCTGACGCTGCTCGACGTGATGGGCCGCGTGGTGCTACGGCAGGAACTACTGGCGGCAAGTGGCAGCCAGACTATATCCCTGGCGGAGGCCCGCAGCCTGCCGGCAGGAGCCTACCTGCTGCTGGTAAGCCAACATGCCTACCACGCCACGTTGCGCATCGTGCGCAGATAGCGGCCGCAGGCTTACCAGTGCAGTCTGTGCCTTATAGCGTGGGCCTTTAAGCTGAAAGCTGCTCCACTTTTTCATAAAAGCTCCTGTTGGCTACGGCCAGCAGGAGCTTTTGCGTTTTCGGCTTCTGACTACTCTTCTTATCAGGTAGCCAGCGCCGAACCAAGGGCATAGCAGTTGGTAACACTTTGCCAGTCAATAGGCAAACTCAGATTCATGGCGCGAGCAGGTGGTGCCGCAGCGGCCATGTGATAATATTTCTATTTCGGAAGTGGGGAAAGCTAGCCGGTATCCACTGAAGATACCGGAGAATATTCGCGTTATCACCAGTTTATCAGTGCACCTACATACAATTCTGGTTTGTAGCACTTTGCTAAAGATTCAGATTCACCTTATATAAGTTAAAAAAATTTGCCGACAAACAATTTCTTTCGACTGGCAAACAGGCTGTTTTGACTAGAAAATAGGCTGTTTTGACTAAAAGACAATATATTTTATATTAAACAGACAAAAATTAACAAAAATTATCGTGAAATTTGTTCCGTATATTAAGTATACAAGTTAAAATATCACCAAAACCACTTTAAATCTACTCTTAAACTCGCTTACATGAAAGAATCTACTAAACTGTTTCTGACCTCTTTAGGCTTGCTAGTAGGCCAGGCAGCGTATGCCCAGTTGGGGGTAAGCTACGGTGCCACCGCCCCGCGCACCATGCTCGATATAAATGGCGCGACTGCCGTGGCCGAAACCAGCGTTGCCGTGAGCAGTAATGCCGCCACTATCCCCACTACCCGCAGCCAGGTGCAGCTTACGGGCACCGCCACCGCCGCCGTGGCCCTTATCGGGGCCTCCTCGCCCGCCCCGGTAAGCGGGCAGCGCGTGACCATCTACAATACCACCACTTTCCCTGCCATCTTCAACAGCCAACCCATTCCGGCCGGCAAAGCCGTGGAATTTGTGTATAGCAATGGTAACTGGCGGGCCACCAGCGCGGGCAGCGCCGCCGCCAGCACGGCCTGGGACGTGCTCGGCAATGCGGGCACCGTGGATGGCACCAACTTTCCGGGCACTACCGACAACGTGGCCCTCAACTTCCAGGTGAACAACCAGAAGGTGGGCCGCGTGGGCAATGCCGACGGCAGCACCATGCTTGGTTACCAAAGCGGCAACAGCACCACCACGGGTACCAACAACCTGTTCGCAGGATACCAGGCGGGCTACAGCAACGCGGATGGCAATGTCAATACGTTCGTCGGCTACCAGGCCGGCTACGTCAACACCGACGGCATCGGCAACATCCACCTCGGCTACCAAGCCGGCAAAAACGGCGACGGCAACACCAACATCCTCATCGGCGACCAGGCCGGCTACGTCACCACCGGCTCGGGCAGCACGATGCTAGGCACGCAGGCGGGCTTCAGTAACACCAGCGGCAGCAACAACCAGTTTTTGGGCGCGTAAAGCGGGTATTCGAACACCACTGGTACGCAGAACGTGTTTCTGGGTGAGAACAGCGGCTATAACAATACCACCAGTCAGGACAACCTGTTTCTGGGCTTTCACAGCGGACAGGGCAACACCACCGGCAGCCAAAACCAGTTTGTGGGTGAGGAGGCCAGCTTCAACAACACTACGGGCAGCAGCAACCACGCGAGCGGCTTCCGGGCGGGCTACAGCAACGCGAGCAGCAACCAGAACACTTACACAGGCTTCGAATCGGGCTTTTTGAACACGGCTGGCAGCAACAACGTGGCTACGGGCTACCACAGCGGCTACTCCGCCACGGGCAGCAACAATGTACTAACTGGCACGGAAAGCGGCTATAACCTCACCACCGGCGCCAACAACACGTTCTACGGCCACCAGAGCGGCTTCAACAACACGACGGGCAGCAGCAACCAGTTTTTGGGCTACCAGAGCGGCCAAGCCAATACCACGGGAGCCAACAACCTCTTCATGGGCTACCAGAGCGGCATTACCAACGCCACAGGTAGCAATAATACGGCCATTGGCTATGGCAGCGGCCCCACTACGAATGCCCTCACTAATGCGGGAGCCATTGGCTACCAGGCCCAGGTGAGCCAGAGCAACAGCCTCGTGCTCGGCGGCACCGGCGCCACTGCCGTGAAGGTGGGCATCGGCCTCACGGCCCCGGCCTATACCCTCGACGTGGCCAGCGACATCAATGCCAGCGGCAACGTGCGGGCCAGCGGCTTAGCCCTGACCTCCGACCGCCGCCTCAAAACCAACATCGTGGGCCTCGCCAACGCCACAGCTTCGGTGATGCAGCTCAACCCGGTGAGTTACGACAAAGCCGCTACCGCCGCTACCCCCTACACCAAGCACGAAATGGGCTTCATTGCCCAGGAGCTACGCACCGTGTACCCGCAGCTCGTGCAGGAAGGCCACGATGTCGATGAAACCCTGTCGGTGGACTATAACTCGCTGATTCCGGTGCTTACCAAAGCCATCCAGGAGCAGCAGGCCCAGGTTGAGGCTCTCAAAGCAGCCAACACCAAGCTACAAGCCCAGGCCAACACCAGCGCTAAAGCCCAGGCCGAGCTGCAAGATGTGAAAGCCGACCTGCAGAGCCTGCGCGATGTGGTGAAGCAGCTGCAAAGCGGCACAGCCACGTCTAGCGGCAAGTAGCCGTTGGCGGCCCGGTCGCCGCCGGACCGCTGTTTCACTTCCGCGTTTCATTCCTTCTGTATCATGCACTTTTATTTTCTGACTTACCGCTGGTCGCTAGCCATAGCGGCCCTGCTGGGGCTGCTGGTTGGGCGTAGCGCCCAAGCCCAAACCTATAATACAGGCACCGGCGGCGTGTACAACGGCGACGCCTACAACAGTGGGGCCTTCGTGAACACCTCCACCGGCACGTTCACAAACAGCAACTCAACTATCTATTATGCCGGTGGTGAGGTCGCCTTTACCAACAATGGCACCTATACGGCCACCGCAGCAGCTACCGACCAGTTTATTGGGCCAGGAGGGGTGGCAGGCACTCAGGAGCTAACTGTGTAAGCTCCCCCGGTAAGTAGGCCAGTCAAAAGTAGAGAGAAGTAGTAACTTTCAACTTTCTCTATTTTTACCTGTCTCATGAAAAAAAGCCGTTT
>JBPBPU010000020.1:0-63800 GCA_050954465.1 Janthinobacterium lividum
GGTCAACTGGCAGTTTTCGGTCGAAAAAGCCCGTACTAAACTCGCCCGCCATTACCAGAAAATTAGGGTAACTAATTCCCCTGACTAAGCACTAGCTATCCGGCTCCAACAGGGGCGCTTAAAACCGTCCTTGAAGCGCGGTTGCGCAAGGAGGCAGAGGCTGCCCTTCCAGGAATTACCATTGAGAAAGTGGTGTATGCCCCCATCTCTTCCCCCATGCACGTTGTGGAGGGCATTAAGGTTGACGACCTGAGCCAGTTACCAGCCGACGCAATTAAAGCGCTGGCACCGGAGATTCGCAAGCACACCTCGCTTAATAAGCCCGGTGCCTGCCGGGTAACTGAGTGTTCTCTGTTCCCGAACCCTGTGCGCGATGTGCTGACGTTCCGGTTCAACTACGACTGCTCTGCTGGGGGCAATGTCAGCAAGGAGGCGACTATTACGGCTACAAGCCTGGCCACGGGCAAAGCGGCGGTGCTGTGGACGGGACGGCTAACCCAGGAAAACAACGAGGTCGTTGTTCCCGCTGGCGACCTAACTGCTGGCCTTTACAAAGTGCGGGTGCAAGTGGGCGTGTTCGACAAGTCGTATGACATGCAAAAGCTGTAGCTAACTGCTGTTTGCCCTTGTCCAGAACGCCGGTAAGCGCCTCGCTTACCGGCGTTTTTGTTGCAGGGCCTACGTACGCACTCGGCTCGTTAGAGCAACCCCGAAGCGGCGATATGTTGGTAGTAACTGCTTGACAAAGAGAAAAAAAACACGAAGATGTGGCACTTTTGCCCGAACGAGTAGTGCCGCAGCTCCGTAGTTCTGAAACCCATTAATTACCTGATAGCTACCAACATGTCGCCGCTCTGCGGCGGCTCCAACGAGCCGAGTGCATAGGTCCTATGTTGGTTACTTTTGGCGCGAGTCAACTTCTCCGAACGTTAGTTTTCACTTATATGCGGTTCCTGCTTTGTCTGATTTTCTTAATGGCAGCCTATTCCGAAAGCCGAGCGCAAATACCCCCCGCTACTCTCGCCAGCCAGGCCCTCGACCGCGCCACGCGCCAGCCGCTGGGCTTCGTGAGCGTGGGCGTGCTGGGCAAGCCCTACGGTACGGTGGCTGATGCACAAGGCCGCTTCGCCCTCAACCTGCCCGCCAGCTTCGATGCCGACTCGGTGCGCCTTTCGCTGGTGGGCTACGCCAACCGCACCCTGCGCGTGGCCGACCTGCGCCATACCGGGCCGGTGCTGCTGCGGGCCCAAACGGTAGCCCTGGCCGGGGTGCAGGTGCGCGCCAAGGGCCTGAAGCGGCGCGTGCGAGGCAATGCCGGCACCCCCATGCGCTTCGATGGTTTCGCTGCCAACATGGCCGGCAACCAGATAGGCCAGCTGCTCGCCATCAAAAAGCCCGCTTTTCTGGAGGAAATCTCGCTGCGGCTTTTCAGCTGTACCTACGACACGGTGTATTTCCGGCTGAACGTGTACAAACTGCGCGACGGTTACCCGGCCGACAATATTCTGCCTACTTCCGTGTACTTCAAGGTGAGCCGCGAACAAGCCCAGGAAACCATCTACCTGAACCTGCGCCGCTACCACCTCTACCTCACCGAGAGCGTGGTAATGGCTCTGGAGCTGGTGCGCCAGTTGGGCCAGGGTGAGCTGTGGTTTCGGCAGCCACTGGCCGGGGGCGGCCCCCACTACGTACTCGAACAGATGCCCGGCCCCAGCACTACTCTCAATACCGTACCGCCCTCCACCGACACCCACGACCAGAAAATCCCCCAGCCCAACGGCCCCTGGACGCAGTATCCACACATTGGGGTGGGTATCCAGGCCACGTTGCTGGAAGTGCCGGAGTAATGAAGTACCACCAAGCTCCAGCTTGGTGAATCGGTGAACGATACCTGAGCAAGTCGTTCAACGATTCACCAAGCCGGAGCTTGGTGGTACATCACCCCTACCCAGCCAGCCCCTTCAGCTCCTGCAGTTTCAGCAGCGCCTCGATGGGCGTGAGCGTGTTGATGTCCAGCAGGTTGAGTAGCTCGCGCAACCGCCCCAGGGCCGGGTCGGCGGGCTCGAACATGCTGAGCTGCACGGTGGGGCGCGTGGCCATGGCGGTGGTGGCGCGGGGCTTCGGCACGGTGGGCTTGTCGTCGTCCAGGCCCAGCACGTCGTCAAATTCCGTGGGCGCGTTCGGGTCTACAGCTTCGGGCAGGCCGGTTTGGGTGCGCTCCTGCTCCAGGTGGTGCATTATTTCGTTGGCCCGCAGCACTACGGCCGGGGGCATGCCGGCCATGCGGGCTACGTGGATGCCGAAGGAGTGCTCGGAGCCGCCGGGGCGCAGCTTGCGCAGAAACAGCACGCGGCCGTCGGCTTCCTGCACGGCTACGTGGTAGTTGCGCACGCGGGGGCAGTCGTCGGCCAATTGGTTTAGCTCGTGGTAGTGGGTGGCAAACAACGTTTTGGCCCTGGCTTTGGGCGCATTATGCAGGTGCTCCACAATGGCCCAGGCAATGCTGATGCCGTCGTAGGTGCTGGTGCCGCGCCCGATTTCATCCATCAGCACGAGGCTGCGTTCCGAGAGGTTGTTGAGGATGCTGGCCGTTTCGGTCATCTCCACCATGAAGGTGCTTTCGCCCTTGCTCAGGTTGTCGGAGGCACCCACGCGGGTAAATATCTTGTCGATAATGCCGAGGGTGGCCGCGTCGGCGGGCACGAACGAGCCGATTTGAGCCAGCAGTACAATGAGGGCCGTTTGGCGCAGCAGGGCCGACTTGCCGGCCATGTTGGGGCCGGTAATGACTACAATCTGCTGCTCGTCCTGGTTGAGGCAGATGTCGTTGGGGATGTAGCTTTCGCCGGGCGGCAGCTGCCGCTCGATTACGGGGTGGCGGCCGGCTTTGATGTCCAACACGGGGCCGTCGTTCACCACGGGCTGCACGTAGCGGTTCTGGCGGGCGGTGGCGGCGAACGAGGCCAGGCAGTCGAGCACGCCCAGGGCGCGGGCGTTTTGCTGCACCTGGCTCACAAAGTCGGCCGCCGCCAGCACCACCTCCTGGTAAATGCGGCTTTCGATGGCGAACAGTTGCTCTTCAGCGTTGAGGATTTTCTCCTCGTAGGTTTTCAGCTCCTCCGTCACGTAGCGCTCGGC
Source organism: Janthinobacterium lividum (assembly GCA_050954465.1). GTDB lineage: Bacteria > Bacteroidota > Bacteroidia > Cytophagales > Hymenobacteraceae > Hymenobacter. The sequence continues at coordinate 3,139 of JBPBPU010000020.1, forward strand.
GTTCACCAGCGTTTGCTTGCGTATCCAGGCGTTAGGCACCTTGTCTTTGTGGGCGTTGCTTACTTCGAGGTAGTAGCCGAACACCTTGTTATACGCCACTTTCAGCGACGAAATACCGGTGCGCTGCTGCTCGCGCTGCTGTAGCTTCAAGAGGTAGTCTTTGCCCGAAAATGCCAGCGCCCGCAGCTCGTCCAGCTCGGCATCTACGCCGTCCATTATTACGTGGCCCTGGTTGGTGAGCAGCGGCGCGTCGGGCTTTATTTTGGCTTGAATTTCCTGGCGCAGCGTGGCGCAGGCGTGGAGCTGGTCGGCCAGCTTTTCGAGCGCCCGCACCCCCGACTTCGCCAGCTTGTCGCGCAGCGGCGCAATACTTTCCAGTGCCCGCGCCAGCTGCAGCAGCTCGCGGGGGTTCACGCGGCGCACCGCCACCTTACTTATCAGCCGCTCCAGGTCGTTGATGGGGCGCAGGAAGCCTTGCACTTCTTCGAGCAGCTCAGGGTCGGCGAGCAGGGCGGCCACCGTGTCGAGGCGGCGCTGAATCTGGCTTACTTCTTTGAGGGGCAGCACTATCCACTTGCGCAACAACCGGGCACCCATCGGCGTCAGGGTTTGGTCCAGTATGTCGATGAGGGGCACGCCGCCGGGGTGCTGGGCCTGCACCAGCTCCAGGTTGCGCACCGTGAAGCGGTCGAGCCACACGTATTTATCTTCCTCCAAACGGCCCAATGCGGCAATGTGCTGCACGTCGGTGTGCTTGGTTTCGGCCAGGTAGTGCAGCACGCAGCCCGCTGCAATGATGCCTTCTTTGAGGGTATCGACCCCGAAGCCTTTGAGCGAGGTGGTACGGAAGTGGCGCGTGAGGGTATCGTGGGCGTAGTCGGGACCGAATACCCACTCGTCGAGCGCGTAGGTGCAGAAATCGGGGCCGAAATTGCCCTCAAATTCGCTCCGGCATTTCTTGGAGTACAGCACCTCCGCCGGCCGGAAGTTTTGCAGCAGCTTGCCCAGGTAGTCGAGGGTGCCCTGCGCCACCAGAAACTCGCCGGTACTGATGTCCAGAAACGAGATGCCGCCCTCCGTTTTGCCAAAATGCACGGCGGCGAGGTAATTGTTCTGGCGGCGCTCCAGGGTGTTGTCGTGGAAGCTCACGCCGGGCGTCACCAGCTCCGTAATGCCCCTTTTTACCAGCCCTTTAGCCTGCTTGGGGTCTTCGAGCTGGTCGCAGATGGCCACGCGCTGCCCGGCCCGCACGAGCTTGGGCAAATATGTATCGAGCGAGTGGTGCGGGAAGCCCGCGAGCGCTACCTCCGAGATGCTGCCCGCCCCGCGCTTGGTGAGGGTAATATCCAGGATGCGGGCCGCCGTCACGGCATCCTCCCCAAACGTCTCGTAGAAGTCGCCCACCCGAAACAGCAGCACCGCCCCAGGGTACTGCTGCTTGAGCTGGTAGTACTGCTTCATCAGGGGCGTGTCGTAGGCCGGCACGGGCGCTACGTGGTCGGGGCCCAGCGACTTGATGGCAAACTTCTGGGCGGGCGCTTCGGAAACGGTATCGGGAGCAGGCACTGGGGGCATGAGCAGAAAAGGGGGCAGGCAGCCAATAAAAGCAATACGGCTGCCTGCTGCAAAACCCTAATTTACGCCGAAAAAATCCGGCAGCCTGCCCTGGTGGCCGGGGCCATTAGGCAACAGTTGGCCGGAGCAGGCTGGTCAGCACATCGCGCATGGTGTGCGGCCGGCGGCCAAGCAGCTGCTCCAGCACAGGGCCGGTAGCGGCAAATTCGCCCCGCCGCATGGCCCGGTACGAGCCGAGCAGCAGCTCAGCCACCGGGGCGGGCAGGCCCTGCGCTATTTTCTCGTCGCGCCACTGCGCGTCCGTTATCACCATCCGCTTCACCTCGCGGCCCAGCAGTTCGGAAGCAATGGCGGCCAACTCGGCCAGGGTGAACGCCTCGGGGGCCACCAGGGGCGGCGTGTTGCCGTCGAAACTCCCTTCTTCGGCCAGCACCGCCGCGTTGGCTTCGGCCAGGTCGGCGCGGGTGGTCCAGCTCACCGGGCCATCTTCGGGAGCCCGCAGCTCGCCGGTTTCAAACGCCCGGCCGATATGGAACATGGCACTTTCGGCGTAGTAGCCGTTGCGCAGCGAGGTATAAGGCATACCCATTTTGGCCAGCAGCGCTTCGGCAGCGGCATGGTTGACAGCCGGCGCGAAGGCAGAATCGGCCTGCGCCGCCATGTGGCTGGTGTAGAGCACGCGGTGAACCCCCGCCGCCTGGGCCGCTTCTACCGCATTACGGGTTAGCTGCTGTCCCTCTTCGCCCAGTACATTCGGCGATACTACCAGCACCTGCGTAGCCCCGGCGAAGGCGGTGGCCAGGCTGGCGGGGTCGGCAAAGTCGCCTTGCCGCACCGTTACGCCCTGTTTGGCCAGTTCCGTGGCCTTTTCGGGGTCGCGGGCGCTGGCAGCCAGCTGCCCGGTGGGCACGCGGGGCAGCAACTTTTCCAATATGCCCCGGCCGAGGTGGCCGGTGGCTCCGGTTACAACTATCATGCGTAGTAGAATTAAGTGGTGAGATACTTGGCCGGCAAATGCCAACTGCTACTGATGCCTGCCCGAGTATACTATACCGTATAGTATACTTAAAAGTTATCACCATCAATTTTAAGGTTGCATTTTTGCATTTCGGTAGCTTGCTTCGCAAAGCCACCGCGTATTTCCGGCCTACATGAGCAAACTACCAGTGAAGCGCGGGGATGCATTGCGGGAGCACATGCTGCACGCGGCCAAGGCAGTATTTCAGGAAGTGGGCTTCGAGCGAGCCTCGATGGACCGCATCGCAGCGCACGCGGGCACTACCAAGCGCACCCTTTATGCGCACTTCGGGCGCAAGGAGGACTTGTTTCTGGCCGTTTTCGAGTTGGTACTGGGCTTGCAGCTGCACCACCTGGGTACGCCGGCCGACTACGCCCCCGACCCCGAGCAGGCGTTGGTGTTGTTTTGCGCCCGCTTCCTGCAAACCATCCTTTCCAGCCGTCCCCTGCGCTTGTTCCAGCTGGCCATCGCCGAAACCGACCGCTTCCCACAGGGTGGCACCGTGCGCCTGCACGAGGCTCTGCTGGAAAGCGTGCAGGCGCTGATGGAGCAGTTTCTACGTGAGCACTACCACCTGCCCCTACCGGCCGCGCAAGCCACGGCGCAGCAATTATTGGCCCAGTTGCTGTACCCACGTTTCACGCGGGCGCTGTTTGGGGCCGTTGAGCCAGCAGCCACGCAGTCGGCCGAGCTAGGTGGCAGTCCGGTCGTAGAGTTGGGGCCTATCCGCCACCTGGTAGCCGCCAGCCTGCCAACAGGAGCAGCATAGCGTGGCAGGGCAGGGTGCAGTTGCGACAGCTAGTGCCTGCCTATTTTTATACCACTTCCCCCTTGATATATGCGCAAACTCACCATGTCGGAGCTGAACCGCCTGCCGGTAGCCGACTTCAAAGCCACGCCCAAAAGCCCGGTGGTGTTGGTGCTCGACAACGTGCGCTCGCTGCACAACGTAGGGGCCGTATTTCGCACCGCCGACGCCTTTGCCCTCGAACGCATTTACCTCTGCGGCGTCACGGGCCGCCCGCCCCACCGCGAAATCACTAAAACGGCCCTGGGCAGCACCGAATCAGTGGCCTGGACGCATACTACTACCACCCTGGAAGCCGCACAGCAGTTACTAGCAGCGGGCTACCAGCTCGTAGCCGTAGAGCAAACCACCGGCTCGGTGCTGCTGCCGCAGTTTCGGCCCGAACTGGGCCGGCCTTTGGCGCTGGTGCTCGGCAACGAAGTATTCGGGGTTGATGACGAAGTGCTGGCCTTGTGCGAGGCATCCGTAGAGATACCGCAACTGGGCACTAAGCACTCGCTCAACGTGAGTGTGGCGGCCGGCGTGGTGCTGTGGGATATACTTAGCAAGCTGCACATATTTAACTAACACTTGCTAGTCTGGCGAAGAGTATACCCTTCATTCTCAGTACATAGTTCGTTGATTAACAAGCTGTGGGAACTCAAATAAAATGGTTTATCTTTGGAGCCAAGCTCACTGACTAGCCTTTTTCTCCTTTTCATTTTTTCTATGGTATTTTCCTTTACCCGCTCTGGATACCGTATGCTGGCCCTATCGGCGGCCCTGACCCTACCGGGGCTGGCTGCGGCCCAGCAGGCTCCAACCGAGGCCCTGTCTTACTTCGCTGCCAAAGCCAAGGCTCAAGGGCTGAGTGCCGCAGACGTAGCCAACCCTCTGGTAACCAGTTCGTACTACGATACTGACATGGGCCTGACGCATACGTATTTGCTGCAACGGGTAAATGGAGTGCCTGTTTCCGGGGCTACCGGCGACATTCACATAGACCAAAAGGGCCAAGTGGTTTCCAGCTACCAGAGCTTCGTGCGTGGTGCGGCAGCTATGGCTCCGTCGCCGGTTCCTAGCCTCAGCGCTACCGATGGCATTGCAGCGGCGGCGGCGGCCCTGGGCATTCCACACCCAACAGGCCTGATGTTGAGCGATGAGAATCCTGGCGTCAGCGGGGTTCTGCGTTTCAACAAGGGTGAAATCTCCGTCGACGACATCTTGGTGCAACTGGTATATAGCCACACCGAAAGTGGGCTGCTACTGGCCTGGAACGTAACCATCGGGCAGCCCGACCAGACTCATCACTGGAATACCCTGGTTGATGCTCACACCGGCCGTTTGCTTGGCAAAACCGACCTCATGGTGCATGAGCAGGCAAGCTTCAACCAGTTCGGTCAGCGTCGCCAGGCTCCAAAATCGGCGCTGGCATTCGCCGAAGCTGCCAGTCCGGCTGCTTTGCGCAGTCCGGCCAGCATCACGGCGGCTAATAGCCTGACTGTGTTTCCTGTTCCGCTGGAGTCGCCTTTGCAGGGTAACCCCTCGGTGGTAGCCATGCCCAGCGTCGGCAATACGTACTCGCCCTTTGGCTGGGTGGCGGGGCAGTCGTCCGGCACATTCCTCGACACTTACTCGCGGCTCAGCAGCGGCAAGTACCTGACCCGGGGCAACAACGTAGCCGCTTACGACGATTATGGTAATACCGCTAATACTACAACCAACCTATACAATTCAACATCTTCGCCCGATGGGGGTGCGACGATGAGCTACGACTACCCGTTTGTGCAGGCCAACGGCCCCCGCGCCAACCTTAACCCGTCCATCACCAACCTGTTCTATACGAACAACATGATGCACGACGTAATGATGGCGCACGGGTTCAACGAAGCAGCGGCTAACTATCAGTACAAGAACAATACCCAGACTACGGGCGGCAACGACTTTGTGCAGGCCGAAGCCCAGGATGGCTCGGGCCGTGGCAACGCCAACTTCACTCCTACGCCTGATGGGACTCCGGGCCGCATGCAGATGTTCCTATGAGACAACGTCAACCAGACGCTTACCATTACGGCTCCCAGCTCTATCGCAGGTACCTATACTTACCTTTCGACCGCTTCCTTTGGGGGTACTGTGGCGGGGCTTGGCGGTAGCGTGTGCGGCAACATTGTGCCGGTAAACGATGGCACTCCTGTGGATGGCGGTATTCATTCCTGCTCCGCCAACTACTCCAACTCCGGGGCTGTGAACGGCAATATCGCTCTTATCCAGCGGGCGGGCTGTTCTACCACGGCACTCAATGCGTTTGTGCTGAAGGTGAGAAATGCCCAGCTTAACGGGGCCACGATGGCCATCGTGTACGACAACGACGCGACGACCAACACTTACGTGAGCATGGGCGGTAGCGACCCGGATATCACTATTCCAGCTATATTTATCGGTGGGGCTGACGGGGCTAAAATCCGGGCGGCGCTAACGGGCACTACGGTAGGCACCAGCTGCGTGTACGATGCTACCCTGGCTGACCTGGATGGCTCGTTCGACAACGGGGTGATGAGCCATGAGTACGGCCACGGTATCAGCAACCGTCTCACGGGTGGTGGGGGTACTGCCGGCTGCATGATTCTGGACGCCGGCACCAACGCCAACCCTATTTACACGCAGGCCGCTGGCGAAGGCTGGAGCGACTTCTTTGCCCTGTGGATGACGACCAAGCCTACCGATAAGAGCACCACCAAACGCTACATGGGCGCTTATGTGTGGGGCGCAACTACCGGGCTGCGGGCGTACCCATACACCTATGATATGAGCGCGACTGCTGGCAACCCCCAGACCTACGGCCTCATCACCAAGAAAGCATACTACCAGGAAAGCCACGGCCTGGGCGAAATCTGGACGAGCGCCCTCTGGGATTTGAACTGGCAGTTCATCGCCAAATATGGCTACAACACCGACTTCTACGGCAGCACTGGTGGCAACAACAAATGCCTGAAGCTGGTACTGGACGCCTGCAAAATTCAGCCCTGCAACCCTAGCTTCCTGCAAGCGCGCAACGCCATCCTGAAGGCTGATAGCCTCGCCAACCTACCCGCTGTTTCTTCGCCCAACCGGGCGCTCATCTGGACGGTATTTGCCCGTCGGGGTATGGGCTACAGTGCCGTAGCTGGCGACCGCGGCGTGTATAGCGGCAGAAACGTATCTCTGCTAACCGGCATTGTGGAAGCCTTCGACATGCCGCCTGGTTTGAGTGCCGTGGCCCTGGCCAGCCGCAACGCCAGCGCCACCAACGCCCTCGAAGCCTACCCTAACCCCGCCGCTGACCGCTTAAGCGTACGCACGCAGCTCAACAGCAATGCTCCCGTGCAGGTGACCATGCTTGATGTGCTGGGTAAAATCGTGCTGGCTCCTGTGGCCGTGCCCGCCGCCCAAATGCAGCAGAGCGGCACCAGCCTCGATATCAGCCAGTTGGCTAACGGGGTTTATATTGTGCGAGTAGTTACCACCGAAGGCACTTACACGACCAAGGTGACGGTGCAGCACTAAGCTGACTGGCTACCGTATAACCTAAAAAAGCCCGGCTTCGGCCGGGCTTTTTTTGTGGCCGTATGCCTTACCCACGCCCCGATGAGCAATAGCTTCTTCTGCTAGTAAGTAGTGTTGCATAATTAACTGTACACTAAAAAGGGCGGTCATGCTCATTGGGCATCAGTCCCGTATGTTCGGCACGGCAGTGATTTGCGCCATTTAGCTACGGTTTTGGGAGGGTCGAGGCCATTGTGGGTGGCAAGCGGTTTACAGGCCAGGCTTTCTTGGATACGCTAGATAGCGGTTTGTAGCGTCGCCTAACGTTAGCTGCCCTTCTCCACGGCGGAGGGAGCAATGCCCCATAGGGGTTTTATGAGGTGAGCGCCAAGGAATACCCCGTTGCATAACAGCAGGTTTAACTAACACTTGCTAGTTTATTTCCAGTATACGCTTCATTTACAGTACATAATCTCTTAAATACCAAGCTTGGGGAACTCAAAAAAAACTGTTTATCTTTGAGACCAAAGCTGCTTAACTTAAGTTTTTTCTCTTTTGTAATTTTCTTCTATGCCATTCTTTTCTACCAGCTTAGGGTATCGTATGCTGGCCTTGTCGGCAGCTTTGACTCTGCCAGGACTAGCCGCCGCCCAGCAAGCCCCAACTGAGGCCTTGTCTTATTTCGCTGCCAAAGCCAAGGCTCTGGGCCTGAGCGATGCTGACGTAGCCGCTCCCTTAGTAACGGACTCGTACTTCGACGCTGGCATGGGCCTGACGCATACGTACTTGCAGCAACGGGTGAATGGGGTACCGATTTTTGGGGCTACCGGCGACGTGCATACCGACCGCAACGGGCAGGTAGTAGCCAGCAGCCAAGCGTTTGTGCGCGGGGCCGCTGCCTCGGCGCCCTCGCCGCTGCCTTCGCTGAGTGCCGCCGATGCCGTAGCCGCCGCCGCTCGGGTGCTGGGTCTGCCCCAGCCGGTAGGCTTGAGCGTGACGGATGAAGGCCCCACTACCCCCGGCGTAACGTACTTCTCGCAGGCGGGTATTTCGCACAATTACATCCCGGTGCAACTTATGTACGTGCGCACGGCTACCGGGCTGGTTCTGGTGTGGGACGTAGCCATTGCCCAGCTCAACCAGGAGCACTACTGGAACACCCGCGTAGACGCCCACACCGGCCAGTTGGTAGACAAAAACGACTACACGGTAAGCGAGCAGGCCACGTTCCGCGAGTCGATGCTGCGCACCGAAGCCAGTCGGCAGCAGGCCTTGGACCTAAGCCAAGTAGCCGCCCTGCGCAACCCCACCAACACCACGGCTGCCAATAGCCTGACGGCCACGGCGTTTCCGCTGGAATCGCCCAGCCAGGGCGGGCGCACGGCGGTGGCGCTGCCGGCCGTAGGCAATACGTACTCGCCCTATGGCTGGGTAGCGGCCCAGTCGCCCAGCACCTTCACCGATATTTACTCGCGCATATCGAGCGGCAAAACCCTGACCCGGGGCAACAACGCGGCCGCTTATGACGACAACAACGCGACGGTTTACGGGCCTACCACTGCCAACCTGTACAACAACAACTCTTCGCCCGACGGGGGCGCGACGCTGAACTACGACTTTCCGTTTAACCAGATTATCGGGCCGCGGGCCAACCTGAATGCGGCCATCACGAACCTGTTTTACGTGGGCAACATGATGCACGACGTGATGCAGTCCCACGGGTTCAGTGAGGTAGCGGGCAATTTTCAGTACAAAAACGCCACCGGCACCGGTCAAGGCAACGACCCCGTGCGCCAGGAAGCCCAGGATGGCTTCGGCCGTAACAACGCCAACTTTTCGACCCCGAATGATGGTCTGATGCCGAACATGCAGATGTATCTGTTCGATAACATCACTCCCGTTGTTACTATTTCGGCTCCCAGCACCATTGCCGGAACGTACACTTACCGGGGCACCACGGCATTTGGGGGCGACATTCGGCAGGTTACGAGCCTGTGCGCCAACATTGTGCCTGTCGATGATGGCACCGGCATTGATGGCGGTATCCACTCCTGTGCCTCTACCTACGCTAATGCCGCCGCCGTGAGCGGCAACATTGCCCTGATTCAGGCCGGCAGTTGCAGCACGCTCGGCAACGCCTATATTGCCAAGGTACGGAATGCCCAACTCAATGGGGCTATCGCTGCCATCGTGTACGACAGCAACCCTACTGGTACTACCTACGTGACGATGGGCGGCACTGACCCTACCATCACCATTCCGGCCGTTTATATATCGGGGGTCGATGGCACCAAGCTACGGGCGGGCCTCACCACTGGCGCTACCGGGGTGGGCTGCATCACGTACCGGGCCCTCAACGATTGGGATGGCTCGCTTGATAACGGCGTTGTGGCCCACGAGTATGGACACGGCGTCAGTACCCGCCTCACCGGAGGCCCGGCCAACTCGAGTTGCGTGCCGCAATCGTACACAGATAACGGCACATCCTATGTTTCGCAGTGCCCGGGCGAAGGATGGAGCGATTTCTTTGCTATCTGGATGACCACCAAGGTGGGCGACGTAGGCACTGGCCGGCGCACTATCGGCACATATGTTTTCGGCCAGGCTACAACCGGCAGTGGCATCCGCCTCTATCCGTACTCTACTGATATGAGCATCGACCCTGCTACCTACGGCCGGATTGCCAACTCCCCGTACACGGCCGACGCGCACGCTGTGGGCGAAGTGTGGACGAGCGTACTGTGGGACTTGAACTGGCAGTTTATTACCAAGTACGGCTACAACTCGGACCTGTTGGGTACCACTGGCGGCAACAACCAGTTTCTACGGCTGGTGCTGGAAGGCTGCAAGCTGCAGCCCTGCAGCCCGAACTTTTTGCAGGCCCGTAACGCCATCCTCAAAGCCGACAGCCTAGCTAACCTGCCCGCCATTTACTCGCCCAACCGGGCGCTTATCTGGGCGGCATTTGCCCGCCGCGGAATGGGCTACAAAGCCGTAGGCGGCACCCGCAGCAGCACCAACGTGCCCACCCTCAACGGCATAACCGAAAGCTTCGACCTGCCCCCCGACCTCGCGGCCTTGGCCAACCGCAACGCCACTGCCACCAATGCCCTCGAAGTTTATCCTAACCCCGCCACCGACCGCCTGCTGGTGCGTACGCAACTCAACAGCAGCGCCCCCATGCAGGTGACGATGCTCGACCTGCTGGGCAAAACCGTGCTAGCTCCTGTGGCCGTGCCCGCCGCCCAAATGCAGCAGCGTGGTACCAACCTCGACATCAGCGAGCTAGCCAACGGCATCTACATTGTGCGGGTAGTTACCACCGAAGGCACTTACACGACTAAGGTGACGGTGCAGCACTAAGCTGACTGGCTACCGTATAACCTAAAAAAGCCCGGCTTCGGCCGGGCTTTTTTTGTGGTCGTAAGCCTTACCCTATGCCTCCTTACCAGCCCCACCCGCGCCCCGATGCTGCCTTGCTAGCCCTGCGCCCGACCATCGACAGCCAACCCGCCCCGCTGTCTACCCCCACTACCGTAGCCGATTTTCAGCAACAGGTGCTGCGCCCGCTACTCAAGCTGCAACACGCCGTTTTGGCGGCGCTACTCGACGACTTTGCCCGCGACTACCGCCTGCCAGACCCGGCCACTCACCCTACCGAGGCTGCCCGCCAGCGCCACGAGCTGCTCACCCGCAATACCCGCCTGCGAGCCACCCTCACCGGGGCTGTCGTGGGCCTGCTCACGGCTCCCGAGCTAGGCTTCTACCAGCAGCACCGCAACGAGCTAAACCGCCGCCTCTTGGAGCTTATAGCGGTGAGGCTTGGTAATGAGTAACTGCCATTGCGCAGGGCGGGGAGTAGCGCTCAGCTTTAGTTTGGCGCATCGCCGCCCTGCGCAATGGCAGTAAGTAAGGAGGGTATTAAACAAAGGGCGTAATGACACAAGCTAACTGATGTCATTACGCCTTTTGTTTAATACCCTCTTTCCTTAGTCGTTTGGTGAGTCGCGTAGATGCACGGGTGGCGACTTGCTTTTGCGGCGCAAGCGCATGTTCAGCAATTCTACCCCGATGGAGAAGGCCATGGCGAAATATAAGTAGCCTTTTTCTACTTCTTTGTGCGCGGCTTCCATCACCAGCATGAAGCCAATCATGATGAGAAACGACAGGGCCAGCATTTTGATGGTAGGGTTGCGGTTGATAAAATCGGCCACAGCGCCGCTGAATGCCAGCATAATCCCCATTGCGCAAATAACGGCCGCTATCATCACCAGCACGTTGTCGACCAGCCCCACGGCGGTGAGAATGGAGTCGAAGCTAAACACGATGTCGATGATGACAATCTGGACAATGATGGCCGGCAGCCGGGCAAAGCCCTGCGCTACAGTCATTTCTTCCTCATCACCCTGCAGCTTGGTGTGGATTTCGGTGGTGCTCTTATAAATCAAAAACAAGCCCCCGGCCAGCAGAATAAGGTCGCGCCCGCTCACGCCAAAGCTGTTGATAACGGGCGGCACGTTCAGAGTGAACAACGCCGCCCGCAGGCTCGCTATCCAAGAAATACTCATCAGCAGCCCAATGCGAAACAGCAGGGCCAGTAGCAGCCCGATGGTGCGGCCCCGCGCCTGCTCGGCCGGGGCGAGCCGGTTGACAGTGATGGAGATGAAAATAATGTTGTCGATGCCCAGAATAATCTCCATCAGCGTCAGCGTCAGTAGGCTTACCCAGGTTTGTACTTGCCCGAAAGCAGCGAAATGTTCCGCAGAGAATGCAGCCAAAGGAGGTGAGAATTAATGGTTAAAATACAAGGGTTACAGGCAGCGAGTTGGTTCGCAAAAGCCGTCGAAAAACAACTTTTAACCCTTATTCTTAACCAGCGAAGCTAGGATTTCATGTTCACGAACTGCAGGGGCTGGCCGTTGTCGGTGTGGCGCAGCAGGGCGATAACGGCCTGTAAGTCGTCTATTTTCTTGGCCGACACCCGTATCTGGTCGTCCTGCATTTGGGCCTCGACTTTGATTTTACTGTCTTTGATGGCTTTAATAATTTTGCGGCCGGCTTCCTTATCTACGCCAGCCCGCACTTTGATGGTTTTTTTCACTAGCGCCCCGCTTGGCTGCTCCTCGGCCGTGAAGTCGAGGGCCGTGCCATCGATGCCCTGCTTTACGATGCGCGTCAGCAGGATGTCTTCCAGCGCTTTGATGCGCATGGAATTTTCGGAGCTGAGCAGGATGGTGTTGCCTTTTTTATCCAGTTCCATGCCGCCTTTGGTGTCGCGCAAGTCATAGCGGGTCGCCAGTTCTTTTCTGGCGGTATTCACGGCATTTTCCAGGGTCTGGGGGTCTACTTTGCTGACGATATCAAACGAGGGCATGGGAAGAAGGTAAGTTGAGTGGCCGGTTGCTAGCCAACAAAGGTAGCCTGACCTCGTTTGCATCTCTACGATTCCAAACGCAGCAACCGGCCCCAAGTGCCCAGCACCTCCCCACACATGCCCCTCCCCGACTGGCCCGATTTGATAGCCTTCTACAACCAGATAAACCAGTACGGCCAAGCCAACGGTATGACGCTCAGCGTGCCCGCACCCGGCCAGGCAACCTACCAGATGCATATCCGGCCCGAGCATCTCTCCTCGCCGGGCACGGCGCACGGCGGGGTGGTGGCGGGCCTCATGGACGCGGTACTAGGGGCAGCGGCCCTGTCGCTGGCCTTCACCACGGGCGAGCTGGTATCGACAGTAGAGTTCAAAATCAACTATTTCCACCCCGTTCACCTCGGCGATGAGCTACAGGCCACGGCGAAGGTCGAGCACCAAGGCAGCTCGCTGCTGGTAAGCACCGGCACCATTTACCGCGTAGCGGGCGGCGAACTGCTGGCAGTAGCCCACGGAGTAGGCACGTTCAACCGTTACCCGGCCACCAAGCGGCAACTGCTTCCCCAGGTCTAGAAGCTATTCAGGAACTGCTATTACGCCGGGCGGGGGTAGCGCTCAAGCTTTAGCTTGGCGCGTTGCCGCCACGCGGCGAAGCTCGCGTTTGGGGTCGTTGCGTCAAGCGGCGTGGTCCCGGATTCGCCGTACTGCGGCGATGCGCCAAGCTAAAGCTTGAGCGCTACCCCCTGCCTGGCGTAATAGCAGTCAGGAAGTTGGTAAGAACGTCATTCCGAGCTTGCTGGGGAATATCGCTTGCTTCAGCCGCGCCGTTTCACGAAGCGAGCGATATTCCCCGGCAAGCTCGGAATGACGTTCTTTTTTATCTAGACATAGGTTCTTAAAAAAGCAAAAGCCCCCGCTACTATTCGTAGCGAGGGCTTGCTAAGCAGGCAGCGGCTGCGCTACAGCACGGCTCCCATTTGCTGGCCTACGACCATTGGCTCGTAGTCACCTTCCTCGTCGCCGGTTAGGGCGGGGGCGACTACTTTGCGCACGTTGCGGGCGCAGTCTTCGTCGCGGTGGTTGCGGCCTACGGTGAACTCTACCCAATCACCTTCGCGCAGGTCGTTGAAGTCGCCTTCCGAGAGGTCAGCGTAGGAGAAAAACAGGTTGTTGGGCGGCATCACGACGAAGCCAAAGCCATTTTTCAGATTCTTGATAGTGCTCATGCCTACCGTGCCCACGGGGCCGGCGGCAGTGGGGCCGGCCGGGCGCACCGGGCGGGGTATTGCCGTTGCTAGGGCAGCAGCCGTAGGCAGCGGCTGGTAGCTGGCGGGGCCGCTGGCAGGCAAAGAGGGGGCAAAAGCCGCCGGCTCCGTCTGCGTCACGAACATATTTTCTACTACTTCATCCTGCTCCTGCAAGCCGCGGTCGATAACGGCGTGCATGGCTACGGGGTAGGTAGCCTGCTCTAGCAGGTGTTGCGAGGCACGGGTTACGCGGGTTTCGCCCTTGAAATCCTCATACTTGAAGTCCCAGTTGAGCAGCATCACGCGGGTGCCCACCGTATTGAGCTTGCGGATGAGTGGCACGTAGTCAGAATCGCCGGCGATGAGCACTACCACATCGAGGGTTTTGTGCAGCGCCATTTCGAGGGCTTCGAGGCTGAGCCACACGTCGATGCCTTTTTCCTGCAAGCGGCCATCGCGGGTTTTGAGAGGCATGTAGTGCGTACACACGCCCAGGTTCATGAGGATGTCGTCGAGCAGGCGGTCGTGGAAGAGGCGGTCTTTGTCGCGGGCTTCGGTGGCGGAGAGGCGGCCCCGAAAAAAGTGCGAAGTCGTAATCTGGGCCAGGCGCACGTCAATGTCTTCTTCTTCGGCTACCTGGTGGCGGATAAATTCGTGGAGGCCTTCGAGGCTGATACGGGCCTTGCGCTCGTGCTGGAAATAGTAATAATCGCTAATTTTTAGAAAATAATTGCCGTCGTAAAAAACGCCGACCCGGATGAGGGGGCTGTTCATCTGGTTCATAAAGAAGAAAGTAGGTGGGTGTAAAGAATGAAAAATGGCAGGATGGAATAGCGCCGGGTCAGCGTATAATTAACCAGGCAACACAGTAAAAATCAGCACAATGCGCGGCGCACGATGGCAAAACCGGACGTTAAATATAAATCACGTAAGGATATGTTTACCACCCACCGCCGCTAGCTCTGCCACGAAGCTAAGACAGGACGTTGAAATCTGCAACTTCTACAGTATTAGGCAGTAGGCAGTTAACCAGTTAAGTAACTAAGTAGCAAGCAGTAACCGAAATTTTAATAATTCCGCTTTTCGATTGACTCCTAAGCACTTACCCTGGGTGAGATGGTGAGTAAACCAGGCCGTCAGGCTCACCACTCACCTCTTCGCCGCCTACCACGGCCCCAGCCGGCCCACTACCAGCCCCAGCACCAGCAGCCCGTAACCCAGGCAAATGGCCAGCTCTATGCGGTTGCCGCTTTTGGTGCCCGTGCTCATCAGCGGTATTTTGAAGCTGAAATCAAGCGGCAGCAGCCAGCGCACGCCCGACTTGGTGAGCGAGTCGGCCACGAGGTGCGAGATATAACCGCCGCCTGCGTACCAGGCTACGCCGTGCCAGCCCAGGTTACGGTTGGCCAGGTCGCCCACGTAAATCCAAAAAGCCGCTGCCCAGAGGGTATGCGTCCAGGAGCGGTGCGAGGTGAAGGGGGCCAGCGAGATGAACGCGCCCAGTAAGCTCAGCCACACAAAATGCGCGTATAGCCCCGCCAGCAGTACCGCCAGGCCCGTAAACAGCAGCGAGAGCTTGCGGGCCGAGCCGCCCTGCAGGGCTACGCCCAGCAGCCCAAAGGCCAGCGCCGCCACGTAGCTCAGGCGCTGGTCGGAGCCAGGCTGCAGTTGGAAATACGCATACGATGCCAGTCCTAGCGCTGCCGCCCCAAAGGCCCAGCGCACATAGCCATACGTAAAGCCCAGGTGGTGGCTCAGGCGGCTTTCGGGGTGGTCGAGGTCGGGAGCCAGGGACGAGAAGCCCGCCAGGGCAATGCCCGCTACTGAGAACTTGATGCCGGGTACCAGGCTGGGCACCAGGCCCGCCACGGCCACGCCGGTAATGAGGCCAATGGCCAGGTGAGCAGAACCGCGCAAGGAATTAAGAGGGGTTTTCGAGGTGGCCTAAGCGAGTTTCATAGTCAAGAATCCGGTGTATCAGCGGCTCCATGCTTCGGCCAAATGCGTCGATAAGCCGGTCAGTATTCTCCCGGTTTTCCGCGCGCATTTGCCGCAACCCTTGTTCAACAGTCTGCTCTAAACGGTCAATTCTATCACCCATCCGGTCTAGTCGGCCATTAATGGCATTCAGTTCCGAGCGTACCTCATGCATCTCAATAATCAGTTCGGCTACTACTTCGGGTAAGTCACGCGGGTTCATAAGCTAGCGCTTTATCATTCTGGTGCTACAAGTTACGGGTAAAAGGCAAGCAGGGGTAAGGGCACCTAGTGAGGCAGCGGAAAGTCGGGGCCCAGGAGCTGGCTGAACTGGGCTTCGAGGCTGGCGGCATCGAGCGGCTCGTGCCCCATCGCCAGGTGGGGCGAGGCCGTGTAGTACACGAGGGCTTGCTGCTCGCGGTCGTAAATGAGTACGTAGAGGTGTGATACCGGCTGGGGGTAGGAAAGCAGCGCCGCGTTGGATAGAAACTGGGGTGGCCCAGCCGTGTAGCCGGTGGCGGCCGTCACGAGCAGGTAGCGCTGCGGCTGCGTGGCGGCCAGGTAGTCGAGCGTTGGCAGCAGGGCCCGCGTACCCAGCCGCTCGTGCCGGCTGATGCCGTTGATGGCCTTGAAAATCTCCTGGCCGAATGGCTGCCGCAGCGAATCGGGCAGCAGCACCTCGCCCTGCAGCCGCAGCTGAAACCGATGCCGCACTACCAACTGGTGCAGCAGGCGCTCCGACTCCTCGGTAGCGTCCAGGGTGGTATGGTTGCGGCTGGAGCCATCGAGCACGATAAACGAGAGCGGCGAAACGAAGGCCATTTCGGGGATGGCCGCCGGCGACGGGCCCAGCCGCAAGCTCCCGCTGGTGGTGGCGCACGCCGTGGCCAGGCCCGCCAGCAGCAAGTAGAAGCAGCGCATCGGCAACCGCATTTTTCGGGGGGAATGAGCCAGCAAAATAACGGCTTACGCGCTCGGTGGCGCATACGGCCACCTGCCCAGCCGGCGGCTCCAGAGCAGGAAGGCGCCCGTGCCCAGCGCCATCATGCCGAGGGCGGCGAGCTGGAAATAGAGCCGGAAATGCAGGCTGCCCCACGCTACCTCAACCGGCGCAATGCTCCAGAACACAGCTAGCCAGGTGCCGATGGCCAGCACCACGGGCAGCGGGTAAAGTGGCATTTTGAAGGGTAGCGCGGCCGTGCCACGCCGCTGCCGCAGCAACACTAGCCCTACCGCCTGCCCCACAAACTGCACCAGAATGCGCATGGCCAGGATGGCCGAAATAACCTCGCCCAGCCGAAACAACAAGCTGAATACGAAGCCTACGCCGCCCAGCAGCAGCAACGACACGTAGGGGAACTGCTTGGTGGGGTGCAGCTTGGCAAACACGGGCAAAAACTCGCCATCGGCCGCCGCCGCGTACGGGATGCGCGAGTAGCCCAGCAACACCGCAAACAACGAGGCAAACGCCACTAGCAGCACCAGCGCCGTGGCCGCTTTGGCTGCCGCAAGGCCGTAAATCCGCTCTACAAACACGCTCACAATGAACTGTGACTTGTCACTCGTACCAGCCTGCCACGCCTTCACCTCCTGCCACGGAATAACGGTGCCCACGCTCCAATTCAGCAGCAGGTAGAGCGCCGCAATGCCGAGGATGCTGAAGAAAATGCTGCGCGGAATCACGCGCTCGGGCTCCTTTATTTCAGCCCCCAGGTGGCACACGTTGTAGTAGCCGAGGTAGGAGTAAATGGTTTTGACGGCCGCCTGCCCCATCGCGGCCGACACCAGCAAACCCGGCAGCGCCCCCAGGCCGCCCGCCGGCAGCACGGCTACCGGGTGGTGGGGATGCGTGAGGCCGCCCACTATCAGCCAGCCCATTAGCCCGAGCACGCCCACCCACAATGCCACGCCTAGCTTGCCAATGTCCTCGATGCGCCGGTATAGCAGCACTATGAGCAGCAGCACTACCGTACCCGCCACCAGCTTGGGCTGCCACCAAGCAGTGAGCGGCACCAGGTAGCCGAAGTATTGCGCAAAGCCAATTGCGCCCGACGCCAGCACCAGCGGCGACTGAATAAGCGTTTGCCAGACGTAGAGAAACGACATAAACCGCCCCCACTTCTGCTCGCCATAGGCCAGCTTGAGGAAGCGGTACGAGCCGCCCGCCTCGGGGTAAGCGGCCCCCAACTCACTCCATATCAGGCCATCGACCAGGGCCAGGGCCGCCCCCACCAGCCAAGCCAGCAGGAAGTTGGGGCCCATGAAGCCCATCACCAGCGGCAGGGTCACGAATGGCCCGATGCCCACCATGTCAATCATGTTGAGGGCGGTGGCTTGCACCAGGCCCAGGCGGCGCTGAAGGGATGGTTGGGACATAGGGCGAAGGTAGAGGTTAGTAAGACTTGAGACGTTAGACACGAGACGTTAGACTGACCGCCGTATGGTGCAAGGCGGGCAGTCTAATGTCTCGTGTCTAATGTCTCAAGTCTTACTAACCTCTTATCGCACCCCAACCGTCTTGGCCGCAGCCGGCGTCAGCCCTTCGGCCAGATGCACCAGGCGCACCAATTCGGTGCGGTAGCCGTCGGCGTCGGGGCCGCGGCCAGCTTGGGCGAGTTGGGCGGCGCTGGTGTAAGTAGCCGTGCCGCGCTGCTCGCTCTGGCGCAGCAGCAAGCCAAACTCCACCACGGCGGCGGCAAACTGCTGGTCGGCCGAAGCCTGGGCGATGGGCGCGGCGGCCCCGGACAGCGGGTGAGCCAGTAGCTTGCTGGTGTTGCCCTGGGGCTCTTTGTAGCGCAGCTTCACGGTCAGCACTTCGGCCGAGGGGCCGGGGTTGCGGTTGGCCGCGTCGTAGCGGCCGGGCTGGTACTTGAGGTTGTCGACCAGCGGGCTGGCCGAGCCTACGGGCACAATTTCGTAGAGGGCCAGCACGGTGTGGCCCGCGCCCAGCTCACCGGCGTCTTTGCGGTCGTTGTTGAAGTCTTCGTTGGCGAGCAGGCGGTTTTCGTAGCCGATGAGGCGGTAGCCGGCCACGCGGGCGGGGTTGAACTCGATTTGCAGCTTCACGTCTTTGGCCACCGTGAAGAGGGTGCCGCCAAACTGCGCCACCAGGGTGCGGCGGGCTTCGTCAAGGTTGTCGAGGTAGGCGTAGTTGCCGTTGCCCTTGTCGGCGAGCAGCTCCATGCGGCTGTCGCGCAGGTTGCCGCGCCCCACGCCCAGCACCGTCAGGAAAATGCCGGTTTCGCGCTGCTGCACAATGAGTTGCTCCATAGCAGCATCGGAACTTTCGCCCACGTTGAAGTCGCCGTCGGTGGCCAGAATCACGCGGTTGTTGCCTTGTTTCTTAAAGTATTGCTGGGCCGTGGAATAGGCCAGGCGCAAACCCGCGCCGCCCGCCGTAGAGCCGCCCGCTTCGAGCCGGTCGATGGCTTCGAGAATAGTATTCTGCTCGGTGCCAGCCGTGGGTGGCAGCACCAGGCCAGCCGCGCCGGCGTAGGCCACCAGTGCCACATGGTCCTGGGGCCGCAGCTGGCGCACCAGCAGCTTAAGGCCGCTGCGCACCAGCGGTAGCCGGTCGTCGCCCATCATCGAACCCGACACGTCGACCAGGAACACGAGGTTGGCGGGGGGCAGGCTGGCGGTTTCAATCTTTTTGGCCTGAATGCCGATGCGGGCCAGCTGATGCCCGGCGGCCCAGGGGCACTCGCTCAGCTCGGCGCTGATGCGCACCGGGTCGGGGCTGCTGGCGGCGGGCGCGGGCAGCTGGTAGTGGAAATAATTGAGCATTTCCTCCACGCGCACGGCATCGCGCGGGGGCAGCTGGCCCTCGTTGAGGAAGCGCCGCACGTTGGAGTAGCTGGCGTTGTCCACATCAAGCGAAAACGTGCTTAGCGGCTCTTTGCTCACCGGGCGAAACTCGTTTTCCTTGATGGTGGCGTAGGTGTCGCCCGCGCCGGCTTCGTCGCGGGCGGGGTAGGCCAGCACGGGTGGGGCAGCCATGTCGTAGGTAGCCTTGGAATATCCCGCCGAGGGTGAAGCTATAGACCTTGCTCCTCGTAGCGTCACATTAGATGTCGCATTGGGCGCGGCTGTTACCTGCAGGCCCGATACCCGGCCCGCCAGACCACTCACAACGTTAGTGGGGCGAGCCCGTGACATTTCCTTGGCATCGGGCGTAGCCGTAGGGTAGCCAGTTGGCTTTTCCTCGCGCCGCACGCCCTGCGCCCCCGTAACCACCACTTCACTCAGCGACTTGCTACTGGCTCGCAGCACCACATCGAGCGGGCCGTTGCCGGCCGGCACTACTTTTTCCAGCGTGGCGTAGCCGACGTACTCAAACAGCAGCGTAGCCCGCTGCCGGGGCACTCCGGCCAGGGTATAGCGGCCATCTACATCGGTACTGGTGCCCAGCTTGCTGCCCTTGAGCAGCACCGTGACGCCGGGCAGGCCCTCGCCCGTCTGTGCGTCGGTAACGCGCCCGCTCACGGTGCGAGTGGCCGCCTGGGTAGTTGAGTGAGTTTGGGCGAGCACCAAAACTGGCTGCCACGCGGGCAGCAGCCCCAGCGCCATCAGCAGCGGGCGAAACAGGTTTTTCATGGCAGGCAACGCGGGGAATTAAACCGCTTGCCCCGTTTATGCCGGGCAGCAGGCAATTGCACACACGGCGCGGCCGATATCTACTTTGGCCCACCCAAGGGGCCGCCACCTTTGTGCCGCAACACGCCATTCAGCCGGGTGACTCCTGCGGCAGCGGGCACTGGCTGCGCGATGAACGCACGGGTGCCGGGATTTATGACGCAGAGTAGCAGCACTACCTCTTGCACGGGTACGCCCGCCAGGCTATAAAAGCCGTCCGTATTGGTGCAGGTGCTGATTTCGGTATCCTTGAGCAGCACCAACACATCCGGCTGGCCTTGTCCAGCTGTATCGGTCACGTACCCGCTGATGGTGCGCGTGGCCTGGCCGTTTGCCCGGCGAGTTGGGTGCGTTGTCGGTGGTTTTCGCTGGATGTTGGCTGCCGGTACGCGCTGGATGCTGGGCACTGGCATTTCCTTGCGGTGGATAATGCCATCATCCATAGCTGCCAGCAGCTGGGCTTCTGGGGCCAGCTTTACGTCCAGCGGGGCGGGGCTGATGATGGCGGGCACGGGCTGGCTCAGTGCCACGTAGCCGACGTAGCGCACCACCAGCACGGCCCCGGTAGTAGGCACCCCGGCCAGCGTATAGTGGCCCTCTGTATCGGTGGCGGTTTGCTGCCGGGTGCCTCGGAGCAGCACCGTGGCGCCGGGCAGGGTTTCGCCAGTGCGGCCGTCCAGCACCCGCCCGCTGATGGTGCGGGTGGCAGCTGCGGCGGCGGGCGCTGTGGCTGGCTGCGCCAGGAGGGGTGCCGGGGCTACCAGCGCCAGTAGCAGGGGAAGGGGGTAAAACGAGGTTTTCATGGCCAATAACGGGGGTAGAAAGGTTGCTTGAGTAGTTGATGCCAGGCAGCGGTTGAAATGCATAGAAGCAACTGCCCAATACCCCAAAATACCGGCTTCATTCTTCCTAACGCCGCTGCCTGTCCTCCTTTGCCAGTACCCGCCACACCCACCACATAAGCAGCGGCTGCAACGGCAGCCGCGCCCAGGCCCACCACGCAGCCAGGTGCAGTTGCACGGTGTACACATTGGCCGGAAACACTGCCAGCAGCAACAGCAACAGGCCCCAGCCGGCCAGCCGGCGCGTAGCCGGTAGCAGCAAGCCCAGGCCGCCCGCCAGCTCGGCCGCGCCGCTTAGCTGCACCAGTAGCCGGGGCGCGGGCAGGTACGGCGGCATGATGCGCAGGTAAAATTGCGGGCTGACAAAATGCAGGATGCCCGCCGCCGTGAACAGCAGCGCCAGCAGGTAAAGTGACCAGTGGGGGCGGTGGGGCATAGCAGGGCAGCGCCCAATAGGGCGGCCGTCAAAAGTAGGCGTTGTATCAGGCCGGGCGTATCCCACCAGCCATCGTGCCCACCCGCCTGGCTACTCGCAGGCTGACTTCTACCTTGCAGGCTCAAGTACTAACGCCTATGCTACGCCTTGGTTTTTACGCGGTAAGCGGGCTGCTGGCGCTGGGCGCCGCCGCCCAAACGCCCGCGCCCCCGCTACCGCAGGTGCGGCACTTGCTGCGGGTGCCGCCGCCACCCGGCGGCCTCGTGCCCTACCGCCGGGGCGACCTGTGGGGCTACGCCGACACCACCGGCCGGGTAATAATAGCGCCGGTGTTGACAAGCGCGCCGCTGTTTTCAGCGGCTGGCCTCGTGCGCATCGATGCCTACTACGAGTTGCCGCGCCAAAACCCGAACCAGCGGCCCGTTGACTACGACGACTACCAGGACCTGGGGGAGCTGGCCCGGCCGCAACGGCGGCTGTTCCTCAATGCCCGGGGCGAGTGCCTGCGGGTGCTGCCCCACGAGGTGGCCCTGCTCGAAACCGATGGCAGCCTGCAGTTGGCCCCGCGCTACATCGACGCCAATGCCGGCCGGCTGGAGGTGGTGGACATTCCGCCCCCGCTCGACTTAGTGCAAACCTTCAGCTGGCAAATGCCTACGGAGCAGCTGACCACGCGCCGCCTGGGACGGGCGAGGCTGGAGCGGCGGCTGGCGCACAGTGCCTCCTCGGTCGTGTACTATTACCCCCAGCTCCCCGACCGCCTGGGCTACAGTGCCGTGCGACACCGGCTGGGCATCAGGCAGGTGCATCGTAGGCGCTACGGCCCCGCGCACCGCAAGCTGGCCTGGGTGGAAAAGGATACGGACTACGCGCTGCTGGATGAAAACGGCCGGCGGCTGACGCCTTACAAGTATGGTCAGGTAGGGGGCTTTTCGGAAGGGCTGGCCGTGGCGACGCAGTACGAGCGCAAGGGCCGCCCCTACGCCTGCGGCCTGCTCGACCGGCAGGGCCACGAGGTGCTGCCCGTGCGCTACGCCCACGTTTCGGCCTTCTGGCAGGGTGGGGCCGTGGTGGGCGTGGGCCGGCCCAACCGATTGCCCCAACAGCCTGACACACTGCGCTACGGCATTGTAGACGGGCAGGGCCGCTGGGTGCTGCCCCCGCAGGCCGACCTGCTTTCGGACCCCGACGCGGCCGGGCTGGTGCGCCGCCGCCACGTACGCGCCCCCGCCGACACGGTGGTGGAGTTTCTGACCATGCGCGGGCAGCCCGCCTTCGGCACCGATTGGGGGCTGCGCGAGGCCAGCGCATTCTGGC
Source organism: Janthinobacterium lividum (assembly GCA_050954465.1). Lineage (GTDB taxonomy): Bacteria > Bacteroidota > Bacteroidia > Cytophagales > Hymenobacteraceae > Hymenobacter. The sequence goes on from JBPBPU010000020.1 coordinate 25,869, forward strand.
AGGGCAAATCCTGGGCGCGCACCGATGCCGGCACGGGCCTGCTCGACCCGCAGGGCCGGTGGGTGGTGCCGCCCGGCCGCTACCAGCAGATGCAGCCCATGTACAGCGCCGCCGTGCACCTTAACATACCCCGCGAAGACCCCGTTTTTGCGCGGCACCAGCCCCAGGAAATCCACCTGCACGGCTACGTCAACAGCGACGATTTTTACGTCGATACCACCTACCTGTTGGTGCGCCGCGCCGGCCTCTACGGCATCGTGCGCCGGGCCACCGGCCAGGAAGTGCTGCCCTGCCGCTACGACGAGCTTACCTGCTGGATAGGCGACTACGGCAGCGGCACCCGCCAGCACCAGCCCTACCTGCTGGCCGCCCACGGCGGGCGCGAGCTGGCTGCCGGCACTTACTGGGGCGAGCGGTACGAGTTGCCCGGCCGTGGCCCGCTGTTTCACGTCGACGTGTCGCCCTACCGCTGGCTGGTGGCCGATAGCAACGGCCGTGCCGCCACGGCCCTGCTGCCCCAGGCGAGGGGCAAGAGTGGGTTTTTGACGCCCGAAAACCTGGTTATAGTCTCCCGCGAGCCCGACCCGCAACACCCTGCCGAACGGGACTGCGGAGAGGCCTGCATAGCCGTAGCCGACACCTCCGGCCGGCTGCTGCTGCCCTACAGCCACGACGTCGGGTATTCGGGGCGCTTTGCGTCGGGGTTGACTACGTTTTACCCATCCACTTTTATCCGGCATCCCCAGGTGCCCAGCCATGCGTTCGTCACCTACGGCCCCGACAACCTGCTACACCTGCTGCTAGCCAGCCACGGGCAGCTGCGCGATGCCACGGGCCACGGCTACACGCATTTGAGCCTGCTGGCCGGCGGCTGGCACCACACCTGGTACGCCAGCCACTCGGTGCTGATTTCGCCGCAAGGCACCGAGATATCCGCCCCCGAGGGCTACCAGTGGGACGAAACCCTGCACCAGGTAGGCCGCCTCGTGCCCTTCGCCAACGGCACCGCCTCGGTGGGCGAAAGCGGCTTCCACAAACCCGTGCTGTACGGCAAAGGCGGGCTGATAACGCGGGGCGGCCGGCACCTGTGGGAGGAGTAGAGCGCAACGGATGGCAAAGCGTTTTGCCTTTTCACCTTCACTACCAGCAAGGCTTACGCCCGAACGTCATGCTCATCTGGCGTCCGCTTGTCGAAGCATCTTGGTCGCCTCATCCGAACCGTTCAATGAGGCGACCAAGATGCTTCAACAAGCGGACGCCAGATGAGCATGACGTTCTATTTAGTCGCTTATTTACGCAAGAACTTATGAGTCCCTTCCGCCTACTACTGCTACTGCTTGCCCTGGCCGGCCACGCGCTTCCCGGCTATGGGCAAGCACTACTTAGCCCGCCACCCGGTGGCTACCCGCCGGCGGTGGTAACCACGCTGGCCCCGGTGCCGGTGCCGCCGGGCGGCCTCATTCCGTACCGGAAGGGCGACTTGTGGGGCTACGCCGATACCACGGGGCGGGGGTGGTGGTGCAGCCAGTTATGCTAAGCGAGCCGGCTTTTTTTTGGAAGGAACCAGGTTTTTGAGCGACGGCCTGAACGACATTCCGCTCTTTATAAACCCAGGCCCCATTGACCCGCGAACACGCCTGAAAAAGGAATTTGCCAACAGCGGAGCCCTGATGAACGCCCGGGGTGAAATCCTGCTCCTCCCCTACCAGAAGCACCAGCGCCCGGTGCCCCTGCTGCTACCCGATGGCAGCCTGCAGGCCACCACCTCCCCGCCGCACCCCGGCCAGTCGATACTGGCGCTGGTAGACCACTCCGGGCTTACTGGTAGGGAGGGCCGCTTCAGCTGGGAACCGGCCGTGGTGCCGCTCCCCGATTGGGACCGCCGCCGCGCCCGGCAGCTGCTGCTCCGGCAGCCCCTCGGCCCTAACCGCTACAGCTACGGGGGGTGGGGCCGGCACGTGCAGGTGGTAGCGCGCCGGGGGCACCGGCGCCCCTACCGGTACCGGTTTTTTCGGCTCGTGCCCAACCACGGGGCCTATGCGCTGGCCGGTAGCACGGCGCACCGCCTCACGAAGTTCCGGTACACTATTCGGCCGTTTCACGAAAACCGGGCGCTGGCCGAGCTGCAAGCTGCGCGGCCGGTGGGGCACGGCAAGCAGCGCCAGTGGCAGCGTTTCGTGTTCCTCGACTGGCAGGGGCGCGAGGTAGTGCAGGTGCCCGCCGGGGTTGGCGAAGTCACCGACTTTGAGGGCGGCACGGCGCTCATGTGGAAGTGGGAAATCATTGAAAGCAACAACCCCACTCACCTGCGCAGGGGCGGCATACTCGACACGCTGGGCCGGGTGCTGCTGCCCCTCAACAGCATACTCAGCCCGCCCGACGGCTGCGGCCTGCTACGCTGCCGCGAGGCCGCCGGGGCCGACAGCATCACGCGCTTTCTCACGCGGCAGGGGCAGCCGGCTTTTGCGGGCAACCCCAGGTTTCGCCAGGCCGAGCCCTTCTACAACGGCCGCGCCTGGGCCGAGGCGCTCGACGGTCGCCAGGGCTTGCTCAACCGCCGGGGCGAGTGGGTGACGCCGCTGGCGTATGAGCTGCTGGGCAGCGCACCCATGCGCTCCGCCGCCCGGCAGCACTACTGGCACTTAGCGTATCGCCACGACAACCCCTTGACCGAGGAGGCCAAAAAGTGGTTTAACCGGGGCGGTTATGCTACCGAAAATGACTTGCCCGCCGACACCGCCTACATGCTGGCCCGCCGGACCGGCCACTACGGCTGGGTAGCCCGCCACACTGGCCGCGAGGTAATACCCGCCCGCTACGACTCCGTGATTTTTCACCTCACGGGCGGCGTGGCCTGCGCCGTGCGCGAGGGGCGGCGCTACGTCGTCACGGCCCGGGGCCGCGAGCTGGTGCAGGCTACTTACCAGGGCGACTGGTACGACTACCCCGGCCAGCCGCTGCATTTGTTTCGGCCCGCCGACGGCCGCTGGACCGTTATCGACACCAGCGGCCGCGCCCGGCTGCCCTGGCTGCCCGGCACCGGCTTGCTCACCCCCGATGGCCGCGCCGTGGTGCGGGAGCCCGAAATAGCTGGGCAAGAGCGCCTGCCCGGAGGGCTCTACGAGTCTCAATGCTCCGGCGTGGTCGAGGCCAGCGGCCGCGTCGTCATTCCATTTAGCAGTGGTGTGGGCTATTCGGGCAGCTTCACCGGCCTGCACTTTGAGTCGATGAAGGCCGTTTCTTACCCACCTTTTCACCTTAAGAGCAACGAAACTAGCCAGCAACCCAGCCAGGCCTACCGCGTGGAGGGCTTGTATCCTCCCGGCCTGGAATACAGCTACCTGCTGCTGGCCGCCGCTGACCTGCGCCCTTTTACGCCCAGCACCTTCTACAACCTGAAGCTCCTGGCCAACGGTTGGCACGTGGGCCTGCGTACTGCGGACAGCCTGGCAGTGCTCATCAGCCCGGCCGGGCGGCAGCTGGTTGCTCCTAAGGGCACCCGCTGGGAGCGATACTATGACTACCAGGCGGCCGATAACCAGGCCCCGCCCTTCACCCACGGCATCGAGAAAGTGCGTTACGGCGAATTGGGCGGCCCCTACAACTCTGCCCCAACCGCTACGGCTACCTGACGCGCAGTGGCCGCCGGCTTTGGGAAGACTGAGAAGCTGTTGGTACTTATAGCTGTTACGCAGGCGTTGTCGCCCTCCAAGGCTACACCAACTCCCGCAGCGCCATCTCGAACGAGCACTGGGCCAGGCCGGTGCGCTCGGCGGTTTGGAAGCGGGTGCGGGCCAGGGCCGCGCCAATAATGCGCGAGGTGTCTTCAAAAATGGCCTGGTCGGTGACTACGGCGCTGCTTTCCATGAGGTAAGCGAATACGCGGGCCATGCCGCAGTTGGCGATGAAGTCGGGGATGACGGCGCAGTGGGCGTCGGCCCACTCGCCGGTGGGGCCGAAGAAGATGGCCGGGTCGGCAAAGGGCACGTTGGCACCGCACGAAATGACTTCGAGGCCGTGGGCTACCAGGGCTTCTACCTGCGCCTGCGTAACGAGGCGCGAGGCGGCGGCGGGCACGAATATCTCGGCCCCGGCCGTCCAGATGCGCTCGTTGATTTCCTCGAACGAGAGCAAGCCGGGGGCGCGCAGGGCGTTGCCGTCGCGGGTTAGCAGCAGCTCGCGCACTTCGTCCAGGGGCAGGCCCTCGGGGCGCAGCAGGCCCCCGGCCCGGTCGATGATGCCCACCACTTTGGCGCCCTGGCTGGCGAGGTAGTAGGCCGCCGCCGCGCCCACGTTGCCCCAGCCCTGCACGATGACGCGCTTGCCGGCCACGGCGGTGCCGGGCCAGAGGTGGTAGTAGTGGCGCACGGCCTCGGCCACGCCGTAGCCGGTGATGAGGTCGGCCACGGTATACTTGCGGGCCAGGCTGGGAGTGTAGGCGGCATCTTCGAGCACCTTTACCACCCCCAGCCGAAGCTGGCCCAGCTTATGGATTTTCTGGGGCTCGGTGGCGCGGTAGTGGCCGTTGACCACGCCCTCCTGCGGGTGCCAGAGGCCGTAGTCTTCGGTGATGGGAATCACGTCGTGAATCTCGTCCACGTTGAGGTCGCCGCCGGTGCCGTAATACGCTTTCAGCAGGGGGATAACGGCTTTGTACCAGCGCTCCAATACGCCGCGCTTACGGGGGTCCTGGGGGTCGAAGTTGATGCCCGACTTGGCCCCGCCGATGGCCGGGCCCGAGACGGTGAACTTCACTTCCATTGTTTTGGCCAGGCTTTCCACCTCGCGCTTATCAAGGCCTTTGCGCATGCGGGTGCCGCCCCCAGCCGCGCCGCCACGCAGCGAGTTGATGACGACCCAGCCCTCGGCTTCGGTTTCGGAGTCTTTCCACTCAAATACTATTTCGGGGCGCTTTTGCTCGAATTGAGCGAGGAGGTCTTTCATTGGTAACGGGTGGGGAGGAGTAGGCACAAAGATGAAAGAACGTCATTTCGAGCTTGCCGAGAAATCTCGCGTGTTGCCGTTGTTCAGCGACACGAGCGAGATTTCTCGGCAAGCTCGAAATGACGTTCTTTTAAGTAAGCTGCAAGGCACGAAATTACTCCGTGCGCTGCACCTGCTGGTCGGCGCGGGCGGCGGCGGGGGCGTCTCCTGGTTCCAGCCACGACTGGTAGTACACGCCATCGTCGAGCTTTAGCGCCGCCTCGGTGAGCATGAGTGGGCGGAAGGTGTCAATCATCACGGCGTACTCGTCGGTGCCGGTTTTGCCGATGCTGCGCTCATAGGCACCTGGCGCGGGGCCGTGCGGAATGCCGCCGGGATGCAACGTGATGTGACCCTGCGCGATGTTGTTGCGCGACATGAAGTTGCCATCCACGTAATAGAGCACCTCGTCGGAGTCGATGTTGGAGTGGTGGTAGGGCGCGGGAATGGCCTGCGGGTGGTAGTCGAACAAGCGCGGCACGAACGAGCACACCACAAACGCCTTCGTTTCGAACTGCTGGTGCACGGGCGGCGGCTGGTGCACCTTGCCGGTAATGGGCTGGAAGTCCTTGATGTTGATGCCGTAGGGGAAGTTATAGCCATCCCAGCCCACCACGTCGAACGGATGCGACGGGTACAGCAGCTCGTGCAACACGCCCTGCTTTTTGATTTTAACTACAAAGTCGCCCAGTTCGTCGTGGGTTTCCAATTCGGTAGGCAGCTTGTAGTCGCGCTCCGAGTAGGGTGCGTGTTCCAGCAGCTGTCCAAAGTGGTTGCGGTAGCGCTTGGGCGTATACATCGGGTGGAACGACTCGACAACAAGCAGCCGGTTGTCCTCCTGGTCGAATTGCAGCTGGTAGATGATGCCACGCGGCACGAGCAGGTAGTCGCCCGGCTCGAAATCGATATTGCCTAGCTGCGTGCGCAGCTTGCCGGTGCCTCGGTGGATGAAGAGCAGCTCGTCGGCGTCGGCGTTTTTGTAGAAGTACGCCGTGAGCGAGTGGCGCGGGGCGGCCAGCGAAATATGCACGTCGCCATTGACCAGCACCGGCGTGCGCGACTGCAAGTAGTCGTCCTGCGGCGGCACCTGGAAGCCTTTGAGCAGCCGCGCCTTAATACTTTTCTCGACCGCGATTTTAGGCGTCAGGTCGGTTTCGCCCCGGATTTCCTTTACCGTGGTGGGCCGGCGCAAATGGTACATCAGCGACGACATACCATCGAAGCCGACAGTGCCAAACAACTGCTCGTAATATAGGCCCCCTTCGGGCTTCTCGAACACCGTGTGGCGCACCTTCGCCAGTTGGCCGAGCTTGTGGTAGATGGGCATTTCGTGGGGGTGGGAAATGGGAAAGTTAGGATTATCGTTCAACGGGGCGCCTCACCCCCCGGCCCCCTCTCCGAAAAGGAGAGGGGGAGCCACGGCGGCGCACTAATGCAATCGTCAGGCTCCCCCTCTCTTTTTCGGAGAGGGGGGCCGGCCCCATCGGGGTCTCGTGAGGCGCACAGCAGAACTACAAATTCCCGCGCTTGTCCTGCTCGCGCTCCAAGCTTTCGAACAGCGCCTTAAAATTGCCTGCGCCGAAGCTCTTGGCGCCTTTGCGCTGGATGATTTCGAAGAACACCGTGGGGCGGTCCTCCACGGGCTTGGTGAATATTTGCAGCAGGTAGCCTTCCTCATCGCGGTCGGCCATGATGCGTAGGCTGCGCAGGGCCTCGATGTCCTCGTCGATGTTGCCGACATGGGCGCGCAGGTTGTCGTAATAGCTGTCGGGGGTGTTGAGGAATTCCACGCCCCGTTCCTTCATCTGGCGCACGGTGCTGATGATGTCGTTGGTGGCCACCGCAATATGCTGCACGCCTTCGCCCTCGTAGAAGGTGATGTACTCCTCAATCTGCGACTTCTTCTTGCCCTCGGCCGGCTCGTTGATGGGGAACTTCACGTAGCCGTTGCCGTTGCTCATCACCTTGCTCATCAGGGCCGAGTACTCGGTGGTAATCTGCTTGTCGTCGAAGCTCAGGATGTTGGCGAAGCCCATCACGTCCTCGTACCACTTCACGGTTTCGTTCATGCGGTTCCAGCCTACGTTGCCTACGCAGTGGTCGACGTACTGCAAGCCCACCGGGCCGGGGTTGAAGGCCGACGTTTGGGCCACGTAGCCGGGCATAAAGGGGCCAGTATAGTTTTTGCGCTCCACAAAAAGGTGGATGGTTTCGCCGTAGGTGTAAATACCGGCCGTGCGCACCTCGCCAAATTCGTCGGTGAGCGTCTGCGGCTCCTGGTAGGAGCGAGCGCCCCGGCTCATGGTTTTCTCGTAGCTCTCGTAGGCATCATCTACCCACAGGGCCAGGATTTTCACCCCGTCGCCATGCACCCGCACGTGCTCCGAAACCACATGGTCGGAGCGCATGGCGGTGGTAAGTACCAGCCGGATTTTACCCTGCTGAATAACGTAGCTGGCGCGGTCGCGCACGCCGGTTTCGGGGCCGGAGTAAGCTACGGTTTGGAAGCCGAACGCGGCTTTGTAGTAGTAAGCGGCCTGCTTGGCATTGCCGACGTACAGCTCCAGGTGGTCGGTGCCGAGCAGGGGCAGAAAGTCGGTGGTGGCGCGCTGCTGCAACTCTTGAGCAACTAGGGTTTCCATAAGGTTTGGGGTGAGATAAATGGCTGGATGGGAAGCTAAAGGAACGTCATGCTGAGCTTGCCGAAGCATCTCGCTCACAGACTAACTTAATCGCTATGCAATGATGTGAGCAAGATGCTTCGGCAAGCTCAGCATGACCGCCTTTCGGAACGATATTCTGTTACGCAATACTAACACCCGTTAGCCTGCCTGTCCAATATCGGTTTCCAATAAGCCCAATAAGAATTTCTTATGATACCTTAGCCGCATGGAATTTCGCCAGTTGCGCTATTTCGCCGAGGTAGCTACGGCCGGGCACTACGGCCGGGCAGCGGAAAAATTATGCGTGTCGCAACCCGCCCTCAGCCAGCAGATTCAGCTATTGGAGCGGGAGTTGGGCGTCGAATTATTCGACCACCAGCAGCGCACCCGGCAGCGCCGCGTGGTGCTCACCGAAGCCGGCACCGTGTTTCTGGCCGAGGCCCAACGCCTGCTGCAAGCCAGCCGCGAAGCTGTGGAGGCCGTGCGCCGCGTGGGTGCCCGGCACCAAACCGTGGAGCTGGGCTACTACCAGCTGCTGCGCCCCGACCGGCTCGTGGGCATCGTGCAGCGCTTCGGCCAGAGCTTCCCCGACGTGCAGTTTCACTTGCACGAGCTACCCAGCTTCCGCGTCGTGCAGGAGGCGCTGGTAGCGGGTCGCCTCGACCTGGGCCTCACCATGCTGCCGCTGCTGCACCCCGAGCTGGCGGCGCGGCCCTTCGGCCAGGGCGGGCTGGCGGTGGCGCTACCCGCCGCCCACCCACTGGCGGCAGCCGAGGAAGTGCCGCTCGAAGCGCTGGCCCACGAAAAATGGGTGGAAATCAGCCGCGCCCTGCACCCCGTGTACGACGACATCGAGCACCTGTGCCAGCGGGCGGGCTTCAGCCGGCGCGGGGCCATCGTGCAGGAAGTATCGTCGCTGGAGCTGCTCAGCAACCTAGTGAGTTTGGGCATCGGCATCGCCTTCGTACCCTCATTTTTCGATTTGAGCCGGGTGCCCGGCGTGGTGGCGCGGCCCCTGCGCGTAAGCGGCGAGGCGGTGGTGCTCACGCAATGCGTGGCCTACCGTAGCGGGGCGGTGGGGCCGCTGCTGCAGGCGCTGGTGGGGCTGGTGTAGCGGTTGGCTATTCTGTCCCAAAGAAATAGGGAGCTACAAGATTACCGGGCTTTCTTGCGTTGCTACTCAGTATTCTGTTCCATCTTGCCCATGACTCGTCTTCTGCCTGCCACACTGGTGGCGTTAACCGGCTTTGCTGGCTGCCAGCCGGCGCCCCCCACCGCTCCGCCGCGCCAGGTAAAGAGCATCGGCTACGGCCAAGTCCAGGTGTATCCTGATTATGCCGAGCTAACCGTGGATGCTTCCTTCACCCGCCCTAAATTGAAAGATGCGGTGGCCGAGGTGCAGCGCGTAACCGACCAGGTGCTGGCTATGTCTAAGGGCTACGCGCCGGGGCCGAATGAGGTGCGGGTCAGCAGCACTTCGTCTAATAAGGACTTCAACTACGTGCAAGGCAAAGAGGTATTCGCCGGCTTTAATGCCACGCAGTCCGTGACGGTGCGCATCAGCGACCTGCGCCGGCTGGCTCCTTACCTGGAGGAGCTGCTGGCGACGCCCATCAGCCGCATCAAGAACCTGAGCTACGGCCACAGCCAGGCCGACAGCCTGCGCCGCGAAGCCGACGTGCTGGCCCTGGCCGACGCCGCCAAAACTGCCGACAAAATGTGCGCCGCCCTGCACGTGAAGCGCGGGGCCGTGCTCGAAATCAGCGACTCGTCCAGCCCCGAAAGCAGCCCTGACAGTCGAGACGATGGTTGGGGCCGCCCCCCGGCCAGCATCGAGCTATACAGCAAAAGCTTCGGCGGCCGGGGCTTCAAGATGAGCCCCGAACTGCTGCACTTCACCAGCACCTGCCGGCTTACCTCGGCTTTAGAATAGCCCGGTGGAGCTGCCAAGAGGGTGAAATGGTAGCGTATTTAGCTACTGTTACGCCGCTAGGCGGCGATGCGCACGTCTGCGTCGTACTGGGTTACTGCTCCAAGCGGTGCACTGCCAGCTTCGCCGCGTAGCGGCGATGCGCGAAGCGAAAGCTTCGCGCTACTTCCCTCAGTGCGTAACAATAGCACTGAAAATAACGAAAAAACGGCCTGCCGCTCACGCGACAGGCCGTTTTTAATTGGCAAAACTGGCAGCTTATTCTTTCGTCTTTTCCGTCTTGCCGTCGGCGTCCTTGGTTTTGGTTTTCACCTTCTTAACTTTTCCCTTGTCGGAGTTCATGTCATCCGAAGCGGCTGGCGCGGGCGCAGTTGGGGCAGCTACTGGGGCGGCGGCCGTTACCGGCTTGCCATCGGTGTCCATCTCGGTTACGTCGTAGCCCAGGGCCTGCACGGCGGGCAGCTGCTTGGGGTCGCCTACTACCACGATGTACATGTTGGCAGGCAGGTTTTTCTGGGCCGAGGCCTGCACGTCGGCAGCGGTCAGGCCCTTGAGGATGGCACTCTGCTGGTTTACGTAGTCGGGCTTGAGGTCATACTCTACAAGGCGCGAAAGGAAGCCAGCTTTCTGCTGGCCGGTTTCGTAGCGCAGGGCATCGGCCTGGCCCACCGACGACTGCAAAAACGCCAGCTCCTCGGGCGTGATGCCCTGGCGGTAGTTCGTCAGTTCACTCATAAACTCCTTAATACTCGGGGCCGTGGCATCGGCCCGCACGCCCGCCTGGGCGGTGAAAGGGCCCGGGTAGCGGCTGCCCCGGAAGCCCGAGTTAGCGCCGTAGGTGTAGCCTTTGTTTTCGCGCAGGTTCAGGTTGATGCGCGAGTTGAAGGCGCCGCCCAGCACGTAGTTAGTGAGGTAAGCGCGGTAGTAGTCGCCGGTGGCGTCGTAGGGCATGGCCGTGAGGTAGCCCACCCGGATTTCAGACTGCGCTGCGCCGGGCTTATCCACGAAGTAGATGCGGGTTTTGTCGGGCTGCGCCAGGGCCGTGGGCGCGGGCGGGATGGTTACGTCCTTCTTAGCCCAGCTTTTCAGGAAGTCCAGCTTGGGCAGCAGGTCGGCCTCGGTTACGTCGCCCACCACTACCAGCGACGACACGCTCGGCGAGTAGTTGGCGGCGTAGAATTGCTTCACATCGTCGAGGGTCAGGGCGCCTACCGAGGCCGTGGTGCCACTGGTGGGCACGCTCATGATGCTGCTCTGGCCGTAGAGCAGGCGGCTGTAGGTGTTGTTGGCAATAGCAGTCGGCTGCGTAGTTTGCTGCGCAATGCCTTGTAGGGTTTGCTGCTTCACGCGGTCGAAGTCTTCCTGGGCAAAGCGCGGGTGCTGAAGCATTTCCTGAAGCAGGGCCAGCGTGGCGGGCAGGTTTTTGGTCAGGCTCTGCACGTAGATGGTCGTGCTCTCGTCGCCGGCCGACGCACCGATGCTACTACCCAGCTCATCGAGCTTGGCGCTGAATTCTTCGCCGGAGTACTTCTGGGTGCCTTCATCGAGCATTCCGGCCGTGAGCGCGGCCAGGCCCGCTTTGGCGGGCATGGCTTGTTCGAGCCGGTGGCCGCCGCGGATGGTGAGCAGCATCGTTACGGCCGGAATCTCGGTGTTGCGGGTGCCCACGACTTTGAGACCGTTGGCGAAGTTGTCTTGGTAGAGAGTGGGCACTTTCACCACGGGGTTGGCCCCGGCAGCAGGCTGCTTGACGCGGTCGAAGGTATCGGTGGCCTTCACATATTTGAGGCCGTCGTAGCCGTAGTTGGGGGCCACGTAGCCAGCCTCAGAAGCGGTGTAGTTGTCCTTAGCGGCCAGCTCATCGGTTTTGCCCTTGGGCACTACGCTCAGAATCACGGCGTGCTTGCCCTTGATGTACTGGTTGTACACGCGCTGCACATCGGCCTTGGTGAGGGCGTGCAGCTGCTTGAGCTCCACGGCCATGTGGTTGGGGTTGTTGAAGAACGTCTGGTCGGCCGCCAGCTGGCTTACCTTGCCGCTCACGCTGCTCAGGCTATTAATTTGCTGGGCTTCGGTGCCGGCTTTGAAGCGAGCCAGGTCGGCATCGGTGGGGCCGGTGCGAGCAAACTCGGCTAGGGTTTCGCGCAGGATGGTTTCGGTGCTGCTCAGGGGCTGGCCGGGCAAGCTCAGCGAGAGCAACGTAAACTCGCCGCCCAGCTCTGAGTTGCGCTGGAACGCCTGGGCCTGCACCGCTTTCTGGGGCTTCACCAGGTTTTTGTAGATGAGCGATGACTTGCCGCCGCCGATAATTTCGGCCAGCGCATCGAGGGGCATTTCGTCGGGGTGGCCGTGGGGCACGGTCGGAAACACCATTTGCAGCATCGGGAAGCGCACGTTGTCTTCGTAGCCTACGTAGCGGTCGGCGGCCAGCACGGGCGCGGGCAGCTTCTGCACCGGCACGGCCGGCCCCCGCTTGATGGGGCCGAAGTACTTCTCGGCCAGTTTCAGCACCTGGGCCGTGGTTACGTCGCCGCCCACGGTGAGGGTGGCGTTGTTGGGCCCGTACCAGCGCAAAAAGAAGTTTTTGAGGTCGTTGACGTTGGAGTTGTCGAGGTCTTTAAGGTAGCCGATGGTCAGCCACGAATACGGGTGGCCGTAGGGATACAGCGTTTTCTCCACGTACTCGCTGGCCAGGCCGTAGGGCCGGTTGTCGTAGTTCTGGCCGCGCTCATTTTTCACGGTAGAGCGCTGAATCTCAAACTTTTTCTGGCTCACGGCATCGAGCAGAAAGCCCATGCGGTCGGCTTCGAGCCACATGCCGGTTTCGAGCTGGTTGCTGGGCAGCGTCTCGAAGTAGTTGGTGCGGTCCTGGGTGGTGCTGCCGTTGAGGCTGCCGCCGGCGGCCGTCACGAGCTTGAAATGCTGCTGGTCGCCGACATGGTCGGAGCCCTGAAACATCATGTGCTCGAAGAAGTGCGCAAAGCCCGACTTGCCAATCTGCTCGCGGGCTGAGCCTACGTGGTAGGTAACATCAACGTGCACGAGCGGGTCGGAGTGGTCTTCGGCCACTACCACGGTCAGGCCATTGGGTAGCACGTACTTCGAGTACGGAATCACCAGCTCGCCGGGCTTCTGAGTTACCGTTTCGATGAGCCGGGCCCCGGTAGCCGGCGCCGGCGCGGCGGCTACCGTTTTGGGCTTGGGGGTGGGAGCTTTTTTCTGCTGGGCCAGGGCGGGCTGGGCGGCCAGCAGCGCCAGAGCGGGCAGCAGGCGTGAGTATTTCTGCATGGAGAAAAGTGAGGGATAGAAAGAAAGACGCCCCCAGCGCAGAAGCGGTTGCTTCGCGTTGGGGGCGGAAAGTTAGCCCATGTAGGGTAAGCTTCAGTTTGCCGCTCGTTGTTAAATAATTGAAGGAACAACGGGCGGCAAGCTAGAGCTTACCCTACAATCCCTGCTGCAAAAACGCCCGAAAGTTGGCTGGGTCGTAGTTCGCGCCCTGCGGCTTAGCCAGCACCCGCTCGGTTTCGGGGTCGAGCAGCACGTAGAAAGGCTGCGAATTGGAGCCGTAGTGACTGGCCTGAAAGTCGCTCCACTTGTTGCCGATGGTATGCAGCTGCTTGTGGCTGTAGGCCGATACAATTTGCTCGGCCGGGGCCAGCTCGGTTTTATCGTCTACGTAGAGTTGCACCAGCACGTAGCGGTCGCGGAGTAGCGTCAGCACCTGCGGGTCGGGCCATACGGTGGCTTCCATTTTGCGGCAGTTCACGCAGGCGTTGCCGGTGAAGTCGATAAGGATGGGCTTATGCACCTGCCGGGCATAAGCGCGGGCCTCGTCGTAATCAAAAAACGCATCCAGGCCCAGCGGCGCGTGAAAAAGGGTGCTGTATTTGTGCGCCGGGCGGGCACTGACCGGGGCCGCACTAGTACTGCTACTGCTTCCCAGCGTAGGCGTATAGAGGTCGAAGTCCTGGGTATGCTGCGGGGGCAGGAAGCCGGCCACGGCCTTGAGGGGCGCGCCCCACAGGCCGGGCACCAGGTACATGGTGAAAGCCAGCACGACAACGGCCAGGAAAAACCGGGGCAGCGACAGCGGCACCGTTTTGGTATCGTATTGCAGCGTGATTTGGCGGTCGTCATCGTCTACCAGCCGCAATTCTTCGGGGCCGCCATCGTGGGCAAAGCGAATTTTGCCCAGCAAATACGCGCCCAGTAGCGCGAAAATCACAATCCAAAGCGCTAGGAACACCTCCCGGTCGAACCATTCCCAGTGGTAGGCCAAGTCGACGTTGGACAGGAATTTCAAAGCCAGGGCCAGCTCCAGGAAGCCCAGCACCACCTTCACCGAATTGAGCCAGCCGCCCGACTTGGGCAGCGACTTGAGCAAAGCCGGGAACGCGGCGAAAAGCGTAAACGGCAGCGCCAGCGCCACTGAGAAGCCCAGCATACCAATGGCCGGCCCCAGGTACTCGCCGGTAGCGGCGGCCTGCACCAGCAGGGTGCCGATGATGGGGCCGGTGCAGGAAAACGATACCAGCGCCAGCGTAGCCGCCATAAAAAACAAGCCCAGCGCCCCGCCCTTGTCGGCCTGCGTGTCGGCCCGCGCTATCCAGGAGTTGGGCAGCGTCAGCTCGAATGCGCCTAAGAAGGAGGCTGCAAACACCAGCAGCAACCCAAAAAACACCAGGTTGAACACGCCATTGGTGGCCAAGTTGTTGAGCGCGTCGGCTCCGAAAAAGGCCGTTACCAACAGCCCCAGCACCACATAAATAACGATGATGCTTAGGCCATAGAGGGCCGCCCGGCCCACCGCCCGGCTCCGCGAGTCGTCCTGCTTGGTGAAGTAGCTGACCGTGAAGGGCAGCAGCGGGAAGATGCACGGCATGGCCAGCGCCGCCAGCCCCCCTAGGAAGCCCGCCACGAAAATGGCCCACAGCGACTGGCTGCCACCCGCCGCCGGCGCAGTTGTTTTGGCAGTGGCTTGCGCAACAGTCGTTTTCTCATTTGCCTCAACCGGAGGCATAGGCTGCACCGGCGTCAGTTGGGCCGCAACCACCGGGCGGGCCGTATCGGGCGGAACGGGCGGGTTAGTGCCTACCGGGCCACCGGAGGTCGCTGCCACAGCGGGCACCGGCTTGGGCGGGGCGGGAGTAACCGCCTTGGTAGCTACCGGGGTAACCGGCACGGCCTTGCTGGCCGCCGGGGCCGCCGCACCTTTTACCGGAATGCTGAAATCCAGGTCGTCGGGCGGCAGGCACTTCTCGTCGTTGCAGGCCATGAAGGTGAGCGTGCCCTTCACGGTGGTTTGCGGAGCCTTGAGGCGGATTTTCTGGCTGAACACCGCCCGGCCGGGGAAGTAGGCGATGGTCATGTTGAAGGACTTATCGAACTGCTTGACCGGCGCGGGCGCTTCGCTCACCTTGCCCACCAGCTCGTAGTCGGCCGAGGGCGGGAAGGTGAAGCTCGTCGGCTCCGGCCCCCCGGCGTCGACAAACTGCGAGTAGATGTGCCAGTTGCCCCCAATGGTGGCCGTAAAGGTGAGCGTGGCCTCATCGGGGCTGGCACCCGGCTGGGCCGCCCACTTCCAAATAACGGGGTGTTCTATCTGGGCCAGGGCCGGGCGGGCCACGGCCAGCACCAGCAGCGCCAGCAGCCACGCCAGCCGCCGGGCTGCGGGCGGCATCATAAGTTTCAGCATAGTATAACGAGCAGCCCAGCGGCCACGGCAAAAAGGAATAGGTAGCCGCAAAGGTCAGGGGCAACGGCCGTAGCAACCGCGCCGGGGGCGAGGGAGTTTGGGCGGCAAGCACTATCCCCACAACGTATTCGTTCTTTCGGCCACCTCCCCGCCCCCGGTTTTACCTTTGCCCCCTAGCCTATGATACTCCGCGCCGAGCACCTCGTCAAGCAATACAAAGCCCGCACCGTCGTCAACGACATGTCGCTGGAAGTCAACCAGGGCGAAATCGTGGGGCTGCTGGGCCCCAACGGCGCGGGCAAAACCACCTGCTTCTACATGATGGTAGGCATGGTAAAGGCCAACTCGGGCCGCATTTTCGTCGATGACGAGGACATTACCCACCTGCCCATCTACCAGCGGGCGCGGCGCGGCCTGGGCTACCTCGCCCAGGAAGCCAGCGTGTTCCGCGACCTGAGCGTGGAGGAAAACATCCTCTCGGTGCTGCAAATGACGAACATGCCCAAGCAGGCTCAGCGCGACAAAGTAGAGGAGCTAATCGAGGAGTTCAGCCTGGGCCACGTGCGCAAAAACCTGGGCAAGGTGCTGAGCGGCGGCGAGCGCCGCCGCACCGAAATAGCCCGCGCCCTGGCCGTGAGCCCCAAATTCGTGCTGCTCGACGAGCCCTTCGCGGGCGTCGACCCCATTGCCACCGAAGAAATCCAGGGCATCGTCTCTAAGCTCAAGCTCCAGAACATCGGCGTGCTCATCACCGACCACGACGTGCAGAAAACCCTCGAAATCGTGGACCGCGCCTACCTGCTCTTCGAGGGCAAGCTCCTCAAAGCCGGCACCGCCGAAGAGCTGGCCGCCGACGAAATCGTGCGCCGCGTGTACCTGGGCAAGAACTTCGAGTTCAAGCGGAGGAAGGTGGATTAAACTGATAGCTAAGCATCATGGCAGCCCGCACTAGCAGCATCGTCGCATTTCGCCGAACCATAACGCTCATCCCAGCAGCATGGTCAGCCCTATTTTTATTTGTGGCAATCAGCCACCCTATCATGCCGGAAGCAGCGAGTAATTGTATACTCTTAATAATTCTCATAACAATCCCAGCTGTTATACTTTCGATTCCTATTGGCGTTTGTGTTCAACTTTTTACTTTCAAGTTTAGCGGTAAAAAGTCAATTCTACCCGCAGCTTTGTTTGCCCTATCTTCTACATGTTTTATCTGGCTTCTTCTCACGCAGTTGAATTATTTTTTTGACTGATTTAGAGGATTAACTTCGCCGTGCTCGACCTGCTCATTGCCGCCGCTGCCCAGCTGAGTAGCCTGCCCCGGCTGCGGCGCGTGCGCGAGCAGCCCCACGCAGTGCAGGCTCAAGTGCTGCGTGGGTTGCTGGGCCGCGCGCGGGGCACCGAGTGGGGCCGCCGCTACGGCTACGCGCCCGGCCTGAGCGCGGGCGGGTACGCGGCCCGCGTGCCGGTGAGCACCTACGAGCAGCTGTACCCCGAGCTGGAAAAAGTGCTCCACGGCCGCCCCAACGTGCTGTGGCCCGGCCCGGCCCCGCGCTGGCTGGCCCGCAGCAGCGGCACCACCAACGCCCGCAGCAAGTACATCCCCGTAAGCCCCGAGGCGCTGCACCACAACCACTACCGCGCCGGGCGCGACATGCTGGCCCTGAGCACCCACCTCTACCCCGCCCACCGCCTGCTGCAAGGCAAAACCCTGAGTCTGGGCGGCACCTACGGCTCCAGCCCCTTTGGCGGCGGCGCGGCGCAGGCCGGCGACGTGTCGGCGCTCATCGTGCAGGGGCTGCCGCGCTGGGCCGAGTACCTGCGCACGCCGCCCCTGAAGCTGGCGCTGCTCGACGAATGGGAAGAAAAAATAGAGCGCATTGCCCACCACGTCTTGCACCAGGATGTGCGCGTGCTGGCTGGCGTGCCCACCTGGACGGTAGTGCTGCTGCGCCACGTGCTAGCCCTGGCCGGGGCCGAAGACCTCACCCAGGTGTGGCCCCGACTGGGGCTGTTTCTGCACGGCGCAGTGGCTTTCGGGCCCTACCGCGAGCTGTTCCGGCAGCTCATTCCCAGTCCCCAGATGCACTACCTCGAAATCTACAACGCTTCCGAAGGCTACCTGGCCCTGCAAGACCAGCCCGACTGCGAGGACCTGTTGCTGCTGCTCGACCACGGCATCTACTACGAGTTTCTGCCCGCCACGGAGTTTAGCAGCCCGCACCCGCAGGCTGTGCCGCTGGAAGCCGTGGAAGTGGGCCCCACCTACGCGCTGGTCGTCAGCACCAATGCCGGGCTGTGGCGCTACCTGCTGGGCGACACGGTGCGCTTTACCTCGGTGCGGCCCTACCGGGTGCGCATTACGGGGCGCACCAAGCATTTTCTCAATGCTTTTGGGGAAGAAGTGGTGGTGGAAAACGCCGAAGCCGCCATTGCCGCTGCCGCCCGCGCCACGGGCACGCTGGTGGGCGACTTCACGGCCGCGCCCATCTACTTTGCGCCGGGCACGGCCGGCGGCCACGAGTGGGCGGTAGAGCTAAGCGGCCCCGCCCCGGCCGATGCCGCCCACTTCGCCCAGGTGCTGGACGAGGAGCTGCGCCGCCTCAACTCGGACTACGATGCCAAGCGCCACCGCAACCTGGCCCTGGCTGCCCCGCGCCTGCACCTGCTGCCACCCGGCACCTTTGCGGCGTGGCTGCGCAGCCACGGCCGCCTGGGCGGGCAGCACAAGGTGCCGCGCCTAAGCAATTCGCGCCAGATGCTGGAAGAGGTGCTGGCCTGCCGGGCGGGCGGCTGAGCCTTTGGCGGCCTGCGATAGAAGACACGCAGCGGGAGCCTGCGGAGGGCGACAAGCGCTGTGTAACAGCAGTGAATTACTCCACCACAAACCGGCCCAGCGGCCGGCCGGCCGCATCGCGCAGCAGGTAGTAGCCGGCAGCCAGGCCCGTGGTGGGCACCTGGGCTGCCTCCCCGCGCTGCACGCAGCGGCCGGTGTAGTCCAGCACCTCGTAGGCGGTAGAAGCGGGCAGATACAGCAGGTGACCGGCCGGCACGGGGTTGGGGTAGAGGGGCGTGGTGGCGGCCAGGGCGGGGCGGGCGGCCACTACCAAGCGGCTGGCTTTGGGCAGGGTGTAGAGGTAGAGCTTGCTCAGGTTGGTGGGGTCGGCGGCGAGGCGGGTGTTGCCGTCGGCCGCTACGCCGAAGTCGTTGTCGTTGCCCACGGCCAGGGTGCTGTCGTTGACGATGGCCAGGTTTTCGGCCTTGCTGATGGTGGTGTCAAAGCCGTTGGCAAGCAGGTCGAGCACCAGCGTTTTGCGCACGCCCTGGTAGCCCAGCTGGGCGAGGCCGGCGCTGTCGAGGGCTTCGGCCCCGAGCAGTGCGTTGCCGGGCAGCGGGATGGCAGTACGCAGGTCTATTTTATAAATGAGCTTGCGGTTGCGAACGCGGGTGCTGGTGTTCACGCCGCTGCCGCCGTGCTCCAGCACCAGCAGCTCGTTGTTGTTGATGGCGGCCGCGTCGCCAATATAGATTTTATCGTTGGCGAGGCTGGTGGCCGGGGCCGGCTTGTGGAAGTAGAAAAACGTGCGGGTAGCCCCGGTGGCAGGGTCCAGCTCCAGGATGCGGTGCGTGCGGCTGGCCGCGCCCACGGCGGCGCTGGGGTACGAGAGCGGCGACTGGATGAAGGTATAAATCTTGCCGTTGGGGGTGCGGCAGATGCCTTCCCAGCCTTTGTTGGGCTCGCGGTGGCGGAATACGCTGTCCACGGCTACGTCTTGCGGGGTGCGGGCGGGGTCGGCGCCCCAGGGCGTGTAGCGGGTGAGCAGGTGGCCGTCGGCGGCTACGTGCCAGGCGCTGGTGCCGTACTCCTCGCTCAGCCAAAAGCCACCCTGTCCATCCAGCTCAATGGCCTCGCTGTCAATACCAAACGCGTCGGCGGCGTAGGGCGTGCCGGTGCAGCTGGGGGTGCTGCACGCGGCCTCACCGGTGGCCCCCAGGTGGGCGGGCAAGGGCCGGCCGCTGGCGGGGGTGCCGAGGGGGCGCTTTATGGGGGTATAGCTCAGCAGCACCAGGCTGTCGCCCTGGGCGCGGTAGCGGATGATGGTGGGCGCGAAGCTGGGAAAGGGGAAGAACTTATTGCCGTTGGGCGCGTCCACGTTGGGCCCCCGGTCGGTGACGGTGTAGAAGTCGCCCGGCGTGCCCGGCACCGCCCGCAGGCCGCTGAAGCCGCCCCAATACACCCGCACCGAGTCGGTAGGCGAGTTGAACCAGGTGCCGATGCGGTGCTGCTTGCGGGGCCGGAAAGTGAAGGACTGCACGCGCACCGCCTGGGCGGCGGCCGAGAGGGTAAGGCCGGTAAGAGCCAGGGAAAACAGGGTAGCGGTAAGCTTCATAGCGCACGGGGTAGGTTGAATTGGCTGCAAACCTAGCGCGCTAGTGCTACCTCCAGGTTACGACCAGATTACGTTTTGGCTAGATGCCCTGGCAGCTGCAATACCGGGGCCGCCAACCCGGTATGGTAACTTAAGCGACACAATTTCTTAACCCACTCCCGCCTGGCACCCGGTACTTTTGCTACAGCGGTTTTAAACGATTAAAAAGTACATTGCAGCGGATTGAGCGCAGTTTTCGGGGTTTCCCTACTGTGCTTAGCGCCAAAATCTCCCTTATCCACTTTCCTATGAAGCATCTTTTACGACGTATTGGTCTGGGGCTGGCCCTGGCCTGGGCCGGCCTGAGCGCGGCTACGGCTGCCCCTTTCACCCCCGGTAACCTGGTAGTGGTGCGCGTGGGCGACGGCACGGCTGCGCTTGCTAGCACCGCCACGGCCGTGTTCCTGCTCGAATACACCCCCAGCGGCACCCTGGTGCAAACCATTGCCCTACCCACCACCAGCACCACCGCTATGGCCGCCCTCACGGCCAGCGGCTCGGCCACCTCGGAGCTGAACCTGACGCGTGCTACCACTGGGCAATACCTGGCCATTACGGGCTACGACGCGGCCGTGGGCACCACCGGCGTAGCCAGCACGGCGGTGGCTACCGTGAACCGCGTCATTGGCCGCGTAGCTGCCGATGGCACCGTGAATACGAGCACCCGCATCAGCGATGCCTTCGATACCAACAACATCCGGGCGGCCTACACGGCCGATGGCAGCAATTTTTACGCCGTGGGGGGCAGTAGCGGGGTGCGCTACCTGCCGCTGGGCAATGCCACCACCTCCACCAGCATTGCCACTACGCCCGCCAACCTGCGCTACGTGAACGGCTTCGGGGGCAACCTATACGTGTCGTCGGGGTCGAGCGCCACGCTGGGCATAAGCCAGATAGGCACCGGCCTGCCCACCACTACCGGGCAAACCAACACCATCCTGACCGCACTGGGCACCGCCACCGGCAGCAGCCCCTACGCCTTCTACCTAGCCGACCTGAGCGCCACCGTGGCGGGCTACGACGTGGCCTACGTGGCCGACGACCGCACCGCCACGGGCGGCGGCATCCAGAAATACAGCCTGGTGGGCACCACCTGGACCCTGAACGGCACCATTGCCGGGGGCACTACGGCGGCCGAAGCGGTGCGCGGGCTGGCGGGCTCCGTCAGCGGCAGCACCGTTTCGCTGGCGGCCAGTGCCTCGGGTGGCCTCTACTTCCTCACCGATGCCAGCGGCTACAACGCCGCGCCCAGCAGCACGGCCGTGCTTACTACCCCACTGGTGGCAGCGGCCACGAATACCGCGTTTCGGGGAGTGGCCTTCGCCCCGGTGGCCGCTACGGCGACGCCCGCCGTTACGGCCACTCCGGCCGGCCCGCTCGCGTTTAGCACCACTACCGGCACGGCCTCGACCACCCAGACCGTAACGGTTAGCGGCACGGGCCTCAGTGCTGCCCTCACAGCTACAGCCTCGGCGGGCTATGAAGTGGCTGCCACGGCTACCGGGCCCTACAGCGTCAGCGTGAGTTTAGCTCCGGCCAGCGGCGCTGTGGCGGCCACGGCGGTGTATGTGCGGCTGGCCAGCACGACTACGGCGGGCACGGTGAATGGCACCCTCACCGTGGCCAGCTCGGGGGCTACCAGCCAGGTTATTACGCTCAATGGTACTGTTACGGCTCCTACGCCGGACATCCTGGTTACCCCAACTGCTCCGCGCACATTTAGCACAACTACCAACACAGCTTCGGCGGCCCAAACAATTACGGTTAGCGGCACAAATCTCGTCGCCGCCCTCACGGCTACCGCTTCAGCAGGCTACGAGGTGTCTACGGCAGCAGCCGGGCCATATAGTGCCAGCGTAAGCCTGACCCCGGTTGGCGGCACCGTAGCGGCCACGCCTGTGTATGTGCGCCTGGCTAGCACGGCCACAGCTGGCACCCTGAATGGCACCCTTGTTATTGCCAGCACTGGCACTACGGGTATAGGAATTGTACTCAACGGCACGGTGACGGCTCCGGCCCCCGCCATCACGGCCACGCCGGCCGGCCCACTCACGTTTAGCACCACTACCGGCACGGCCTCAGCTTCGCAGACGGTGACAGTGGGGGGCACCAACCTCACAGCCGCACTTACAGCCACGGCTTCGGCCGGCTATGAAGTGGCGACTACGGCCGCAGGGCCTTACAGCGCCAGCGTGAGCTTGGCCCCGGCCAGCGGTGCCGTGGCAGCTACGGCAGTGTACGTGCGACTGGCTAGTGCCACTACAGCGGGCACTACCAGCGGCACTCTCACTATTGCCAGCACCGGCGCTACCAGCCAGGTTATTACCCTCAATGGCACCGTTACGGCTCCGGCCCCTATTATCACGGCCACGCCGGCCGGGCCGCTCACGTTCAGCACCACTACCGGCACGGCCTCGGCAGTGCAGACGGTCACCATTGGCGGTAGCAACCTCACGGCGGCGCTCACAGCCACGGCCTCGGCGGGCTATGAGGTAGCGACGGCGGCGGCCGGGCCATATAGCGCCAGCGTGAGCCTGACCCCGGCCAGCGGCACGGTAGCGGCCACGGCGGTGTACGTGCGCCTAGCCAGCACTACGGCCGCCAGCACGGTGAACGGCACGCTTACAGTGGCCAGCGCAGGGGGCACCAGCCGGACGGTAGCCCTGAACGGCACCGTGACGGCCCCGGCCCCGACCATTACCAGCTTCACGCCGACTACGGGCACCAGCACCACTTTGGTAACCATAACCGGCACCAATTTTACCGGGGCCTCGGCCGTGACCCTGAACGGGCTGGCCATCACGGGCTTTACGGTGGTGAATGCTACTACTATTACGTTCACCGTGCCCGCCGGGGCCACTAGCGGCGCTATTGCGATAACTACGGCCGGTGGCGTGGCTACCAGCAGCACCAGCTTTACGATAGTGGTGGTGCCCACCATCACTTCGCTCACGCCCAGCAGCTTCTCGGGCACTGGTGCGGCCACCGTTACCATCCAGGGCACGGGCTTCACGGCTACTTCGGTGGTGAACTTTCGGGGCGTGGCTTATACCCCTACCAGCGCTACGGCCACCACGCTGGTGGTGAGTTTGCCCGCCGCCGTGCTCACCACGGCCGGCACCTACCCCGTTTCCGTAACCAACGCGGCCGGCACCTCTAACACGCTGCCCTTCGTGGTGACTAATGGCCTGGCCACCCGCGCCGGGGCTTCGGCCGACGTGCTGGCGCTGTACCCCAACCCCGCCCACAGCGGCCTGACGGTGCGCCACACCACGGCTTCGCTCACGGGGGAGGTAGTAGAAGTGCTTGACCTCACCGGCCGGGTAGTGCGTACCACCCGCCTGCCCGCTTCCGGCGAGCTGAGCGTGCAGGGCCTCTCGGCTGGCTCCTACGTACTGCGCGTATTCGGGCTCACCTGCCGCCTGACGGTGCAGTAGGCATCTTTTTAACTGCATGACCAAGCCCTTGCCTACCCGGCAAAGGCTTGGTCATGCCCTGGGTGTTGTGGGCGGCTCGTAGGTAAAGGTGGCATTCGCTGGGAAGCAGTGCCCGGCAGCGACTATCGCTCCCGCAGCTTCGCGCCAACCAGTGTTAGTTGCACTTGCTTTTTCACCGGATTACGGCACGTACTATCCCCAGCGGGGCATGTGGAGGTTTGGGCGAATATAATGCCGCTGCTTATGCGCTTTATTAGGAAGCCACGAAAGAATTTGCCACTCACCACCTCGTCGGCGGCCAGGTGGTAACCGCCTTTTTTACGAAGGAAAACAGCCAGGTTCTGCCCGTAGGTGAGGCCCTGGCGGGCTTCAAGCATATAGAGCACCACCGCATCCGGCGTGCCATCGCCATTCATATCACGGTAGTACACCTCTCGCTGGGCTGGGTCTTCCGCGAAGTCCTCATTGGTTTTGCGCAGGTGCGTGGCAAGGGCCTTTTGCAGCGTCGCCTGGGCGCTGGCGGCGGTGGCAGCAGCAAACAGCAGGGTGCCGGCAAAAGCAGCGACTGCTAGCTTCCGGCCTGTTTTTCTGTTAGCTTCATCGAGTTTGGCCGCCGAATAGTAATTCCCCATTACCGGAGTTGTTACCATTCAAAACTGGTTCAAAAACCGCTCTATCTTATTCAACGCCTCTTCCTGCGTCGCACCCCGCTCCAGGAGGTAGGAGTCAGTGTGCCGGATGAGCACGAGTACTCCCTCCTCCGCTGGTGCCACTAGGGCAATGCCCCGGTCAAACGCGGCGATAACCGGCGCTGGAAACCACGCATCCAAAGCGGCTTTTGCTGCTGCCAGGTGCTGTTCGGCCTGGGTGTGGGTGGCCGTAAACCCCTCGTGTCTCGCTTGAGCCTCCTTGTAGCGCTCAATCGAAGCCAGGGTAATTACTTCCGCTTCGGTGGCGTACTCGGGTGGGTGTACCGCAGCCTCTCCCAGCCTCTTATACTCACTAAGGGCCGTCTCGAAGGCATGAATGAGGTCGTCAAATGTTGGTTCTGGGGCAGCCATGTTGGTCGAGCAGGGAGAGTGGGCAACTAAGGTAGCACCAACCTTCGCCAGCCCGGCAGCGCGGGCTACCTGATGCTGGTACTCCATGAAAAAAGGTCGCCTCTCTTGCGACGTGGTGGCCCTTGCCGTTAGTAGAGCTGGCATCAACAGACTCAGCGGCTGCGCTTCGGTTTTCACGCCCGCTGGCCAAGGCAGCACCCCACAAAATCCTACCTTGTCCGTTTTCTGGTTGCGGGGCCACGCTTGGCCGTGGGCCGAGGTTGGGGTGAGCAGGCAGCGCAGGGCGGCGAGTAGGCTTTTGATGCTGCACGCCAAAGCGCCCCTGCCTAACTTGCGTTCGACGGGGGCGCTGGTTGCCACCAAGTTCTTTATTGAACTGCTACTTTATTGAACTGCTACTTTTTGCATCAGCGGCAGGCCGCTAGCTGGAGTGTAGTGAAGGATATAGAGGCCCGCACCACCAGGCACAGGCACCGTTTGGCGGCTGGCCGCGTCGCTGGCTGGGGCTGTGCCCTGCCACACGGTGCGGCCCAGCTCATCGAGCAGGCGCAGGCTGGCAAGAGCCGGGCTGGCGGGCGTTTCCACGGTCAGCGTGCCGGAGCCCGCTACGGGGTTGGGCCATACCGAAAGGCTACCCGCGTCCGCATCCGTTGTCGTCTTGGTCGTCGGCCGGTTGTCACTCACTAAGCTGTTATACTTCTTGGCGACGCTCACGCTGAAATCATCCATCCAAATAATGTTGCCGTTGGCATTATACGTCTCGAAGGCCAGTACCACATCCAGGCCCCGGTAGGCAGCTAAGTCTACCGTTTCGGTGCGCCACTGGTCGGCACTGGCTGGGAAAAACTGGTCGTATTGGGCTGCAACGGTGCCCAGGCTGGGGCCGCCCTTGCGGTAAACGGTGCCTAGCACCAGGTGCGGGGCGCAGCGTGTGAGCACCCGCACCAGCAAGGAGTCGCTGGTTTCGGGATGCGGAGCGTAGGCTACAGAAAAGCGCAGCAGCGGATGCGCCGAGCCAACGGGCAGGCTCACTGGCACGCTTAGCAGGTAGTCGCGCTGGCCCACGCTGGTGTAGTCGTAGCAGTTCACGCCCGTAGCACCTCCGTACGTACCATCGGGGCCTACTGCTGGGTAGCTTATCCAACTGATGGCACCGTCAGGGTTGACTACGTCCCAGTAAGCAGGCAGCTTAAGGGGAAAGCCCTCGGCGGCTGGCAACGGCAGGGACGGGGCCACCCGCACTGTCAGGGCGATGGTGCTGTCCACGCCGTAAGTATTCTGGGCAATGAGCGTAACGGGGTACACGCCGGGCCGGAAGTATGACACCAGCGGCGTAGCAAAGGTGCTGCTGGCCGGAAAGCCGCCAGGAAAGCGCCAGCGGTAGCTGGTGGCGCAGTAGCGGGAGCTGGCCGTGAACTGCACCGGCAACAAAGGGCAGGTAACGGCGTGGTTCACTGTAGCCGTAGGTACAGGCGGGCGCTGGGCAATCTGCACGTAGGCCGAGTCGGTATGTGTCACGCTGGTAGTGCCCGAGCCAACGGTGAGCGTAACATCGTAGCGCCCGGCGCGCGGATAGAGCACTGTGGGGCTAAGGGCGGTGCTGGTGGCCGGGCTGCCCCCCGGAAAGCTCCAGCGGCGCGGCAAGGAAGCCGGCGCATTGGCCGAGGCATCGGTGAAGGTGACAGACAGGGCGGGGCAGTCGGCGGTGGGCGTGGTAGAGACGAAGAGCGGAATAGCCCCGGCCGGATTAGCCGTCAGCACGATGTCATCGAAGGCGCGGCCCCCGGGGGTCGGGCCGCCAGTGGCATCTACCGACGTAGCCCCACTCTGCTGGAAGCGCAGGCGCACGTCGGTGCTCAGCGTCAGCTTGTTGGTGCGGGCAAACTGGGTGAGGTTGACGCTCAGGGTCTGATAGGTAGTTGTGGTAGCCGTGGTCAAATCCACGAGGCGGTACCAGGTCAGGCCGCCATCGGTGCTCAGGCTCACGCCATCGCCCACGGCCGAGCTGCTGAACTTGGCGGGCAGCTGCTCCTTGGTTTCGCCCGCAATTATTTTGTGCTTGAAGGTGAGGTACCAGCCGCTGGCCGCCGCTCCGCTCAAGTTGGCGTGCAGCGTGGCCGCTCCAATATTGGCCGGCAGAGATGAAAACTGCGCACCATCCTGGGCACTAGCGTCAATAATAAGGTGGTAGCGGCCGGAGGCGGGGCCAAAGCTCTGGCGCACCCAGGGCCGGGCGGGGCCAGTAGCGCTCACGTCCCAGGCGCGGCTAAGGCTACCGCGCTCCACGTCGTCGAGCCAGGGCTGAGTAGCCGTGGGCACGGCAGGCACCACGGGCCCATACACGGCAGCAAAGGCATCGACCAGGCCCGCGCCGGTCAGGTCGTCGGTGCCTGGGGCGGCAATATCGTGGGCGGTACTGGCAAGGCGGGCATACAGCTGGGCCACGGTGAGGGCCGGTTTGGCCTGCCACAGCACAGCCGCCACGGCCGCCACAATAGGAGCCGAAAGGGAAGTACCAAAGTCATTTCCAGCAACTCGATTGAGACCGAGGTAATTATTCGTAACGCCGTCCACGCCGGTCAGGTCGGGCTTGGCCACCGTTTTGGACACTGCCAGGGGGTTGCCTTTCGGGTCAAACAAGTACGTATTGCCGCCCTTCGACGTGAACGGCTCCGGCTGGGTAGGGTCGAAAAAAGGGGCCGCCGCTACCGCCATTGCCCCCACCGTGGCAGGATGGCCTATACAAGTGGCGCTGTGGGTGAGCCAGTCGAGGGGCGTATTGCCAAACATACGAATATGAATGCGGGCCGGGGTGGCCGTACCCGCCCGCTTCACCAGGTGCAAGTAAAAATCCGTGGTGTGCGTCTGGCTAAAGTCGTTGGTGAAGTCTAGCATCTCCACGGGCCGCCGATTCTGACGGTTGTTATCGGTGCTAGCGGCCACGGTATCGCCTCGGCTCGAAATGAGGTAGGCATCCAGGTCGGTTTGCACGCCCGGCCCAGTAGAGGTGTAGAAGGGGTCACTCCACAGAATGGTTTTGTATACTTGTTCCCCATCCTGAATGCTATAATGCTGGCTCAAGCCCACCGCGCCGCTGCCAGTGGTGTTAAAGTTGAGCTGCGCAGCCCCGTTGCTACGGGGTAAAGCCACAAATTTGGGAGCCGTGTTCTCGTAGCCATCATCCCCATCGTTACGGGCCGAGCTAAAATAGGCCACCCGCCGCTGCTGCACCACCTCATTGATGGCCTGGGCCACTACGCCGTCCTGGTATATCGGTTCTTCTAAGGGCGTGACGTTATCAATAAGGATTCGGCAATTGCCCACGGTCGGGTCGGCCAGCCGCCGAATCTGCGTCGCATAGTCACCTTCGCCAGATTGGGTAACGGAGCTGAAAGCCAGCGATGCTCCCGGAGCCATGTCATAAATGCTCTGAAGGATATTTTCACCTTCGCTTACCTGGATACTGTCGTCTTGCAGCACCAGTACTCCTTGAGGGGGCAGCTCACCCGCCAGGATGTCGGCATCAGCCGCTCCGTCCGTGTTGTACGAGCCGCTCAGCAGGCCTATACGCACGCCCCGGCCGTCGAAGCCGCCCAACGCCCGCACCCGGTCGGTTTGGAGCAGGTAGTCGGCCTGGTTGATATACGGCGTGCCACTGACGGTGCTGGTAATGCTGGTAAAGCGGCCCGCCCGGGTGGCGCGGGTGCGAGTAGGCGTGGTGCCAGCACTACCCGCGCCTGCACGCGCACCAACCATGCCCCGATGCACGGGGGCCACCCCCTGCAGCCCTTGCCGGGTGAGCCCGGCTAGCCCCGCCGCGCCGGGGGCCAGCTGCGCCATAGGCACGAAGCCCTCCACAAAGTGCAACTCCGGATAGCTCGATACCACCACAACCCGGCGCTCGGCCAGCAGGGATTGCAGCGCCTGCGTGTCGCTTCCCGTGATGGTAACCAGCACCGTAGTGCCGCCAGCTCCCAGCTGCAGGTGCGGGAAAGTCGCTTGTAGCTCGGTAGGGCGGGCTTTACGCTGGCCCTGCGTACCGGCCCAGCGCGCATAAAGGCGCTGTAGCTCGCCCCCGATGGGCGAGGCAGGGTCGGTGCGCTGGTAGGGCACGTAAGGGGCGTGAGCGGCCGTGTGCTGCGGCAGCGCCGAGGCAGCGTGGGGGGCTGGGCCGTCGTCCTGGGCCAGTACCGGAGCCGAGTGGCCCAGGGCACCTAGCAGCATGGCCGCCAGGGCAACGCGAGTAGTTGTTTTCATGGGGTAAAAAGAGAAAATGTTCACTTGCCTTATCCAGGCAAAGTTCTATCAGTGTCCGAGCGCAGGCAATCCCCCAAATTGGGTGATTTTTCCCGGCGGCACTTTCCTGCCTACTGACGACGCGCTACTTTTAGGCACCCATCCTTAATTGCGAAATGCTGCTCGATAACCTGATAACTCTTTTGCTTCCTGCCGAACTACGCCACGATAAGACGCATCCGCGCTACACCGAATTTTATGTCGTGGCCAGCACCACCTTGCTTGGCCTAGTGATGCTGGCCGTTGGCATCGGCGTGATGCAGTACGTCCACTTATCGCCCCTCGGCTTTTATATCAATGCGGCGCTGGGCCTCAGTATACTGGTGTGCATGCGACTGTTTGGTCATTACCGGATTCCTATGTCGTTGACGGCCGTTGGGGGGATGGTTATTATCTATAGCTTTATCCGCAATTCCGGGCTGATTTTTTCCATCAATGTCAACCTGTTGCACCTGTACTTGCTGGTGGCCCTGCTGGCCGACAAAAAATGGGGCTGGCTGGTGGTTTTCGTCTGCCTGGGCGCGTTGGTGTACGTGTATGCGCATACCCCCCCACTGCCCGTAGGCCTGAGGTCGACCAGCCTGGCCAGCAATCCTATCTATGCCCTGCTGCTCCACGGTTTCATCACCGTTTTTCTAGGCGGCATCCTCGCCTACGGGCAATACACCGAAGAACAGAACCGGCTACAAATCCAGGCGCTGCAAAGCCAGAAAATAAGTTTGCTGGACGAGGCTGTAAAACAGCGCACCGAGCAGCTCAACACGATGCGGCAAGTGGTAGCTGCCGATTTTCATGACGAAACCGGCAATGTCCTTGCCGCTATTACCCGGCAGGCGGCGTTGCTGGAACTGCACTTGTATTATCAGCCCGAAGTGTTGCCCATCCTGAAAACCATTATCGACAACAGCAATCGACTGTATGCCTCCAGCAAGGATTTTTTGTGGGACCTGAACCACCAGAGCGACCATCCCGAGGTGCTATTTCAGTACTTGACGGC
Source organism: Janthinobacterium lividum (assembly GCA_050954465.1). Classification (GTDB taxonomy): domain Bacteria; phylum Bacteroidota; class Bacteroidia; order Cytophagales; family Hymenobacteraceae; genus Hymenobacter. The sequence continues at coordinate 55,358 of JBPBPU010000020.1, forward strand.
CTATGGTCAGCAGTACTACAACCAATTCGATATTGCCTTTTCTGCCGAGATGAAAGACCGGACAGGTATGCTTGGGCAACTGCTCCCATTAGCGTCCCTCAACCTGATTTATATTTTTAAGGAAGCGATGGGCAACGTCATCAAACACGCCGGGGCCACTGAAGTAACCATTGAACTAGTCCAGGCTGCTCAGGAGGTAACGTATATGCTGCAAGACAATGGCCACTGGGCTGAGCCCGATGCCAGCACGGCCCACTATGGCCTGCAAAACATGCGTCACCGCTGCCACAAGCATAATTTCCGCTTTGAGCTTCTTACGGCGGCGAGTGGCACCCGACTGGAAGTAACCGCCCCGGTACAAACGATTTTTATCAGCTAATACAGCATGGAAACAGCAAATAAGCGGCTCCTTATTGTGGAAGATAATGCCCTCATCCGGCAGGGATTTGCCACGGTTATCCAACGCTCTGGCAACTACCAGGTAGTCGGCCAGTATGGGACGTGCGAAGAGGCCCTTAAAAACCTGACCAAGGACTGCCCGGACATCGTCTTGATGGATATCGACCTCCCCGGCATGAACGGGATTGAAGGTACTAGCAGGATTAAGAAGCTGTATCCCAACTGTATTGTGCTCATCATTACGGTAGTGGAAGACAGCGATAAAGTATTTCAATCCTTATGCGCCGGGGCAGGGGGCTACCTGGTAAAAAACACGAGTGTAAACGCCTTGGTGACGAGTATTGATGAAGCTGTGGCCGGGGGCGCACCGATGAGTCTGCATATTGCCAGCCTGGTAGTAAAATCCTTTGCCATAAGCCACGATTCGCCCCTAAGCAATCGGGAAACCCAAGTCTTGCAAAGCATTGCTCAAGGCAAGACGTACACCAAAATCGCGGCCGAACTATTTATCAATAAGGAAACAGTGCGCAGTCATATCCGCAGCATCTACCACAAATTGGAAGTAAACAACAAATCGGACGCTTTGCGCAAAGCCGGCGACCATAAGTGGCTGGCAACGACACTTTAACCGCGCACGCGTCCTGCACAGTGGAGTAGCTGCTCTTCGCTGCAGCCCTGGCAGTTTGTGCCTGCAAACACCCGCTCAATAAGAGTTTGGGTGTGTGTTAGAGGGTGCGGGCTGCAGGCTTTTCGCCGGCAGCCCGCACCCGACACTAGCCACCTTAAACAGCGTAAGAAGGGGTGCCAAAAAATAGTAGGGCAGAGTGGGGTTGCAATAAATTCTATACCAACAAGTATCTAAACCGAGAGCGTAAATTTAAAACCCCCGTTTCCAGGGCGGAAACGGGGTATTAGTGGGCAGTATCGGAATCGAACCGATGACCTCTACCATGTCAAGGTAGCGCTCTAACCAGCTGAGCTAACTCCCCGGCTGCCGGGAACGCGGGAAACCCGGGGCCGCAAAAGTACACCCCCTGGCGCATCCTCCGTTAGCGCTATACAATTTTTGTGCGGCGGCGCGTTGTTATCAGCATGAAGTACCTACTACTATACTGTGCTTTATTAGCCGCGCCGGGGATGGCCTTGGCCCAGGCCAACAATTCGCCTACCGGGTCCGACTATTGGGCCCGTACCAGCCTCGCCCCCGGCCATACCAGCCTGGGGGTTAAGGGTGGCATCAGCCGGAGTGAGCTACAAAGCCCTGGCTCTGACTTACTTGTTAGCCCTTTTAAGGACGTACTCAGCTTCGGAGGCGGGGGGTATGCGCGGCACCGCTTCACCCGTTTCGTGGCCGTGCAGGCCGAGCTACTGTACGAGCGCCGAGGGTTTCGTGGCGGCGCTATTAATTATCCCGCTGGCACTACCGTGCCCACCAGCCGCCTCGACTACCTGGCGCTGCCCGTGCTGCTGGTGGGCAACCTCAGCGAGCGGCTTAGCTTCCAGCTGGGGCCCCAGGCCGCCGTGCTGCTGGCCGCCCGCTACAACGAGCAGCGCCTCAGCCTGAGTAGCGGCGGCTACCAGCGCTTCGACCTGGGCGGCGTGGCGGGCGTTGAGCTGCGGGCTGGGCCAGCCCACCTGGGCGGGCGCTTCGCGTATAGCCTGTTCGCGCTCAATCCAACGGGCACGGCCGTCGACGCCGATGGCCAGCCGCTGCTCGTGCTGCCGCTGGCCAATGCCTACCATAGCCTGGCCTTGCAAGCCTACCTGAGCTTCGACCTGCTCCGATGGTAAGTATTTGCCTTGGCCCCATCGTCACGTTGCCGGGGCTGGGGCTAACTTTCGGCGTTATCAACTTTATCAGCCCTGCCGTGGCCGGGCGCTGCTATGAAAAAACTACTTTTACCGGCGCTGCTGAGTTTGGCAGCTACTGCCGCCCACGCGCAGGGCTACGAGCGCGACCCGTCTACTACCGGCTCGCGCAACTCCGGCTTTGGCATAAAGGGTGGCCTCACGCTGAGCGACTTGCTCACCAACGGCAGCAAGGTAGTGATGAACCCCAAGCAGCTCCAGACCTTTCATCTGGGTATTTATGGGCAGCACGGCTACACCAAGTTTGCCTCGCTCCAGTTTGAGGTGCTGTACTCGCGCAAGGGCTACCAGGCCGACTCAATGGGCCAGAAAGCGCAGCTTACTACCCGCCTCGATTACGTGGAGATACCCGTGCTGTTCGTGGGCAACGTCTTCGAAAACATTAGCTTCCACATCGGGCCGCAGGTATCGTTTCTGACGGGGGCCTACAACGGCAGCCAGTCGCTCGACCTCGACAAAGGTGGCTACAACCGCGTCGACTTCGGCGGCATCTTTGGGCTTGAGGCGCGGGTAGGCTTCGCCCGCCTGGGTGCCCGCTACGACCTGAGCTTCAACAAAGTATACAAAGATGGCTCGGCCGTTACGTACAACGGCCACCCAGTATCGGCGCTGGTTACGGATGCCGACTTCCGTAATCAGGTGGTGCAGGTGTACCTGGGTATTGGCATCGCGCACTAAGGCAGGCCGCCCCGCTCTTATGTATACCTGGAGTTCCCTGTTCTTAACCGTTCCGGCTGCCGCCGCGCCCGTAGCCAGTTGGCTGGCGGCTTACCAGGGCCGCGAGCAGTTGCTGGGCCGGGGCCTGGCCGTGCTCGGAACATGGGCCCTGCTCAACCTCATAGCCAGCGGCTACCTGCTGCCCCGCACCGACCCGCGCCACTGGCTCCACCACTTCCACCTGATGAACTGCGGCTGGGCCTTCGTCAACGCCATTATTGCGACGGCGGGCATCCTGCGTACGCATCCGGGCCACCCGCCCGCAGGCTTCACCCCCACTGGCGCGCTCGGGGAGCAAGCGTTTCTGGTAAAGGTCTTTTTTGGCAATGCCCTGCTCGATGCCGGCTACCTGCTGGTGGGCCTGTGGCTGCTGCGCCGGGCCGCTGCCTCCACCACCCGGCGCCCCGAGCGGCTGCTGGGCTACGGCCGCTCGGTGCAGTTGCAAGGGGCATTTCTGCTGCTGTTTGATGTGGTGATGGGCTTTTTGGTGAAGTAGCGCTCAGCTTTAGCTTGGCGCATCGCCGCGTAGCGGCGAAGCTCGCGCCTGGAGTCATTGTTAGCTTTGTAAGCGGCGCGGTGCCGGATTCGCCGCGCTGCGGCGATGCGCCAAGCTAAAGCTGAGCGCTACTCCCTTCTGGCCCTTTTCAGCTCCTGGCGCACGGTTTTCACGCGCTCGTCGAAGCCGTCGGGGTCGTAGTCGATGCCGGGCACATCCAGCGCTTCGAGCATGTCCATGAGGGTGTCGGCGTGGTCGAGGCGGGTGCCGGCGGGTAATTTTACGAAAGCCATTTCCGACCAGAGCAGAGCCAGCAGGTGGGTGCCTTCGGCGTTGCGCATCTGCATTTCGAGCACTAGGTTGGAGTTGTCGAAGTGAATGAGTTGGGTGAGGATGCGCACGGTAGCGCCCTGGCGGGCCGGCTTCAGGTAGCTGAGCTGGTGCTTGGTGATAACCCAGGCCGCCTGCTGCTCGCGGGCCAGCTGGCCCATGTTGAGGTCGTAGTGGGCGGCTACCTGGTCTTCGCGGGCGTTGAGGAAGTAGTCGAGGTAGCGGGCATTGTTGAGGTGGCCCAGCATGTCGCAGTCCTGGAAATAAATACGCTGCTGGGTTTCGGGGGTGCGAAGCAAGGTGGGCATGTAGCGCGGCTTTTGTAAACCACCTCCCCAAGCGCGAGGGGGCGGTTTGCAAAAGTCGGCCTACGGAGCCAAACTACCGGGACCCTGCCAGAAACTACTCGGCTTGCCTACTACTTTCCCCGAGAAAGCCGTACCTTTTGGCCCCTTATTCGCCTCTCGTCCTGTTCTATGTTTACACTTACTCCTGCCCGCCTGGCTACCCTCCGGGCAATAGCCGACACCTTTTTGCCGCCCGGCCCCGACCCGGCCACGCAGCCACCCGGCGCAACGCTCATTGATATGGACAAGGTGGCGGCGGCCATTCAGGCGCAGCCGCTGGGGGCGCAGGCCGAGTTTGGACAATTGCTGGATTTGCTCGACAAGCCCCTGCTGGGCCTCACCTGGCTGGGGCCGCCCCGGTCGTTTGGAGCGCTGGGGCCGGAGCAGCGCGAGCGGCTGCTGCAAAGCTGGTCGGCATCGCGGGTGCCGCAGCTGCGCAAGGGGTTTCACGCGCTGCGGCAGCTGTGCATGTTTTTGTATTATGGCGACAGCCCCACCGACGGCCGCCCCAACCCCGCCTGGGCCGCCCTGCACTATCCCGGCCCCCAGCCCGACGATGCCCCCGTGGATACGCCGCGCCCGTTGCGCACCCTCTCCCCCACCACCGACACCACCTACGACTGCGATGTGCTGGTAATCGGCTCTGGGGCGGGCGGCGGCGTGGTAGCGGGCGAGCTGGCACGGGCCGGGCACGACGTGCTGGTGCTCGACAAAGGACCCTACCTGCACGGCCGTGACTTCACCCAGCGCGAGGCCGACATGATGGGCCGCCTCTACGACGGCCGCGCCAGCTTGCTCACCCAGGATGGCGGCGTGGGGCTGCTGGCCGGCTCCTGCCTGGGCGGCGGCACCACCGTCAACTGGGCCGGCGCTTTCCGCACGCCCGACTACATTCTGGAAGAATGGGCCACCGAACACGCCGCCCCCCACTTCCTTTCACCCGACTTCAAGCAGAGCCTCGACGCTGTGGCCCAGGCCCTGAGCGTGAACGTGGACTACCCGCGCCACAACGGCCAGAACGAGGCCCTGCGCGACGGCTCGCGGCAATTGGGCCAGGCCACCCGCCTCATTCCGCGCAATGAAAAGGGCCTCACCGCCGCCGAAAAGCACTACGCCGGCCTAGGGTATTCCTCGCTCGGCGACGCGCACGGCCTCAAGCAGGGCACCCTCAATACCTACTTGCTTACCGCCGCCGTGTATGGTGCCCGCCTGCTGCCCGACACCCGCGCCGAGCGCGTGACCATCGCCGCTGGCCGCGCCACCGGGGCCGAGGCCGTGCATACCACCGCCGACGGCCGCGCCGTGCGCATTACGGTGCGGGCCAAGCGGGTGGTGGTGGCGGGCGGGGCCATCCAGACGCCCGCGCTGCTGCTGCGCAGCGGGCTGCACCACCCGCACCTGGGCCTGCACCTGCACCTGCACCCCACGGTGGTAGTGGCGGCCAAATACCATCAGCCCATGCACTCCTGGCACGGCCCCAGCATGAGCATCGTCAACGACACGTTTGCCCGCCTGCACGGCACCAACTTCGGGGTGAAGCTCGAAACGCCGCCCACGCACCCCGGCCTCATGAGCATGGTGCTGCCGTGGCTCAGCGGCCAGCAGCACCGCGAAATAATGGCCGATGCCGACCACCTGGGCTCGTTTATCGTGCTCACCCGCGACCGCGACGGCGGCCGGGTGCGCACCGACAAGCAGGGCATGCCCCTGATTTCCTACGAGTTGTCGGCCTTCGACCGGGCCAATATGCTGGAAGGCGTACGCGGCGCGGCCGACATCCACGCGGCCGCCGGCGCGCACACCGTGTACCTACCCCACGGTACGCTCCCCATCCTGAAGGTAAAGAACGGCACCGCCGAAAACCCCGACTTGCTGGCCGGCCTGGCGCAGCTAAGCTGGCGGCCGGGGCGCTTCGGCCTCTTCAGCGCCCACCAGATGAGCACCTGCCGCCTTGGTGGCACGGCTGCCACTCACCCACTCAAGCCCAGCGGCGAAACCGTGGAAGTGCAGGGCCTCTACGTGGCCGACGGTTCAGCTTTCCCGGCGTGCAGCGGCGTGAACCCCATGCTCACCATCATGGCCCTGGCGCACTACACGGCGCAGGGGATGAAGTAGGGGGATGGCTGGCGGCGCTGCTTATCTATTATTCCGACAGACCTGCCTTCGCTTTGTGTAACTGATGTTATAGCGGGTGCTGCCGCTGGCTGTGGCGGCGGGCACCTACACGGTGATGCTAGAAGGCAACAGCAACTGGACGCAACAAGAGTTACTGGTGGTAATAGAAGCTGGAGTAAAGAAGCAGGTGGATGGGGTAGTGGGGCGGGGGTAACTAACTGATGTTACGCAGCTAATTTAGCAGCATATTAATTCTACTGTGATGACTTGTACGCTGGACTTATACACCGATTACCTGCTCAGTTCGACCGGCCCCATCCCAGCCACGGGCCTCTCGCGCCTGGTAGACGGGGCCCTTAGCCACGACCAGGTAACGCGCTGGCTGAACGCTACCTACTTGGATTCGAAGGAGTTATGGGCACACGCCAAGCCCTTGATTCGCCAAGTCGAACGCCAACTTGTCGCCGACGAATTTGCCGTGCTCATCGTGGACGATTCGATTGTAGAAAAGGCGCATACGGATGAAAATACGCTGATTTGCACCCATTACGACCACAGTAAAAACCGGTATGTGCACGGACTCAACTTTGTAAGCCTGCTCTACCAGGCCGGGAACCTAGCCCTGCCTATTTCGGTGGAACTAGTGGAGAAAACGGAACTGGTCACCGATGCTAACACGCAGAAAGAGAAGTATGTAAGTAAGCCTACCAAGAATGAGCTGTTTCGGCAGATGCTGCGCCAGGCCCAGCAGCAGGTGAAGTATCGCTACCTGCTAACCGGCATTTGGTACGCTTCGGCCGAAAACATGCAGGCGGTGCTGGACCTATAGCATGACTTTATTCTGGCCCTGCCCAGTTCGCGCACTGTGGCCCTGAGTGAAAGCGCCCGTAAGCAAGGCAACTTCGTGGCCCTCGATAGCGTCGCTTTTCCAGCTAAAAAACCCTTGCTTGTGTACCTATGTGCCGTGGAAACGGCCGTGCTCGTGGTGCGCCAAGTCTTTACAAACCAGGACGGTAGCGAAGGGGTTTTATACTTGGTCAGCAGTGATACGAGTTTGGACTACATGCACCTAACGACGATTTACCAAAGACGGTGGAAAGTCGAGGAATACCACAAATCGTTGAAACAAAACACGGGCATTGGCCACTCGCCGACCCGCACCCCGGCCACCTAGGCCAACCATTTTTTTGCCTCAATGTTGGCCTACATTAAGCTGGAAGTGCATGGTCCCGGAGTATGGGGGATTGGGTCGCGGGTGGGGTCGCGGTGAAAGATAGTAGAATTTTTTCGCCATTCCGCGCAAATGAATTCGTAGGGAGTCAGGCCCTTGAGGCGCTTGAGCCGTTTGGCATAGTTGTAGGCCACTAAAAAGGCCAGCAAATGCGTGTCGAGTTCCGCCGTTGTCTCGTAATGGTAGCGTTTAATCGTGGCCTGCTTCACCGTGCGATTCATCCGCTCCACCTGGCCATTGGTCCAGGGGTGGGCCGGCTTGGTGAAGCGTCGCTCAATGCCCCACTCGGCGCAGAGCTGGCCAAAGGGGTGTGGTCCCACCTGGGGGTTGTGAGGCAGGTTGCGAAACTGAATCCCTTTGTCGGTGAGTACTTTATGTGCCTTGTAGGGAAGTTGCGGCAGCACCCGGCGCAGGAAATCCACGGCGATGGCCTGTGTGGCGTGCGGGTGCAACTCGGCAAAGGCGAACTTGCTGGTGCAGTCAAGGGCGATAAACAAATACAGTTTGCCTTCTTCTGTCTGCACCTCGGCAAAGTCGACGTGCAGATAGCCCAGGGGGTAGTGCTTGAAGGCTGCCTTCTTGCCCCCGTCAGCGGGCTCCTCGGTGGGGGGCAGGCAACTGATGCCGTGGCGCGGCAAACAGCGGTGCAGGGCCGAGCGGCTCAGGTGGGGGATAGTCTCTTGCAGGGCATAGAGGCAGTCATCAAGGGGCAGTAGCGTCTCTTTGCGAAAGAGCACAATGGCCGCCTCTTCGAGGGGGCTCAGCACAGTGGAGGCGGGTTTAGGGCCACGCACGGCCTCTTCGGTCGTGGAGCGTCGCCGCCACTTGCGCACTGTTTTCTCAGTTAGACCCAGGCGCTTGGCTAGCGTTTGTACGCCTTCTGTACTTTGCTGGATAAGGCGCCGAGTTGCCGGCGTTGTCGTGGCGCAGCCGTGTGGT
>JBPBPU010000019.1:0-63547 GCA_050954465.1 Janthinobacterium lividum
CTTGCTGACGAGCGTAATACTGAGGCCCGGACTACCAGGCACTACCAGCCCGTCGAAGTAGGCCGAGGCACCGCGAACGAGTGAGACGGTGGGCTGGTGGTTGAAGTCGGCGTTGCTCGGCGTATAGCTGCCGCCACCAGCCAGCACGCGGCCATCGACCTCGTTGCGCCAACCCGTCACCAGGTTGGTGGCCGCATCCACCACGAATCCGCTGGGCTGGTAATAGGCAAACAAGTCCTGCGTCACCAGGATTTGCGGGGCCGCCGGCTCGGACGGAGTACAGCGGTGCATGAATAAAGCTGCCATTAGCTGCGCCCCCCGTTTAGAAACCAGGTATCGAGGTCAACGTGGTGCAGGGCGGCTTCGGCCTTGGGCGGCACCTTGTAGCCGCCACTCTCCGAGATGACGGTCACGCCACTGGCGAAGGTGACGAAGACGTTGCCCGTGCCCAAATTCCGAATCTGCACCGCGCCGTCGAGGGCGAGCGGGGCTACGCTGTGCTCGGGCAGCACCAGGTTAAGGTCAGTGCTGGCGCTGAAGGTGACGATGTAGCCAAAATCGGTAGTGGCCAGCGTATAGTCCGTGTTCTGGACGGGGGTGCGCGGAATCTGCGTCGCGACGGCCGCCAGCTGCGCGGCCGTGACGCCCCCCCAGGAGTCGGCGATGTCCTGGCCGAACTCGCGCATATCGGCCTCACTGATGAGGAAGTCGTCGTTGTTAAAGAAGCGGTCGTTCCACTTCAGCTTAAAGGCAAGGGGCGTGAGTTTCATTACACTATCTGGTAAGAGAGCTTAAAGCCGGAACGCAGCACGATGCTCTTGCCCGCCGGCACCACGGCCAGCAGCTTGCCGCCGGCCGTGAGCAGGCGCACGCTGCCGCCGGCCCCGGCCGCCAGCACCAGGCTGCTCTGCAGGCCCAGCCCGCTTACCTGCCAGGTGCCCAGGTAGGGCCGGGCCCGGCGCGGGGTTTCGCCCAGCAGCGTCCAGTCGTAGTTGTTGCGCTGGGCCGGGGTCTCGCCCGTGTCGTAGACGTCGCCCCAGCTTAGGGGCTGCTCGGGCGTGCCTACCAGCTGCACCTGCCCGTTGAGGTCGCGGTAGAGCACCACCAGCGGCTGGCCCTCCAGGGCCTCGATACCTTGGGCGAGTTCTGTGGTGTGGCGGGCGAGCACGCCGGTGAGCTTCTGGGCGAAGCTCTGCCCGTGGCGGGCCAAATCTTTCGGGGTCTGCTTATAGCGCACGCTGCTGCGCGTGCTCACCAACTGGTACCAACTGGCGCCGGGTTGGAGGCTGAGCTGGTCGAGGGGCAATTCGCCCAGGGCGGGGAAGTCCACCAGGTCACTGGCCAGCGTGTACCAGAGCGCTTCGATGCCGCCCAGGTTGTCGGCCGGCACCTGGTCGAGGTTGCGAAATTCGTAGCTCATGCGGCCTTGCGTTGGAACAACGGGGACTCAAACAGGGCCAATGGTAGCTTGCTAAGTTCCTGACAGACAGAGTCCCAGGTGTCACGCTGGGACAAAACGCCAGTTTTTCGGGACGCCGGGCCGGTTTTTTGGGACGAACCGCCACTTTTTTGGGACAGATTCATAGAAAAATTCTGGGTTTTGGCCCCGTTTTTTTTCGCTCGTAGCGTCGGCAGGCCGCCATTGCGCTGCACGTCCTTGCGCAGGGTCTCGTAGGCCACGTCCTGTTCGCTCATATGGTAGTAGGCCATGCAGGAGAGGATGCCATCTTTTATAGTGGCCCGGCGCTCCACCTGCTGGCGCACCCAGTGGTACATATCGCGCCGGAAGCTCTCCTCCACGAACTCATTAAACTGGAACACGACCCACGGCGAAAGTTTACCCTGGGTCAGGTCGTAGTAGGGGTAGGGGAAGTTGCGCAGGTTTACGCCCAGCTGCTCGGTGCAGTCTTCCGCGCTGCCCTCGTGGCGGGCACTTTTCACGGGCTTACGCAGCAGGAAGGAGAGCGCGAAGCCAAAGCGGTCAGTCGTGCTGAGCACATACTCGTCATAGCGGAGCTGACCGTCACCCACAATGATGAGTTCGAGCGAGACCTGCAGGTACTTAAGCAGGTGGGGGCGGAGCGGGAAGTCGATACGTTTCACGGCGAGGAGCTTTGGAGTAGCAAAACTCGGCGTAGGGGTGGGGGCCAGAAAGGACGTGGATGACGGAAACTCCGCCAGGGGGTAGGCGTGAAGCATGCAGAAAAGTATAGGTAAGGACAGCTACCAACGAGTGTATAAAAGTAATTCAGCGAACATACAATGCTGTCTATTAAACTCAACGAAACCGTAAGATGAAATTGCACTCAGCAGTACCGGGAAGCGCAGGAGCCTAGTAGATAGCCTGTGCTGAAACACATGGCTGCAGCGCCCCCATTTGCGGCCTGTTAACAAGCTGTTGATTTTTACCCCACCCTGGCCGATTTGCGTTTCCCGGTTTCCCGGTTTCCCGGTTTGGCCAGTAAAGTATTATAAATCAAATAACTAACTACCGGGAAACTTTCCCGGTGGGTTTCCCGGTAGCCGTCAAAAGGCAGAAAACGACCGGGAAACAGCCTCACTAGTGGCCCTGCTTTCCCGGTCGTTTCCCACTGTTTCCCGGTCTTTCCCGGTTGTTTCCCGGTTTTTCCTGCCAAATAAGTGGACTCTGGGTAAAAAACAGTTTAGTTAATAACCTTACTTATAACATGTTATTAATGGTAGTTTTTGCATACCGGGAAACGGGAAGAATTTTTACGCATACCCCATGTCTTGGCTAAAGTCACTTTTCGCAAAAACGGCCGAACGCAAAAAAAGGGGCCGCGTGGCCCCTTTTTTCAAATTGTATCTTCCCCGGTTAGAATGGCTCCTTTAAGGTGACTTTTCGCCAACTCTCATCTAGTTCCAGGCCCAGCTCATGCTTGCCCTCCGCATAGCGCATTAGCTGCTCGATGAATTCAGCCTCGTGTACCGGCGGCTTCTTGTTTTTGCTGAACTCCGCCAGCAGGGCAGCCACGCTGAAGGTGCCAGTGGTGTGCTGGTCCAGGAACTCATCCACCAACTGCTCCAGGTTGTCGGGCGTGATGGTGATGGCCTGCATGGCTTTCACGCTGCCGTCGTCCACGTGGGCCAGGTCAGCCAGCTTCTGACTGGTAGGGAACTCGATGCCGGCCTCGCGCATCACATCGTAGTTGAAGACCATCGCCGACGTCTCGTTGGCCTCGTCGGGGAACGTTACCCCGCGCGTGGCGTCGCGCAGGAAGTAGCGGCACTGCTTGAGGTAGGTGCGCACCGTAGCCGAACTGAGCCCTACTACCTCGCTCTGGCTTTTGGCCTCGCGCTGGTAGAGGCCGTCGACCAGGCGCACCCGGAGGAATAGCTTGGTGACCCCATCCGACTCCCGCTGGATTTTGTAGTGCTTGCCCTCCATGATTTCCTGCCGGATGACGAGCGTAATGAGCACCTGGAAGTATTGCTCCACGTCGTCGGTCGTGGCCTGAATCTGGGTCTGAAGGCTAACGCGCCCCACCATCAGCTTCAGAATCTCCTCGTAGGTAAAGGGAAACTGCAGGCCTGCTTCCTGCAGCAGCTTCACCGGGGTGAGCAGCGACACGACGTTGAGGGCTGTGCGCTCCTCGGGCTGCTTGCCGAGCAGCAACTGGCAGGTGTCGCGCACTTCACGGGTCACCTCGGCCGAGCGCTTGCGGTAAGCCATTACCTTCTCCCGGTAACCAATCACCTCGCAGGTGACGCTGGTCAGTACGCCCTCGTCGCGTTTGTCTTTCAGCTCCTGGTAGGCCGTCGCGTCGTTTTGGCGAAACAGGTCTTCGCTGAATTCACAGAGTACGCATCGGCTCAGCAGCGCCGGGTCTTTGGTAGGCAAGTCCTGGCCACACACCATCGCGGCCGAGCGCACCTTGTACGACTTGGTTTCGTTGCCGCCGGTGGCGCGGCCCTGGGTCTTGCTCATGCCGCCGGCTATACCCTTGAGGGTACCAATCATGGTCATGGGCAGGTGGTTCTTATACTCGTCGAAAAACAGGATGCCATTGCTCATGATATCGAGCAGGCGCTGCAGCGCCGTCGATGTCAGCCCGCCTTCCAGGTTCTGGGGCCGGTCAAGCTCCCGGCCGAACATCACGGCCAGCTCACTTGCGGCCTGCGTCTTGCCTACGCCGCGCGGGCCGTAGTTGAAGAGTAGCGGAAAGTAATTATTGTTGGCCTTGAAGATGATGTCGCGGAACAGTGCGGCCACGAAGAAGGCCAGCATCACGCGGCCGTTGTCGCCGTAGGCCCGCGCCATCAGGTCGCCCCAGGCGGCGAAGTCCAGGCCCGGCTTCTGGTCGTGCAGGTAACGGTGGTGCTGCTCAAAGGCGTCGTCGTCGTCTTCGAACAGCCGCAGCTTCGCAGCGAATGGCAGGTAGTAGTGGGTGATTTCCTGCACCCGCTGCTGCTCCAGCAGCTGGGCCAGGTTGTCCTCGCCCATCTCCTCCACAAACTCCCCAGCGGTCTTCAGCACCAGGCGCTGGCCGGCCACGTCGACGTGCGACTCGGGGGCCAGGGCGTGCACATCATCGAGCGTGACCAGGGGGCGTGGCAGCTGGGCGATGCCGTACTGGTCGGCCTCGATAAACTTGCCGTCGACGAGCAGGCCGTTGGCCCAGGTCGTAAAGCCGTCGCGGTTCCAGCCCATGTACTTGATTTGCATGGCTTCGGGCGCGTCGTTGAATTTGCGGTACTTGATGTTGTTGAGGTGGTCGTCGTTGCCCTCAAAGATGAAGTTGCCCAGCCGGGCCACCACCTTCTTGAAGGTGCCGGCGGCGCTGAAGTCGTCGGTGCTCACGGCCGACACCCGCTGCTTGCCCCGGTAGTTGCGAAACCGGCACACCCACTTGGCATCCTGCTTGCCCACCACGAAGTAGAGCACCTCCATCGTGAAGCCGCAGATGCGCACCTCGCGCGGGCTCTTGCCGCCCTCAATCGTGTAATAGCAGTTACTCTTCTCAAAGAATTTAAAGGTGCTGATTTCGTCCCGTTCTTCCTCCTCCAGCGATTGCAGCGCCTTTTTACTCACGTCCTCGGTACGTTTTACCGGCTTGACGTGCTTTTTAAAATCGGGCCAGGCTTCGGCCACGTTGCTGTGATAGGAACCCCGCAGCATATCGTTCGGCACCAGCTCGATGGCCTCGCCCAGGCGCTGCAGCGCGGCAGCCTTCTCGTGCGGCCCTAGCTCCGAATCAGCCAGGCACTCGGCCAGCAGCACGCTGCTCAGGTAATCGCGCCGCGTGGCCACCCAGTGGTCGAGGTCTTGCGCCGTGTGAATCTTGCGCCGCAGGTATTCATCGGGGTCGGTTTTGTCTTCGCCCTTCTTCTTCTCCGGAAACAGCACCTCAACCCGGAAGCCGGCGGCCACCAGGGCCTGGCTGCTCTTGTGCATAGCCTGCAGGCCGGCCGCGTCGTTGTCGGGCACTACGACGACGTGGCTGGTGTAGCGCTTGAGTAGCTTAATCTGAGCCTCCGTTAAGGCCGTGCCCCCGCTGCCCACCGTGTTGGTGAGGCCCTTCTGCACCATTTGCACCACGTCGAGGTTGCCCTCGACCAGGTAGGCGAATTTGAGCCGGCGGATAGCCTTATCGGCCATGTCCAGGCCGTAGAGGTGGTTACCTTTTGTCCAGACCTCGTCGCCGCTGTTAACGTATTTGCCTGGCTTATAGGTCGCATCGGGCGCGGGCTCCGTTTCCAATCGGCCGGTGAACGCTACCACCCGGCCCCGAGCGTCGCGGATGGGTACCATCACGCGGTCTTGGAAGAAGTCGAAGTAGGTGGGTTCTGGGGCGCTCTCGGGCTGGTGCCGGCGCACTAGGCCCGCCTGCTCCAGCACGTCGGCCGAGTAGCCCTGCCGGCGGGCATCCTCAAACAGCCGGCGGGGCGCGGCTGGCGCGTAGCCAATCTTAAATGCCGCCAGTATTTCGGGGCTAAGCTTGCGCTTTTTGGCGAAGCCCTCGGGCAGGTCGTTGGCCTCGAACCAAGCGGCAGCCCACTCCAGGACGATGGCTACCGCCTCGCGCTTCAGGCGTTCCTCCGCTGAACGGGCCGCAGTAGCTGGGTCTTCCTCTTCCTGCTCGATGGTGATGCCGTTGCTGGTGGCCAGCTCCCGCACGGCCTCGGGAAAGGAGAGGCGCTGGTGCTGCATCACGAACTGGATGCCGTCGCCGACCGCGCCGCAGCCGAAGCACTTATAAATCTGGCGCTTCGTGTTGACCGCGAAGCTGGGGGAATTCTCGTTGTGAAAGGGGCAACAAGCCTGGTGCTTATTGCCCCGGGTTTTTAGTTCTGGGAGGTAGTGGCGCACGACACCGAGGATGTCGAGTTCTTTGACCTGGTTAATCGTGGAGTCAGAAATTAGCATCAGGTCGGGGCTATAAGGCTGGCTGGCTTACTGGGTGGGAGATTAGGAAGGCACGTTTTTGACTTTCCTCCGCGAGCGTTTTAAAGGCTGCCTTTTGCCGCCTGCATTCGTTTTCTTTCTTCTGCGTGAGCTTGTAAGGGGCGGGCATATATCGGACAGAAAATCAAAGTGTAACTGCTTCTTTTTGCGGCTGTAGCGCCGGTTTTGCTTGCGTTTGGCGGCGGTGGCCTGGCGGTCATGGTTGAGGTGACACCGTTGGCAGAGGGCGGCCAGGTTGTCGTCGCAGTGGTCAATCAACTTGTGGTCCAAGTGTGCCACAGTCAGCACGATTTGATAGGGTTTCGGCTTCTTTATCAATACTTTAATCAGTGCTGCCTCATCCTTTGGAGGAATGTAGTCGCTGGCAAACTGCTCGGGGGTGTAAAAGCTGCCACCTGGCACCCGCCAGCCTTCCACCCGGTCGGCAATGCCGCAGAATTTGCAGCAGTGACCGTCGCGCTCCAGGATGCGCGGCCGGATTTCGGTGAGCCACTCGTCGGGGTATTGGCTGTAATCGACGGGCATGGTCAGTTCAGGCTTAGTTAGAGTTTTTATTGGCAAGGGCCTGCAAGAGCCCTCGGCGTAAATCAGCCACTGACTCCTGCAAGCTTACCGCTCCTATGACACCCTCAAATTCAGCTTGCAACTTCTCGGGGTTGGCGTACTCGTGCGTGAACACTGCTCGCCCAAACACCTCATTCATCGCCTTCTTAAACTCAGCGAAAGGCATAATTAGACGTTCCTCGTAGAGCTGGCAAAGCACCTTCTCGCGGGCAGTCCATTCCACCCATATTCTTGATTCATAATGGGCTATAGCTTCGTTTTCAGTCATGATAGGGTAGTCTTTTAGAACGAAGCTTTTTTGACGTCATCAAATCGAAAGGCACTCAGCCGCTCAGCCACTGTGGTCAGGATGGTGCAGCGCACGGCTGGGTCGGGGGAGAGCATGACGACATTCAGTTCCGCCTCTACCTGCTCCTCCTGCCCTTCCGGGTAGAGCCAACGCACGTCGAATTCGCGCCAGCCACCACAGGGCCACTGCAGGTAGTACCAGAACGAGGCCGCGATGCCGCGCTTGAGCTGGTGGGCCAGTTGCACCTTGGTGCCATCGGCCAGCGTGACCGGGTGGCTGTTCGCGCTGCGCGTGAACTCGGGGGTGGGTTTGCGCTTAGCCATTGGCCTGGCCCTCCTCTGCCTCAGCCTTCAGCCACGAGCGGCAATCGAAGGCAATCAGATTATAAAACTGCGACTCCTCTATTTCAACTTCCCTCGCCTGCGTCAGCATGCTATTCGGGCCGTACCCATCATAGAGTGCCAGAATCACGCGGCTTAACGCAGCTAGGTCGGGCAGATTCATCACCTTGAACTCGTCAGGCTCACAGCTGCCAACGCCATCCAAATTGTGGGGCAGACGGCGCAGCTCGTCGAGGTCATCCTCATACACTTCGAACACGCCAAGTGTCTCACGGCGCCAGTCCATTTCGGGCCACTCCCAGGTAGCTTCGAGCCACTGCTTGGGCACGCCTGGAACCACGTCGCCGTAGGTAGCGGCCGTGAAGTGTGGGTCGCCGTTGGGGAAGGCCGCCGGCAGCGTGGCCAGGCCGTAGAACTGCTGGGCCTCGGCCAGCCACTGCTGCACCCAGCGGTCGCGCTCCTCGCGCCAGATGCGCGCCGCAGGGAGCATGTCGCGCCCGAGCAGCGTGGGCGTTTTATGTGTGCTGACAGGGCCGCTCTGGTGCAGCACGTAGTAGTGGCCAGTGTCGGCCGCACGCAGGCAGCGCCAGAACTCGAGGAGAGGCATGTGCTCGTATTCGCGCCGGAAGTGCGACACATTCCGCTCGCCGGTACCGTGGCCGCCCCCATCTTTTGCAGGTCGGCTGTAGGTAGCCAAGTGTTGTTGAAAGCGCTCACGCAACTGCTGCTGTTGGGCAGGGGTACGGGCGTAAATGGCAGCTTTAGTGCTCATAGGGAGAAAGTCGAAGGATAATTAAGGGCGCGTCGGGCCTGACGCGCCCTGATTTCAGCTATGACCAGAGCCAGGCCCGGCCCTTCACGCTGTCGGAAGTAGGCCAGCAGTTCCAGCAGCCGCTCCAGCGAGGCGTGCTGCAGCTGGTGCAACACGGCCGCGTGCATCGGTGCCGAGTAGGCTTCCACTGGTGGTAGGGTATTAGTTGGTTTTTGGCTCTTTTTGCTGCTTCAGGTGAGTAAGCGGGTGCAGGAATACCAGGGTGCCGTTTTGCTTCATCCGTTCGGCCCAAGCCTTGAATTGCGGGCATGTCGGGTTGCTGGTATAGAGGTTTAGGATGGCCTTGACTATCATGCTGGCACCTCCTTCCCCTCGACCAGGTCGATAGTGTCTTCCGACTGGTTGGTCACCTCCGCCAGCCACTTTTTGAGGTAGCTGACCTCTAGGAGCGACAGTTCCGTCTTGCTGTCATTGTTGAGGATTTGGTTGAAGCGGTGGATGGTCATGCCACCCAGCTTCTCAAGCAGTTCATCAGTGGGAACCATCGATTTGATTCCCGCCTCCTGAAGCAGCTTTTTGAGCTTGTTCCGGATTTTCATGGTGAGGTAATTGGAGTTGCTGGCCTACTATTTGTCTAGTAGCTGCCCAACTTTAACGAGTTGAGTAGACAAAAGTGTCAAATAATATGCAGAAAAACAACTGCCAACTAGACAAAATAGTCTTACTGACTAGACAAAACGCCCTACAATTTTGTCCTGCAATGGACTCCCGTGGTGAAATAGTCAAAAAAGTGATACAGGAAAGTGGACTTTCCATATCGCATGTCGCCAAGAAAATAAAACTTTCTAGGGCACAGCTATACAATGATTTCACCAATCCAGAGATGTCGTGGGATAGAATACTTGCCATCGGCAAGGTGCTGAAGCACGACTTCTCCCAGGAATTCAATGACCTGTCCGTGAATCTGACCTCCGCAGTAAACGATGCGGTGGGTGCGGCTCAGCGTGAGCTTCAGGACTGTCGGGGCCAACTAGTGAATGTTCAGCGCGACCTGATAAATGCGATGCGCATCATCGAGCGCTATAAAGAACGATATGGCCCTGACTCAGCTATCTGAAAAAGAAACCGCTACCCGAGTCCACCTGCTACTTGAAGCAGAGGGATTGAAGCACCTCATGCTCGTGGATGAGCGTGGTGGGCGAGTGGAATTCCGTGATGTCTGGGATACCCCTTGCTGGGCACACTTGCGTGACGCGAAGGATGAGCAGGTGTTCGTCCACCCCGTGCGCGGCAGCAAGGAGTTACTCGAACCTCGCTACTTGGCCCTGCTAGGGCTAAGTGTTTAACACCTGTTTACCACTATGCGTCTAACGGCCTGTGTACTAGTGCGTTTTTGGGGGCCAGTCCCCGCTACTTTGAGGCCTCTTGGCCTCGTATGCCCATAGAAAAAGCCCTCTTCCTAATCGGAAGAGGGCTTTTTCTATGGGCTTTTTCCATTGGTGGTTTACCAACTGTTTAACACGTGAATTTCTCCGCAACAGTTTGCCTCCGCACTCCTGCCCAGAAAAATGGCTTCAACACGGTGCGTCTTCAACTCATTATTAATCGGCGGGTACATTTCATCCCACTCGGGTTTGCCTGGCCCGAAATGCTCTGGGAGCAGGAGCCAGGTCGCTGCCTGGCCAAGCTGCCGCCTGAGCAGCGGTCGCCAGTTAACCAGGCATTCCTGCACGCGATGGGCGAGGGGCTAGCCCAGAAAGCAGCCGACCAGAACCTGCTCATCGGGCAGGCCCTGGGCCAGGCCAACGAGATTGCTGTTCGTTACCGGCTCAGCAAGCGCCTGCTCACCGTCGACGACTTTCTAAGGGAGTATAATTCGGATGCCAGCCGCGAGGACTTCTTAGAAGCTGTTTAAGTTAGCTGACATTCTATAAATGCTTGAAATTCAGATTGATAACCCCTCCGCGTTGCGCCTCACCCCCCGGCCCCCTCTCCGAAAAGGAGAGGGGGAGCCTAACGATTTCAACCAGCAGCGCTGCCGTGGCTCCCCCTCTCCTTTTCGGAGAGGGGGCCGGGGGTGAGGCGCAACGCGGAGGGGGATATAGATTATTGACAATTAAATACTTGCAGGATATCAGCTAACTTAAACAGCTTTTTAGCCTTTATAGAAGTCCGCATTCAAGAACGGGTGAGGCGAGGCCAAATCACAGACAGCACCCGCAGAAGCCACGTTTCCACCCTGAATAAGCTCCAGGAGTTCATGGCCTACACGAAGAGGGCCACACTAGGTGCGCTTCGGAAGCAGGTGCCTGCCCGTGCCATTGATGCCGAAGCTCCGGTCCAGCCTCACCATCCCCTAGCCTTCTGTTCCCTCACTTATAAGCTTGCCGGCGACTTTGACGCCTGGATGCTCAAGGAGCACGCCAGCTGCACCAACACCCGCGCCCGCCGGCACCGGACGGTGAAAGCCTACCTGGAGCTATCCCGGCGCGACAAAATCAGCTTCGAGAACCCTTACCAGTATTTCAGCAACCCCACAGTCGAAGGCAAATGGAAGTCGCTCACTGAGCACGAGCTGCTGCTGCTTGAGGAGCACTACACCAAGCTACCTGCCTGTTCTACCCACCGGCGGATGCTCCAGAAGTTTCTCTTCAGTTGCCACTGTGGCCTGCGCCTGGGCGATTTGAAAGCCGTCGCCCAGGCTAAAATCGTGGGCCAGCAAATGACGCTCAAGCCCCAGAAAACCTACCGCTATGATGAGAAAGACCTGCTGCTGCCCATCACCAAAAAGGCCCTGCGCTACCTCAGTGACAGCCAAGACGAAAACGACTGTGATGGGTTCTTCCTCTACACCGACCAGTACACCAACCGGGAACTAAGGACTATCGGTACTGCTCTGGGCATTGAGACGCACCTGCACCACCACATTGGCCGCGAGACCTTCGCCACACACTTCATCCGCCGGGGTGGCAAGGTGGAGGTACTACAAAAATTGATGGGCCACAAGAAACTCAGCATGACTATGAAGTATGTCCATGTTGACGAGGCTATGAAACAGGCAGAAATTGTCCGTATGGATGAGTTGGATGGCAATTAAAAAAGGCCCTGGCTGCTACACCTTATCCTTACCCAAATCTCGAAAAGCGTCGGCCAGCAGGTCGGCGCTTTTTCTGGCGTTACCAGTCAGCTAGTTGTGCCGCCAGCTGGACGCCTTCTACGAGCAGACGCAAGCTGCGGCGTCCGCGCCAGAGCGTCTGCCAGCCCGGCGGGCCATCACCCGTGCGCCCCAAGTGCCCACCGAGCGCGGCCAGGGCCAGGTAGACCTCGCGTACCGTGCCCAGCGGGCGGCG
This sequence comes from Janthinobacterium lividum, assembly GCA_050954465.1. Lineage (GTDB taxonomy): Bacteria > Bacteroidota > Bacteroidia > Cytophagales > Hymenobacteraceae > Hymenobacter. The sequence continues at coordinate 11,744 of JBPBPU010000019.1, forward strand.
AAGCTGCGCCCGTAGCACCCGTAATTCGGTCGGGGTCAGCCCAGCCGCTTCAGCCGGCAAGTCCGGCTCGAACCGGCTTTTCTCGCGCATATCCACCAGCGCCAGCGCCACCACGCTCAGTAGGGCCACGGCCGCAAACAACCGAGCCGCCGTCTGCAACTGCAGCTTTTCCACGCCCATGCCCGTCTTCAGGGCCTTGTGGAAGTCCTCGATAAGCCAGCGGCTGGCATACTGGCGGGCGCAGGCCAGCGCCTGGGCGAAGTCGCGCATCGGCTGGTCGCTGAGCAGCAGCCATTTCAGGCCGGGGGCTATCCCCGGCGCGACGTCCTCCCAGACCCGCACCACGCTGCAGGGCACCGGGACGCCTTTGCTCGTGGCCCCACCTGGCCGTTGCGGGGCGCGCAGGGCCAGGCCCGGACGGCAGCTTACCTGCAAGACCACCTCGCGCGCCGCCTGGCCCGGCCGCCCGCGCAAGGACAGCGTAAACTGTCCGGCCGCCGGCTGGGCGCGGGCTACGTCGAAGAGGCGGCCAGCGGGCGTCTTCTCGGCGCCTGCGACCAAGGCCCGGTCCTGGGCGGCGCGCACCACGAAGCCTAGGCTCTGGGCCTGACACTGTTGCAGGTGCTCGTAGATGTCGGCCCCACGGTCGGCCACCACCACCCAGCGGGCGGCGGCGGGCGGGCGGCCCACCGCCCGCAGGCTCTGCGTCCAGAGCGCCGACTCGCGGGCGCGGCCCTGGCGCAGGCGTGAGCCGCCGTGGGGGTGGGTCTGCTCGGCTTCAGGCACGGGCTGGCGCACATGAAACTGCTGGTCGAAGAGGCCCAGCAGCGGCAGGGCCAGGCGTTTGGCAGCCGGGTCAGGGTCGTCGGTGGGCCAGGCGGCCGCGACGAGCGAGTGCAGCAGCACCCCTTGGCTGCGGGCCTTGCTGGGCCCCACCGGCCCGAGGCCCGAGCGGCGCTTCGCCGCCTCGGGCCAGCTCAGTTCCGTCGTGTCTTCCACCAGCAAGTAGGTGCCCGGCGCCTGCAACTGCTGGCGCACGTGCTGGCGATGAGGTGCTTGCAGGGCATCCGGGGTGCTCTGGGCGTGGTCTGGCAGGTGGTAAGCGGCTTTGCTGGCATACGGTTGCCCCTGGCTCAGGCCCGGAATACTGGCCCCCGGCTGCCGCGCCCAGCCCGCCGCCAGCATACACACGCGCCGGCTGCGGCGCACGTCGCCCAGCCCCACCCCACCGAAATGCGTCTGCGCCCACAAGCCGGGGTCGCCAAAATGCGTCGAAATAGACATGCCCGCAAGCTACTACAACGCCCAAAAAAAAGCGCCGGCCTGTCGGCCGACGCTTTTTGAGATTTGGGTAAGGACAAGGCTGCTACACCAGGGCCTTTTTAATTAGTTAATAGATTGCCTTTGTTTGTTTAAATCAGCGAGCAAATCAGCCACTGACCATAGTGCCTCTAACTCGTCCGTCGTTATCGTTGGCTTCGTTCGTAAAAACTCGAAGAAGACCCGGCGGGCAACTGTTTGCACGGCCGCCAGGTCGTCATTTAATTCATAAAATTTCTCTATGGAAGATGGAAGCGGAGAATGGATGGGTAGGGAAGAGGCTAAGCACATGTACTTTACTATTGAATTTATGCAGCAGCTAGTTTGGACTAGAAAAAAGCTGTTGCCGAAAACATAGTCAAAGCTAGCTTATTTGGCCTACTTAAATACTGAGGTGGTCGGGTGTTAGTGGACACGGCGCTAAGGTAGGTTAAAGAGGTACTTGAGTTCGATTTCGAGTGGGGTGCAGTAGCCCAGGGCAGAGTGCAAACGCTGAGTGTTATAATAATGGTCGAGGTATTCAGCTAATTCCAGCCGGGCTTCTTCCAGGTCGGCAAAGCAAGCCCCACGGGGCAGTAACTCGGTTTTGAGCGTGCTCCAGCCACTCTCGGCCAAGGCGTTATCGTAGGGATTGCCCGGTCGACTTAGGCTGGCAATGGCCTGGGTCTGGTCAAGTAAGGTGGTAAAAGCGTCGCTGGTGTACTGGCTGCCGCGGTCAGCATGCACGAGCAAGCCAGGCGGCGGCTGGCAGATAGCCACGGCCCGGTTAAAAGCGGTCAGAATCAAGTCCGTATGCAGCGACTCGCTCACGTGCCAGCCGACGACGCGCCGGGAGAAGGCATCGCGCCAGCAGGCCAGGTACGCCCACTGGCCCGTGGCCAGGGCTAGGTAGGTGATGTCGCCGACCCAGATTTGGTTGGGGGCCGTGGCTGCCGGCCAGGTGGCGAGCTTATTGGCGGCGGCTACGGCCTGCGGGTCAGCCTGGGTAGTGCGCGGCGGCCGGGTGCTGACGCGGGTGCAAAGCGCACGTAAGCCACTGGCGCTGAGCCAACCGCGCAGCCGCTGCCGGCCCACCTCATAGCCTTCGCGCCGCAACTGGGCGCGTAGGCGGCGCTGGCCGTAGCGGCCGGCGTGGGTGGTGAACACGCGCTGGGCCGCTACCTGCCAGGCGGCAGGTGCAGACTCGGCCAACGGGGCGGGGGCACGTTTCCGCCAGGCGTAGTAGCCGCTGGGGCTGACGCCCAGCAGCTGGCATTGCTGCCGCACGGGCCAGCAATCGGCATGTAAGGCAATGAAAGCGAAGCGTTTCATCGGCCCGTCGGTTGTGAAAAGATGGTCAGCGCTTTTTTTAACATATCGCGCTCCATTTCCGCACGGGCCAACTGCGCCCGTAACTGCTTATTTTCCTGCTCCAAGGCCTCACTGCCTGCGGGGCGGGCCGCTTGCACCCGCGCAGCGCGCACCCAGCGCCCGAGCAGCGCTTCGCTCATGCCCAGCGCCTGCGCGACCCGTCTCGCCGCCTGGCCGTCCTGGTTGACGCGGCGTATCGCCTCGGCTCGAAAAGCCGCATCATACTTTGTTCTAAGCCGTTTGCCGGCTGGTTTTTCTGCTTCCATGACAGGGGAAAGTTACTTTCTCCGTGTCCATTTCTACTCGACCACCTCAGTCGCAGGCGTAATCGTATATCTTTTCAAAATCCTCGCAGTCAGTCAGTAAGCCGCACAATACTAGCCAAATAATGTCGTTTAGCTCGTGGATGCAACGTCCTGCTACCCGGTAGTCTGTTACTTGCCAAAAGAAATCTTCCGTTTCTGTCTCCTCCAAAGGTCGCTAACTTATACTTTGGTGCTTTTGCCCTGCTAGAGAATAGCATTGCCTAGAGCCTGTTATGAACTTGCAGCGTAAATTAGGGTATGCTAACCGTTCGTAGCTACCCTAGCGATGTAAGGGATGACGAATGGGCCTTTGTGGCCCCGTATTTGGCCCTGCTGCGGGAAGATGCGCCCCAGCGGGACTACCCCCTGCGCGACCTCTTTAATGCCCTGCGCTAGCTGGCTCACACGGGCTGTCCTTGGCGCTACCTGCCCCACGACCTGCCCCCCTGGGCTACGTGCTACCAACAGTGGACCCGCTGGCGAGATGCGCGGGTATTCGAGGATATGGTGCATGATTTGAACGAGTTACAACGCCTAGTGCTGGAGCGCCCCGCCACCCCAACGGCTATTATTCTCGATGGGCGGGTGTTGCAGAGCACGCCCGAAAGCGGCCCCCGCGCGGGCTACAATGGGGGCAAACGACGCCAAGGCAGTACAGCCCACATCGCCGTCGACACGCTGGGCCAGTTGCTGAGCGTGGTCATCACCCCGGCCAACGAACAGGAGCGGGCGCAAGTCGGCGAAGTGTGCGAGCGCGTACAAGCCGTGACGGGCCAAACGGTGCAGGTCGCCTTTGGGGACGAAGGCTACACGGGCGAGGCGGCGGACTACGCAGCAGCCGTACACGATAGTGACTTGCAAGTAGTTAAAAAGCCCGAAGGGCAGACGGGCTTTGTGCTCTTGCCCCGGCGCTGGGTGGTGGAGCGCACCTTTGCCTGGCTGAGTCGCTCGCGTCGGTTAGCCCGCGATTACGAGCGAATCAGTAGCACCTTGCAACAACTCCATTTCCTCGTCTTTCTCGGCATTGGCCTCGCCCGACACGTCAAACCGCTCACCAGTACATAACAGGCTCTAGCTAAAAGCTTTTTTCGTATTACGGATAGAAAATCGGATGAGAAAGAAGGAAAAACTAGCTGATGCCTTCTGCTTGTGTGCTGAATTATCCTGCTTTAAGCAATGCTATGCAAAGAATTGATTTTTAGACTACTCTACCCTACTAAAATTTGGGGCATAAAAACGAGGCAGCCCGACCTTTGGGGTTCCTACACTCCACCGACCGTTCTGCCCCGTGAAGTAACGCCTCGTCGCCAAAATTACGACTGTTTTGCAGCACGCGCCGGTTGTGCGCAATCTGGCTCGGCAAAAGTTTGTTTCTCAGTTTATTGTCGCCTTGGTCAAGAGTCGAAACGTGCAGTTTTGCAAAGTGGCCCAGCATCTCAACGATAGGGCTAAACTCGCCTCCAACGAAACGCGCATTCAGGATTTCTTCCGCGAAGCACCCCTCAACTACGCGCTGCTGGCGCACTTGCTGTTGCGTTTGTTGCCCGCCACGGGCAAACTACGCCTCTGTATCGACCGCACGGAATGGGATTTCGGCAAATGCCAGGTCAATATCTTACTCGTCACCGTCGGCCGGGACGAGGTTACCTTGCCCTTCTACTGGGAACTGCTCGACAATCGCAGCGGCAATTCAAACGCGGCAGACCGCATTGCCCTGCTACGCCTCTGTATGCAGGTGCTGGGCCAGCACCGGCTTGGGCTCGTGGTTGGGGACCACGAATTTTTGGGTCATGTCTGGCTAAAATGGCTACAAGACAACGGGTTGAATTTTGTCATGCGCCTGCCCAAACACCACTTGCTCACCTATGCCGATGGCCGGCAGCAGGCTATCGCCAACCTGGACCTGGCCGAAGGACAGGTGCGCCGCGTGGCGAATTGCCAGGTCGACGGCGTCTGGGGCTAGGTCTGGGTTAAAGCCCTGGCTGAGCAGGAGTTTCTCTTCCTCTTTTGCCACGGCCGGCCTGCATCGGCTCGAACAGCTCTACCGCCGACGCTGGACGATTGAGCAGTGCTTTCAGAACCTCAAGGGCCGAGGCTTCAACCTGGAGGCCAGTCACTTGCGCTGCCACCAAAAACTACGCAAACTCGTCGCCCTGGTGAGCCTGGCCTACGCGCTGTGTCAGAGTGTGGACTAGGTAGCCCACGAGAAAGTCAAGGCAATTGCCCGCAAAAAGCACGGGTATCGGGCCACAAGCCTGAGCCGCTACGGCCTTAATATCGTGCGCCAGCTTACCCGGCCCCAGACGCTAGGTCAGGGGCAGATGGTCCGAAAGATAATTATCCTCTTAGACTGGTTTGTTCGACAACTCGCTGCTTATCAAGTGTCTAAAATAGCAGGGTAGAGTAGTTTTAGACAATAACAACTCTAGTGTAGGGATTAAGTGTTTTAGGCTCATAGTACCGCGCAAACCAGGGATGGAGTGCAGCGAATGCGGCGCGACTCAAGCCAGTTGCTGCCTTGTAGTGTGGGTCAGTCCGAACGTTTTGATAGATGCTGGTTGCCATAGGAATGGTGAACAATTATTAAGCCCTCAATGTGTTGATTAACAAGTAATAACAACTCTAGTATAAAGAAGAATTATAAAATCCTGCCTTTTGAGAGATTTTATTCTAGTTCGCTCGAAATAGGTACTACCCTTATACCTTCTGTAGTAGAGGACATAGAGTATAATAGGCTTTTTGTTTGAATATTTATGAATTATACTTGTCTATTCAGTATGAGTCCGTTGTAACGCAACTTAAACTTATGATTAGTCATTAGGCGGGTTATGCTTGGCATAGAACGGCCGGATAGAACGCTTGCTGCCTCTTTTAAGCAGCCCTTGCCACTGGTGCACCCGTGGGCACCGCTGCCACGACAAGGCTGGAGATGGAGTGGCTTGGCGTAAATTTGGTTAAACTACTTACCGACCTACACGCATGACAATCGAAACCGAACGGGAACCCGATGGCCGCTGGCTGGCCGAAGTGTTGGAAATAGGCGGGGCGCTCTCCTATGGCACTACCCGCGAGCAGGCCATTGCCCATGCCCAAGCTCTGGCGCTGCGAGTGATGGCGGAGCGGCTGGAACACGGTGAAACGGTGCCTGATTTGGCGGGCATGTTTTCTATTGCCGCATGAGTCAGTTTGGGACGGCAAAGGCCCGGCTGGTGCTGGCGGCTTTGCTGCGCATCGGCTGGGAGCAGAAGCGCCAATCAGGCTCGCACCGCACGCTGGCGCGGGTGGGCTGGGACGACTACACGTTTGCCTTCCATGATAGCGACGAAATAGGGCCGGTGATGCTGGGGCGCATTGCGAAGCGAACAGGTCTGAAGTCAACGGACCTTTGAAAGGCCAGGGATATAGCCATTACCTGGCGCGGGTTTAGTGTAGCCTACCTCTCCTAGCTAAGCTGGCGGCCAGGCCGCTTCGGCCTCTTCAGCACCCACCAGATGAGTACCTGCCGCCTCGGGGGCACGGCCGCCACTCACCCCCTCATGCCCAGCGGCGAAACCGTGGAAGTGCAGGGGCCTCTACGTGGCCGACGGTTCAGCTTTCCCGGCGTGTAGCGGCGTGAACCCCATGCTCACCATCATGGCCCTGGCGCACTACACGGCGCAGGGGATGAAGTAGCCGGCAACGTGACTACGCTGTTCAGGAAGCTTTTGCCGGCTTTGCCCGGCGCTTTAGCGCCGGGATGCTGGTTGAATTTTCACCAGGGCTTTAGCCCTTATCGGCATTAGGAGGCATAGGGGCTAAAGCCCTGAAAAAAGAATATTCTAGTTATCCCGGCGCTAAAGCGCCGGGCAAAGTATGTGATAACTTTCTGGACAACGTACTAACAGTCAGTAGCCATGAAACCGTTAGTTCAACTTACCTCAACCCAACTGTTGCTGCTGGGTTTGCTGGTGCTGCTGGCTTTTGGCAATTGCAACGGTGGAGTGCATTACTTCCTGACGGATATGGGCCGGAGCCGGCGCACGGCGCTGCGGAGCATCATCGACCAAAACCACCGCCTGCGCGCCGACGCCCGGCAGCACTTGCACGGCCGGGCGCGGCGCGACGAGTACGAGCGCATCGAGCAACTGACCAACGCCCGGCTGGATAGCCTGCTGCCAGCAGGCCGGGGCAAGCTCATCAACCGCCGCCCGAAGGTGGAGCGGCAGCTAAGGCGGCACCCCGACTAGGGAGCGGCCCGGCCCCGGCGGCTGGTTTGGCGTACCGCCTGTATCACTTGCTTTTACCGCGTCGGTTCCCTTTCGCCATGAAACTGCGTTTCTCACCTACCCACCTGTTGCTGGCCCTGGTGGCGCTGCTGGTGTTCGGCAATTGCAGCAAGAACATATACCGGGTGCTGGGGCCGGGTACTACGTCGGCGCAAGTCACCCGGCTCAAGCGGCTGAACGACAGCATCTACGCCCTGCCCGGCCCCTTCACTCGGCAGATATACGACAGCGCGACCGCCGCCCGGCGGCGCTTGCTGACGCCTGCGCAGTACCAGCGGTACCGTAACTACACTCGCCTCGGCAAATTATTGCCCCTGCGCTACCCGCCCAGCCCGCCCAGGGGCTACCGCTAGTTCCGGCTGGTTCGGTAGCTGATTCCGGCCACTCATGGACGTTCTTGCGTACCGACAACGGCACCTGCTCCCGTTACGGCTTATGACTTCTGCGCGTCTGCTTATTCTGCTGCTGGCCCTGGCGGCTTCCGGCTGTTCTGTTTTCCGCCGCCACAAAGCCGAGCCGCCACCCGCCCCGGTGGTGGCTGCACCCGTGCCCGCACAGCCAGTAGCCGCGCCCACGCCGCCTACAGCCGCCCGCGACCTCGCCGATGCCATGACCACCGTGCTGCACCTGCGCCCCGACCAAACTACCAAAGTGCGCCAGATTCTAAACGCGACCGTAACCCAGGCCAATGCCGCCCAGCAGCAGTACCCCGCGCAGTCGGCGCAACTCACGGCGGCCCTTCGCCGCATCAACGCCGCTTCCGACACCCAACTGCGCCAGGTGCTGGGGCCGGCCACCTACAAAGCGCTGCAAACCAAGCAGGCGCAGGTGCAGGCCCAGATGCAGCAGCGGTAGCGCCGCTAAAGCGGCCGGGCGGGCACTTGCCGCCGGTAGTCGTGCCCATCAAGCCACAAGCCGGCGTAGCGGCCTACCTGCCGGGTGGCGCGGGCCGAATGAGGCTGGAGGGTATAATGTAGGCGGCCTTGCCCGCGCTGCACCTGCACCGTGCCGGGCTCCAGGGCTTGCATACGCAGGGTATCGGGGTTAAAGCTTTGCCAATAGAGCTGCTTGCCCACCACGGCTAGGCGCTGCACTTCCCACTGCCCCGCGTCAGTATCGGTCGGTAGGTTGAGGTAGTACCAGCCCTTGTAGCGCCGCAGCCGGGCCGGAGAGCCGGCGGCCAGTCGCAGCACGGTATCGGCCCATTGCTGGCTCAGTCGGAACCGGCTGGCCTGCAGCGGCTGCACCCGGTAGAGTACGCTGTCGTGGCCCCGAAAGATGCCGGCTTGCCGGGGCAAACCCAGGGAGTCAAGCTGCCGCAGCCCTACGCTGTCGGCGAGCAGGCGCTGAGCCAGCAGCAGGCCGGGTTGCACCACCACCGAGCGCGTCGAGTCGTCAGCGGCCACAAACCGCCCGCAGTCGCCGGGCGCAAACCCCGGCAGGTCAGCAGCTGCCGCTGGAAAAGGCTGGGCAAAATGGACTTCCACGGGCGGGTCGCAGGCAGTGAGCAGCCCCAGCAGGGCCGGATAAAACAGCCGGTTAGGGAAGTAGCGTTTCATGCAGCTTGATGCCGCTACCGGAGCCTAAGTAACCCGGCTTGGCTCCACTCGCAGTGGGGCTACGCCGGTGTTGCAGTGCAGCTCGGCCAGGGGCAGGCGCAGGTCGAGGTCGGGGATTTCGAGGATGGCCTCCGGGCCGTCGAGCAGGGTGTGCACCCACTCGTTGGCGGGGGTGCGGCGGTACCAGTCTACCGTCCAGCCAGCTTGCCAGATGAGCAGGTAGTGGCGCAGGCTGGGCAACTTCTGGTAGGCTGCCATTTTGGTGCTGCGGTCGTAGTCGGCCGTGGAGGGTGAGAGCACTTCGGCCACCAGCAGCGGGTGCCGCACCAGGTAAGCGTCGCGCTGGTCGGCCGGGTCGCAGCTGACCACCACATCGGAGTAGGTGTAGTGGAAATTCTCAGTTATCGCCAGCTTGATGTCGCTGGTGTACACCTTGCAGTTGCGCCCGCCCAGTCCTGTTTCTATGCTTTGTGCCAGCCGCCGAGCCAGCAGGTTGTGCGCTTTGCTACTACCGGCCATGGCGAAAATTTCGCCATCGAAGTACTCGTGCTTTTCCTGGCTTTGCGCTTCCAGCGCGAAATATTCCTGCGGCGTGTAGCGGCGCGGCTGCAATTCGGCTTGTCCCATAGCGTCTTTTTCTTTCAAAGATACCGTAGCAGCCAGCCCAGCAGCCGCCGCACGCGGGGCGTGTAGGGTGGGTAAAACTGCTTGATGCCCGTGAAACCCACACGCTGCTGGAGCACGGGTTTTTCGTTGCTGAAGGCCAGCACACCTGCGTGGCCGTGGGCCTTGCCCAGGCCCGAGTTGCCGACGCCGCCGAAGGGCAGGTCGGGGTGGGCGAGCTGGATAATCGTTTCGTTCACGGCCGCGCCGCCCGCCGCCACCGTATCGAGCAGGTAGCGCTGGTTGGCGGCGCTGCGCGTGAACACGTACTGCGCCAGCGGCGGCAGGCGGGCATTGACGTAGGCCGCCGCCTCGGGCAAGTCTTGGAACGTAAGTACGGGCAGCAACGGGCCGAATATTTCTTCTTGCAGGATGGCGGCTCCGGCGGGCACATCGGTGAGGATAGTGGGCTCGATGTAGTGTTGGCTTTTATCGAGGCCGCCGCCCTGGGCCACGGTGGCACCCTGGGCTTCGGCATCTTCGAGCAGGGCAGCCAGCCGGCCAAAGTGGTGGGCATTGACGATGCGCGCCAGGGAGGCCGACTGCTTGATGCCCGCGCCGCCTGGGTTGTAGTATTTCTGGATGGCGTGCTGCATCTCCGTCACCAGCGCGTCGCGCACGCTGGCTTGCACCAGCACGTAGTCGGGGGCCACGCAGGTTTGGCCGGCGTTCAGGAATTTGCCCCACACGAGCTTTTCGGCGGCGTCGCGCAGGTTGGCGGTGGCGTCCACGATGGCCGGGCTTTTGCCGCCCAGCTCCAGCGTCACGCTGGTGAGGTGCTCGGCGGCAGCGCGCATCACGATTTTACCAACCAAGGGCGAGCCGGTGAAGAAAATGTGGTTCCAGGGCAGGCGCAGCAGCTCGGTGGCTACTTCTTTGCCGCCCTCCAGCACCAGCACTTCATCGGGCCGAAACAGCGCTTCGGCCAGCTGCCGCAGCAGGACCGAGGTAGCCGGCGTTTGCTCGGCGGGCTTGATAACCACGGCGTTGCCCGCCGCCAGGGCCGATATCAGCGGGTCGATGGCCAGGTAAAACGGGTAGTTCCAGGGGGCGATGATGAGCACCACACCCTTCGGCTCAAGCTGCACCCAGCCGCGCGTGCCCAGCAGCGCCAGCGGCGCTCCTACCGCCTGCGGCGCCAGCCACTCGGCCAGGTGCCGTCGGGTGTGCTTGATTTCAGTAAGCGAAGGCCAGATTTCGGTGAGGTCGGTTTCCTCGGGCGGCTTGCGAAAATCCTGGTACAGCGCCTCTTGAATGTCGGTGCGGTGGGCTAGCAGCCAGTCGGCCAGCCGGTCCAGGCGGTGGCGGCGGGCGGCGTAGTCCTCGGCTCGCAGAGCCGGGGCGTTAGCCCGTAGCGCGGCAAACTGCGCGGCAAACGGGTTAGCGTCGGCAGTCGTTGGGGGCGAGGTAGTCAGGGTGAGCGTCATAGGCAGTTCCCCGCCGGGAGGCATTGGGGCCGTTGAAAGATAGGGACTTAGTGAGCGTTTTCAGTGCGACACATCCCTAAGCAAGCCAAAAAGGCTGCCCCCTATCGCCAGAAGCAGCCTTTTCGCAGTAGCGCGGACTTCCAGTCCGCGACGGGTCAGCGTTGCCCAAGCAGCCCCACTCGCGGACTAAAACCACGCTGCGAGGCTAGAACAAACCTTTCTTCACGGTTTTGTGGCCATGCTCGTCGATTTTAACCTTCGTGCCATCGGCCCGCTTGATTTTTAGCGAGCCATCGTCGCTACGCTTGATTTTAGCACCGTTTTCGTATTTCACTTTGTGGTTGTCGTCGGTATTTTCCATCTTTTTCACGCCGGAGCCGTGGCCGACGCGGGCACCCAGGCTGGGCTTGTGCGCGGGGGCGGTAGCGTGGATTGTAGCTGCCGTTTCATCGGGGATAACCAGCGTGGTGTAGGGGCCGGCGTAGTAGTTGCCCTGGTTGTCGGTGTAGGTACGGTAGGCAGCCGGGTCCGTCACAATGGTTTTCACCTGGCTGGTGGTTAAGTCGTTGGCTGCTTTCATGGCCAGGTAGTGGCCCGCCGTGTCGGTGTTGGCGGCGATGTTCTGCATAACGCGGCCCCGGGTATAGTACACCTGCTTGAGCCGGTCCTTCACGGCGGCATCGGTCACTTTAAGGTCGGTAGCCACGCGGTCGGCCAGCTGGTCGGCGGTGCTGCGGTAGGCCGCCGTATCCACGGCCGGCGTCGTAGTCGTGGTGGCAGTCGTGGCCTCGGTTCCTACCGGGGTGGTGGCGGTAGCCACGGTTTCGGTTTTCTTTTCCTGTGAGCAGGAAGCGGTGGTGAAAGCAGCCGCTACGGCCAAAAGAAGGAGTTTGGTATTCATCAGGTTTCGCTTGAGGTAAGGTGCAGCTTTTTGCATAACGGACGGTAGTACGCGGAATAGTTGTTAGTTGTTAGTAGGCAGTTGTTAGTGTGCTTGGTCTTAATTAATCCATTAGAACGTCATGCTGAGCTTGCCGAAGCATCTCTACCGCTTCATCTGCACCGTTCAACGAAGCGGTAGAGATGCTTCGGCAAGCTCAGCATGACCGCCTTATTGTACGATTAATTAAGACCAAGCACACTTAACAACTGCCTACTACCCATTCACCACCGAGCCGCCGTTGGGGTGCAGCGTTTGGCCGGAGAAGTAGGAGGCATCTTCCGACGCCAGGAAAACGTAGGCGGGCGCCACTTCGGAGGGCTGACCGGCGCGGCCCATGGGCACGTCTTTGCCGAAGAAAGGCAGCTTAAGCAAGCCCACCGCCGTTACGAAGGGCGTCCAGATGGGGCCGGGCGCAACGGAGTTTACCCGAATACCTTTCTTAATAAGCTGCAGCGACAAGGCCCGCGTGAAGGCCTCAATAGCTCCCTTCGTGGAGGTGTAGTCGATAAGCTGCTCGTTGCCCTTATAGGCATTCACAGAGGTGGTATTGATGATGGCGTCGCCTTCTTTGAGGTGCTTGAGCGCGGCCCGCGTGATGCGAAACTGAGCAATGATGTTGAGGTTGAAGATGCTGTCCAGCTCTTCGTCCTTTATGTCCTCAAACGAGTCGTGCCAGTTTTGCTCGGCGGCATTGTTGACCAGCACGTTGAGGCCGCCGTACTCGGCCACGGTGCGGTCGACTATCTCCTGGCAGAAAGCGGGCAGCTTGAGGTCGCCGGGCAGTAGCAGGCAGCGGCGGCCTTCGGCCTGCACCAGCTGCTGGGTTTTCTCGGCGTCCTGCTGCTCGGTGGGGAAGTAGCAGATGGCCACATCGGCCCCCTCGCGGGCAAAGTGAACGGCCACGGCCCGCCCGATGCCCGAGTCGCCGCCCGTGATGAGGGCAATTTTATCCTTGAGTTTGTCGGCCCCTTTGTAGCCTTCGCGGATGTGCTTGGGCTCGGGGGTCATTTTGTATTCGAGGCCGGGCTTACCGGCTCCCGCATCCTGGTGCTGGGGCGGAAAAATAGTGGGTTTGTCAGACATAGACGTTGGTGAGTTTGAGAGAGCTTACCTAACGGCCGGTGTAGAGGGAGGTTGCCAATACCAGGGCGTTGCCGAACCGTAGCACCAGATTTCGGTCTGCAACCTCTCGAAGCCTAGTTGCCGCACGGCCGCAAAGCCGACGCTATGTTACGGCGGCTACGTAACCGCACCAGCCTACATTTGTGGCCATGCCTCGTTTTCTCTCTTTATTGCTGGCTGGCACCCTAGCCGGGGCCATGCTCGGATGCAGCCCCAAGGTTGGTAGCGCACTTACTACCAGCGAATTATCATCGGCTCTACCAGCCGGTACGTCCTACGCCGTGGTTCACCTGTACCGGCCCAGCCGGATGGCAGGCTTCGCCATCGGCTACGATGTGCGCCTCAACGACTCGGTAGTGTACCGTGCCCGTAACGGCAGCCAGCTAGCCCTGCGCCGGGCTAAAGTCGGCCCGGTCACAGTGTCGGCCAAAACGGAGGTTCGCCGCGACATACCCCTCAACCTGGAGCCCGGGCGCGAGTACTACGTGCGCTGCACTATCAGCATGGGCGCGCTGGTGGGCCACCCACACCTAGAGCAAGTGAGCGCGGCCGTCGGCAGTAAGGAGATGGCCGCCCTCCCTGCCACGCCGCCAACCGGCGGCAACTGAACTGGGCTACTCGTGAACGCCCCCACCCTTCCTGCTGCCCCGCACCGCCATTTTGTGCTGCACAAGCCTTACGGCTACCTGAGCCAGTTTCTAAGCCAGGCCCCCGTAGAAATGCGCAAAAAGCACTTTCTGGGGGAGCTGCACGACTTTCCGCCGGGCACTATGGCCATTGGCCGGCTCGACGAAGACAGCGAGGGCCTGCTGCTGCTCACCACCGATGGCCGCCTGAGCGAACAGCTTCGGAGCCGCCATGTGGAGAAAGAATACTATGCCCAGGTCGATGGTTTGCTCACGGCCGGGGCGCTGGCAGCGCTGCAGCAGGGCGTAGACATTTCGCTGCACGGCCAGCCCTACCATACGCTGCCGGGCCAAGCACGCCTGCTACCAGCCCCGCCCGAACTGCCGCCCCGCGCCCGCCGCATCCGCGACGAGCGGCACGGGCCCACGAGTTGGGTGGCGCTCACGCTCACGGAAGGCAAAAACCGGCAGGTGCGCAAAATGACGGCGGCCGTGGGTTTTCCTACCTTGCGGCTGGTGCGCGTGCGGGTGGGAGCCGTGTGGCTGGGCGACCTGCCGCCGGGTACGGCGCGGGAAGTACCGGACTTTGGCCCGCTGCCCGGCATTTTTTAGTATCTTCGGGCGCAGTAGCCGGAATTTTATCCGGTTCCTTTTCCTTTCCCCCTACAGTTTAGTTTTTCCTGCGCCCCCGCACCCCCATGGCAAAACCACAAGCAAATTTCAGCAAGCAAGAAAACGAGAAAAAACGCTTGCAAAAGCAGAAGGAAAAAGAAGAGCGCCGCGTAGCTCGCCTCGCCAACAAAGGCCAGAGCGACGAGGATATGATTGCCTACGTGGATGAGGATGGTAACATCACGGCCACCCCACCCGACCCCAACCGCAAGAAAAAGGAAATCAGCCTCGAAAGCATCCTGGTGGGCGTGCCCAAGCAGGAAGACCGGCCCCAGGAAGATACCCAGCGCACCGGCACCGTGTCGTTTTTCAACGACTCGAAAGGCTACGGCTTTATCAAAGACCTGGCCTCGGGCGAAAGCATTTTTGTACACGTCAACTCGCTCGGCGGCTTGCAGCTCAAGGAGGGCAATAAAGTGACCTTCGAGACGGAAGCCGGCCAGAAAGGCCCGGTAGCCGTGCGCGTGAAAATGAGCGCCTAGCCAACGGCCTGTTTTTTTAATGACGTAACAACTAAACCCTGGGTACGCGGCTTTGTCGAAGCCGCGTACCCAGGGTTTAGTTGTTATGCGAAATCTATACTGTCTTCTCGCCAGCCTCGTCCTGGCGCAAACCACTCACGCTCAAACCAGTACCCTCACCCGCGCCCTTGACCCCGTGGTACTGGCCGGCAGCAGCCTGCCCAATTTCGTGGGCCAGAGCCCCGGCAGCCTGGTGGGCTTCCGGTATGGAGCCAGCGGCTGGCAGCAGATTCCGGTGCAGGTAGACGAGCGGGCCCTGCTCGACATTGCCGCGCCCTACGGCCCCAACGGGGCGGGCACCGACTACCCCACCGCCGCCACCAACCCCAAAGTGCTGTTTTACTGCGATGCCAGCACCCCCACCGGCGCTGATGCCAACGCAACCTTCGATGCCGACGACGAGCTGGTGTTTCTGGTGCGTGAGGCAGGCGGCCGGGCCGTGGGCGTGGCCCCGCCGGCTGGCACGGTGGCCAGCACCTGCCACGAACTAACGCTCACCGACCCGCTGGGTGGCGTAGGCTACGTGTATCTGTTCCGGCAGGCGGGGGCGCTGGCGCAAGGGGCCGGCACCAGCTACCTCACCTATACTTCCAACCTGACCAGCACTACGGGCTTCCCCGTGAAGAATGCCAACGCAGGTACCAACGCCGAAAACACCACCATTGCCACCAGCCGCTACAGCTGGCACTTCGCCGCTTCCTGGGTGTGCGACCAGCTTAAGTTGCCGCTGGGTACCAACGTGGACATTCTGGACCGCTACAAGGCATTTTTCTACGACGGCTTCTGTGGCCGTAGCGAAGACACGTTTTCGGATGCCGAGAACGCCTTTATCTGCGTCAAGGCCGGGCCGGTGCGGGTTATCCGCTCCTATATGGGGGCCAACAGCGGCACGCTTACCCAGCGCACCCACCTGTTTTACGAGGGACGCCAGGACATCCTCACCGACCTGCGGGTGCACAACATTCCGGCCATCCGCGATGTGCTCGACTACGCCCCCGCTGCCAGCGGCATGACCTACCGCAACAACCTCAACCCCAACGGTGTGACGGTGAACGGCCAGCCCGATATAGTGACTAAAGGCAACCTGACCTGGGAGCAAGTCAGTGGCCCCCAAGGTACGCTGTCGGTAGTATTTGGCCGCAATACCACGCTCACGGCAGCTGATGCCACCTTCACCTCCTACTACGACGACAACGCCGCTAGCCCGGCCTCCAACTGCACCGGCGACGGCCAAGCCTGGGGCACCAGCGGCGTGGCCGTCGATTTTGGCCTTACCAGCACCGCCTGCACCGACCCGCTGCCCGCCCGAGGCTGTGGCATGGCGTCGGCCTCGTTTCGGACGCTGCAGTTTCAGCGCACCTTGTATGCCGACGCGCCTACTGCTGCAGCTACTCAGGCCGCTACCTACGCTCAGCAGCGGGCCGCTCCGTTGCTGGTAGCTGTGTCGGCCTGCGCCACTACTACGGCTACCGCCAGGGTTGCTGCGCCTCCCACTGTGAGCGTGTATCCTAACCCCAGCAATGGGCACGTAAGCATCCGCCTCGGCTACGCTAGCTGGCTGCGGGTGTATAACCAACTGGGCCAGATGGTGCAGGAGCAGGCGCTGCCCGCTGGGATAAGCGAGGTGCAGTTACCGGCCGGGTTGTTGCAACTTGTGTTTAAGGGCGATGCCGGGCTAGTGGGCGTGCGGGTAGCAGTGCAGTAGGGCGCGGCCACAAAAAAGCGGCGGCAGCTCCTGAAGAGCTGCCGCCGCTTTTTGCTGCTACCTAGAGCAACAGCAATCGTCTTTACTGACCGTCGACCAGGGAATGCAGCGCGTCTTCGGCGCCGCCCGCATCGGGGGCGGTGGCGGCTTTGGCTTGCCGCTTCTTTACCAGGTAGCGGATGCCCAGGGCGCCCAAAGTGGCACCGGCACCGGCCAGCACTTTCTGCGTAGAACTCAGCTTACTGAGCGACTTAGCGGCTCCGCCGAGCAGGCCGACTTTCTTTTTGGCAGCTTTCTTGTTTTTATTCTTTTTCATGGAAGTGCTGGTTGGGTAGTGAGTTAGTGCTTGCTGAGAGTTGCTACGAAGCCGCAGGGCTGGGTTTTTTTCGCTTGCGGGCGGCTTCGGATTGGTCGGGCGCGGCTTCGTCCGGCTCGGAGGTAGTGGGCTGGTCGGCAGCCTGCCGTGACAGGTAAGTAAGGCCGGCAGCCAGCAGGGCCACTCCGCCTACCAGTTTCTGGCCGGTGCTCAGCTTGCTTATTTGCTTGGTCACCTTGCGAAACTTTTTAACCGACTGCGCCGCCATATCCAGCAGGTTGGCCGACAGGTCGTCGCTTTTCGAGTGCTTCTTTTTGTCCTTGGCCATCAGGGAATTGCTTAAAGCGTTGTAGAGAACCAGTTGTAGCGGGAAATTCATGGTGAGGACTGGCCAGCAACGGCATCAGGGAGCTAGCGTATTCGTAGCGCACTCACCAAAGGTTATGGTAGCGGCAACTACTACGCCTGAGCCAGTGCAGAACACCGGAAGCCAGGATGGTGGCATCTTCTGGCTCTTGCCAACCTTATTAGCATGCCAGGCGTATTAGCTTTTGTTTTACCTACCCGGTATAGTATGAACACTTACGCTGAAATACTCAACGCCACCAAACAAGGCTCCCCTTTGACCGCTGGCGCGCCTACTGGCAGCAAGACGGCCCCGATGCCGTAGCTGATTGTGATGCCATCGAGCAGCTTTTCAACCAACTCATCGTCGGCCTCATAGCTTTGGGCCCCGATGCGACGGAGCAGGAAAAAATGCAGCTATTCGAGACGGCCATTGAGGGTAGCAACAAGTACGCTGGCGTTGTTGAAACCGGCGAGCGGGAAGACCTCTGCGACCTGACCTGGAACATTACTGAAGCCACTGGTCTCGACCCCGCCGACTATGGCAACGGCGAAGGCCCCGCTTCAGAATGGCGTGAGTGGTAATTTGAACCCCTACTTTCTTATGCAACTACCAGAAGCCCTACACCTCATCCGCGAATTCTGGCAGGAGCCGGAATGGCCCTTCCAGCCCACCCCCGACGCTGCCGCGCACGTAGCGCGCCTGCAAGCCGAGTTTGGCCGGCCGCTACCGCCGTGGCTGACCGATTACCTCACCCAGGCCGCGCCCAGTGTCAAGTACACGGACCTGGCTACCGTGGGCAACCCGCTCGACCTCTATGGCCTGCCCCAGCTCGGCCAGCGGCAGGATGGCTACAACTTCAGCTCCGTGACGCAGGAGGTGTTCACGGACTGGCCCGACCACTGGTTTATGCTCGGCGACGAAGGAGCCGACCCCGTCATTGTAGACCTGACGGGCGATGGAGCAGTTACCCAATTGCAGCACGGCGCAGGAAATTGGGACTACCGCACTGAAATGGCCGCTTCCATCGGGCAGTTTTTGCTGTGTGCCGCCGCCCGGCAGCACGCGCTACTGCACTTCGGCGACGCCATCCTGGATGATGCGCAGGGCTTCCGCCTCGCGCCCGAGGCGGCTGCGTGGCTGTTTCCCCGACTGCGCCGCTGGGCTGGGCCGTACTATGATGCCTGGTGCTCGGAGTTTGAGAATGCCGGGCAATTTTAAAACGAGTAGGGTGCGAGGCTGGCCCCCGCCCGTCGTTGAACGATTGCTGTTCAACGACGAGCGGGGGCCAGTCCCGCACCCTGCTAGATTAGTTGTCCATGCGCGACTTCTCGGCTTCGATGCCGGTATCGCGGCGCTGGCTGGCTTTCACGTTCTTGTTACCGAACTTGTAGCTGAAGCTCAGCTTTAGGAAGCGGCTTTCGGATTTGTCCTGGTTGCGCGAGTCGATGCCGCTCATGAGCACGTTGTAGCGGTTTTGCTGGGTGTTGAAGAGGTCGGAGACGTTGAGCGTGAGCGTGCCAGCGCTGTGGAGGATGGACTTCGATACCCCGAAGCTGGTAGTAAAGCGCGACTGGTAGGCAATGCCGCCAAACGTCATGGGCGACATATACATCAGCGACACTTCGGCTTTCAGGCTTTTGGTAAGGGTCAGGGTGTGGTTGCTGGATACGAAGGTTGAGGGCAGGGAGCCGGTCAGGCCGCTGCCCGCGTCGGCGTTGACTTTGGCAAACGAGACACCGAGGGTGGTCACGGTCTGCCATTTGTCGTGTAGCAGGGGCTTCATCAGGGTGATGCTGCCATCGAGCGACTCGGCGCTACGGAAGTTCTGGAACGAGTGGACGACTACCTGGCTGGCGGCATCGCGCTGGAAGGTTTCGATGAGCACATCGGTGTGGTGGCCGTAGCTGAGCGAGGTGCTGAGCAGGCTGCCATAGGTGTGCGAAAGCTCGAAGTTGTGCGAAAACGAGGGCCGGATGTTGGGGTTGCCCTGGGCGTAGCTGTACTGGCTGATGTAGGTGACGAACGGGTTGACGATGCCGAACTGGAAACGGTCGATTTTGCGGCTGTACGAAAAGCCCCACTGCACTTTCTCCGACTGGCTTACTTGCACCAATACGCTGGGGAAGAAGTTGAGGTAGTCGCGGCGGGTGGTTTGGTCGAGGGTGAGCGAGGTGCCGATGGTGTTGGTTTGCTCGGCCCGCAGGCCCGCCTGCAGCTCTACTTTCTTAACGGTGCGGCTGTAGGTAGCGTAGGCCGCGTTGATGTTTTCGCGGTAGATAAAGTGGTTGGTTTTGCCCAGGTCGGTAATCCAGGACTGGCCGGCGGGGGCTTGCTCCCAGCGAATGTCGTTGTCGGTGCTGGTGAAGGTGGTTTTGAGCCCGGCTTCGAGCGTGCCTTTGTAGAGCGGCTGGGTGTAGTCGGCGCTCACGGACTGCACCGCGTTGCGGGCGGGCGAGTTGTCGCGCAGCAGGTCGGCAGGGCCGGTTTCCTGGCCGTTGCTGCCCAGGTAGCGCGTGGCGTAGTCGTTGTGCCAGTTTTTGCGGTAGCCGAAGTAGTCGGCGCTCACGCGCAGCGTCCGGCGCAGGCTGTCGAAGCTGGTTTTGTAGTACACGTTCACCGAGGGACTTACGAACTGCGCCGCACCCGCCGTGCGTACCACGGAGCCCTGCTGCAAGGCCCCAGTGGTGGTAGTGAGCTGCGCGGCGTTTTCACCATCGCGGCTCCGGTCGTTGAGCATGCCTTTGAGCAGCACGCCCACCGCGCTGGTTTTGCTCAGGTCGTAGTCGAAGCCCAGCTTGGCGGAGTTGTTCTGGCTGTGGCGGGTTTCGAGGCCATTTTCGGTAAGCTGGGTTTCGGTGCTGAGGGTACGCACAGCGCTGCTGGTGCTGTATACCTGGTTTTCGAGCCGGTCGTAGCCGCCGTACACGTTCAGCTTGGCGGTGCGGTGGTTGAGGCTGAGCCCCAGGTTGTAGCGGCCGTAGCGGCCCGTGCCCACGCCCACCGTGGCGGTGCCGTTGGTACCGAAATTCTTGCTTTTGGCCGTGATGATGTTGAGAATGGCCCCACCCTTAGCGTCGTAGCGGGCCGAGGGGTTGGCGATGACTTCTACCTTATCGAGGCCGCTGGCAGGCATGGAAGCGAGCAGGTTCTTCAGCTCCTCGCCGCCCAGGTTGGTGTCTTTGCCGTCGAGCAATACCGTCACGGTTTTGCCGCGCAGCACGTAGCTGCCGCCTTGCTCCAGCACGCCGGGCGCGCGGCTGAGCACGTCGGCGGCAGTGCCACCGGCCGCAATGGGGCTGGCCGCCACGTTGAGTATCAACTTATCGGCGTGCTGCTCGATGAAGGCTTTGGTGGCCGTCACGGTGACTTCGCCCAGACGCTGGCGGTCGGGGGCCAGGGCTACTGGGCCGGTAGCCACACTACGGCCCGCACTCAGCACCACTGCTACCGGCCGCGAGGGGTGGTAGCCCAGGTACTGCACCGTCAGAGTGTAGGTGCCAGTGGCCACGCCCGCCAGGCTGAACGTGCCCCGCTCATCGGTAACGGTGCTCAGGGGAGCGCCGGCTGCCGGCCGTAGCACCACAGTAGCAAAGGGCAACGGCTGGTGCGAAACGCTGTCAGTAGCAGTACCCGTGACGGTGCCAGCCGCCAGGGCCGGGCGGGTAGCGGGGGTTTGGGCGGCGACCAGGGTAGCAGCGGAAGCCAGAGCACCAGTGAGCAGCAGGGTGGAGAAAGCGTTTTTCATGATGAGGAAGGAAGGTTGCGAAGGAGGAGTCCCGGGCCGCTAGTCGGCTAGGAATGGGACAAAGCAACGGCAGCTCCCTGCCTGTTTTCCGCGTTTTTCGACCAGCCCGAGGCCGATTTCGACCAATGCGGCGCGGGTCTTTTTTAGTCGAAAAAATCCCCGCGTTAGTCGAAAATCCGGTCCCGGCCGGCGGCCTTCCGCCCCAAAACCTACCACCTTCGTGCCATGCAAGAAGATGCTGCGCGGCCCAGCCGCTTTCCCCTGGTTTTCGAGGCCCTGATGTGGCTGGGCTACGTGGGCTTGTACAAGTACTCGGTGTATGCGGAAGCGGTGCCGGGCCACCCGCTAGTGCGGTCCAACTTTCCGTACCCGCACTTGAGTGTGTTTGCGGGCCTGGCAACGCTCTACGTTATCCCGTATTACCGCTGGCTGGTGCCCGTGCTGCTGCGCCAGCGGCGCTACCTGTGGCTATTGGGCAGCACGCTGGTATACTTCTGGTTTGCCTCGCCCTGGAGCCTGCGGCTGGTAAAGCTGCTTTTCCGGCAAGCGGCCGAGCTGGGCTGGCCCGCCCTGGCGGCGCTCCCCACCCGCTGGAACCTGGGCCTGGCCCTCACCGACCTCATTGCCTTTAGCTGCGTGGCCTTCGGGCGAGTGGCCTTCGAGCAGGAAGCGCGCCGCCGCCAGCTCGAAAAAGACCACCTGGCCCTGCAGCTCGAGCAGCTCAAGGCGCAGCTGCAGCCGCATTTCCTCTTCAATACCCTCAACAGCATCTACGGCCTGAGTCTGGCCGGCTCGCCCGACACCCCGCGCTTCATCCTGCTGCTCTCGGAGCTGATGCGCTACGTGCTCTACGACAGCGGCAAGGAGCTGGTGCCGCTGCCCGAAGAGGTGGCTTTTCTGGAAAACTATTTCGAGATGGAGCAGCGCAAATACGCCGACGCCCGCATCCGTTTCAGCACCGCCGGCCCCGGCCTGGCCGCCTGGCAGGTGCCGCCCCTGCTGCTGCTGCCGCTGGTCGAAAACAGCTTCAAGCACGGCCGCCACCACCTCACCGACGATGCCGGCGTAACTGCCACGCTCACCACCACGCCCGGCACCCTGCACTTCGTGATTGAAAACGATATGTTGCCCGAGCCGCCGCCCGCCACCCCGCGCCGTAGCGGCGGCATCGGCCTGCACAATATTCGCCAGCGCCTGAACTTGTACTACCCCGGCACCCACGAGCTGCGCATTTCGCAGGCCGATGGGCAGTATAGGGTGGAACTGACGGTGCGGGGGTGAGGCCCCTCAGCCCCGAGAGTTGTTTAGTCGCCCTCCACGGTCGCCTCACCCCCTAGCCCCCTCTCCGAAAAGGAGAGGAGGGACTAGTTTTTAGTCTTAGTCCTAGAATCAGGCTAAAAACTAGAACTAAAGCTAGTCCCCCCTCTCCTTTTCGGAGAGGGGGCTAGGGGGTGAGGCGACCGTGGAGGGCGACTAAACCAGAACTTAACAACTCTCGGGGCTGGGGGTGCCTCTAAAACCGCGCTAACTTTACCATTACCCATGCCTCCAACCCCCATTCGCTGCCTCATCGTCGACGACGAGCCACTGGCCCACCAGGTGCTCACGCAGTTTATTGCCCAAACGCCCGGCCTCACGCTCAGCGGCAAGTGCCGCAACGCCATGGAAGCCCACGACCACCTGCGCCAGCACGGGGTGGACTTGCTGTTTCTGGACATCGAGATGCCCCTCATCACGGGCCTGAACTTTTTGCGCACCCTCAAAAACCCGCCCAAAACCATCCTCACCACCGCTTACCGCGAGTACGCCTACGAGGGCTACGAGCTGGACGTGCTCGACTACCTGCTCAAGCCCTTCAGCTACGAGCGCTTCGTGAAAGCCGTGGCCCACTACCACCCCGCTGCCCCACCTCCTGACCCCGCCACCGAGCCGCACCTGCTGCTCAAAGACCAGGGCGGCTTACTCAAGGTGCCCCACCGCGCCATCGGCTACGTGGAGGGCTGCAAAGACTACGTGAAAGTCGTGACTGAGGCCAAAACCTACCTCCACCACGCCACTATGAAAGAAATGGCCGACCTGCTAGGCGAGCATTTCGTGCGGGTTCACCGCTCGTTTATTGTCGGGGCCGCCCACATCAAGCTGCTCCAGCCCGAGCAGGTGGTGCTAGCCGATGGTACGGTGGTGCCCATCGGCAATTCCTACAAGGCCGAGGTGGTAGCGTATTTCAGGAAGTAAACGCGTTGTGCGGCTTATTGGGCCTACGCCCGCCCCATCTGCCGCAGAAAGGCAACGTGCGACACCACGGCCTGCCACATCTTGGGGTATTCCTGGTAGGGCACCTCAAACTCGGCGCACGTCTCGCGGATTATCCGGCTTAGCTTAGGGTAATGCACGTGCGAAACTTTCGGAAACAAATGGTGCTCGACCTGGAAGTTGAGCCCGCCCACCAGCCAGCTGATGAGGCGGTTGCTGGTAGCAAAGTTGGCGGTGGTGCGCAGCTGGTGAATAGCCCATTCGTCCTCCATCTTGAGGGTGGTGGCGTGCGGCACGGGGAAGGCCGTCTGCTCCACAGTATGCGCCAGCTGGAACACGATGCTGAGCGTGAAGCCCGCCACGCACAGCGTGAGCACAAAACCCAGCAGCCAGGCCACAAAGCCCACCATGTATATTGGCAGCGCAATAAGAATGCCCATGCTCAACGCCTTGAAGCCCCAGAAAATGAACTCGTCGTTGCGCGTCATCGGCTTGAGAGCCACTGAGCCGATTTTGCGGCTGAAGTACTTCTGGTAGTCCATCACGAAAATCCAGGAGATATAGAGCATGCAGTACAAAAACCAGAAGTACAGGTGCTGGTAGCGGTGGGCACTATAGCGTTTCTGGTCGGTCGTAAGGCGCATCCAGGGCTGAATATCGAGGTCGTCGTCCAGGCCATCAATGTTGGTGTACATGTGGTGGATGGAGTTGTGCTTGGCATCCCACATGTAGCTGCTGCCGCCCATCACGTTGAGGGTGAAGGCGGCCACCCGGTTCAGCCACGGGTAGCGGCTGAAGCTGCCGTGCGCCCCATCGTGCATCACGTTGAAGCCCACCAGCGCCATCACGGCACCCAGCGCCACGCACTCGGCTAAAGCCCACCCCAGCGCGGGTGTGAAAAATACCAGATGCACGTAGAGCGCCAGTAGAGTACCTACCAGCAGCACGGCCTTACCCAGCAACGCGGCGTTGCCGGTCTGGGCCTTCGCTTCGGTTTGAAAATAGTCGGCGGCGCGGCGCTTCAGCTCGGCATGAAACGAGCGCGGCGGGGCAAATTTGGGGAGGGCCATACGGGAAAAACCAACTGGTGACGCCCCCACGCAGCAAGTCGCTGGGGCTAGTGCCGAACATTACCCTCCGGCAACCTACAGCGGACTTCTGCACCTTGCACAAGCCTAATTTCTTAGCATATGAGAAACCAGCTGGCAAGCCGATTACGGTGGCGAGCTACCTGCGTTCGCTAGGCCTTCAACGTGAAGCAGGCAAAAAAGTGCGTCCCAGCCTCCATAATACCCCGGCCGGGCAAGTCCGCCCCCTGGCGCAAACACACAAAAAGGGCCGCCATTGCGGGCGGCCCTTTCCTAAAACGAAGCAGCTTGCCAGGCTAGCTATTACCGGCGGGGCGCTGGTCGGAGCTGGTGTTGGTCGTGGTCGTGCTGGTGGTAGTGGTGCTGGTCGGAATCTGCTCCACGTCAACTTCGGTGTTGCGCACCGTGTCGTGGATAACTTCTTCGCGCTCCGTCACTTGCTTGCCCAGGCTTACTTCTTCCACTACGTGGGCTTCTTTAGCTACTACCGCCCGCTCGGCCGACTCAGTCAGCTCTACCTGGCCCTCCTTGAAGGTCTGGAAATCGGCTTCCGTAGCCGGGCGGTTTACCGGGATGCGGTTCACTACTACGTGCTCTTCGCGCAGGCGCACACTGGCTTCTACGGGCTTTTCTACGATGCGCGAGCGCAGGCGCACGCCGCCGGTTTGCTCGGTGCGTTTGCCTACTTGCAGGTTTTCTTCGATTACCTGAGCCGTCAGGCCGTCGGTAGCCGAGGTGGCGGCGGCCGTACCAGTCAGGCTGTTGGCCTGGCCCTCATAGCCCGTTTGCGCGGCGCGCTCTTCTACATTTACCGCGCCGGCGTCGTCCAGGATGTCGGCTGCCTGATGGGCCTTCTCAGCCGAGTGGCAATGCACCGTTATGATGAAGCCAGCGCTGCGGGCTACGTGTTGGTAGCGTTGAGCGGTGCTGTTGTCGTCGTCGCTGCCGAAGAGATTGCCAAAAAAGCTGCTAATGCCCGATTCGGCCTGGTCGGCCGTGCGGCCTACTGCGTCGGCAGCACCTTCTACGGCCGTGCCGCTGGTGTTCTGGTAATTAGAGGAGTCGCCGCTATCAGCGCCATACTTGGCCGAGGATACGTCAACGGAATCTACGCCGAAGCCAGCGGCAGCTAGTTTTTGGGCGGCTTGCTGCGCTTGGGCAGCGGTATCGAACATACCTACTACAGTCTGGTCCATAGGGAGAGGGGAAAAAGGATGAAGGGGGAAATACTCTATTAAACGGCGCTCACGGCCGGTGCTCCTGGTTGGTTGGGGCCATTGCCGGGTGGCAGGCGCTCTATATCTACGGTTTCGTGGCGCAACACTACCTGTTGCGGCTCGGTAGTCACTATCTGGTGCCGGCTGATGTGCAGTTCTTCTACTAACAGCAGGCGCTTCACCAGCACCTCCCGCAGCACGGGCACTATCATTACGTCGCCTTCGTAGCGCGTGGCAGGAGCCGGCGCATCATCGGGCAGAAACTGGTTGACAGCCACCCGCTCGACGCGTACTTCATCCTGGCGCAAGTCGAGGGGCACCGTTTCAGTATGTTCCGTAACGGTTTTAGTCAGCCGGACGCGGCCGGTTTCCACCCGTTCCCGGGTGATAGTCGCCGTTTCTTCGATAATGGGGATGCGCAGCACTGGCTCCGGCGCGGCCTGCGGCTGAGGGCCAGCAGACTGGTCGGGGGCATTTGCATTCATGGCCCGCTATACGCCGGCCGGGCGCGTTAGTTAAGTCGGCGAAACGTTTTCAAGAAAGAAATAACTTTCTGTTTATCTGGTGAATAGCCCCGAGCTTCGCCCAAAATTTTTAGTGTACTAACAGCCAAGTGGATAGCGGCTTCACCTGACCGGCTAATAAATTACTGGCTTTGCTAACCAGCCCGCCGCTACTAATTTCCCACCTCACTCTTAGCCTGTTTTCCATGCCTGCTTCATTACCCCATTCGGCTACACCGAAACGGAGCGCCAGCTGCTGCAACTACTATTCGACGAGTTGCACGCCTTCACCACCTCCGCCAACTGGCCCGCCCGGCTGCCCTTCACTACCGCCAGCCGGGCCTTTATTCTGGAGCGCGTGGGCAACGCGGTGGCGTTCAGCCTGGAGTTGTACGAGTACGTCAGCCCCCGCAACGGCCAGAGTGCTATCAAGCTGGTTCTCAACGTTCCCATTCAGGGCACCGGCCCCGAGTGGTGGAAGTCGTCTGATGCCGACTTCTTCGTCAGCCACGGCACGGCCCAGCAAGTGGCCGCCACCATTGCCGCCATCTGGGCTGACTTGCGCCCCGTGCAGGCACGGCTGGCCGAGCAGTACAGCATTGCTTTTTACAGCGCCTGACCGCTGTTTTCGACGCTTCATCTATACCTTATGGCTGGGCTGCCTGGTCGCTTTCGACAAGGGGCAGCTTATCCATGCAAAGTAGTAAGACATAAGTAATTAAGTAGTGAGGCATGAAACATTCGGTTAACTTTCAAGCAGTTGGCATCTTGCTACTTAATTCTAACTACTTACTTAAAAACTGCCTGGCATTTCTGACCAAGCAGTGCCCTACTCGTCTACCAACTCAAATGCCTCGCCATCGGCCGCTTCCAGGCGTAGCAGGCCCGCTTGCTGGTCCCAGTAGAAGCTACGCCATGTACCGGGGCGGTAGCCGATGGCATTGCGGCTGGCCTCGAAGTAGTAGGCGCGTGGGTAGGAGCGGCCACTACTTTGCAGGGTGCAGGGGCGGGGCTCGAGCCGAAAACGGTGGTTGTCGTACTCCTCGTTGATATAGGCTTCCAGCCCTGCCATGCGAAAATCCAACTTGGCGGGCTGGCTCTTGCTCCACTTCACCAAGTAGAGCGTCAGGTCGTCGCGGTCGTATATAGTGTTCGGCGTCGCAGTTGGAGTGCGTAGCGTGACGTGGAAATGCGCGGGCTGTTTCAGGCCGATTTCGAGCCAGTTGCAGTCGAGGTTCGTGTACGTATCGACCCGCACGGCCACGTGATAATGCAGCGCATTGCCTTGCGGGCTGCGGAAGGTAAGCTGCCGGCCTATTGTAGGGTAGGCCGCCACCCAGGCCCGGTCGGCTTCGGATAAGGGCAGCTTCCGGCACGGGCTGCACGCATTGCCCAGCAGGGCGAACAAGGACGCTAGCTTTTTCATAGCCGGGAGAGTTTCTTGCCTGCTACGCCAGACTACCTGCGCGGGGTACAAACGCCCCACTGCCTACCGGCCCGCTGCGGCGCGGCTGGCGGGTTGGGTTTGGGGGTAGGCGTCGGGGCGGGGTATGAGGGTGCAAAGAGTAGTCAGTCTGCTAACGATAGGTCAAAGTAATGACTGCCACAGATTATTTTTGCTTTCTCCCAATACCTCGGCATGGACCCTTACACCGACAAGCTTAACGCCACCAGGCAGCACTATCCTTTCGATAACTGGCGCACTCACTACCAGCAGGAATTGATACGGCAATGGGAGCCTGCAGGAGTAGAAGATACTAATGCTGTTCAAGCCATTTTTGATAAGCTCCTTGCTAACTTGATAAAACTGGGCGAGGAAGCTTCTGAGAAGAAAAAGGTCAAGCAAATTATCAAGGCTATTGAGGCCACTAATGACTACGCGGGCCTTATCATGACCGAGCAACGAGAAGAATTGTGCGCCCTGACCGACGAAATAACCAGCGCCTGCGGCCTCGACCCGTCTGACTATGCCGAAGGCGCTGGCTTAGCCGACGAAGCCCGCGACTGGTAGCTCGTTGGGGTTAGTTAGCGCCCCGGTGCTCAGATGGAATAAAAGCAACTGAGGCTTCCGCCGCTTGGGTGTCGCTGCAAAGCAGTACTATTCAGCACTTGCCGTTATGCGGCCTTTGCCCAGCGGTAGCCCGCACCTGTTCGCACTTTTATGGAATACCTGTTTGGCTTCGTCTTCACCCTGGTCAAAATAGCCCTTCAGGCCGCCATTTATGCGACTCTGCTTCGTTGGCTGGCCCGGCGGGCCGATACTTGGCACCTAAACAACACTCTGGTGAGAGCTAGCCGCAATGGCAAGCAATTTTGGCGGCGCAGCTTTTTGGTGGCGTACGGCAGTCTCTTCCTGTTTTCCTGCACCTATTGGGGCGACCACGGCCTGGGTGACTCCGCTCGCATTCCCGTTGGCCACGGGGAAACGGTGGAAGAAATCAATGGCATGGTCGCCTCTTTCGACCCCCTGCAACTCCCTTCGGGTGCCCCCATCGTGAGCCGGTTTGAGGTTGGCAATGACGTATTCTGTGGGCAGGCCAACGACAACTCATATTTCACTTACGACTTGGTTACCAAGCAACAGCAGCTATTTGCCGACGACCAGGAATACGCCGACTATGCCCGCCAGCATAGCTTGCCAGCGGCTGGCGAGCTAAAATCTTTCGGAACGCAGTACGCCCGCTACTGGAATGGCTGGCGCTTCTGGCTGCTGGCCTAGCTCCTGCCGCTTTTCCCGCAGCCCGTATAGCAGCCAAAAAAGCGGCTGAAGCTCCTGGAGCCGCCGCCGCTTGCTATTTCTGGTGCAGCAGCATTCATTTTCCAACCCAGACCAAGTGGCCGTCGTGATACTGGTAGCGGCCGGGAGTGAGCGGTGTCATCTCGGTTTTGGAGGGCTTGTCTTGGCTATGGTACCGAAGCCTGCCAATTTCCAAGTACGACACACCACCCAGGTCTTGTGCTGCCTCAACAACTGGCGTGTCGCTGCCTTCCAATAATACCCGAATATCCACCCCACCCAACTTTACTGACCGCTCCCAACCATACGTGACGAATAGCTCATTTTCAGGATTATCGGGGTCAGGAGTCCACCCACCTCCCTCATTTTCAATTATTGCGCTCAACAGCAAGCGCGGCCTACCGCCTACGTCAATGAGATTTATGCCTACCCAATCCTGCCGCATCGTGCCGCCCCCGTTCCGCCAAAAACCAACCAATACCTCCGGTGAACCGTCGCAGTTAAGGTCTTGATAGAGAAGACTTATATTACCTCCCCCGTTCTGGTAAGGATTTGGCGGACGCTCAAACTCAATTCGGCAGAACACTGTGTCAGAATATCGTTTTCGGTACAGCAGTCCTCCCATCCCCAACCAAAATAATCTAGGCTGAGCCAACACACTGTCTCTGTATTTCCGGTTCGTCCACACCTCAGAAGCCCCTATTCGGCTGAACTGCATCTCGTGCGTGGGCAGCACCAGCCGCTCACGTTTCGGGGCAGCTTGGCTTGGCTTGGTTTTTCTTGGTGGTGCCAGCGCGGTTCGCGCACCAGAGCCTTCAGGGCCAGCGCGTTCTTGAGCAGCCGAGTTTATTGTTGCTGCCAAAAAGGCGAACAGGAGCAATGCTAATGAACACCTCATATCTGCACTTGGGAAGGCTGCGAAACCAGTAGTTACATATGTATCGCCCGGTTCTCGGTAGCCGCTAAACACGCCTCTTTCATGGCCTCCGCGTACGTGGGGTGGGCGTGGCTCATGCGGGCCACGTCTTCGGCCGAGGCCCGGAACTCCATGGCCGTGACGGCTTCGGCGATGAGGTCGGCGATGCGCGGGCCTATCATGTGGACGCCCAGGATTTCGTCGGTGGTTTTGTCGGCCAGCACTTTCACGAAGCCGTCGAGGTCCATGCTGGCGCGGGCGCGGCCACTGGCTTTGAAGGGGAACGAGCCGGTTTTGTAAAGGCGGCCCTGCTGCTTGAGCTGCTCCTCGGTGTAGCCCACGCCGGCCACTTCGGGCCAGGTGTACACCACGCCGGGGATGAGCAGGTAGTTGACGTGCGGCTTCTGGCCCACGATGGTTTCGGCCACGTACACGCCTTCTTCCTCGGCCTTGTGGGCGAGCATGGCCCCGCGAATCACGTCGCCGATGGCGTAGATGCCGGGCACGTTGGTTTGCAGGTGCTCATCGACCTTGATGCGGCCGCGCTCTTCCATAGCCACACCAGCGGCTTCGAGGTTGAGGGCGGCCGTGTAGGGGGCGCGGCCCACGGCTACCAGGCAGTAGTCGCCTTTCAGCTTCAGTTCCTCTCCTTTGGGCGTGGTGGCGGTTACGGTCACGGTGTCGCCGTCGCGGGTGGCGCCGGTTACTTTGTGGCCCAGGTAAAACTCGATGCCGATTTTGCCCAGGATGCGCTTTAGCTCCTTGCCCAGGGCCAGGTCCATGGTCGGGATGAGCGAGTCGGTGAACTCCACCACGCTCACCTTGGCCCCCACGCGGGCGTACACGGAGGCCATTTCGAGCCCAATAACGCCGCCGCCAATGACGATGAGGCGCTTGGGCACCTCGCGGATGTTGAGGGCCTCGGTGCTGGTGATGATGCGCTCCTTGTCCTGCGCAATGAAGGGCAGCACCGTGGGCTTGGAGCCGGTGGCGATGATAACGTTCTTGGTTTCAATCTGCTGGGCCTCGCCGCCGTCGGTGGGCGCGATGCTCAGGTGGTTCTTGTCCACGAACGAGCCGACGCCTTTGAGCACGTCGATTTTGTTTTTCTTCATCAGGAACGCAATCCCGTCCACATTAGCCTTCACGACGCCGTTTTTGCGGTCAATCATCTGGTTCATGTTCACCTGCAGGTTTTCCAGCTCGATGCCGTGCTCCTTGAAGGTGGTATGCGCGTTGTGGTAGTGCTCGGTGCTGTCGAGCAGCGCCTTGCTCGGGATGCAGCCCACGTTGAGGCAGGTGCCACCCAGGGTGGGGTACTTCTCGATGAGGGCGGTTTTGAGCCCCAGCTGGGCGCAGCGGATGGCGGCCACATACCCGCCCGGCCCCGAGCCGATAACGGTAACGTCGTACTGATTCATAAACGCGGAAAACGGGTGGAAACCAGCCCTGCGGCCAGCCTCACAAAGATACGGCGGGCACTTGGCGAAGTAGCGCGAAGCTTTCGCTTCGCACTACTTCTCTACTACCGCGCCAGCGCGTTGCCGCCAGCCAGCACCAGCATGTCCTCGCCCAGGCCCACCAGTTCGGATGGCGTGTGGGTTTGCTCACTGATGTTCTTGCGCAGCAGGTAAGTGATGTACGTGGCTGCCGCCGCGCCCAGGCCGCCCACCAGCGCGCCGGTGAGGGCGCTGCCACCCTGCGCCTTGTACCAGGTAGCGCCCACCAGTGCCCCCGAGGCGGCGCGCATGCCCAGCTGCTGGGGCACTATGCGGGCTTCGGTCTGGGGCAGCTTGTCGCCTACCATTTCGCCGGCAATCATCAGCCGCAGGGCGGTAGCTACGCCGGGCTTGGCCAGAAAGCGGAGCGGCGAGGCAGCCAGGCCCGGCGCAAGCGGCCGGTGCGCGAGGTATTTGCTGAGGAAAGTGGGCCCGCTGGTGGCGCGCGAGCCGGTGATGGCCGCCAAGCCTAGAACGGGCCAGAATTTGGAAGTAGACGGGGACTTAGCAGAGTTGGATTTCATAAAAAGCTGAGAAAAAACAGGTTCGGGCTGTTAACGGAAACGGCTTCGAAACGACCACCTTAGCCAACGCGAAAAGCGGCTACCCCTTTGCAGAAGCAGCCGCTTTTTCGAGCATCTTGGCCAGCTTATACCCCCAGCAACAGGCGGGTGGGGTCTTCGAGCAGCTCCTTCACGCGCACCAGGAACGACACTGACTCGCGGCCGTCAATCACGCGGTGGTCGTAGCTCAGGGCCAGGTACATCATGGGGCGAATAACTACCTGCCCGTTCTCGGCCACGGGGCGCTGAATGATGTTGTGCATCCCCAGAATGGCCGACTGCGGCGCGTTGATAATGGGGGTGCTCATCATGGAGCCGAAAATGCCGCCGTTGGTGAGGGTGAAGGTGCCGCCCGTCATCTGCTCGATGGTGAGCTTGTTGTCGCGAGCCAGGCCGGCGAGGCGCACTACCTCCTTCTCCACGCCCTCAAATGAGAGCTTCTCGGCGTTGCGGATAACCGGCACCACCAAGCCTTTCGGGGCCGATACGGCGATGCTGATGTCGCAGAAGTCGGAGTACACGATGTCGCCGCCGTCAATGTAGGCGTTCACGGCGGGCCACTCTTGCAAGGCTACGCACACGGCCTTGGTAAAGAAGGACATAAAGCCCAGCCCCACGCCGTTTTTCTCCTTGAATTTGTCTTTGAACTTGTTACGTAAGTCCATAATCGGCTGCATGTTCACCTCGTTGAAGGTGGTGAGCATGGCAGTCTCGTTTTTCACCGACACCAAGCGGCGAGCCACCGTCTTGCGCAAGTTGCTCATGCGCTCGCGGCGCTGCCCCCGCTCGCCAGCCGGAGCAGGCGCGCTGGCTGCCGGAGCCGGAGCAGCCGCCTGCGGAGCTGAAGCAACCGGCTTGGCCTGGACATTCTGGGCATCCTCCTTGGTAATGCGCCCGTCGCGGCCGGAGCCGGCTACGTCAGTGGCGCTGATGCCTTTCTCCCCCAGAATTTTACCAGCGGCCGGCGAGGGCACGCCCGTAGCGTAGGAACTGGCACCACCACTAGCGGGCTGGGCGGCCGCTGCCGGGGCAGCAGTAGGCGCGCTGGCGGCCGGGGCCGCCGTAGCCGGCGTACCGCTGCCACCTTCAATGCGGGCAATGACGGTGCCAATACCAATGGTTTCGCCCTCTTTTACTGCGTGGCGCAGGGTGCCGCTGGCTTCAGCGGGCAGCTCAAACGTGGCTTTGTCCGATTCCAGCTCGGCAATAACTTCGTCGCGGCTTACCTGTGCGCCGTCGGGCTTGAGCCACTTGGCCACGGTTACTTCGGTGATGGACTCACCCACGGCGGGAATTTTCATCTCTACCGCGCTGCCGCCCGTAGCCGCAGCGGGCGCAGGAGCCGGGGCGCCGGGCGTGGCCGGGTCGGTGCCGGGCCGCTCGGCCGAGGTGCCGCCGTAGCCGCTTTGGTCGCTGGCCTGGGGGTTTTGCTCACCTTGGGAAATCGGGTCAGTTGATGCAGCGGTAGCAGCAGCCGGGGCCGGGGCGCTGGCCGGGGCCGCAGCACCCGCGCCATCCAGCTCGGCGATAACGGTACCGATACCGATGGTTTCGCCCTCAGCCACCCGAATTTTCAGGATGCCGTCGGCTTCGGCGGGCAACTCGAAGGTGGCTTTATCCGATTCCAGCTCGGCAATAACTTCGTCGCGCTTCACGGCCGCGCCGTCTTGCTTGAGCCACTTGGCAATAGTGACTTCGGTGATGGATTCGCCGACGGCGGGGATTTTGATTTCGGTGGGCATGAGGTAGGCGGGTGGAGAGAAGGCGTCGTGAAAGTGGCTAAAGTAAAAAGGCTTGTGCTAGCGGGCGCAGCTTCTGGCGGAATCTGTCGGCCATTGCCAGCAAGTCGGCAGCGGTGTAACTGGGGGCGTCGTCGAGTTCGTAGCGCAGGCCAACTGCAAAATCAGTGAGCACCGTGGCCTCATCTATTTCATGCTGGGCGAACGCTACAACCGAAGCTTGTCGCAATGAAGCCATCAGCACTACCAGATTATGCGTGAAGGGAGCGGGCAAAGTAGCAGCTATTAGAACTGCTTTCAGATACTTTTCTGTTGCTTGCTGGCAGTGAAAACCAGCGTCCTCGTATAAATGAGGCGAAGCCTGCACAATCAGTTCGGCCACTTGTATATCACGGTCAGCCCGACGCATCAAAATATCGACGCGCTGCTGCTCTGGTGTACTAGGCTGCATACAATAGTCGTCCCTTAGTTTGAGCAATGGTTTCTACTGACTGGAAAATACCAGCAGCTTTCTCCATCTCGGCTGGCGTCCGAATTAAGATATCCATTGGCGGAACATTGGCTTCCCAGAGAAGTCGCCATATTTTGATGGAACGCTCCACTCGCTTCGGCTCCGCATTCTCCTTGATAATGAGCAAATCCAAATCCGAATGCTCTGTGGGCTCGCCGTAGGCATACGAGCCGAACAGGATAATCCTGTCCGGCGCGTAGCCTTCGACGATGCGCCGCACTACGGCCTGGATTTGCTCTTCTGTTATCACCGCAGATTATAACGGATTAGGCGGATGGAACGGATACGCCTGCTGTGCAGGCTGACGATGCCTTGTAGGGTTATTCCTCCTTTTTGGCTACCTCAGTGGTTTCCTTAATCTGCTCGTCGGCTACGGCTTCTTTGGGCTTGTCGAAGGCGCGGGCTACTATTTCTTTTTGCTCCTTTACGTGCACCTTGTTGTAGCCGGTGGCGGGCGAAGCGGAGGGCTTGCGCGCAATTACGTCTTCCAACTCGCGGCGCAGGAAGCGCAGCAGGTAGTTCCAGTAACCCATATTTTCGGGCTCTTCCTGCACCCAGTATACTGTGGCTTTCGGGTATTTGGCTAGTTCGGCATCGAGCTGCTTTTTGGGAAAAGGGTGCAACTGCTCCATGCGCACAATGGCCACATCCTTGCGGTCGGACTGCTGCTGCTCGTCGAGCAAATCATAGTACACCTTGCCCGAGCAGAGCAGCACACGCTTCACCTTTTTGGCGTCGGCAAACGAGTCGCCGAGCACCTCCTGGAAGCGGCCGCTGATGAAGTCCTCCACCGGCGACACGCAAAGCGGGTTGCGCAGCATGCTCTTGGGCGACATCACCACCAGCGGCTTGCGGAAGCTCCAGGTGAGCTGCCGACGCAGGGCGTGGAAGAAGTTGGCCGGCGTGGTGATGTTGGCGACCACAATGTTGTTCTCGGCGGCCAGCTGCAAAAAGCGCTCGGGGCGGGCGTTGGAGTGCTCGGGGCCCTGGCCTTCGTAGCCGTGGGGCAGCAGCATTACGAGGCCGTTCATGCGCTGCCACTTGCTTTCGCTGCTCACCACAAACTGGTCAATCATGGTTTGCGCGCCGTTGGCGAAGTCGCCAAACTGCGCCTCCCACACCACCAGCGCCGTAGGGTTGGCCATGGCGTAGCCAAACTCGAAGCCCAGCACGGCATACTCGCTCAGTAGCGAGTTGAAAATAGCCATCTGCTCATGCTCGCCCTGAATATTATTGAGCGAGTTGTAGGGCGCCGACGTTTCGGCGTCGTGCAGTACCGCGTGGCGGTGCGAGAACGTACCGCGCTGCACATCCTGTCCGCTCACACGCACCTGGTGGTTTTCGGTTAGCAGCGAGCCGTAGGCCAGCAGCTCCCCGGCCGCCCAGTTGAGGACGCGGGTTTCATAGAACATTTTGCGGCGCTCCTTCAGCAGGTTATCAATCTGCTTGATGGGCCGAAAATTCTCCGGTATCGTGGTCAAAGCCTGGGCCACGCGCTCCACGGTTTCGGCCGAAATGCCGGTTTCGGGCGACTGGTCGAAGTCCTCGTTGGTAGAGCGGCGCAGGGTGCGCCACTCGTTTTCGAGGGCCTGATACTTGTAGGGCAGCGGCTGCTGCTTCACTTGGTCGAGGCGGGCCTGCAGGGTGTCGCGGAATTCGCGGTCCATCTGGCTGGCCAGCTCGGCATCTACGTCGCCGCGCTTTACCAGCGTGGCGTTGTACACCTCGCGCGGGTTGGGGTGCTTCGAGATAACGTTGTAAAGCGTGGGCTGGGTGAACTTGGGCTCGTCGGACTCGTTGTGGCCGTGGCGGCGGTAGCACACCATGTCGATAAAAATATCGGCGTGAAACTGCTGCCGGTACTCCGTAGCCAGCCGCACCGCAAACACCACCGCCTCCGGGTCGTCGCCGTTGACGTGAATCACGGGCGCGTCGATAATCTTGGCCAGGTCAGTGGAATAAATAGCCGAGCGGGCATCCTCAAAATCGGTGGTGAAGCCCACCTGGTTGTTGATGACGAAATGGATGGTGCCGCCCGTTTTATAGCCTTCGAGCTGCGACATCTGCGTCAGCTCGTAGCCAATCCCCTGGCCGGCGAGGGCCGCGTCGCCGTGGATAAGGATAGGTAGAATCTGGTGGTAGTCGCCGCCGTACTGGTGTTCTATCTTGGCCCGCACGAAGCCCTCTACCACCGGGTTCACGGCTTCGAGGTGCGAGGGGTTAGGTGCCAGTTTGAGGTTGACTTTCTGGCCGTTGGTAGTCTCTACCTCGCTCGAATAGCCCATGTGGTACTTCACGTCGCCGTCGCCCATCGTGAGGTCGGGCGTGGCCGTGCCTTCAAACTCGCTGAAAATCTGCTCGTAGGTCTTACCCATGATGTTGGCCAGCACGTTGAGGCGGCCCCGGTGGGCCATCCCAATCATCACTTCCTTCACCCCTAGCTCGGCGCCCCGGTTTATAATAGCATCGAGGGCCGGAATAGTGGTTTCACCGCCCTCGAGCGAAAAGCGTTTCTGCCCCAGAAACTTGGTATGCAGGAAATTCTCAAATACTACGGCCTCGTTCAGCTTCTTCAGAATGCGCTTCTTATACTCCTTGTCGGGGTTAAAAGCCAGCGCATCGTGCTCGGTTTTCTGCTGGAACCAGTCCAGCACCTGCGGGTCGCGGATGTAGGTATACTCGAAGCCGACGGTGCCAGCGTAAATGCTGGTGAGCGCCGCCACTATTTCGCGCAGTGTAGCAGTTGTTCCCAGGCCCAGCGTTTCGCCTTGGCGGAACTTGGTTTCTAGGTCAGCGTCGCTCAGGCCGAAGTCGCCCAGGTTTAGGCGCGCCTGCCGGTCTTTACGCTCGCGCACGGGGTTGGTGCGGGCGCGCAGGTGGCCCCGGCTGCGGAAAGCGTAGATGAGGTTGCGTACGGCCGTTTCCTTGTCGGTAGCAGCCGGACCACTGGCAAAATTTGGCGCGTTGTTGGTCGAGGCGTTGGTGTTGAGCACGCCGTAGTCGTCGGGCTGCGGGCCGGGCGCTGGGGTAGCAGCTTTAGCGGGGCCATTGGCCGTAGCGCCGTTGCCATTAGCGCCGGGTACTACGGGCGCGCCTTCGGGGAACTGTTGCGAGAAATCGAATCCTTCAAAGAACTTACGCCAGCCAAAATCGACCGATTCAGGGTTTTGCCGGTACGCTTGATACAGCGTTTCGATAGCCGCTGCATCCGCATTGGCAATGTAGGAATAAGTGTCCATTTGGTGGGAAATTGAAGCGCTGATTGAAGGAGAGCAAAGATAAAGTAACTGACAATAAATTAAAAATCTGTATTCGGTTTTACAAATTACCTTGCTGGTCAGTTACTTGTTTGCCTTGTAAACGAAGAGTTTGCTAGTTCTCTGACAATCTAACTTAAAAACCGGCAGCTACCCAAACTGCGCTAATTTGCTTGTGGCTCAATTTCTGGTTGCGCTAACTTCTAGCTGCGCGTTGCGCTGCCATGCATTACGTCAGCACTACCTCGCCACCAGCTACTACGGCCAGCATATCGGCGGGGCTGAGGTAGGCGCGAGCCAGGGCCTGCAATTGCTCGGCAGTAGCATCCTGCGTTTGGCGGGCCAGATGCTGGTAATAATCGGGGCGCAAGTGCTGTAGCACTACGTGGCGGTACTTATCGGCTTGCTCAAATACGGTGGCCGTTTCGCCGAGCAGCTTGCCGAGGGTATAGTTTTTCACCGTTTCCAGCTCGTCATCGCCCAGCAGCTCGGTTTGAAGGCGAACAAGCTCGTGAGCAATTTCCTGGCGGGTGGCGTCGGCGCTTTCGCCGTTCACGTCGGTGCCGATTATCAGCGCCGTGGCCTGCTCCCGCGCCACCACACTGGCATGGATGCCATACGTGAAGCCCTTGTCTTCGCGGATATTCTTCATCAGGCGCGAGCCAAAGTAGCCCCCCAGGATTTTCACCAGCAGCAGCAGCTCCGGGGTTTGCGTTTCTGTGAGCGTTGGCCAGCGCCGCCCCAGCCGCACCGATGCCTGGATGCTGCCCTCTACCGGCACCGTCACGAGGCCGGTAGGATAGGCGTCGGCAACCGCTGCGCTGGCGGGCAAGGCCTCAGCCGACGCTACAGGCTGCCACTGCCCCAGCGCTTCAGCTACCAGGGCTTGGTGGGCTACTACGTCGCCACTCAGGAATATTTCGGCGCATGCCGGAGCGTAGGCAGCCGCGTGAAAGCGGCGCAGCTCAGCCGCCGTTAGCTGCCCAAATGAGGCTTCATCGAAGGGCCGGCCGTAGGGCGAGGCGCCACCGAATAGTTGGCGGTTAAATTCCTCACTGGCGCAGAAGCTGGTTTTGCGGCGCTCTACCTGCATGTTCTGGCCCATGCGGGTTTTGAGCTGGCTTAGCTCCGGCTCAGGAAAAGTAGGCTCGGCCAGTACTTCCTGCACCAGAGGCAGCAGCGTAGGCAGATGGCGGGCCAGGCAGTACAAGGTGAGAGTGGCGTGGTCAGGGCCGGCCTCGCAGTCGAGGGTAGCACCGTAGAAAGCCACGGTGTCGGCAATTTGGCGGGCGCTACGGGTGGCAGTGCCTTCGGTGAGCATCTTGGCCGTAAGCTGGGCCAGGCTGGGAGCGGTTTCCTGCTGCTTGCCAGCGGGCACCACTACCTGTAGGCGAAGCACAGGTTGGGCTGGGTTGGCCAGCAGATGCAGGCGGGCACTATTAGGCAGCACCGTTACTTGCGGCGTGGGCAGGGTAATAGCGGTGAGCGGGTGGGTAGGCGGAGGCTGAAGGCGGTTGAGCACTGCTGAGAAGATTAGTTATCCCTTTGGCTTCAACGATTACCTCACCCCCTAGCCCCCGGTTCGCTTTAGGCGCGAAGCCTGCGGAGAGGGGGAACTAGTTTCTAATTCTAGTTTCTAACTTTTTAGAGCTAGTCCCCCCTCTCCACGGGAGAGGGGGCTAGGGGGTGAGGTAATCGTTGAAGCCAAAGGGCGTACAATGGATAAGTTATAAATGAAGTAAGTATTTGGTTGAAATTAATCAATCAAGCACTTAGCAACCTCTTGAAACGCCAAAAGTTGGCTGGCAGAAACCGGGCACGAGAGCCATCGTCTTCTACCAGCCAACTTTTGGCGTTTCCTGTCTACTACTTAGTTCGGTAGGGTGCCCTGGGTGCCACCGGCACCGTTCTCGTTGAAAGCATCGGCGAGCTTTTGCAGGTTGAAGTGCAGCGAGATGCGAATAGTCTGAGCCAGCGGGTTGGCTTTTGAATTTGGCACGATGTACGTGCCATCTACCCCGAATACCGAGAGGCGCGCACCTAGGCCGAAGCTCACGTACTGGCGGTCGCCGGTATGCGGGCTTTCGTAGAAATACCCCACGCGGGCCGCAATTTTGTTGTCGTACCAGTATTCGAGGCCCGTGTGCAGATTAATTTCCTGCAGCTCACCTGAAAAGCCGCCCGGCGCATCACCAAACGAGTTGAAAATACCTGACACAATGCCAACCTGCGCACGCTCAGTGTTGGTCTGCTTTACGCGCGCAAACTGTGCCGCTTTGTCGGCCGTAGAAGCGTTGGCAGGCAATTCGTCTTCGTAATAGGGCGAGGGCACCAGCAGCTTGGTAGCGTCGAAGGCCAGCGTAATCTTATTATACTGGTCGATTTCGCGGGTAATGGCAGTACCCAGGCGGAAGGTAGCGGGCAGGAAGCTCGGGGTAGTTACGTCGCCATACGTGAGCTTATTACCGATATTGGAGATGGTACCTCCAAAGGCCAGGTTGTAGACCCCGGTGCCAATAGTAGCATCCTTGGTATAGTAGACGCCCAGGTCAGCCGCAAACGCGTTGCCGGGCTTGGCATCGTTGCCACCGTAGCTACCTACTAGGTTTGAGCGCACGTAGCGAATGGTAGCCCCCAAACCGAAATTGGTGCCCAGTTTTTGCCCATAGGATACGGCTACTGCATATTCTTTGGGGTTGAAGTTACCTTGCGGCAGGTTGCTGTTGTCGCGGTAATCAATCTGGCCCAGGTCGAAATAAAGCAGCGACAACGAGAGCGCGGCCCGGTCGTTGACCTTCACATACCCGCCCAAGTTGCTCAGGTTCATATCATCCGTGATATTGCGTAGCCAGGGTGAATACGAAGGAGAAACGGCGTACTTATAGTCTACGAAGCCGAGTTTACCCGGATTGTAGTAGGCCGAATTGGCATCGGGGGAAGTAGCGACGCCGGCATCGCCCAGCGCTGCGCCCCGGGCATCGGGGCTGAGCGTGAGGATGGGTACGGCCGTAGTAATCGTGTGGAGGTCGGCGCTGGGAAGGCCAGGCTGCTGAGCTAGGGCGGCCGGAGCCGCAAGAAGTAGCAACGCCGGAGCAACGGCTAGCGTACGAAAAACAGTCATGTGGGGAGTATAAAAAACTATTTTCGGAAATGGTTGAGCCTAGGCAGGCATTGCGCAACGACAAAGATAAGTAGCGGGAGTTTGGCACTTCCAGAACCAATCGACAAAACAACTGCTGGGCTTGTCAAGCGCCTAATTAAGCAGGACTAATTTTTCGAACTTGGTGGCCATATCGCCGCCACTGGCCAAGCGAATGCTCACGCGGTACACGTATACGCCCCGCGCCAGCTGGTCGTCGTATTCGTCGTGGCCGTTCCAAGTCAGGGAAGGGTCGTGGGGGGAAGCGGGCACATGGGCGGTGCCGGGAACAGTGGTGCGTAGCGTTTTAACCAAGCGGCCAGCGATGGTAAATATCTGCACCTGCACGTCCAGTTCCTCGCCGGGGTGGTTCTGGTCGAAGTGGAAGGTAGTGAGGTTGCTGAAGGGGTTTGGATAGTTCAGGACGTGGTCGAGGGCCAACTGCTCGCTTTGGGCGGCAATGAAGTCAACTGAGGCTTCCGCTGAATTATTGTAGGTGTCCCAGGCTTTGAACTTGATGGTGTGCGGGCCGGGAGCCAAGTCTTTGTAGGGGTAACGCACGCGGCCCGACATAAAATTATTCAGGTCGGACGTGTAGAAGTCGTTCATTACCAGAACCTTATTTTGGTCGTTGTCGAGCGTAGCCGTGAGGTCGTGCCCGATGCCGGTGCTAGAGGTGTTGATGCCGGACTGGTCGGTGAGGTGGGCAATAAAGAGCGGACTCAGCCCAGTGGTACCACCCGACACAAACGTCTCGTCGGTCATAAAGAGCTGCACCAGAGGCGGGGTAGTGTCGGCCGGCGGATTGAGCGCAGCGCTACCGATGAGGGCGTGTTGGTAGCCCTGAGCATCGACGCGGTTGGTGGGGTCGGCGGCGTAGAGGCTGATTTTGCCCAGGCCCACGTTGTAGGCAATGTCTTTGGGCACGATGAATTTGACTGTGAACCGGCCGCTGCGCACTGTGGCCTGCCCGCCATAAATAACGCTTTCCTGGGTTTCGACCGGCACTTGCAACTGCCCGCCGTCGCCGAGGGTTTTCACCGTTATGGGCTTGTCAAAAACCGTGATGTCGGCTGTGCCGCCAAAGCTGGCGTTGAGCACGCCGTTGTTCTCGATGTGGCCGCTCATCCGCACCAGGCTCAGCGCCTGCAGCACGTCGACGGTGGTCGTAATGGTGCTGATATGGTGGCCGTTGATGGAGTCGAGTACCACGCGCTGCATGGGGTAGGCCAAGCGGGTGGTAGGGTCGGCTAGCAGGGTGTAGTTGCGGTTGTTGAGGTCACCGCCAAAGGAGGTGTTCTTGGCCGTGCTGGCTGCTAGGCCCAGAAAAGGTAGCACCTGACTGGCGTTGCGCGTCAGCACTTTAGTATAGAAATTATTGACTAACTCCTGGTTGGAAAACGACTGCACCACGCGGGTAGTAGTGAAGAGCCCAACCGCACCGCCTGTGGCATTGTCGGTTAGCACCTGCTCACCCGCCGAAGTCAGGTCGGGGTTGTCATAAGTGCTCAGGTCACAGGTACCCGTGACGAAGAAGGTCAGACGGTGCTGGTTTTTGAGGCCCAGCAGCGAGGCATTAGTAATAATTTGCTCATCGGCTAAGCCGCGGGGGCCGCCGTGCCCGGTGTAGCCAATCATCAGCGAGCCCTGCTCGAGCGCCGCATCAATGGCAGCTACGGCAGCGGGTGAGCGCTGCCCGGCCGCTACACTCTGCTGCGGAAACAAGTCGAGGTAGTCTTTACGCAGGTTATAAGCCGGCTCCTGCTGCTTAACGTTAGCCGCAAAATACGTTTCCGACTCGGTGGCGAATTGGTTGTCGTGCTCCGCATCAGTATCGTCGGAGGTAAATGTTATATAATTGCGCCATTTGCCGAAGCTGGCCGGAGAATCATAATCTATGATTTTCTCCACTACTTGCCGGGCCTGGGTGTCATCGCTCCGCTGCCCGATAGGCGTGCGCACGGGCAGGCGTCCGATGCCAATGTCGCAGGTTTCGAACACGCCGGTTGCCGTCTCCGTCCAGGCGCCTTCGGTGTCGTCCAACAGGCCGTAGTAGTCTTCCGAGGAGTAACTGCCGCTGCCTTCGGGGTTGGAGGCGTCGCCATATAAGGGGCTAAACGACTCGCGCGACTCGTAAGTAGGCACGAAATTCTGGTTGGCTTCGTCGAACTTGCTGGTGGTGCGGAAGGGCGTGCGGGTGGCCCACCAGGCGGGCTCCTGGCTGGCATCGTTGTAGGGTGACGACTTGTAGTCGTAAGAGGCATCGCCGAAGAGCAGCAGGTAGTTGCGGCGATTAGTAGGGTCGGGGTTGCGGTCGTACACCTGCTTCATCAGGTCGCGGATGGCCGTCACATCCTGCCCACCCGAGCTGTACTCGTTGTACACCTGCTTGGTCGTGACCACGGCCACATTCAGGCCGTTGTAGTCGCGCCGGTGCTGGGCCAGGCGCTCGGCCTGCGCCCGAAACGGCGGGTACGTAACGATGACCAAATCCAGCTTGCCATCGTTGTTGAGGTCGTGCAGATTCTGGTTGGGCACCCGGCCAAAGAGGCGCGGCGTGCTGAAGGTACCGCCTGGCTGCACGGCCACAAACTCGCGCACCGAGTCGGTGTAGGCTACGAAGCTGCCGCTGCTGCTTAATGTTTGGGCTAGCGGGCGGCGCGGGTTGGTTGTTTCCCACACCTGCGCCCCGGTGGCATTAGCGACTACGAAAGTACCGACGGTGCCTAGACCGCGCTTATAATTCAGCGAGTTGAACTCCAGAAAAGAAGTGCTCAGGCGCAGTTGGCGCTTCACCACCAGTTCCAGATAGTCGAGGTAACCCGAGCCAGCCGGGTCGCCCGAGTTGAAGCTGAGTGTCACCTTGGGGTCGTTGCCAATCGTGCTGGGCATGAGCACGGTGAAGGTGCGAAAGTCGTTGTTAGCTACTTCGCTGAAGTAAGCGCCGCCGGTGGTACCTACCAGCGACTGGCTACCGATGCTGCTACCATTCAGGGCCACGCTGAAATTAGCAAATGCCAGCGCCGTGGTAGCCACCGACGACGTCAGGCGCAGGGTGTCGCCCGCCACGAGGTCGGCCAGCGGCTGATTTCCGTCGCCGGTAAACACGAAGTCTCGCGAGGGCTTGTTAGTGGCCGAAAATGATTCTCCCAGCCAGCGCCGGCCCGAATGGAGTACGTTCACCAGGTCGTGCTCGTAGAAGCGCCGGTCGAGGAACGTGGTGATGGGTGCGCCGCTGGGAGCCGCGGTGGGCGTAACTGCCGCCGCAATGCGCCGGCCGTTGTCGCTGCCCACCCGCACGAAGTAGTAGGCCGTATCGCAGTACACGTTGGTGAGGTGCTTGTAGCGGCCGCCTTCACCCAGCAAGTCGAAGTAGCCGGGGGCTATGTTCTGCAAGGTGGTTGTGTTCGGCTGGCTGGGTCGCCACACATGGGGCCCCCGCGCATAAAACAGGAAGTACTCGCCGGCATCGAACGTGTTGTCGTTGTTGCCCACGAAGTAAATGTTGTTTTCCACCAGGTCGTCGGGGCGTGGGGCGCTGTTGGCCTGTGGCAAAATGCCGGTAGCATTGCCATAAAGCTGCACCTTGTGCGGGTCGAGGCTGGCTACAGGCAAACCCAAGGTTTTGAGGGTGGCCTGGTCGAGCTTGTACACACCGCTGTTGGGCACCCCAACTTTATACCAGTCATC
This sequence comes from Janthinobacterium lividum, assembly GCA_050954465.1. Taxonomy (GTDB): domain Bacteria; phylum Bacteroidota; class Bacteroidia; order Cytophagales; family Hymenobacteraceae; genus Hymenobacter. The sequence goes on from JBPBPU010000019.1 coordinate 55,744, forward strand.
GGTATTTAGTACCGATGCTTTGGTATGGGGGCGGCTGGCCAGGCCTCGCTGCAAGGCCGCGCCGCTTGGCTGGTACACGTAGGTAAACGAGAGCAGCCGCTCGGCCTGCCCGGTTTGGGGGTTGCGGCGAGCGGGCTGGAGCAGCACGTAGCTGTAGGGCTGGCGGGCCTCGGTGCCGAAGCGAACACGCAGAGCCGGCGTAGCAGGTAGCACCGTATTGCCCAGCAGCTTCACGTCGGTGGCCGGGAAGGGCTCATACACGGCGTCGCGCAGCTCGCCGGTGCCCACCGTGCCCGGCAGGCGCAGGGCATAGGTGCCGATTACCTCGCGGGCACCGTGGGTGGCCCCCACGAAGCTGGGTACGCGGCGGGGCTCATCTTCGGAATTGGGGTTGGGCAGGCTGGCGTAGCGCGTCCAGCTGAGTACCACAGGCACCTGCTGCTCACCACCCGACTGGGCCCGGCTGGTTTGGGCCACGCCCACCGCCAGCAACAGCAGCACCACAGAGAAAATATTTCGCATACAGTAGTACGGGCCGGGTGGCGGACTTTGAGTAAGAGACTTCGGTAACAGCAATGGTTGCCTGCCGACTAGTCGCCCTCGGCAAGCAAGTAAAAAAAGCAAGCGTAGCCGCCAGCTACTTAGTTCCTTCTAACAGCCGAGGGGCCTTACTTATTGCGGAGCGTTGGCGGCGGGTTCCAGTGCCTCGCGGCTGCGCACGCGGCCGGGTACGCTCAGTAGCACGTAGAGCAGCACCGCCAGTGGCACCCCGGCGGCGTGCAGCCAGCCCACGAGCCCCAGCGCCAGTGCTACAAAAATAAACCGGCGGCGGTTGCCCCGCCACTGCAGGTTCTTGAATTTGAGGGCAAACAGCGGCAGCTCGGCCACCAGCAGCCCGCTCAGCAGCACCGTGAGCCCCAGCAGCACCCAGGGGTTGAGGATGATGCTACCTAGCTTAAAGTCATCATGGGCCAAGATAACCGGCAGCGAGGCTACTACCAGCGTGCAGGCCGGCGTGGGCAGGCCAATAAACGAGTTGGTTTGGCGGGTGTCGTTGTTGAATTTGGCCAGGCGCAGGGCCGAGAAGATGGTGATGCCGAAGCCCGCGAACGGCACCAGCATCTTCACCTCATCCGGGAAGGGAAAAGACGAAAACCACTCGGCCCCAAATGCATAATGGGTGGAGCTACTGATGAGCAGCGCAAAAACCATCGCCCCCGGCACCACCCCAAACGACACCATATCGGCGAGCGAATCCAGGTCTTTGCCGATGGGCGACGACACGCGCAGGGCCCGCGCCACAAAGCCGTCGAAGAAGTCGGCCACTGCTGCCACGGCCACCAGGTAGGCCCCCAGCTCCAGGTACTTCAGGCGCGTGCCGCTACCGAGGATGCAAGTCAGCGCCAGGCACCCGCAGAGCAGGTTGAGGCAGGTGAGGGCGTTGGGGAGGTGTCGTTTCAAGAGCACTAATTAACTGGTAGTCACTATAAAATTACTTCTCCAGCATCGTGCCGAACGCCTTTTGCTGCTCAAACGACTTAATAATTTCCTCTTCGAGCGGCGTGCGCTTTACCACCGGGTTGTCGCGCCAAAAGGCCGCATCGTAGGGCTTCTGCTTGATGCTGGCCATGTCGAAGCCAGGGGCATTGGCTGCTGCGTAGGGCAGGCCGGTGGGCGTGGGCTGGCTATTGTAGAAGAAGGTGAACGACATCACCTCTGATTGCATATCTGCCTTTAGTGGCCGGCCTATGGCAGTAGAGTAGGTCGTTTTGATGTACACCAACGCAGCCCCGGCCGGCTGCTGCCGTAGGTCGGCCTCGAAGGTAATGGTGGAGTTTTTAAACTTAAAAAACGGGTTGTTGGAAATAGTGTGTGCTGGCAGCGTGGCCCGCATCCGCACCACCTGGTAGGTATCTACGTCGATAAAAACGCTGCCCTGCCGCCCCAGCCGGTTGGTGGCCGGGTTGCTAACGAAGCTGATTTCGGCCACGCTCTGGCTGCCGCTCTGCACAATGCCCTTCAGGCGTAACGTATAGTAGTGGGCGGCGTTCAGGCTCACCACGTTGCGGGCGGTGGCCGTGTCGGCGGGGGAGTCGAAAAAGGAAAAGGCCTTGGTGAAGTTCGGGAAATTCTTGAAATTGAGCAGCTGCTTCTGCTTGACTGCGTAGCGGCCCTGATTGTAGAGCGCCCCCTCGATGCCGGCGTTGCCGGTTTTCACGTCCCACACCATCTCCTGCACCTCGGTGGGGTTATTGTCGAGGCGGGCTACCTGGCGGTAGAAAGCCTGGCCGTATTCCTTGTGGTCTTGGGTGCGTAGCAGCTCGCGGTAGGCGTTGGCCAGCAGCGCGGTCGCGTAGCTGGGCGGCTCCACGGTGGGTAGCTGCACCGGCGCGGGCACCAGCACCAACGCCCGTAGCGGCCCGGCCGCCGTCACCTGCACCGAGTCGCGCCCATAACCCAGGCTGAAGGCCAACACTTTAGCAGGCACTTGCCTAACTGTTAGCAGGAACTCGCCCTCTGAATTGCTGGTGGTGCCCTGCGTGGTGCCAGCCACTACCACACTGGCGTAGGGCACCGGCTGGTGCGTTTGCTGGTCCAGCACCTTGCCGCTCACCGGGTACTGCGCGTGAGCGGCGGGCACCAGGGCCACCAGACTGCTCACCAGAAGAAACAGCTTTTTCATAGCCCCGCAACTTACTGCAAAAATGGGTTGCCGCGCCGCTCGGCCCCAATGGTGGTAGCCGGGCCGTGGCCAGGGTACACTACCGTGGCATCGGGGAGCGTAAGCAGCTCACGGTTGATGCTTTCGAGGAGCGTGGCGTGGTCGCCGCCCGGCAGGTCGGTGCGGCCTATGCTGCGCTGAAACAGCACGTCGCCGCCAATAAGCTGCCCGCCCGCTTCGTCGTAGAAGACTACGTGGCCCGGCGCGTGGCCGGGGGCAAAGCGCACTTCCAGCTTGCTCTCGCCTAGCTTGATTATCTGGCCCGCTGCTAGCTCGCCAGTAGGCTCGGCGGGTTCGTAGGCCGCGAAGCCGTAGGGGCCGGCGTAGGTAGCTACGGCCCGCAGCGTGGGTTGGTCGAGCGGATGCAGCAGGAACGGGATGCCCGCGTGGCTGAGCAGCACAAAGGCGTTGCCCAACACGTGGTCGATGTGGGCGTGGGTGTTGAGCAGATACTGCACATCCAGCCCCTCAGTTGTAATAAAATCGGTTAGCGTCTGCTGCTCCTGGCGCGAGTAGGCGCCGGGGTCTACCACGGCCGTGGCGCGGGTGGCCTCGTCGATGAGCAGGTAGGTATTTTCGGCAAAGCCGTTGAAGGTGAAGGAAACGACGCGGAGCATGAGGGCAAAGGTACCAGGCAACAGGTGCTAAAGGAACGTCATGCTGAACGCAGTGAAGCATCTCTCTCGCATCATTGGCCCGAAGGTTAGCGGTGCTACTGATTGAGTTAGTTGGCGAGCGAGATGTCTCACTGCGTTCGACATGACGTTCTTTTAGCACTTATTGTCCACCAGCTACCCCAGCCGCACCCGCGGGTCGAGCACGGCGTAAAGCATATCCACGGCGATGTTGACGAGCACGAAAATGGCGGCCACAAACAGCGTAGCGCCCATTACCACCGGAAAATCCAGGTTCTCGACGGCACGCAGGGTAGTGGTGCCCAGGCCCTTCCAGTTGAAGATGTACTCGATAAAAAACGCCCCGGCCATGAGCGAGGCCAGCCAGCCCGAAACGGCCGTGACTACCGGGTTGAGAGCATTGCGCAGGGCGTGGCGCAGCACCGTGCGGCCAGAACTCAGGCCCTTGGCCCGCGCCGTGCGGATGTAGTCCTGGCTTAGCACATCGAGCATGCTGGAGCGGGTGAGCTGCATAATGACGGCCAGCGGGCGCACGCCCAGCGCCACAGCGGGCAACAGCAGGTTGCGCAATGCCAGGTGCCGCTCGCCGCTGAAGGGGTTAGTTTCGTAGAGCTGCCCGGTAAGGCTCAGGCCCGTCCAGTGGCTCCAGTAGAAGCCGAAGCTCACGGCAATGGCAATGGCGGCCACGAACGATGGCACCGAAATACCCAGCACGGAGGTCGTCACCAGCACCCTATCCAGCCACGAATGTGGCCGCAATGCCGCCGCCACGCCCAGCCCGATGCCGCCCACCGAAGCCAGCACCATGGCCGCCAGCGCCAGCCACAGCGTGCCGGGAAAACGGTCGAGCAGCAGCCCCAGCACATCCTGGTTGCTCTGGAACGAGCGGCGCAGGTAAGGCCACTTGAGCACCAGCGCCCGGTGGCCCAGCGGCAGCAGCGCCACGCCGCCGTAGCGGGCTACGCCAGCCGAGTCGCGCGGGTGCAGGCCCAGCGGCGAGGCGTCGTTGAGGTAGCCCAGCAGGCGGGTGGGCAGCGGCTGGTCGAGGCCCAGGTCGGCGCGGATGGCGGCTTTGGTGGCCAGGTCGGCGCGCTGCCCGGCCAGCAGGGTAGCAGGGTCGCCGGGCAGCACGTTGAAGAGAAAAAACACCACCGTGGCTACTCCCAGCAGCACCAGCAGTCCCTGGCCCAGGCGGCGAAAAAGGAAAAGGAACATGGTAGAACTGTAGCGCGGACTCTGCGAGTCCGCGAAGTACTGACGTTGAACAACTACGCTATTCGCGGACTCACAGAGTCCGCGCTACAACCTTACAGCGCTTTTTCTACCTGAAACAGCGCCGGGATGTCGTGGTAGTGGTACTTGGCGATGACGGTGCCGTTTTCGAGCACCAGCAGGCCGGGGTTGGAGCGAATAATGGTTTTGAGCACAGTGGCGTCGGCGAAGTAAAAGGGCGTGGCCAGGTTCACTTCGTGGCGGAAGGCATCGAACTTGCCCCGGCTGGTGCTGGTGATGGTGAGCACGTCGATTTTCTTGCGCGAGTGGGCCGCGTCGGCAAAAAGCTTGTTGAGTTGCTCGAAGCGCTCGCGGTCGGCTTTATTGGTATTTTGCAAGATGAGAATCAGCTTGTTGCCGGTGAGCACCTGCTGGGTCACGTCGTTGCCGTCGGGGTCGGTGACGACGAAATCGGTGATGGCCGCTTTGGAAGTGGCGGGGTTGAGCAGCTCCATCGAGCCTTCCTGGTATTTCCAGGTGCTGTCGGTGGGGAACTCCTCGGCCTGCTTGGTTTGGCCGTTACGCACGAAGGTGTAGCGGTAGCGTGGGGCTTCGGGGGCTTTCATTTGCTGCGCGATGTTGTTGCCCACTTTGTAGGGCAGCAAATCCACGTAGGGCAGGTGCCCGAGCGCCCGCACCCCAAAGCCGATGATGAAGGCCCCGGCAATAGTCATGGTCATGAGGGCAGGCATGCCGCGCACGAACGTGTGGCGCAGGAAGCGCTGGTTGAAAAACACCACCGCCCACAAGCCCAGCAGCACCATATCCTTGCTAAACGACGACCAGGGCGTAAGCTTGATAAAGTCGCCGAAGCAGCCACAGTCCGTCACGCGCTTGAAATAAGCCGAGTAGAACGTGAGGAACGCGAAAAACACCAGCAGCGCCAGCAGCGCCCACAGCGTTTGACGCAGAAACCAGCGCAGCAGCAGCGCCAGCCCCAGAATGACTTCGAGCGAGCTAAGCAAGATGCTCAGAAACCGGCTGCTGTCCTTGAGCCAGTCGAATAGCCCACCCAGCGCGGGCACATCGGTGGTGAATACCTCAAAATATTCTTCCAGCTTGTAGGCCGTGCCCACCGGGTCGTTGAGCTTCACGAGGCCGGAAAACATGAACACCACGCCCAGCACCAGCCAGCAAACGCGGGTGAATAGGCGAAGCGGATGGGTAGCGGCCGGAGCCGGAGAAAGCGAAGTAGCAGGCATAAAATAAGTAGGGTAAGCTTTAGCTTGCCGGTACGGCAGGACAAAGTGAGGTGTAGGGGAAGTTTCCGCTTGCCTGGCAGGCAACTGGCAAGCTAAAGCTTAGAAGCTGTTTGAATTAGTTATTACCAAGACCTAAGACGTTAGACATGAGACAGTAGACTGTTTTTTAAGGTGACATCGCTCTACTGTCTCGTGTCTAACGTCTCAGGTCTTGGTAAAATCAACCTGTTGAGCTAACTCAAACAGCTTCTTACCCTACTTCCCCCAGAATCAGGGCGAACACGGCATAGTTCAGCATGTCGCGGTAGCCACCTTCTACGCTTTCACTGACTAGGGCAGCCCCGCCAATGTTTTCGAGCTGCTTGATGCGGTGTAGCTTCATGAGTATCAAGTCGGTGATGCTGCTGATACGCATCTGGCGCCAGGCTTCGCCGTAGTCGTGGTTTTTGGCTAGTAGCAGCTCGCGGTTTAGGGCATTTTCGTGGTCGTAGGCGGTGGCTACGGCGGCGGTGTCCAGGTCCTGCGGCGCATCGGGCGGCAGGTGCAGCTGCATCAGGGCAATGAGGCAATAGTTGATAATGGCCACAAACTCCTCGTCCACGCCGTCGGCTACCTTCTGCACGCCGGTTTCCTGAATGGTGCGGATGCGGTTGGCTTTGATAAATAGCTGGTCCGTGACGGAGGGCAAGCGCAGAATGCGCCAAGCCGTGCCATAGTCGTGGGTTTTAGCCAGAAACAGCTCACGGCAGCGGTGCAGGATGAGGTCGTAGTGCTCGGGGGTAGCGCGTAGCATAAGCTTTAGCTTGTGCAGAATGAATGACGCACAGGCTAACGCTTGTGCTACTGCCCGCAAGTTCGGCCGCAACGGCGGATATTTACTTACTTCTCTCCCCCTCCCACCCATCCTCCTATGCTTGCCACTACCACTGCCCCACCCCAGCCTAACCTCCAGCTTCCTGCCCTCATTCACTCCTCCACGCATTCCCTGCACAGCCCCCACGGCCGCCTGCTCGACCTGCGCCAGCCACAGGTGCTGGGCATTCTCAACCTCACGCCCGACTCGTTTTACCCCGGCTCGCGCCTCGGTGGCGCGGCCCAGGCCGAGCTACTGCACCGCGCCGAAGCCATGCTCACGGCCGGCGCAGCCGCCCTCGACGTAGGCGGCTACAGCTCGCGCCCCGGAGCCGACGACATTGCCTCCGACGAAGAAAAGCGCCGCCTGCTGCCCGCCATCGAAGCCCTGCGCCACGAGTTTCCGCAGGCGTTTATCAGCGCCGATACCTTCCGGGCCGCCGTAGCCGCCGAGGCCGTAGCCGCCGGGGCCGACATGGTCAACGACATCGGCGGTGGTACGCTCGATGCGGAGATGTTTGCCACTGTGGCTCGCCTGCAAGTGCCCTACTGCCTGATGCACCTGCGCGGCACCCCCCAAACCATGCGCAGCCTCGCCCACTACGAGCACGACCTAGTGCTGACGCTGCTGCGGTTTTTCTGCGACCAACTCTACGCCCTGCGCCAGGCCAACGGTGGCCAGCCGCTGCCCGACGTGCTGCTCGACCCCGGCTTCGGCTTCGCCAAAACGCCCGCTCACAACCACGAGCTGCTACGCCGCCTGCCCGAGCTTTCGCCCCTGGGCCACGGCCTGCTGGTGGGCCTCTCGCGCAAGGCCATGGTGTACAAGCCCCTGGGCCTCGGCCCCGAAACGGCCCTCAACGGCACCACCGCCCTGCATGTGCTGGCCCTGCAAGGTGGCGCGAAGCTGCTGCGCGTACACGACGTGGCCGAAGCCCGGCAGACGGTGGCGCTGGTGATGGGGCAAACAGACTAGGTGTATAGTCCCAGAGTATGGGGAAGGGGTGTTGGGTCGTACCTTTCAGGCAAACTTATGGGCAAAATACCACACGGCTGCGCCACGACAACGCCGGCAACTCGGCGCCTTATCCAGCAAAGTACAGAAGGCGTACAAACGCTAG
>JBPBPU010000024.1:0-62664 GCA_050954465.1 Janthinobacterium lividum
GGCCAGCAACATCGGGGCCACCTCGGCCACGGTGAGCTTTACGGCCCCCACCGGGGGGGCTACGGGCTACTCGCTCACCTACACGGGCAACGGCTCCACCCAGGCCCAGGCCGTCACGGCCTCGCCCGTGAACCTGACCAACCTGCTGCCCGGTACCACCTACACCGTAAACCTGGTATCGAGCTGCGGGGCGGGCCTGAGCTCGAACACCGTCACGACGACTTTCACCACGCTGGCCGCCTGCCCGGTCGTGACGAACCTCTCGGTGAGCAACATCACGGCTACCAGCGCCTCCGTCTCGTTCACGCCCCCGGCCACGGGTCCGGCCAGCTACACCATCACCTATACGCCCAGTGGCGGCACGGCCCAAACCGTGACGACGACGACCTCCCCCGTGACGCTGACCGGCCTCACGCCGGGCAAGGGCTACACGGTGAGCGTGGTGAGTGCCTGCACCGGCACGGGCACCGGGCCGACCTCGGCCGCCGCCACGGTCAACTTCACCACCGTTAACCAATGCCTGCCCGTCACCGGCCTGACGGCAACCAACGTGACGGCCAACAGCGCCTTGCTCACCTTCACCAACTCGCCCTCGGGCACGGCCTACACGGTGCTCTACAACTACACGGGCGGGGCCACGCAGGCCCTGGGCACCGCCACCACGCCGGCCCCGCTCACGGGCCTGCTGGCAGGCAAGCAGTACACGGCCAACGTGGTAACCACGTGCGGCAGCAGCCAGACCTCGACGCTCTCTACCGTCACCTTCACTACCCTGGCCGCCGCGCCGACGGGGGCCGCCGTGGTGGTGAACAACCCGAATACGGCCACCATCAACTTCACTGTGGCGACGGGGGCGGTTTCGTACACCGTTACCTACACCACGGCTGGCGGGGTGATGGGCACGAGCACGAGCACGGCCCCGCCCATGGTGCTCAACGGGCTCACGCCGAGCACCACTTACACGGTAAGTATTGTAGCCACGTATCCAGGCGGCGGCACGTCGGCCCCGGTAACGCTTACCTTCACCACGGGCACGCTGGGCACGCGCTCGGCCCTGGCCGGTGGGCAGCTCACGGTGTATCCGAACCCCGCCCACCAGGCCTTCACCGTGGAACTGCCCGCTCTGGGGGCCGCCCGCACGGCGGAGCTGGAACTGCTCAACGCGATGGGCCAGCGCGTAAGCCAGCGCACGATACCGCTTACCACCGGCGGCACCCACGCCCCGGTAGATGCCACGGGCCTGGCGACCGGCATCTACCTCATCCGGGTGAGAGTGGGCGGCGAAACGGCCACGACGCGGGTAGTTATCGACTAACCAACCAGCTCAGCCCGTAGCACAAAAGCAAAAGGAGTCCCGGCCAGCTGGCCGGGACTCCTTTTGCTTTTGGATGGGGTAGCTTAATTGTAGAGGGCGGGGTTTGGCTTCGCTCCCGCAATTTATTGGCTAAGGGTATTCTTTACTTCCGCCGCAGCCAACTGAAAATCCCGTCCCGGCGCTTTATCAGCACGTAGCGAATGGAAAAAGCAGTGGGGAAGCGGGCATAGTTGTCGCCGCTGAATTCTATGCTAGGCTTAAAATCGAAGCTGAGAGCTATTGGCAAAAACGCTACCTTATACTCGACGCCCAGCACGCCGTCGAGGCCGTTGAAATCGCCCGTGTCTTTGTTGTGCCCCAGGTGTCCACCCGCCCCAACGTAATAGTTAAGGCTGGGCCCGAGAATCCCGAAGTGCTGCTCAGCCAGCACCGTGCCGCTGTATTCGCGCTCGGCCAGCCCCGCAATGCCCTCGATGGTTACGCGGGAAGCTACCCGCTGCTGGAGCGTGATGCCGTAATTATTGCTCCCCAGCCGCGCCCCCAGCGCCGTATTGTACTTTTGGGCCGCAGCGGGCAAGGCCAGGGCCAGCAAGCCCCCAAGCAACAAAAAACGATTACCCATACCCGTAGCTACTCTACAACGACCCTGCCAGAAGAGCAAGCCGCGGTGCTAACGTAAGCAGGCCGGAGCTAGTACATCTGCTGGCAACCGGGCGACCAACTGACGCAAGCGGTACGGGCTGCTGACTTGTGCGGGTTGCAGCGACTGAGTAAGTGAGGAAGGGTACGTACAAAATTCCGGTTTTTATGCCCTTTTTTCGATAGCGAACGTTCGTTAGCCAGAACTTTGCTCGCGATTCTCTTATCTCCCCCCTATCTCTACCCGCTCGTGTACTTGCATCGCGTGGCCGCATATTTACCGGCGGCCGTTGTTACCAACGAACATTTTACCCGCCTCAACGGCCTGTCTTCGGACTGGATTATTGAACGCACTGGTATCCGGGAGCGCCGGCGTGCTGCTGTCGGCGAAAACACGAATACTATGGCGGTTGCCGCCACCCAAGCGCTACTAGCCGCGCTACCCGATTTCGACCCAACCAGCATCGACCTTATTGTGGCCGGCACTTATACGCCCCACGATACCATTTACACGGTAGCCCACGCGGTGCAGCGCGAGTTGAATCTCAACGAAATACCGGTTGTCAGCATCTCGTCGGCCTGCTCTTCGCTGCTGAATGCGGTCGAGATTGCCGAAGGCTATTTTGCCCTGGGCAAAGCCAGCCGGGCGCTGGTACTTGTAAGCGAGCACAACACGGCCTACAACAACGAGGCGGATACCATTGCCGGCCACCTCTGGGGCGATGGCGCGGCGGCAATGCTCCTCACCAGGGAGCGCCTGACGCCTACCGACCTACGTATTACCCAGGTACTCACCGGCGGAGCTGCCCCCGTGGGCAAAGCCGACGAAGCCGTGACCCTCAAGCCCATAGAAAAGGGCATTGTCATGCCTTTCGGCCGCGACGTGTTCCAGCAAGCCTGCACCTACATGACGCGCATCACGCAGCAGCTCTTGGATAAAAACAACCTCACGGTGCAGGACCTCACCTACCTAATACCCCACCAAGCCAACCTGCGCATCTCGGCCAACGTGACCCGGCAGCTCGGCCTCGACCCTACCCGGGCCGTCAGCAACATCGAGCGTCTGGGCAACACGGGCTGCGCTGGTGCTGCTATCGGCCTGGCCGAAGTCTGGGACACCATCGAGCCCGGCAACAGCATCATCGTGACCGTATTTGGCGGCGGCTATTCCTACGGCGCGATGCTGCTGGAGCGGGAGTGATTTTTTAGGGTAAGGGGCTAAGAGTTTAAGAGGTGTTAGTTGGTAAACGGCAGCCTCCAACTAGCAACTCTTAAACTCCTGACCCCTTGCCCTTTACCCTGAAAAACATGCTTCCGCCTGCTGCCAGCTTTCTGTCCGAAATCACCTTCCAAACCAGCCGGGCCAGTGGGCCGGGCGGGCAGAATGTGAATAAGGTAGAAAGCCGGGTGGAGCTACGCTGGAATCTGCCAGCCTCGCAGGTGCTTACGGCGCTGCAAAAACAGCTCATCCTGGAAAAAATAGCCAAGCAGCTTACCACCGATGGTGACCTGCTAGTAGTAGCCCAAGACGACCGCAGCCAGCTTCGTAACAAAGAACTGGCCCTGACACGCTTTCACGAGCTACTGCAAAAAAGCCTGCGCCGCCCCAAGCCGCGCCGCCCCACCAAGCCCAGCGCCGGAGCCGTACGCCACCGCCTGGAAACTAAAAAGCGCCAGAGCGACAAAAAAGCCAACCGCCGGAAAGGCAGTGAATAAGTGTAGGGTAAGCTTTAGCTTGCCGGTAGAACAATTCAACTACTGGTACTGGCAAACTAAAGCTTACCCTACAGCAGCGTGCCGCGCAGCATCACCAGGGCCACGGTGAAGTAGATAATAAGCCCGGTTACGTCTACGAGGGTGGCCACGAAGGGAGCCGAAGAGGTGGCGGGGTCTAGCCCCAGGCGGCGCAGGATGAGCGGGAGCATAGAGCCGGCAATGCTGCCCCAGAGCACAATGCCTACCAGCGCCACGCCCACAGTGAAGGCCACCAGTAGCCAGTGCGGGCCATAAATGGGCGTGATGCTCTGCCAGATGGCAATGCGGGCGAAGCCGACCATGCCCAGGATAACGCCCAGCATCAGGCCCCCCAGTAACTCGCGGCGTAGCACCTGCCACCACTCGCTCAGAGTAAACTCGCCCAGCGCCATGGCCCGGATAATGAGCGAAGTAGCCTGCGAGCCCGAGTTGCCGCCCGAGCTTATAATGAGCGGAATAAACTGTACCAGCACAATGGCTTTTTGCAACTCGCCCTCAAAAAACTGCATGGCCGAGGCCGTTAGCAATTCGCCCAGAAAGAGTACTACCAGCCAGCCTGCTCGCTTCTGCACTAGGCGCAGCAGGGGCGTGGCCAGATAGGGCTCATCGAGCGCCTCAGAGCCCCCGAATTTCTGGATGTCCTCGGTGTCTTCTTCTTCCCGAATGCTGAGAATATCGTCGAGCGTGACGATGCCGAGCAGGATGCCTTGGTCGGCGCTGACGACGGGCAGGGCCACGCGGTCGTTGCGCCGGAAAATATCAATGGCTTCTTCCTGGTCCTGGGTGACGGTGAGCTGCACGAAGCGGTGGTCCATGATGTCGCGCACCCGCGTGGCGGGTGCCGCCAGCAGAAACTCCCGGATGCGGATGTCGTCGATGAGCACGCCCCGCGCATCGGTCACGTAGAGCACGTTCAGGGTTTCGGACTGCCCGCCGTGCTGCCGCACGTAGTCCAGCGACTGCTCAATGGTCCAGTTTTCGCGGATGGCAATGTAGTCAGGCGTCATGAGGCGGCCCACGGAGTACTCGGGGTAACCCAACAATTGCAGCGTGACGCGGCGCTCAGGCTCGGAGAGGTTTTGCACCAGCTCGGCCACAAAATTGGCGGGCAAAAACTCCAGCAGGGCCGTGCGGTCGTCGGGCGACATCTCGTTAAGGATGTCGGTAATCTTATCCTGGGCCAGGTTGTCGAGGAAGTGGCGCTGCACCTCCAGGTCCAGAAACTCAAATACCTGGGTAGCCAGCTTGAGCGGCAGCAGTCGGAAGATGATGAGCTGCTCGCGCTCGTCTTCGTCCTCAATCAGTTCTACCAGCTCGGCAGGCTGAAAAGTGCGCAGCAGCTTTTTCAGCTTAAAGAATTCGCCCTCCTGAATCAAGGTCGTGATGTGGTTCACGGTTTCGGGCGCGGTCATAGGCAAAAACCGATTAAAGGTTTTGAAGTCAAGTGGAGATAGATGTTTCGCTAGGCAAGCAGGAGATGCAGCACAAAATTACGCCAGAAGCCGGGCGGTTTGGTGGGATAGCCAGCATTTTTGGCGTACTTCGCTGCCGTATCAGTCTTTGCCGTTTTGACTTCACTTCCTGCGTCGGTTGCTCAGGGCACTATTGTGGTGCTAGGCGGCGGCTACGACGACCCCATGCTGGCACGCCTGGCCGCTATGCTGCCCGCCCGCACGGCCCCAATTGAAATACTGACGGCCGCCACCCGCCACGACCCGGCGCGCACCTACGACGCCTACGCCAAGATATTGCACGGCCTGGGCTGCACCCAGGTAGCTCACCTCGAAATTTCGGAAGCGCACCCCGCCGACTCGCCCGCTACCCTGGCCCGCCTGCGGGCGGCCAGCCTGGTTTTTCTGAGCGGCGGCGACCAGGAGCGCCTCACCGACCTGCTGCTCGGCACCGAATTCCTGGTTTTGCTGCACCAGCGCTACCAGCAGGAAACCGGCTTTTTACTAGCAGGCACCAGCGCGGGGTCTTCAGCCTTGGGCGGGCAGATGCTGGTGGGCGGCCGGGGCTGGCGCAGCTTGCTACGCGGCGGCATCGAGCTGCTGCCGGGCCTAGGGCTGCTGCCACATTTGCTAATTGACCAGCATTTTGCGGAGCGGGCCCGCTATCCGCGCCTGCTGCACGCCATACTAGCCCATCCGCACCTGCTGGGCCTGGGCCTGAGCGAAGAAACGGGCCTGATATTCCGCCCCAGCCAGCTTGCCGAGGTTTTCGGCGATGAAGTGGTGATGCTGGTAGATGGCCGCCACCTCACCGCTAATACCTATGCGCAGGCGGTACCCGGCCAGCCCGTCGGGGGCCAGGGCTTCGGGGTGAGCCTGTTGGTGGCCGGCGACTGGGTGCAGCTGTAGCAGTTGGTCTTTGTGTATTCGGCGCGGGCACCAAACGGACGTATTTTTGCGTTGGACAGCCGGATAAAGTTCTAGTTCATGTTTTTACCTTGCTTTTGGCCGCGCCCGGCCGGTTTGCTGCTAGTAGTGCTACTGGCGCTGAATGCTGCCTGCACCCGCAAGACAGTGTCGTTCAACTCGCGCCCGGAAGAGCCCGTAGCGGGAGAGCTAGCGCCCGGCGACAGCCTGGCTACTACCTCGCAGAAGGCCAAACCCAAACTAGCGGAGAAAGCCAAGAAAGTCCGGCCTAAGGCTACCAAGGAGGAAGAGCAGGCAGATAAGGCCAAGCAGTTGGCTACCCAAGCCACGAAGCAGGCCAAGCGCAGCAAGAAATTTTTCCTGGCCGAGCGCATTAAGAAGGCCTATGTGAAGTCGGGGTCGAAAGGCAAGAACCAGGTAATAGAGGTGTTCTATTACCTGCGTACCTTCAAGCAGCCCAACCCGATGGCGCCAGCGCGCTACTACTATAGCCCCCGCAAGCACAAGATTTTTAAAGCCTCTGGTGAACTGGACGCGGCTACCGACAAGGTGCTGCATGGCCCCTACAAAAAGCTGCAAAACAACAAAGTGCTCGAAACCGGCTACTACGCCCTGGGCACCAAGCACTTGCGCTGGGAGCGCTACGACCAGAAGGGTGGCCTCGTTGCGAAGAGCCACTTCGAAATGGGCTTCCCCCGCGACGCCAACATCAGCTACTACGACGGTAAAGGCGGGATACTTAAGGAAGTGGTGCCCTACGTGAACGGGAAGCTGGAGGGCGACTACGTGAAATACCTCGCCGACGGCCAGCGTGACTGGACGGGCCAGTTTGAGAACGGCCATCGGGTAGGGGAGTGGACCAACTACTGGGGCTACAAAAACTACCGCCGCTACGTGTACCAGTACGGCGAAAGCGGCTACGACCCCGAAATAACTGAGCCCGAGCTAGTGCGCGAGTACACCCACGGTGGCACCGTTATTTACGACAAGGAAAAGAGCATCGACCGCCGCAACGAGGCCGAAACCGATGCTGCTGGCACCACCAAGTCAGACCCGCGCCGCCCCGGTGGCGGCCGCATTATCCCGAAGACTGCCCCCGCCCCCAAGAAAGATACCCGCCGCCCTGGCTACCACCCCAAAATCGTTCCACCCCCTGTACCAGCCACGCCCGGCGGCACTGCCGAGCCGGCCGGAACGCAGTAGCTAAGTGTTACGCAGCTAGTAAAAAGCGTCTTCGAATACTTCAATGCGGAAGCCCTGGCTTAGCGGCGTAAGGGCCAGAATATCGAAGCGAATGTCGCCGCGCCAATCCAGTTCTTCCTGCAAGTGAGTGGCGGCGAGTCGAAAAAGCTCCTTTTTACGCTTCGACACGAACGTTTCGGGCGTTCCGTACTGGCTGCCGGAGCGGGTTTTTACCTCCACGAATACCAGTAACTCCTGGCCCCGGCGCACAATGAGGTCGACTTCGGCACGACCGTGGCGGTAGCCTTGCGCCAGCACCTCATAGCCTGCCTGCAGGTAGAAAGTGGCAGCGGCAGCTTCGCCCGCGTGGCCGAGCGCATGGGCAGCAGTAGGCATCAGGGTAGTGGGAAAAGCGCTGGCGGCTAGTGCAACAGCGGGTGGGGAAGTGCAAGCTAAAGCATCGGCTGCGAAGTACCTTTGCGGTAAAGCTTATTTCTCTTTTCACTAGCTGGTTTTTGTGGTTATGGATAGTTACCCGGCCTGCGCGGCCCCGGTAGAGGCTGCCGCTCCGGTAGCGCCCCTGGCAACTGCGGGCCAGCGGAGCGTGCAGGTACGCCGCCTGGGGCTGGTGCCCTACGTGCCCACCTGGGACTTGCAGGAGGAACTATTAGCCAGCACCGTGGCCCTGAAAGCCACCAACCGGCAGGCTGAAGCGGCCGGGCAACCAACTCAGCCCACGCCTAACTACCTGCTTTTGTGCCAACACCCACCCACGTACACGCTGGGTAAAAGCGGCAAGCCCGAGCATCTGCTGCTCGATGAAGCGGCCCTGGCAGCGCACGGAGCCACCTTTCACCGCATCAACCGGGGGGGCGACATCACCTTTCACGGCCCCGGCCAGCTGGTAGCGTACCCGGTGCTCGACCTGGAGAATTTCCGGCCCGACATTCACTGGTACCTGCGGACCCTGGAAGAAGCCGTTATCCAGACGCTGGCGGCCTATGGCCTGCCTGCGGGCCGCATTGCAGGCCTCACTGGCGTATGGCTCGACTGGGAGGCCGACGCGCCCAACCCCCGGAAAATCTGCGCCCTGGGTGTGCGCTGCAGCCGCTGGGTAACGCTGCACGGCTTGGCGCTCAACGTAAACACCGACCTGAGCTACTTCAGTCACATCGTGCCCTGCGGCATCACCGACAAAGCCGTGACTTCCCTACAGGCCGAGCTGGGGCATCCGGTGCCGCTGGCCGAAGTAGAAGAGCAACTCCTGGCCGAGTTATTGAAGCAGTTCGACGCCTACCTGGTTCCTTAACTCAACCACCACTCGCTACCCGTTATGAAACAAGATATTGACTTCGACCCGGTGGAAGGAGTTTTTATGGCCGTTGTGCCCGACCAGGGCACTGCGGAGCCAGGCGTTGAGAACCAGCCAGCCTGGACGGTTTACCTGCTCAATGCCAATGACTTTTCGCTTACTACCGTCCTCATTAGCGCCGAGGGGTATGGTACGCAGCCCACGGGCGAGGCAGTGCGCACCTCCACGTTGCGCTATCATTTCGCGCAGGTTGGCCCCCGGTCAGCTACGCCGGTCGAGCTGATAGACCCGGCCGTATTTCATCTTACCAATCAGTACTGGGTAAGCTACTACCGGGAGTCCAAGGTTTTTGATAAGAAATTTTTATTTGTCCCCGGCGCTATAGAAATTGAGAACCTGAGTCGGCTCGACCTGCTCGCTGGCCGTGCTGGCGTGCTACACAGCTGAGCCGGTACGCCAGATTTATCTCAAGATTTTATTTGTTTGAATTCGCGTCCAATGACTAATCATCTAAGCATTTATCTCAGTCTGGCTGGCATGTGGGCCTTGCTGGTTGCCATGTTTGCGGTACCCTCCGTCGTATTCATTGCGCACCTCAAAAACCTGCTCGATACGCCCAACGGTCGCACCGTACACCAGTCCCTCACGCCTCGCCTGGGCGGCGTGGCCGTATTTGCCGGGTTTATGTCGGCGCTCACCATTTTCGCGCCCCTCCAAAATGGCGTAAAGGAGTTGCTGGCTGGCTGCATCATTCTGTTTTTTGTGGGCCTGAAAGACGACCTAGTGACGATTTCGGTGGCTAAGAAATTTGTGGGCCAGCTCCTAGCAACCGCCATCGTTATGATAATGGCCGATGTGCGCGTCACCAGCTTTCAAGGCATCCTAGGCATCTACACGCTGCCGGTGGGCATCAGCTACGCCTTCACATTTGTTATGATTGTGGGCATTACCAACGCCATCAACCTCATTGATGGCCTGGATGGCCTGGCAGGGAGTATCGTGCTGATTACCAGTGGCACATTTGGCTATTACTTCTACCGCTACGGGGGGGCTTTTTTTAATAACTACGCATTCGTATCTATCTGCCTGATGGGTGGTATCCTGGGCTTTTTGCGCTACAACTTCCATAAGGCCAGCATTTTCATGGGTGATACCGGCTCGCTGGTCTGCGGCTTTATTGTCTCCATCCTGGCCATCCAGTTTATTGAAATGGGTACCCGCCTGGGGCAGCCCTTCGGTAATACCAACGCCGCTATCACACTGGGAATCCTGTTTGTGCCTCTTTTCGACACGCTTCGGGTATTTGTGTTGCGCATGGCAGCTGGCCGCTCTCCCTTCTCTCCTGATAAAAACCACATCCACCACCGCATCATGGCCATCGGTTTCTCCCAGATTAGCACCGTGCTACTGCTGGGCTTGCTCAACGTAGTGGTTATTCTGGTGGTTATCAACTTTGCCGCCCTCGGCAATACAATCCTACTCGGAATACTGCTGGGGTTATCCGTGCTCCTGAGCGTCTTCCTGGGCGTATACCAAAGCCGGGCCGAGCGTCGTCAAGTGGCCTCGCCTTCCTGATTTTTCTCCTCTCCGCGCCGAATGTATTCAGGCTGTATTGCTGCCTTTCGCCGCTTATGGGCTTGCCTGGCCCTTTGGCTAGGACTGCTAAGCGGCGCCATGCCAGCCCGAGCCGCTGAGTACCGCCCCCTGCCACCTGTAGCCGCTACCGGTATCTCGACCAGCGACTGGCTCCTGCACGATGCCCCCAACAACCGCCTGATTCTGTATCTGCCTGGTTACCATGCCCCAGCGCATGCCTATTACCAGTGGGTGCAGCTAAGGCCCCGCCGCCCCTTCCGGCTGAAGTTTGAGGCCGGGCGAGGGCTTAGCCTGTTCCTGGATAACCAACTGGTTTTTAGTGCCCCTACTCCTGGTAGCTATGCTATCGACCTGGCAGCGTTCGCGTCGGTTTCCTCCAGTAAGCCGCGTTTGCTAGCCGTTTGGCAGCCGCAGGGCTACCCGGCCCTCAATACGTTCACTACAGAGGAAGTCGCTTCCACCGTGCAGCCAGTAGCGCAGCCTGCCGCCCGCTGGGCTATGGTGCGCAGCCCCGCCTCGGCCGAGCCCGTGTTGCTGCTGGCTTTGCTGGCGTTGGGTTTATTGTACGGTATTGTGCGCAGCGCTTACCCGGCTGGCCTGAGTCGCATCATGCAGCTTAATGAAGTATTCGGCTCGTCGGCCGAGCCCCAGAGCTTTCTTGCCCGGCCTGCTTTCACTTGGCTCAACTTCGGGCTGCTATTACTTTTTGCGTTCTCGCTGGCTTTGCTACTCACCGCTTTGCGCACCGACCTTAGCAGCTTATTGCAGCTACAGCAGTTGTTCAACCTCCCCGAAACTTCCCTAGGCATTCGGGTGCTGCTCTACGCCAGTATCATTCTGATTTTCGTGCTGGGAAAATACTTTCTAGTAGAGCTGCTAAGCTACATTTTCGACCTGCGCAGCTTGGTTAACGTGCACTACCGGGAGTTTTTGCGCACTACGTTGCTACTGGGGCTGCCAGTGCCACTAGTTCTTTTATTGTGCCTGAGTCTGAGTGCGCACTGGCCACCGGTAGTAAGTATGGCGAAGGGCTTTATCCTACTGTTGCTCACACTAACGGTGCTACGCGTGGCTCGCACGCTGCACCAGCGCGCCTCGCTACTTAATCTTCATTTGTTCGCGTACCTTTGTGCTACCGAAATACTGCCCTTGGCCGTATTATTGAAGCTTATTGTGTTTACCTACTCCGCCTAGCCTCGCTGTCAGGGCGGCTTCAAACGACGCTATCGTTCCAGCACTACCCACTTTTACTTATTCTATGGCCGAGAGCGCAGCACAGCCGGGGTTGAACCGGCACGCCCAGCCCATCCGCAGTATCCTGGTTACCCAGCCTAAGCCTGCTAACGATGTTTCGCCTTATTCCTCGCTAGCCGATAAGTATGGCATCCGGGTCGATTTTCGGGAGTTTATCGAAGTGCAAGGGGTTCCCTACAAGGAGTTTCGGAAAGAAAAAGTGAGTATAATGGAGCATACGGCCATTATTTTCACCAGCCGTAATGCGGTTGACCACTTCTTTCGCATTTGCCAAGAAGCTAAGCTCGAAATGCCAGCAGAAATGAAATATTTCTGCATTTCAGACCAAACGGCTAACTACCTGCAGAAATACATTGTGCTGCGTAAGCGCAAACTCTTTGTAGGCCAGCGCACTGCTGCCGACCTGTTTGAAGTCATCAAGAAGCATAAGGGAGAGAAATTCCTGTATCCCTGCTCCGACATTCGTAAAGATGACCTACCGGAATTTATGCGGGCCAACAATCTAAAGTTTACGGAGGCCGTTATATACCGCACGGTAGCCAGCGACTTGTCCGATTTATCGGATGTCAAATACGATTGCCTGGCATTTTTTAGTCCTTCTGGCATTAGCTCGTTGTTTGTTAACTTTCCCGACTTTATCCAAGGCGGCACGCGTATTGCCGCTTTTGGCCCTACCACTGCCAAAGCGGTACTTGATGCTAACCTAGTGCTTGATATTGAGGCACCTATGCCCAACGCCCCATCCATGACGGGTGCGATAGAAGCGTATATCAGGCAGCATGCCAGTAGCAGTGCGCCTTCAACGAACAAGGGCAAGCCGATGAATTAGTGAGCCTGCCCGGCAGCCGGTTATGTTGGTTCGACCAGATAGCTGGTTGAGCATTTTTTAGTTTATCTAGTGTTTTCATCAAAATGGTGATTACATTTGAGCGTGCATAGTTTCGCCATCTTTCACCTTCTATTCATCGCCCTTTCTCTACCTCTATGAAAGGAATTATACTAGCCTCCCTCCTGTCCGTAACCGCTACTGCTGCCTTAGCGCAGCAACAGCCTCAGTTCACGCACTATGGCCTGAATGGCATGTACCTTAACCCGGCTTACGCGGGGATAAAGGGCCAGACGGAAGTAACACTCATTGGGCGTTACCAATACCTGAACCTGGGAAATACCCAAAGTGATGATAATGGCTCGCCTCGCACCGGCATGGTATCGGCCTCCATCCCAATTCGGGCGCTTAACGGCGGTGTTGGCCTAGTGGTGTACTACGACCAGATTGCCGTGTCGAAGCTTACCAACGCCTCGCTTTCGTATTCGCAGCACATTAAGCTGGGCAGTGGGCAACTAGGTATTGGGGTTCAGGGTATTTATTCCTACTTGAGCCAAGGTGAATACCGCGCTAATGACCTTCAAGACCCCCTAGTACCCTTCAGTGCATCAGACCACAAAATTGACCTAGGAGCGGGTCTGTGGTATGAATCCCCCAAATTTTACGCAGGCCTGAGCGTAAACAACCTGCTACGGAATTCCTATACCCTGCAAAGTGCTCGGTACCAGACTAACAACGGAGTCCTAGTATTAGACGCAAATGGTAAGCCAATCATCGCTGGCTACCAGAATACTTCCTCTTTCCTCGGCGAAAACCACGCCTACTTTACAGCTGGCTACAATATAGAGGCGTCATCCAGCGTTACTGTAACACCTATGGTGCTGGCAAAAGCCGCGCTGCCAGGTAGCTACGATGCTGTGAGTAAATATGATAACCAACACAACTATTCTTTTGAAGCTGGCGTAAGGGCAACTTTCAATGACCAGTTCTGGGTGGGTGCCAATTACCGTTACGATGAATCCTTTGCCGGGCTTCTTGGTTATGGATTCGGCCCAGACAAACGCTACCGTATCGGCTATGCGTTTGATTTCGTTGCGTTTAACCAAACTGCCCGCGCGCTTAGCTCTCACGAAATTCTGCTATCGCTCCGTTTGCCTAAGGCCCCAATACTCTTCCGCCCGGCTATTCGCACCCCGCGCTACAGCTACTAAGCTGTCTCCTCGACGCTACTCATTGAATCGCCTTTTTTGCTATATTAGCTAAAAGGATTCATTTCGACCAGGGATTTTAGCTAATAAACCCGCTTTCTGAGGGTTTTTAGCTAAAATGCAATAATCTACTATGCGTTCTGTATTGACTTACAACCTCAAATTACGTAGATTTGCCAGTCATTAGAGTTTGCCAAATTCCTGCTTGATTATAAAAATTAGCTCATCCCTTTATCATGAAAAAAATTCTGGTATTACCTTTGCTCGCGCTGTCAGGGGTATTTCTAGGTGGCTGTTTCACAAAGAACTACCAAGGCGACTTGGTGGGAGCTGATGACAGACCTATCTTTAATGCGCAAGATGTTCCCTTTGGCATGGTACCGTGTCCTGGTGGAACGTTCCACATGGGCCAAACCGACCAGGATATCTCAGCATCCATGGTGAACATGAACAAGCAGGTAACTATTGCCGGCTTTTACATGGACGAAACCGAGATTACCAACAACGAATACCGGCAATTTGTCAACGCTATTACCCAAGATTCTACTGAAGCCTTGGGTGAAGACTATATCAAGACTGAGCTTTACCCAGATACTACTGTATGGGTGCGGGACTTCACCTATCATATGGGTGACCCTCTGCTGGAGTATTACTATTCGCACCCAGCATTCGACGATTACCCCGTAGTAGGAGTCGATTGGTTTGCTGCTAAGTACTTCTGCAACTGGCGCACCCAACTCAAGAAAGCAGAGACAGAAAACAGTGGCGAAGCACCACTACCTAGCTTCCGTCTGCCTTCAGAAGCAGAATGGGAGTATGCCGCCCGTGGTGGCCGGGATGGTGCTACCTTTCCATGGGGCGGCCCATACACCCGTAATACAAAAGGTTGCATGTTGGCTAACTTCAAGCCAGGCCGGGGCGATTACGCTGCTGATGGCTATGCTTATACCTCAGAAGTAGGTTCGTATTTCCCGAATGATTTCGGGCTATACGATATGGCTGGCAACGTGTCTGAGTGGTGCGATGATGCCTATATGGAATCATCGGTGCCGGTAGTATGGGACTTGAATCCTGTTAATCCTGATGATAAAGAGCCCCGCAAAGTAGTGCGCGGCGGCTCCTGGAAAGATATCCAATACTTCTTGGAGACGGGTACCCGCAACTTTGAGTACCAGGATTCTGCTCGCTCCTACATTGGTTTCCGCTGCTCTATGATTCAAATCGGTATGGGCACCAACAGCCGCCTCAACCGGTAAACCTTACTTCTACCAAACTTCTTAATTTCAACCCCCTCTCTTCCAAAACCTTATGGCTGCCAAAGGAAACGTGTTTTTTGATAAAATAATGCCGGTAATCTACGGCGTTGGTGCTGCTGTCGTAATCGTAGGTGCTTTGTTCAAAATTGAGCACTGGAAAGGCGCTGACCTTATGCTTATCGTTGGTCTGGGCACCGAAGCCTTTATCTTCTTATGTAGCGCATTCCAGCCTCACCAAGCTGAAACTGACTGGGGTCTGGTGTACCCAGAGCTAAGCGAAGGTTACGACCCTTCGACCAACGACAACCGCTTCCGTGATAAAGCTCCTGCGCCAAACGGCCTGACGGGCAAACTGGACGATATGCTGAAAAACGCTAACGTTACCCCCGAAGCCCTTACCAACCTAGGCCAGGGTCTGAATCGTCTTAGCGCTACCACAGCTCAATTAGGCCAACTTGGTGATGCTACCAATGCTACAGACGAGTACACGGCTAAAGTGCGTACCGCTGCGCAGTCGCTCGACGGTATTAATAAGGCTTACTCGAACACGGTAGAAGCCATCACATCGCTTTCGAACGCTACCGGTGATGCCAAGGAGTATCACCTGCAAGTGCAGAATGTAACCAAGAATCTTGGTGCCCTGAATGCAGTGTACGAGATGGAACTCCAGGATGCTAATACGCACCTGAAATCGATGAACCAGTTCTACGGTACGCTGGGCAAGGCCATGGAAAACATGGTACAGGCTGGCAAAGACACCGAAAGCCTCCAAGGTCAGGTAGCTGACCTTACCGGCAACCTCACGTCGCTCAACCGAGTGTATGGCAACATGCTGACAGCTATGCGTGCTGGTTCTGCTAGCTAAGTAATCTAGTTATTTCTCTTATTCAATTTTAACGCAATATCTCTAGCAGATGGCAGGCGGAAAAGAAACCCCGCGGCAGAAGATGATTGGCATGATGTACCTCGTGCTAACCGCTCTGCTGGCGCTCCAAGTCAACTCAGCAATCTTGCTGAAGTTCAAGTTCCTCGACGATAGCTTGACGGACGTAAATGGCAAAACCGATGCAGCAGCCGACGGTACGGTTGCTACTATCAAGAAGGCAGTGGAGAAAAACCACAATGCGGCTAGCGATATGGCTGTGCTGAAGCAAAGTGAAGAAATTCAGGCCAAAACTCAGGCAATGGTAGCTTCTTTGCACAGTGTGCGGGAAAAGCTTATTACTGGTACGGGTAACGAAGCAGGGTCGAATGACTACAAAGACCCTGATGCTAACAATAAGGTAATGCCTATCATGATTGGTGGCAAAAAGAACGGCTTAGCTTATCCTCTGAAAACGGAACTGAACAGCTACGCAGATTACATTCGGGCGTTTGTGCCAGGTGTAACGCCACTGGCGCTGGACGGCAAAGAGGATGCTCGTATCAATAAATCGAAAGAGGAAACGACTCGTGAGCAGCTCAACAAGGACTTTGCCGAATTGAATTTCGAGAACACGCCATTGGTAGCTGCCTTGGCCGTACTAAGTCAGAAAGAAACCGAAGTGCTTAAATATCAGGCGGATGCTTTAGCTGTACAAGCAGCCAAAGTAGGTGTTAAAAACGTTGTTTTCGACCGATTAGGAGCATTTGCTTCTGCTGAGTCGCAAACGGTAGCCGCTGGCACTAAGTATAAGGCAGAGTTATTCATGACTGCTGCTGCTACTGGCCTTCGGCAAATCATGTCTTCAAGTGTTGGTGCAGTACCTGTTGACCCTAAAACGAACCATGGCAAGGTAGAATTTGTCGCTCGTCCTGGTGCCTTTGATAAGGACGGTAATGCTAAAGCTACTTGGACTGGCTCTATCAAAATCAATACAGGCGGCCGCGATACTACTTTTAAAGTGGTAGTACCTTACACCGTTTCTAAGCCGGTAATGCAGATTCAGTCGGCTTCAGTGCAAGCGCTGTATTTTGAGTGTGGTAACAAGCTGAGCGTGCAGGTACCTGCTCTAGGTTCGCAGTATCAGCCTTCGTTTTCAGCTTCGGGAGCTGCTGCCATCACTGGTCAAAAAGGTGAGGTAACCCTTATTCCTAGTGCTCGTGAAGTGACTTTGAATGTGAGTAGCGGCGGTAATGCTATTGGCTCGCAAGTATTCAAAGTTCGTCCTATTCCGTTGCCTACTATTAAAGGCTATGTGGGTGGTACAGACATAGAAGACAAGCGTGGTGTTGCTGGTGCTTCGATGCGAACCATTACTTTGAAAGCTATCCCTGACCCAGGTTTCCTAGCTTTCTTGCCCGATGATGCACGCTTCCGTGTGTCGCGCTTTGAGGTTACGTTGGCTCGTGGCCGTCGCCCGGTACAACAAACCAAAACTATAAATGGCCAGCAGGGTGATATAAGCGACCTCGCAAACTCTGCTCGTCCAGATGACCGTCTGTTTGTTGAAGTGAAAAGCGTACAACGCCAGAATTTCCAAGGTAAAATATCGGACGTGAATATGCCTACCCGCACTTTTACTGTTTCATTGCAATAAGTTAAGCCGTTAGTCGTTAGCTTTAAAAATTCTGTTATGACTCGCTATTTCAAAGTGTTGCCTTTCGCTGTGGCTGCCTTAGGCATGGCCACAGTGAGCCATGCACAGGAGCAAGCTGCTGCAACTACCACATCGAATACTATCCGGCCCATCCCGACCTCGGACCAGATGTATCGGAAACGCCTCACGCGGGCTATCGACTTGCGTGAAAAGCAGAACCGGCCGATGTATTCTGAAGGCAAGCAGATAAGCAAGATTATCATAGATGCCGTAAAGCGTGGTGAGTTGCAACCGTATAAAAACGATTCACTTACCTCAACCTTCACTACGAAGGAGATGTCGGCTAATATGTCGTATCCAATTGAGGCTCCTGTTGAGCTTGAAGACGATTGGGGAAGTGGAACAAAACCCGGTGATAAGCCTAAAGCAAAGGCTGCCTCCGACGATGGGTGGGGGTCTGCTCCCGCTAAGCCGAAAGCCAACGATGGCTGGGGGCCAGCACCGAAAGCGGCTGCCAGTACTAGCACTACTAAGCAGGTTCCAGTGCTGGATAGCAAAGGCAAACAGGTACGGAGAAATGGCAGGCTCGTCTTCAAAACGGTGAAAGTAACCGAAACGGCTAAAGCTCCCGAACCAGCTACTTCCCAAGAATATCTGCCGCGTCAACTATATCAGTTGCAGCTGACTGAAGACATGATATTCGACAAGAAGAGGTCGCGGATGTACCACCAGATTCAAACGATTTCGTTGGTATTACCTTCCACACTGCCTCAGAACACTAGTGGTTTGGAAAAGCCGATAGCCACGTTCAAGTATTCTGACTTGGTTAGGGTGTTTCGCGCCAACCCGAAAACTGCCATTTGGTTCAATGCTCAAAACGATGCCGAGCACAAGAACTTAGCTGATGCATTTGAGTTGTGGCTGTTTAACTCATACATCACAAAAGTGTCAAATGCTGGCGATGACGACCTTGCTACTGCCTATGGCGGTGAACGCGAAGGTTTACTTGCTGCTCAGCAAACGGCAGCCGACCTTGTCGAGTACGAGTACAACCTATGGTCGTTCTAAGACTCTATTAGTTGCTGTTATTCAAAAGGCCCGCGCTAATTAGCGCGGGCCTTTTGTTTTTACTCAGCAGTATAGCATTCTACTTTTAGATTCGTGCCTACTCTGTCATGGTAGCGGTGTTGTGGTTGGTTTGTTGTGCGAAATAATCTAGCAACACCTTAGCCTTCGCCTTACCCACTTCAGCGACTAATTCCGGCTCCGTCAACTCCCTGATTTTCTTGACGGATTTGAATTTGCTTAACAGCTTATCAGCTGTCACAGGCCCCAAGCCTTTCACGTCGGTAAGCTCGGTTTTGAGCGTAGCATCATCCCGGGTTTTGCGGTGGAAGGTGATGCCGAAGCGGTGAACCTCGTCGCGCATGCGTTGAAACAGGCGCAGGCTTTCGCTTTTCTTATCAATGTA
The DNA here is from genome assembly GCA_050954465.1 of Janthinobacterium lividum. Taxonomy (GTDB): domain Bacteria; phylum Bacteroidota; class Bacteroidia; order Cytophagales; family Hymenobacteraceae; genus Hymenobacter. The sequence continues at coordinate 18,712 of JBPBPU010000024.1, forward strand.
GAGCGGTAGTGGGTCGTTGGGGACGTAGATTTCCTCTAAGCGCTTGGCGATGCCGATGACTGGAATCTGGCCCCAGAGGTTGAGGTCCTTTATAGCCTTGACGGCCATGCTAAGCTGGCCTTTGCCACCATCCACAATAACGAGCTGCGGTAGGCTGGCACCCTCGTCCACAAGGCGGCGGTAGCGGCGCGTGATGACCTCGTACATGGTATCGAAGTCGTTGGGGCCTACTACGGTCTTGACGTGGTAGTGACGGTAGTCTTTCTTGCTAGGCCGGGCATTGCGGAAGCACACCATCGCCGACACGGGGTTGTCGCCCTGGAAGTTGGAATTGTCGAAGCACTCAATATGCTTAGGTAATTCTGTGAGGCGCAAGTCCTTTTTAATTTGCTCCATGATGCGCACCTCGTTCACATCCTTGCTTTTCTCATTCATGCTTTCCTTTTCCTTGCGTAGGTAAAGCACGTTTTTAATGCTGAGTTCCAGCAGCTTGCGTTTGTCGCCAATTTGCGGTTGAGTGATAGCGACGCCGGGCAGAGGCAGGTCGTCGACAGGCACATTGGTGAGGATTTCGCGGGCCTCGCTCTCGTACTCCTGGCGCAGCTGCATGATGAGTGGGGCCAGAATTTCGCCATCACTTTCATCCAGCTTTTTCGTCATTTCCAGGTTTTGCGTCAGGATAATACTGCCGTTCATCACCTTGAAGTAATTGACAAAGGCTGCTTTCTCATTAGATACAATGCTGAAGACGTCGATATTGGTGAGCGAAGCATTAACGATGGTGCTTTTCGCCTGAAACTCATCCAGCTTATCCAGTTTCTGCTTGAACTGGTGAGCCAGTTCGTACTGCATTTCCTGGGCTGCTGCCGTCATTTTTTCGCGGAAATACTGCTTTGGCAGGCGCAAGTCGCCGTTCAGAATCTGGCGAATCTGCTGCATGTACTGGTTATAGGTGGCCTCGTCTTCTTTGCCTTCGCAGGGGCCTTTACAGTTGCCGATATGGTATTCCAGGCATACCTTGAATTTACCGGCGGCCACATTTTCGGACGTCAGATTGTAAGTACAGGTGCGGAGAGGATACAGGGCCCGGATAAGCTCTAGCAGCACGTTCAGGCCGCTTGAATTGGCATAGGGGCCGAAATACTGGCCGTCGCCGGGCTGCTTATTGCGCGTGGGAATGAGGCGCGGAAACCGCTCATTGGTTAGCAGCAGGTAGGGATAGGTCTTGCCATCCTTGAGCAGAATATTGTACTTCGGCTGGTGTTGTTTGATGAGGTTATTTTCCAGCAGAAACGCATCCGACTCCGAGTTGACGATGGTGAACTCGATGCGCCGGATGTTCTTAACCAGCTGTTGAGTTTTCTTATTGTGGTCCTGCTTGGTGAAGTAGCTGCTCACGCGCTTGCGCAAGTTCACGGCTTTACCCACATAAATAATACCATCTTCATCGTAATAGCGGTACACCCCTGGCTGGTGGGGCAGGTGGTTTATTTGCTCTTGTAAAATAGCACTAGCTGCCATAGACCGCAGATTTAACGGATTAAACGGATTTCGCGGATACGCCCCTGCGGGGCTGACGACGCGGTGAGACGGCGGCTGCCTGCGTCGGGGCAGCACGTAGCCTTAAACGCAAAGCGGCTGGCAAAAGTAGCCAGCCGCTAATATTACTTGCTCACCGGCATGTTGCTTGCATACCGCCTGCACCATCAGCTAGTATAGCCAGCCCCGCAATAGCGTATCCGCGAAATCCGTTAAATCTGCGTTTTAGATATCCTTGTCGTCCAAGACGTTCGGGTTGGGTTGCGCAAGTTTTTGATTGTAAGGGATAGTATCACGTTGCGCATTGCCGTAGTAGTGTGCGCAGTCCAGTTCTATCGACAGCGGGTTCTTTGGGGCTGGAAACTCGCCGGTGGTGAGGGTAATGCGCTTATCGGCCATGACTTTCTTCAGGAAAATACCATAGAGCGGTAGAGCCAGGCGGGCTCCTTGCCCGTAGGCCCCGCTGCGGAAATGGACGCTACGGTCCTCGCCGCCTACCCACATGCCGCACACCAAGTCGGGCGTGATGCCCATAAACCAGGCATCAGAGTAGTTGGAGGTAGTGCCGGTTTTGGCCCCGATGGGGAAGGCAAACTTGAAGCCCGTGTGCAGGATGGTGCTGGTGCCGCCGGGCTCCGTGGTGCTGGCTTGCAGCATATTGGTCATTACGTAGGCGGTTTCTTCGCTAAGGGCTTCCTTGGTTTGGGCTACGAACTGGCGCAACTCGTTGCCGTTTTTATCCTCAATGCGCGTTACCATAATCGGCTCGGTGTGCACACCCTTATTCACGAAGGTGCCGTAGGCTCCTACCAACTCGTAGATGTTGCAGTCGGAAGCCCCGAAGCCTACGGCCGGCACCGCCTCAATGGGCGAGGTAACGCCTAGGCGCTTGGCGTAGGCTACCACCGTTTCGGGGCTCAGCTTGTACACCAGCCAAGCCGTGATGGAGTTCATGGAGCGAGCCAGTGCCTGCCGTAGCGTGAAAGTGCGCCCCGAAAAAGAGCCCTCGAAATTGTGTGGCGTGTAGGGTGGGCGACCCGCTACGCCAGGAAAGGTTGTGGCTACATCTGGCCTTGGGAAGCATGGCGAATAGCCCTGGTCGATGGCCGCCGTGTACACGAATGGCTTGAACGTGGAGCCCGGCTGGCGCTTGCCCTGCTTAACGTGGTCGTACTTGAAGAACTTGTAATTCGGGCCACCCACCCAGGCCTTGATGTAGCCGTTGAGGGGGTTCACCGCCAGGAAGCCGGCCCGCAGGTAGCGCTTGTAGTAGTCGAGCGAGTCCATCGGCGACATCAGCAGCTCCTTCTCGCCCTGCCAGCTGAATACGGGCATCCGGTACTTGTGGCGCAGGTAGTAGTTCACCGAGTCGCGGTTGCCTTCGTAGCGGGCCATCAGCGACTTGTAGCGTTGGGTGCGCCGGATGGACGTTTCCAGAAAGTGTGGAATCACCTGGCCGTTCTCGTCGCGCCAGGGCAATTGGCCCTTCCACTGCGCCGAAAACCACTTCTGCTGCAAGGCCAAGTGCTCGGCCACGGCCGCCTCGGCGTGGGCCTGCATCCGCGAGTCCAGGGTGGTATAGATTTTCAGGCCGTCGGAATACAGGTCGTGGTCGGTTTCTTTAGCCCAGGCTTGCAAGTACTTAGCTACTTCGGTGCGGAAGTAGGGGGCCATGCCCTGGGTGGTATTCTCCACGCTGTAGTGCAGCACAATACTTTTGGCGGTATCCTCGCGCATCTCGGCGGCTGGCAGGAAATTCGCGTTCACCATCTGCCGCAATACCCAGTTGCGGCGGCGCTTCGAGCGTTGCGGATGCAGGGCCGGACTAAAGCGCGAAGGCGCGTTTACGATGCCCACCAGCGTGGCAGCTTCGGGGGTGGTGAGCTGCTTGGGGCTTTTATTGAAAAACGTTTTGGCGGCCGTGTTGATGCCAAACGCATTAGAGCCGTAGTCCACCGTATTGAGGTACATGCGCAGGATTTCGCGCTTCGTGTAGTTGCGCTCCAGCCGGATGGCCAGCAGCCACTCCTTGGTTTTGGTGATGAGCATGCCCAGCCGGCCGGTGCCGTTGAGCTTGCCGTCGCTAAGGTCTTCGCGGGTGCGAAACAGCACCTTGGCTACCTGCTGCGTGAGCGTGGAGCCGCCGCCGCTCCGGCCCAGGCCCGCCACGGCCCGCGCAATACTCTTGGGGTCGATGCCCGAATGCTGCTCGAAGCGCACATCCTCGGTGGCAATGAGGGCGTCGATAACGTTCTGCGGCAAGTCTTTGTACTCCACCGGCGTGCGGTTTTCGCGGAAGTACTTGCCCAACAGCACCCCGTCGGCCGAGTAGATTTCGGAAGCCAGCTCGCTCTTTGGGTTTTCCAGCGTGCGCAGATTAGGCATTCGCCCAAACAAATCCAGGAAGTTGATATTCACCGCCCCCACGTAGAGCAGCGCCAGCACGGTGCCGCCCCCAAATAGTACCCACATTGTGCGGGTGAAAGCGTGGAATCGCCCCTGGCGCACGGCAGGGCGGGTAGGAGAGGAGAGAGAGCTAGGCATTAAAGGGAAAAGACGAAGAATGCGGCATAAAGGCAGCCGGACGAAAGCAAAAACTATTCCGTCCGGCTGCCTTTATGCCGCGTCCCCGCTATTGGTAAACCTTCTGGTAAAACTGCTGGTAGCCTGCCAGGTCGCCCCCGGCCGCTTGCAGCAGCGTGAGGTTGGCCAGGCTGATGACAATAGCCTGGTAGCCCTGCCCGTGCAGGCGGGCCAGCGGCGACTGCGGCCCCCGCAGCTTGTTGGCGTAGCTCTGGGCCACCTTCGAGCCGGGTAGGGCGCGCACCACTACCATCTCCTGGCTGGCACCCAGCGCCTGCGCCGGCTGCACAGTAAGCGTAGCCCCCGAGAAAAACCGCCCATTATAAGCTGTGAGCGCACTAGCGAGGTCGGCTACAGGGGCCGTGCCCTTCGGGTACACCAGTACTATAGCGTGCGCGGCGCTCAAGGCAGTAGTATAGGCTACCGCCGGGGCGGCATCCGGCGTAACAGCAGGGGCCGAGCTAGCTTGTGCGGGCGTCGTTGGGGTAGTGGCCGTGCCGCCCGGGGTTTTTGCACCCGGAGCGGTGGTTGGGGCAGTACCAATTGCCGGTATCTTGCCTGCTGGCGCAGGGGTGCCGGGCGTAGCAACTGGCGTAGCGCTGTTCGCAGGTAGCTTGCCGGCCGGGGTGCCCGCGCCAGGGACTACCGGCACTGTCGGCGCAGGAATAATGGGCACAGCAGGTGCGGGCGTAGGCGTAACGACGGGCACGGGCGCCTCCTCATCGTATAGGATGGCGAGGCGGTTATTTACTTCGCCGGGCCGGAACATCGATACCACAGGCTTGTCCGTCGAAGCCAAGGCGCCATTGAGCTGCCCGGCATCGGCCTTCTGAAACGAGGCGGCCAGGGCCTGCGCCTGCGCCTGCAAGGGGCTATCGGGAAAGTCTTTGCTGAACTGTGCCACAATGGGGCGGGCCGCCACTGGCGGCAACGTGCGAATGGCGAGCAGCATCTTCAGATAAGCCACCCGGTCATTGAGGTCGCTCTTGGGGTATTGCTGCTCGATGCTGGCTACCTCGGCTTTCGACTTGGTAAAAAACTGGTCTTTATACAGCCCAAAGGCTACTTCGAGGCGGGCCGCTACGGCGTTGTGCAAGGCGCGCTCGTGCTCGCGGTACAGTGGGTCGGCAATGAGTTTGGCGTAAGTAGAGGCCGGAAAATCGCGCTGCAGAGCAGCCGCGTACTGCGCCGCTTTAGCGGGGTCGGGCAGCCCTTTGTAGTAGAGGTAGAGCAGGTAGTCGGCGTCGGGCGCGTGCTCGCCGCGCGGGTAGCGGGCCACCTCGGCGGCGTAGGTGTCGTAGCCGCGCTGCTTTTCCTTGAGCAGCTCCTTGTAAATGCCGCCCAGCTCATACATGGCCGCTTCAATCTGCTTGTTGGAAGCGGCCAGCTTTTCGGGAGTAGTGGGCAGGTCGGTGCGGTACTTGCTCACCAGCACCTGCTGGCGAAGCTGCTGCTCCTCAGCCGGGCTCATAACGGGCTTGCCAGGGGTGCCATCGGGGTTTACCTGCGTGGTGCCGGTGCCCGTGATGCTTACCGGCACGCCACCATTCTGCGGTGTGTTGGGCGAGTTGCTGGGCGCACTCACGTTGCGCCAGTTGTCTTGCAGCCGGCGGTCGCCAAACTTCCTGATAAAGTCATTGCGGGCTGTAGCCAGGCTGGTGGGGTTGTCGAAGTACCACTGCGTGCCCGTAGCTACCGTGGTGGTGGCGTCAAACGAGGGATTCACTACGCCGGGGTTGCTGCCCATTTGCCCGCCCCCGAAGCCAGTGCCCGACGAGCTGATGCGGCTCGCCTGGTCGCGCTGCTGCTTGGCCTGGGTGTCTTTGGCAGCCTGAGCTTTTTCGGCGGCCTTACGCTGGGCTTCCAGCTCGGCAGTTGCGTAGGCCGTCAGGTGCTTGTCCAGCTCGTCGGTGGGTAGCTTAGCCAGCGCCTGCAGGCTGTCCTGGGTCTGGATAATGGTGTATTGCTTGGCAAATTCCCGCAGAAAATCTGCCCGCTCCTTTATGCCCGCGTACAGCAGGTTTTCCTTGGGCATGGCCTGCGTGGTGCTGTCGTAGTAGGCTGCGGCCAGCGAGTACTTCTGCAGGTTTTCGTAGTAGATACGGCCCGCCAGCCAGTAGGTGTAGCCCTTCTGCGACTTGCTGGTAGTAGGTTGCTTAGCCGAGGAGCGCAGCAAAGCCAGCGCATCGCCGTAGTGCTGCTGCCGGTACTGGAGCCGGCCCATCTCGTAGTAGATTTTATCGCGGTACTCCTTGTTTTTTGGGTCTTTCAGCAAGCCCGCGAAGTACTTGTCCAGCCGCTCCTTGCTCTGGGAATTGAGGTCGAGCACTTGCCCCAGCAGCAGCTTGGAGTAGAAATCCAGCTCGTAGGGCGGGTTGTGTTTGAGGATGTTATTGAGTTGCTCGGCCGCCTTCTTGTCGTCGCCCTGTGCCTGGTAGAGCTGCGCCAGGATGTAGCGCGTGCGCAGGCGCTCATTCTTGAGCGGAATCAGCGGCACGGCTTTTTCGAGCTGCGCAATGGCCAGCTTAGGCTCCTTGGTTTGCAGGTAATAGTCGGCGCGGGCCAGAAACAGCTCCCGCGCATCCTTTTCTAGTCCGCGCTGCTTGTCAAGAATCGCTGATACCGCTTGTGCGTCGTCCAGCCGCTTTTGCAACATGAACGTGCGCATCAGCCCAATCAGCGCCTCCTGCTTGGCGTAGGGGTCTTTGCTGGTGCTGTTGGTGTACTTAAACGTCTTCTCGGCGTCGTCAAACTCCATCTTGTAGAACCGTGCCCAGCCCACGAGCAAGTACGAGTCGTCGGTCCAGTCGGAGCCCGGCCGGTTCTGAATCGGCAGCGATGCCTTCTTAATAATGTCGTTGAGGTCGGCGCGGGCCGCCTTTACCGTGCCGCTGTCCAGGGTCGGGTAGAGGGCTAGCACTTGGTTGTAGTCGTTGGCGCGGCCTTTATACAAGGCAGCCTCCGTTTCGTAGAGCTTCTCGCGGGCCAGGAAGTAGCCGTTGTCGCGGGCCGCCAGGTTGTTGAGCTTGTGGCTCACCAGCGACTTATCGGAGGCGCAGGCCGCCGCGCCCAGGCCCAGCAGTACGGCGAGCCACAGCCGGTAGTGTACGAGGTAGTTAGCAGTAGTCAAGGTAATAAACAGCTTAGGTAAGTAAGTTGCAACGCCCGGCACCGCCCAAAATGTTCGGCCCGCCGGACCTTAACGGCCCTTCATCCGTAAAATTACGCCCCGCCCCGTCGAAACCTACGCCTCACCTTTTTGCCCCTACCCGCCCATGCCTACCCCCAACGCCGACGACAACGCCCGCAATAGCTCCGCGCTGGCTAAATATTCCGGCATTGCGGTGCAGATGTTCGCCATCATCGGCCTCAGCACCTGGGCCGGCGTATGGCTCGACGGACATTTCCACCCCAAAACCCCCTGGTACACCATCGGTCTCACGCTGACGGGTATTTTCCTGGCCTTGTTTCAGGTAATCCGCTCCGTTACCCGCGAGTAGCGCAGACTTTGTAATGCGCGCTATAGTAGTTGGCTGCATAACTTCAGGTATAAGAAGTAGCGCGAAGCTTTCGCTTCGCGCAACGCCGCGCGGCGAATCCGGTACCACGCCGCATACAGGGCAACAACTACACTCGCGAGCTTCGCCGCGATGCGCGAAGCAAAAGCTTCGCGCTACTTCCTCTATTGCGCAACAGAAGCGTATAGGAATACCTGGGCTTCCTATTAAAAAGAGTGTGACTACCCGTGACTGGTAGAGTAGAAAAAGCAAAGAGTGATTTTCAGGCCCGCAATTGATGTATGTACATCAATTGCGTATTATCTTTGCCCATCGCTGGTCTTCAAACCGGCCTAGCATCACTTCTCCTCCCATCAATCATGGAAAATCGCATCCTGGGGCTGCACCACATCACGGCCATCGCGGGCAACGCCCAGCGCAACTTTAACTTCTACACCCAGGTGCTGGGGCTGCGCTTTCTCAAAAAAACCGTCAACTTCGACGACCCCAGTACCTACCATTTCTACTTCGGCGATGAAAGCGGCTCAGCTGGCACCATCCTCACGTTCTTCCCCTGGGAGCACATGACGCCCGGCCGGCGCGGCCCCGGCCAGGCCACCGAAATTGGCTACGCCGTGCCCGTCGGCAGCCTCGATTTCTGGATGCAGCGCTTCGACCAGCACGGCATCATCTATAACAAGCCCGCCGAAAAATTCGGCGAGCGCTACCTCACCTTCCTCGACCCCGACGGCCTGAAGCTGGAGCTGACCGAGGTAGCCGACGACCCGCGCACCCCCTGGGTTACCACCGCCGTGTCAGCCACCGTAGCCACGCGCGGCTTCCACCACATCACCCTCACGCTGGCCGACATCACCGGCACCGCCGCCGTGCTCACCGACGTATTCGGCTATAAGCTGGTGGCCCAGCACGTCAACCGCTACCGCTACGCCACCGATGCTACCGCCACCGCCAACATCGTGGAGCTGGTGGCCGCGCCCGGCGAGCTGCGCGGGCACGTCGCCGCCGGGTCGGTCCACCACGTCGCCTTCCGGGTGCAAGACGATGCCACCCAGCAGCACTTCCGCCGGCTGCTGCTGGCCAAAGGCTTCCAGGTGACGCCCCAGATTGACCGCCAATACTTCCACGCCATGTATTTCCGCGAGCCGGGCGGCGTGCTGTTCGAGGTAGCGACCGACAACCCCGGCTTCACCATAGACGAGCCGCTGGCCGAACTGGGCACCCACCTGCTGCTGCCCGCCCAGCACGAAAGCAAGCGTGCCGCCATCGAGTCCCAACTTCCTAAGCTCGCCTAGCCATGCCAGCTACTGCTGCGGCGTTTCAGCCGCTTACCTACATTTACCAGCCTGCCCCCGGCCCGGCGCGGGCTACGTTGCTCCTGCTACACGGCACCGGGGGCGACGAGCGCGACCTGCTGCCCCTGGCCGTCCGCTTTGGCCCCGGCCTCAACGTACTAAGCCTGCGCGGTAACGTGCAGGAAGGTGGTATGCCGCGCTTCTTTCGCCGCCTAGGCATAGGCGTTTTCGATGAGGCCGACGTGGTGTTTCGCACCCACGAGCTGGCCGATTTTTTAACCCAGGTAGCAGCTAAGGAAGGCTTCGACCTCACGCAACTTGTTGCCGTGGGCTATTCTAACGGGGCCAACATTGCGGGGAGCCTGCTGCTACTCTATCCCGGCTTGCTGGCTGGCGCGGTGCTGTGGCGGCCCATGCAGCCGCTGGTGCAGCAGGTGCCCGCTGGGCAAACGCCCCGGCCCGTGCCCCTGTTTTTTGCCCCTGGCCAGCACGACCCCACCGTACGCCCCACCGCTTCGGCGGCTTATGCCGCCTTGCTCACCCAGGCGGGCTACCAGCTTGCCCGCTACGACGCCCCCGCCAGCCACAACCTCACCCCGGCCGATTTAGAGGAAGCAGCGGCGTGGATGCAGAAAAATTTTCCGGCCACTTAGGAGCCACTTCACGCTATTTTCAGCTTTGTCGGCTGTTTCGCACGCCTTCCCGACCAGTTCGGGGAGGCTTTTATGTGGTAGCTCGCCCATCCGTGCCGACCTTTGCCCTCCGGCCCCGGCCATTTATTTATGACGGCTCGTTTTTTCACCCAGTTTGTGGCATTTGCGCTGGCAAGTTTCGCGGCGCTTTTTGGCTTGCGGGCGGCTTTCGGTGAGGCAGTGGTAAACCCATTGGCGCCCCAGGTGCTGGGGGCGCTGCTGGTGCTTACGCTGCTCGCGTACTGGCTTACAGCCTACGCCACCAACCGCTCCGAAGACTACTTTCTAGCGGCTTATTTTGGGGGAGTCGGGCTGCGGCTTTTGCTAGGTATTGGCTTGGTGCTGGCTTACTTTTTTCGGGTTGCTTCCCACACTGGACATAGCCTGCTGACTTTCCTTGGAGTCTTCTTTATAGGCTATTTTTTGTGCGCTGGCTTTGAAATTTGGGCTATTTTTAGTAACTTGCGCCCGTTTTCAGCGAAGCAAGGGCCGAAAGAAGACTAATTTACCTCGGCCTTAGTTTTTAATCCATATTGAATGAAGCGGTTATTCACTCTCTTTCTCTGCTTGTGCACGTTCGCCGGTTTTGCAGCCGAACCCACGGAAGCGGGCAAAAAGGGAGAAGCCTTCAACCCCGGCGAAGTTATTTTGCACCACGTCGCCGACTCGCACGAGTGGCACTGGTTTAGCACCGATAACGACACCTACGCCTCCCCGCTGCCCATCATCGCCTACCAGCCCGGCAAGGGCCTGTCGGTGTTCTCTTCGAAGCGCATAGCCGAGGGCCAGAGCTACAACAACTTCAAGCTCGAAGACGAAAAGCTCGTTGCCCTCGATGGCAGCAAAGTCTACGACTTCTCCATCACCAAGAACGTAGCGGCGCTGGCCATGAGCAGCCTGCTGCTCATTCTCATCTTCAGCTCGGTTGCCCGCAAGTACGACCGCCGCGTAGGGCAGGCACCCTCGGGCTTGCAATCGCTGCTCGAACCATTCGTGGTGTTTGTGCGCGACGAGGTAGCCAAGAAAAGCATCGGCCCCAAGTACGAGCGCTACATGCCGTACCTGCTCACGGTGTTCTTCTTTATCTGGTTCAACAACCTGCTCGGCCTCACGCCCGGTGCCGCCAACCTCACCGGCAACATCACCGTGACGATGATGCTGGCGCTGCTCACCCTGATTATCACGCTCTTCAGCAGCAACAAATACTACTGGGAGCACATTTTCTGGACGCCCGGCGTGCCCCTACCGCTGCGCATCATCATGATTCCGGTAGAGGTAATCGGCGTTGTCGTCAAGCCGTTTTCGCTCATGATTCGACTGTTTGCCAACATCACGGCCGGGCACATCATCATCCTGAGCTTTATCTCGCTTATCTTCATCTTCCGCTCGGCCTACACGGGCTTCTTATCGGTGCCTTTCGGCTTGTTTATCAGCGTGCTGGAATTGCTGGTAGCGCTGCTGCAAGCTTACATCTTCACCCTGCTCACGGCCATGTACATTGGTGGGGCCGTGGAAGAGCATCACCACGAAGAAACCCACGGTGCCGACGAGAACTACGGTACCGCCGACCAGCGCCAGGGTGGTTCTGACCTCGCGCACTTCGGCAACGAAGCCATTACTCACTAAAGTATTCTGACTTAGCCAGGCGGCCTTACTGGTTGCTGGGTTGAATTTCCCCCAAGTTTTCCCTACACACATTTTTCTTTTTTACCATGCTTCTTTCGTTGTTGCTGCAAGTTGTTAATTCGGTTGGTCTGGCTGTAATGGGTGCCGGTATCGGCGCTGGTCTGGCTATCATTGGCGCAGGCCTGGGTATCGGCCGCATCGGTGGCAGTGCCATGGAAGCCATCGGCCGCCAGCCGGAGGCTTCGGGCAAAATCCAGACGGCCATGCTCATCGTGGCGGCTCTGGTAGAAGGCGCGGCCCTGTTTGCCGTTGTAGTCTGCTTGCTCATCGCCCTGAACCTGAGGTAATCGCGTCGGTATAACCCGGCCGGCTGGCTCCTGCTCTCGCCTTGGGTGGGAGGGAGCCAACTGTGCCGGGTTTTCATTCCGCCGAAGCCCGGCTGGTGCCACTAGCTGGTGCCAGCCAGGATTTGGCAACATTGCTGCCGCCGGCTGTTGTTGGCGCGGCGTCGCTTTCGCGTTATCACCCCGATAATTGCCGCTACTATGCTTATTACCCCCGAACTCGGTTTGCTGTTCTGGCAAACCGTTATTTTCCTTATCCTGCTCCTCGTCCTGGCCCGCTTTGCCTGGAAGCCCATCCTGGGCTCCCTCAAAGAGCGCGAAGACAGCATTGATGCGGCCCTGAAAATGGCCCAGCAAGCCAAAGAGGAAATGCAGTCCCTGAAAGCTGGCAACGAAAAGCTGCTGGCCGACGCCCGCCGCGAGCGCGACCAAATGCTGAAAGAAGGCCAGGCCATGGCTACCCAGTTTGTAGAACAAGCCAAAACCACCGCCTCTGAGGAAGCCAACCGCATCACGCAGCAGGCCCGCGAATCCATTCAGCAAGAGAAGAATCAGGCCCTGGCCGAGGTGCGCAACACTGCCGCCCAACTCAGCGTCGACATTGCCGAGCGCCTGCTCCGCCGCGAGTTGGCCGACCCCGCTGCCCAGCAAAAGCTGGTCGACGAGTATTTGAAGGACGTAAAACTTAATTAAGTTTCTGGTTTCTGGTTCTTGGTTGTTTACAGGCCAAAACCAGGAACCAGAAACCAGGAACCTCCCCATGGCCGACCAACAAGTAGCTGCCCGCTATGCCAAGTCCTTGCTGGATTTGGCCCAGGAACAAGGCAGCCTGGCAACCCTGAAGCAGGACATGGACTTGCTGGCCAACACCATGGCCGGCAGCCGCGACCTGCGCCTGCTGCTGCGCAACCCCATTGTGAAGCACGATAAGAAACTCAGCATCCTCAATGCCGTGTTTAAGGGCAAGGTGTCGGACATGCTACTGCGTTTCTTCCAGATTGTGACCAGCAAAAACCGCGAGGCTACGCTCGAACACATTGGCGCAGAGTTTATGCGTCAGTACAACACCCTGATAGGCGTGCAGGTAGCCGAAGTAACCTCGGCCGCCGCCCTCACGCCCGCCGCCCGCACCGAGGTCGAGAAGCTGGTGAAACAGCAAACCGGCCTCACCCAGATTTCGCTCACCGAGAAGGTGGATGCCGCGCTCATCGGCGGCTTCGTGCTGCGCATTGGCGACCAGCAGATTGATAACTCCGTGCGCGGGGGCCTGCGCCGCTTGCGCACCTCGCTCACCGACACTACTTACATTCCTAGCTTAAACTAATTATCCCAATGGCAGAAGTACGCCCGGACGAAGTATCCGCCATCCTGCGGCAGCAGCTGTCCAATTTTAAATCGGCCGCCGAGCTGGAAGAAGTCGGCACAGTGCTGCAAGTCGGCGACGGCGTGGCTCGCATCTATGGCCTCTCGCACGCGCAGTCGGGCGAGCTGATTGAGTTTGAAAACGGCTTGCAAGGGCTCGTGCTCAACCTCGAAGAAGACAACGTAGGCGCGGTACTACTCGGCGACTACTCCGAAGTGCGCGAAGGTGCCACTGTGCGCCGCACCAACAAGATTGCCGCCATCCAGGTGGGCGAGGGCATTGTGGGCCGCGTGGTAAACACGCTCGGCCAGCCCATCGACGGCCGCGGCCCCATTGTGGGCCAAACCTACGAGATGCCTCTGGAGCGCAAAGCCCCCGGCGTAATCTTTCGCCAGCCAGTTACCGAGCCGCTGCAAACCGGCATCAAGGCCATCGACGCCATGATTCCGATTGGGCGCGGCCAGCGCGAGCTAATTATCGGCGACCGCCAGACCGGCAAGTCGACCGTAGCGCTTGATGCCATCCTCAATCAGCGCGAGTTCTTCGACCGGGGCGAGCCGGTGTTTTGCATCTACGTCGCCATCGGCCAAAAGGCCAGCACCGTGGCCCAGGTAGTGCAGGCTCTCACCAAAGGTGGTGCCATGGACTACACGGTGGTTGTAGCCGCTTCGGCCTCCGACCCTGCCCCGATGCAGTTCTACGCGCCCTTCACTGGGGCCGCCATCGGCGAGTACTTCCGCGATACGGGCCGCCCGGCGCTGGTGGTGTACGACGACTTGAGCAAGCAGGCCGTTGCCTACCGCGAGGTTTCATTGTTGTTGCGCCGCCCTCCCGGACGCGAAGCCTATCCCGGCGACGTGTTCTACCTGCACAGCCGCTTGTTGGAGCGCGCCGCTAAAATCAACTCTTCGGACGAGATTGCGCGCAACATGAACGACCTGCCCGAAAGCCTGAAGCCGCTGGTGAAAGGCGGTGGCTCGCTGACGGCTTTGCCGCTCATCGAAACGCAGGCAGGCGACGTATCGGCTTATATCCCGACCAACGTTATCTCGATTACCGACGGCCAGATTTTCCTCGAAACCAACCTCTTCAATGCCGGTGTACGCCCCGCCATCAATGTGGGTATCTCGGTGAGCCGCGTGGGTGGCAATGCCCAAATTAAGAGCATGAAGAAGGTGTCGGGCACGCTTAAGCTCGACCAAGCGCAGTTCCGCGAGCTGGAAGCCTTCGCCAAGTTCGGCTCCGACCTCGATGCCTCGACCAAGCTCACCATCGAGCGCGGCCGTCGCAACCTGGAGATTCTCAAACAGCCCCAGTTTTCGCCCGTGAAGGTGGAAGACCAGGTAGCCATTATCTACGCTGCCACCAACGGCCTGCTTGATACCGTGCCCGTGAACCGCGTGCGTGAGTTCGAAAAGGAGTTTACCCAGACCCTGAACGCCCGCCACCCCGACGTGCTCAAGGCCCTCAAAGCCGGCAAGCTCGACGACGCCGTGACCGGTGCCCTGCGCCAGACGGCGAAGGACGTGGCTGCTGGTTATGCCGTGAAGTAAGGTTAGTTTAACCCATAGTTGAACGTCATGCTGAGCAAAGCGAAGCATCTCTACCGCTGTCGTTGAATGGTAATCTCAACGAAGCGACCAAGATGCTTCACGTTGTTCAGCATGACGTTCTCTAGTATACTACGATAAGTTATGGCCTCCCTCAAAGAAGTCCGCTCCCGCATCCAGTCGGTATCGAGCACGCAGCAGATTACCAAAGCCATGAAAATGGTGGCGGCAGCCAAGCTGCGCCGGGCCCAGGACAACATCATCCGGATGCGCCCCTACGCGCAACGCCTCACCAGCATCCTGGCCAACCTTACGCGCACCACCACCGACGAGGTAGTGAGCGAGTATGGGCAGGTGCGCGAGGTGCGTCGGGTGCTCCTTATCGCCATCACCTCGGACCGGGGTTTGGCGGGGGCCTTCAACGCGAACGTGTTTAAAGGCGTGAACGCCCTTATAGCCGAGCGCTACGCCAACCTGCCCAAAGACAATATCTCGGTGCTGGCCATCGGCAAAAAGGCGCACGACTACTACGCCCGGCGCGGCTTCAAGCAGGTAGGCGACTACACCCACGTCTTTGCCCAGCTCTCGTTCGACACCGTGCGCCCGGCCGCCGAGGTAGCCATGCGCGGCTTCACCGAAGGCACCTACGACCAGGTGGTGATGGTGTACAACGAGTTCAAGAACGTGGCCACGCAGGTAATCCAAGCCGAGCAGCTGCTGCCGCTCGTGCCTACCGAGGTGCCCGCCGGCACGCCCAGCGCCACCGCCCCCAACAACAGCATCGACTACATCTTCGAGCCCAGCAAAGACGAGATTATCCAAACTCTCATCCCGCAGAGCCTTAAAATTCAACTCTACAAAGCCGTGCTCGAAAGCAACGCCTCGGAGCACGGTGCCCGCATGACGGCCATGGACAAAGCCACCGACAACGCCGGCGAGCTGCTCAAGGCCCTCAAGCTGGCCTACAACCGCACGCGCCAGGCCGCCATTACCACCGAGATTCTCGAAATCGTGGGTGGCGCCGAGGCCCTGGCTGCGAGCCGATAGTAGTTGTTTGTTTTATTGGAAAGCGCCGGTGCCCGTGAGGGTGCCGGCGCTTTTTTTGCGTGGGGTGGGGGAGTGTTTTATATAGGACTTACGCAACGGGCTCGTTGGTTTAGCCGCGAAGCGGCGACATGTTGGTAGTTATGAAATAGTTACACGTTTCCAGAGCTGCGAAACTGCGGCACTTCTGCCCGAACGATGGATGCCGCAGCTTCGCAACTCTTAGCTGTTTTTCAAGCACTTACTACCAACATATCGCCGCTTCGCGGCTAAGCCAACGAGCCCGTTGCGTAAGTCCTATTATATTTACGCCTGACCTTACAGCCTATCACGCCCTTAGCCCTGCACCATGAAGCTACTGTACTCCCTGCTGCTGCTGGCTCCGGCCGGCACCGCCCTGGCCCAAACCCCGGCTACGTTCGCCATCAGCACCTACACTGCTGGCGCGAACAGCTTACCTCGTGGTATAGCTGTAGCCGATGTAAATGGCGACGGGCGACTCGACTTGGTGACGGCCAACTACGGCGGCGACGCGGCCGGGGTGCTGCTAGGACAGGCCGGCGGGGGCTTCGCTGCCGTCACAACCTACTCCGCCAGCGCGAGCAGCCAGCCCTCTGGCATTGCCGTGGCTGATATGAACGGCGACGGGCGGCTAGACCTGGTGACGGCCAACTTCGGAATTTTCTCGGCTGGGGTATTGCTAGGACAGGCTGGCGGGGGATTTGCTCCCGTCACGAAATACTATACCGTCACCTACTTAACCTATCATGGTGGCAGTCCCTCTGAAATTACCGTGGCCGACGTGAACGGCGACGGGCGGCCCGATATAGTGACAGCCAATACTGGCAGCAATACGGCCGGGGTGCTACTAGCACAGGCCAGCGGGGGCTTTGCCACCGTCACGACTTATTCCACCGGTGGCAGCATCCCGCATGGTATAGCTGTGGCCGACGTAAATAGTGACGGGCGGCCAGACCTGGTGACCGCCAACCAATACAGCAATACGGCCGGGGTACTATTAGGACAGGCTGGCGGGGGCTTTGCCGCCGTCACGACCTATTCCACCGGCGTGTACAGCCAGCCCCTTGATATTGCCGTGGCCGATGTGAACGGCGATGGGCGGCCAGACTTGGTGACGGCCAACCAATACAGCGACGCGGCCGGGGTGCTGCTAGGACAGGCCAGCGGGGGCTTTGCCGCCGTCACAGCCTACTCCACCGGCGCGAACAGCCAGCCTTCTAGCATTGCCGTGGCTGATGTGAACGGCGATGGGCGGCCAGACTTGGTGACGGCCAACTACGGCACCCACACAGTCGGGGTGCTACTAGGACAGGCCAGCGGGGGCTTTGCCGCCGTCACAGCCTACTCCACCGGCGCGAACAGCCAGCCTTCTAGCATTGCCGTGGCTGATGTGAACCTGGACGGTAAGCCCGACCTCGTGACAGCTAACAATAACACCAACGATGTTAGCGTGCTACTCAACACTACCCCCGCTTACCTGCCCACCCGCGCCGCCCTGCCCGGTGCCAGCGCCACGCTCTTCCCCAACCCCGCCAACACCAGCGCCACGCTCACCGCCACCGGCCTGCCCGCCGCCGCCCGCACCGTGGAGGCCACCTTGCTTAGCCCTATAGGCCAGGTGGTGCGCCGCCTCAGCATGCCCGCCGCCCTCGGCGCGGCCACGGGCAGCATACCCACGGCCGGGCTGGCCCCCGGCCTCTACCTGCTGCGGCTGGCGGCTGTGGATGCGCAGGGCGCGGCGCTGGGGGAACTGCCGGTGCAACGCCTGAGCGTGGAATAGAACTGCGTACTTCCCTCTGCCCAACCGGCTGGGCTACCTGGCAGCCGGGGCAGGGCTTACGGCCGCTTTGCCTCGACGTAGGCGGGGGCTGTGGCGAGCGGGGCTGGCGCCGGGCCACCGGGTGCTGGCAGGGGCCGGCTACCGGGCTACTACTGGCTGGCGGCGGGTATGGGGCAGCCTCCGGCGTTGAGTTGGAGCAAGTGGTGGTAGTTTAGGGGCAGCTTCAGGCTGGCTGGTAGCCATAAGGCGCTGGCGTACTCATTTCCCTTTTTAGGATGTATGGCACACTTCTCCGCTAAACTAGTAGTTAGCCAACTGCTGCTGGCCTGGCCAGTGGCGCAAGCAGTACAGGCCCAGACGGCAACTTTTGCTGCCGCAGTCACCTACTCGGCAGGCGTCAACAGCAAGCCAGAGGACGTGGCAATAGCTGACCTCAATGCCGACGGCAAGGCCGACTTGGTTACGGCCAACAATACGTCCAACACGGTAGGCGTGCTGCTGGGCAACGGCAATGGCACGTTTCAAGCCGTTGTTACGTACCCCATCGGGGGCAATAGTAATCCCGTGGGGGTGGCGGTGGCCGACGTGAACGGCGACGGTAAGCCTGACCTGCTGGAAGTTAACCTCTACGACGCCACCGTGGGGGTGCTGCTGGGCAACGGCAACGGCACGTTTCAGGCCGTCCTTTTTTACCAGGCGGGCATCCTCAACCCCGGCGGCTTGGTCGTGGCTGATATGAACGGCGACACCAAGCCCGACATCATTATGCCCGATGCGTATGGCAGCGGCAACTATGTGAGCATCCTCTTTGGCACCGGCACCGGCACCTTTCCCAATGGGGTCATCTACCCCATGACAGCGAATAGTTCCCCCGCAGCCGTGGCCGTGGCCGACGTAAACGGCGATGGCCGGCCGGACGTCTTCACGGCCAACAACAACGACAGCTCAATGGGGGTGCTGCTGACTGCTGGCACGAGCTTTCAGGCACCCGTGGCGTACTCGGCCGGCAGCGGTGCCGTGCCTAAAAGTGTGGCTGTGGCCGATGTGAACGCCGACGGCAAGCCCGATGTGTTTACGACCAGCGAGGCCTACAGCACCAGTACTGCCAGCGTGTTTCTGGGCAACGGCAACGGCACTTTCAAGACAGCGGTGCCGTACTCCACGGGCAGCACCAGCGAACCCTCCGGCATTCGGATAGCCGATATGAACGGCGATGGCAAGCTCGACCTCATAACGGCCAACAAGTTTGCCAGCAGTGCCGGGATACTACTCGGCACCGGCACCGGTACCTTCCAGGCCGTGACGGCCTATGCAGCGGGTAGCTTCGGCTTTCCGCAGGCCTTGGCCGTGGGCGATGTAAACGGTGACCGAAAGCCTGATATTATCACGGCCAATAGTACCTCTAACACCCTGGGCGTGCTGCTTAACACAACCGCTGGTACTTTCCTGCCCACCCGCGCCGCCCTGCCCGGCACCGCCGCCGCCCTCTCGCCCAACCCGGCCCACGCCAGCGCCACGCTCGCCGCCACCGGCCTGCCCGCTGCTGCCCGCACCGTAGAGGCTACCCTGCTCAGCCCCGTGGGCCAGGTGGTGCGCCGCTTCAGCATGCCCGCTGCCCTCGGCGCGGCCACGGCTACCGTGCCCACTGCCGGGCTGGCCCCCGGCCTCTACCTGCTGCGGCTCGATGCCGTGGATGCGCAGGGCGCGGCCCTAGGCGCGTTGCCCGTGCAGCGCCTGAGCGTGGAGTAAAGTAACCGGCCCAGCTACCAAGGCAGCGTCGGCTCCCGCGAGGGGGCCGGCGCTTTTTGCGTGGGGAAGTATAGCGCCTACATTTACGCTTGGCTGATTGCCTTTGAGCCCTTATTCCCGCTACCCATGAAGCTTCTGTTGCTGCCCCTGCTGGCCCTGGCCGGCCCCGCCCTGGCCCAAGCCCCCACCTTCGCTGCCCAGGCCACCTTCGCCACCGGGGCTAACCCGCAGAACGTGGCCGTGGCCGACGTGAACGGCGACGGCCGCCCCGACCTGCTCGTGGCAAATGGCACCAGCACCGTGAGCGTACTGCTCAACACGACGGCTACGAGCGCAGCAACCGCCAGCTTTAGTACGCAAGCGGTCTTCAATGTCGGCAACAACCCCTATAGCGTGGCGGCGGCCGACGTGAACGGCGACGGCAAGCCCGATGTGCTCGTGGCAAACGGCCTCAGCAACAGCGTGAGCGTACTGCTCAACACGACGGCTGCGGGCGCACCTATAGCCAGCTTTGCCGCCCAAGCCACTTTCACCACCAGCCCCCGTCCGTACAGCGTGGCGGCGGCCGACGTGAACGGCGACGGTAAGCCCGACCTGGTAACGGCGAACATGCTCGGCAACAGCGTAAGCGTCTTGCTTAACACCACAGCGGTGGGCGCGGCCACGGCCAGCTTTTCCCCCCAGACTATCCTCAACACCGGCGGCGGCCCCACCAGCGTGGCAGCAGCCGATGTGAACGGCGACGGCCGGCCCGACCTGCTTGTGGCACATCACTCGCTGCTCTTGGCAACTAGCAGCGGCTATACGGTGGGCGTGCTGCTCAACACGACGGCTGCGGGCGCCACCACCGCCAGCTTTGCCGCCCAAACTACCTTCGCGGTCGGCAACAATCCCTTCACCGTGGCGGCGGCCGACGTGGACGGCGACGGCCGGCCCGACCTGCTCGTGGCAAACAGTAGCAGTGGCACGGTGGGCGTGCTGCTCAACACGACGGCGGCGGGTGCAACCACGGCCAGCTTTGCCGCCCAAACCGCCTTCACTGCCGGCAACGTCCCCCAGGGTATGGCGGCAGCCGACGTGAATGGGGACGGCAAGCCCGATATGCTCGCGGCCAACTTCAATAGCAACAGCGTGAGCGTACTGCTTAACACGACGGCCGTCGGCGCGACCACGCCCAGCTTTGCAGCCCAGGTTTCGTTCGCCACCGGTACCTGGCCCCAGGGCATTGTAGCGGCCGACGTGAACAGCGACGGCAAGCCCGACCTGATAACGTCGAACTACAGCACCAACAACGTGAGCGTGCTGCTCAACACCACCCCCCCGCCCGTGCTGGTTCCTACCCTCACCGCCCTCAGCCCCACGAGCGGCCCGGTGGGCACGGTTGTCACCCTCACCGGCACCAACCTCACGGGTCCGACGGGGGTCAACTTCAACGGAGTAGCCGCCGCCACCTTTGCCGCCACCAGCGCCACCACGGCCACCGCCACGGTGCCGGCCGGCGCCACCACCGGCCCCGTAACCCTGACCACCGCCGCTGGCACGGCCACCGGGCCAGCCTTCACCGTGACGCTGCCCCTCACGGTGCCCGATGTGGATACCAGCTTGCCGCCCACCGTGCTGAGCACCAGCGCCACGCTGGGTGGCGTAGTGAATAGCGACGGGGGCAGCCCCGTCACCGAGCGCGGTATCGTGTACACGCCGGGCGCCGCCCCTCCGCCCACCATCGCCAACCTGAAGGTGCCGATGGGGACCGGCCTGGGGTCGTTCGCCGGCACCATTGGGGGGCTGTTGCCCAACCGGGCCTACACCGCACGGGCCTACGCCACTAATGCCGTGGGCACGGGCTACGGCTCGTTGGTCATGACGTTCGTTACGCTCCAGGGACTGGCAACGGCAGCACCCCAGGCGGCGGGGGTGGCGCTCTTTCCCAACCCCGCCCACCTCGCCGCCACCCTCACCACCACCAGCCTGCCTGCCGCCACTACGCAGCTAACGGCCACGCTGCTCAACCCGCTTGGCCAGGTGGTGCGCCGCCTCACCGTGCCGGCCACGACGGGCGCGGCCACGGCTACCGTGCCCACTACTGGACTGGCCCCCGGCCTCTACCTGCTGCGGCTGGCGACCCTGGATGCGCAGGGCGCGGCGCTGGGGGCGCTGCCGGTGCAGCGGCTGAGCGTGGAGTAGCTGCCACAGCAACAAAGCGCCGACATCCAGGGGATGTCGGCGCTTTTTTGTGGGGTGGTGGGGGCGGGGCTAGCCTATTTTCACTTCGTAGGTGCCGGGGGCGTTGGTGGGGTTTTGCACGTTGAGGTAGGGGTGCAGGATGGGGTCGCCAAGGTCGGCGGCGGTGCCGGTGAAGGTATCGGCGGGCTTCATCTCCTGGTAGCCGGTGGCGGGGAAGGTGCCCAGCGCGTCGCTGAGGGCAAAGTAGAGTGGGCCGGAGCCAGGGTTGTGCAGGCGCAGCGCCGTGGTGGGCAGCAGGCCGCTGTCCACGAGGTTGAGCACGGCGTGGGGGGGCAGCGCGCCAGCCTCGGTGTGGGCGTGGGCACCGGCGGGGCGGCGCTGCAAGACGCTGAAGTCGGCGGCGGCGTGGCGCTGGCGCTCCTGGTCGGCTGCCGGGTACTGCGCCACTACGGCCCCCAGGTTGAGCCACAGGGCCTGGTCGAGGGCGAGTTCCTGGGTGCTTTCGTCGAGCTGGGCCGTGGCGGTGGTGGCCTTGTCCGTTACCTGGTTGGCGCGCTGGCCCAGGTAGGCGGTGGCCGCGTCGCCGATGGCCTTGACGATGGCCGGGCCCACGGCCTTGCTGTTGGCGGCCAGCAGCTGGTTGAGGGTGTCCATGCGCTCCTTGGCGTTGGTTTTGGTGAGGTCGCGGGTGTAGCGCTGAATGCTGGCCCCAAAGACGGTAAGCAGCAGCAGCGCGTTCTTGTTGCCGTTTTCCTGGTCGAGCAATACCGTGTACTTGCTGCCCACCACGCGGCGGTAGGCTTGCAGCAGCGTGTCGGTGCCGCTGGTGGCCCCGCGCTGGGTGCCGGTGGCCGCCCCGGTGGTGCTCACGGCGGCGCTCAGGTCGTCGGCCGCCGCCTGGGTGGCCTGAATGCGCACCGCGAAGGCGGCGGCATCGAGGGCCGTGAAGCGGGCTATCTGGTCGTAGGCGTAGAGCAGCTTGCGCGCCCGGATGTATTGCTCACCCGAGAATGGATTGCCGAAGAAGGAGGTTTCAAACCACATGACGCTGAAAAAATGAGGTGGGAGAAGGGGGTAAGTTACTCGCCCCGAATATACGCTAGCCATACTTCCGGTGCGGCACGGCTCCGAAAGGTAATCGGAAGGCCACCGCACCGTGCAGTGCCCCCCCGACAACCTTTCGGGGCCGTGCCGCACCGTGCAATGACACTCCAACTACCTTTCGGGGGTATCCTGCACCGTGCGGTGCCCTCCCGATTACCTTTCGAGGCCGTGCCGCACCGTACAGGATGCCTCCGACTACCTTTCGGAGGCATCCTGCACGATGCAATGCCCCTCCGGCTACCTTTCGGGGCCGTGTTGCACCCCACTGCTTTCCCTCCATGCCCTTTCGGCCTGCCCCGCTGCCCCGCCCAGGTGGGGCGAAACACAGCGGCAAGATTTCCTGGAAGAATACGTAGTTCTACGCGTGAAAATACCATCATTGCCGCCCGACCTTTACCGGGTTATATACGCTGTATAACGCTTAAGCCACTCCATTTTCCTGATGCAACAACTCTCCTCTCTACTCCCCCCCGCCCTGGCCCGCCCCCTGGCGGCGCTGGCACTGCTGCTGGCCACGGCCGGCACCGCCCAGGCTCAAATCACCACCCTCACCTACACTGGTGCCAACCAGACCTACACCGTGCCGGCCGGGGTCACCAGCATTATGGTGGTGGCGACGGGGGCCAGCGGGGGCTAGTTTATGATGCCAACTACTCCAGCTATTCGTATGGGGGGCGGGTGCAGGCGACCGTGGCGATGACGCCCGGCGAGGTACTCACGGTGCGGGTAGGTGGCGAGGGCACCACGGATGATACCTACGGCGGCACCGTATTCGCGGGCGGCTTCAACGGCGGCGGGGCCGGCACCGACGACGGCAGCAGCAATGGCGGCGGCGGCGGCGGGGCTACCGACCTGCGGCGCACCTACACGGCCAGCACCAGCACCGGCGACTACCTCACCAGTCGCAATGCGCTGCTGGTGGCCGGTGGCGGCGGCGGTAGCTCCTATAGCCCCGGCACCGGCGGCAACGGTGGTACGCCCACCGGGGACAATGGGGCGGGGGCTTATGGCGGAGGCAGCCCCGGCCAAGGGGCTACGCAGGCAGCACCAGGGGCCGGCAGCGGCGGGGCATTTTCGGGCAGCAACGGCACCGGGGGCAACGCCGGCAACGGGCCAACTGATTATAATTTTGGCGGCGGCGGCGGCGGGGGCTACTACGGCGGGGGGGCGGCAGCGCCAACTATTTTACCGACTACGTAGGCGACGGGGGCGGCTCGTCGTGGGCGATGGCGGGCAGCAACCCCGCCTACAGCGTGGCTACGGCGGCCGGCGACGGGGTGCTCACTATCACCCCCATTTTCACCACCGCTCCCACCCTCAGCAGCGTCAACCCCACGAGCGGGCCGGTAGGCGCCAGCGTTACGCCCACGGGCACCAACCTGACGGGGGCCACGGGCGTGAAGTTCAACACCACGGCCGCCACCACCTTTGCCGTGGTCAACAGCACCACCGTGACGGCCACCGTGCCCACGGGCGCCACCAGCGGCAACGTGACCGTGACCACCGGCAGCGGCACCAGCAACGGGGTGGCCTTTACCGTTATCACCGACCTGGTGGTGAGCACCACCACCACCATCGCGGCCGGCACCTACGCCACCATTACCATCAACAGCCCCGGCGTGGGTACGCTGGCCGGCAACGTCATCGTGACTACCAGCACCACCGTGGGCAACGGTGCCACGCTCAACGACGGCTGCGCCACCCTCAGCGGGGCGGGCAGCTTCGCGCTGGCGGCGGGCGGCACGCTGGGCATCTGCGCGGCGGCGGGCATCAGCAGCAGCGGGACTACGGGGGCCATCCAGAACACGGGCAGCCGCACGTTCGATGTGGGCGCGAACTACACCTACAACGGCACGGCCACCCAAACCACCGGCAGCGGCCTGCCCGCCACCGTGCGCGCCCTCACCCTCGCTAACAGCACCGGCCTGACCCTGACCAGCGCCCTGACGGCCACCACGGCCGCCACCCTCACCAGCGGCGTGCTCACTACCGGCGCCAACGCCCCCACGCTGGGCAGCGCCGCTACCCTCAGCGAGACGGCCACGGGCTATGCCACGGGCACGGTGCAAACCACCCGCACCCTGGCCACGGCCGGCACCGCCAAAACCTTCGGCGGCCTGGGCCTCACGCTCACGCCCAGCGGCACCACCCTGCCCGGCAGCACCCTCGTGAAGCGCATCACGGGCACGGCCCGCACGGGCGTAGGCACCAGCCAGAGCGTGAAGCGCACCTTCGACATCCAGCCCACCGTGAAGACGGGCCTCAACGTGGCCCTGGCGCTTACCGTGCGCGACGACGAGCGCAACAACATCGCGGCGGCCAACCTGCACCTCTACAAGAGCGACGACAACGGCGCCACCTGGCAGTCGCAGGCCGGGGCCACCTACACCACCACGGCGGCCAGCGGCAGCCAGCCTACCACGTACACGGCCAGCAAGAGCGGCATCAGCAACTTCTCTATCTGGACGTTGGGCGACGCCACCAACCCGCTGCCCGTGCAGCTGGTGAGCTTCACGGCCGAGGCCGTAGGCAGCGCCGCCCGCCTGCGCTGGGCCACCGCCAGCGAAACCGACAACGACCACTTCGACATCGAGGCCAGCACCGACGGGCGCGCCTTCGCCCGCCTGGGCACGGTGGCCGGGCACGGCAGCACCCTGCTGCCCCAGCAGTACGCCTTCACCGATGAGGGCATTGCCCGCTATGCCGCGCCGCTCGTTTACTACCGCCTGCGCCAGGTAGACCGCGACGGCACCAGCACCTATTCGGCCGTGCGCATGGTAGCCGTGGGCAAGGCGGGCCTCGCGCTCTACCCCAACCCGGCCGGCCACGCGGCCACGCTCAGCGGCACGGCAGCGGGCGCGCTGGTGCAGGTGTACGATGCGCTGGGCGCGCTCGTGCTCACCACCACGGCCGATACCACGGGCACAGTGCTGCTGGCCCTGCCGGCCGCGCTGCCCGGCGGCCTCTACCTGGTGCGCAGCGGCACGGCCCCGGCCCTGCGCCTCGTAGTGGAGTAGGGCATACTAGCTACCCTGGGAAGCCTCCGTTGCCTACTGTGGCGGCGGGGGCTTCTTGGTGGCGGCGGTACTTTTACCGCCCTATGCGCTACTTCCTTCACTTAGCCTACGACGGCACCGCTTACTCGGGCTGGCAGGTGCAGCTGGGTGCGCCCACCGTGCAGGCTGCCCTCAACGACGCCTTGAGCAAGGTGCTGCGCCAGCCCGTGCGCACGCAGGGCAGCGGGCGCACCGATGCGGGCGTGCACGCCAGCCACCAGGTAGCCCACTTCGAGGCCGATTTTCCGCCCGAAATGACGCTGGACTTGCTGTGCTACCGCCTCAACCGCGCCCTGCCGCGTGATGTGCAGGTCTTCCGCATCCACGAGGTGCCCGATAGCGCCAATGCCCGCTTCTCGGCCGAGGCCCGCACCTACGAGTACTACGTGACGCTGCACCCCGACCCCTTCCGGCGCGACCAGGCCCTCTACCTCGACCGCCCCCCCCACGTGGCCCTCATGAATGAGGCGGCGGCCTACCTCGTGGGCCAGTTCGACTTCACGGCCTTCTCCAAGGTGAAAGGGGCCGAAACGCACTACATCTGCCGCCTCCACGAAGCAGGCTGGCACGAGGTGCCGGGCGGGCTGGTGTTCCGCATCCGGGCCAACCGCTTCGTGCGCGGCATGGTGCGGCTGGTGGTGGGCACCCTGCTCGATGTGGGCCGGGGCAAGCTCACGCCGCTACAGTTTCAGCAGATACTGCACAGCCAGAAACGCATAGAAGCCAGCGGCGCCGCCCCCGCCAAAGGGCTGTATTTAAGTCGGGTGGAGTACGGGGAGGAATTAGGAATGAGCAATGAGCAATGAAAAACGTCATGCTGAACGCAGTGAAGCATCTCGCTCGCATCGTTGCGCTACTTGTTCAATGATACGAGCGAGATGCTTTACTGCGTTCAGCATGACGTTTTTCATTGCTCATTGCTCATTGCTCATTGTTCCGGCAGTTCCAGCAACGTGGCGTCGAGGCCCAGGCCCACGCCGGGAAATTTTATCCAGGGGCCGTTGTTGGGCTGTTTTTCCAGGCGCACGTGGGCATCCGTCACGCCTTTGGGCGGAATGTTGAGGACGTCGAGCGGGCCGGGCGTTTGGTCTAGCTCGTAGCTGGGGCCGCCGCCGGGCCAGTTGGCCAGCAGCATCAGGGTGCCGGGGGGCAGCGAGCGCACTAGCTCCAGGCTTAGCACCACGTCTTCGGTGAGCCAGAGCTTGTAGGGGCGCAGGTTCACGTAGATGCGGTTGGCCGTTTGCTCCTGGCTGAGGTGCAGGTAGATGGGCCGGGGCAGGATGTTGCCGCCTGGGAAGCCGCCCTTAAGCTCGTACACGTTGAGGCGGAAATACACGGTGTCGTAGGAACAATGGGTTATTTTGAATGACATCTCCTGCAAGAAAGCCGGGTGCTGCACCCGGATGAGCTGCCCCAACTGGTTGCCCGCCGAGTTGTAGGTGTAGTCTTGCAACATCATCTGGTTGCCCTGGTTGCCCACCACGCGGCGCTTGAGGCCGGGGGCCTGTACCCGCACGGTGCGCAAAGGAGCTGCCTGGGGCCGCAGCAGCAGCGGGCCGCTGGCTACCAACTGCCGCAGCGCAGCCACGGCCACCGTGCGGCTGGCGTAGCCCAGCAGCGAGAAATGCACCGAGTCGGCGTCGTAGCGGGCGGGCAGGGTGAGCGTGAAGCGGCCCCGCGCATCGGCCACCGTACCGAAGGGGTAACGCAGCACGCGCACACTCACAAAGCCCAGGGGCCGGCGGGTGGTCTGGTCGAGCAGCTGCCCGGTTAGCAGCGCAGCGCTGGGCGGCGCAGCCTGGGCGTTGGCGCGGTAGAAGCTCGTGAGCAATAGCAGCAAGGCGCTTACCCCAACAAGAAATTGGCTTTTCATATAGCAGCAAAGTAAGGCAGTAAAAATACGCGCCGGAGTATATTTGCCAGGCTCTCACGGGTGGGCTACTGCTTGTTCATACTTTGCTCATTTCTAGATGTTTCTTCCCCTTCGCCAAGTGCCCGGCCACTGGAAAGCGTTGCTGCTGAGCCTGGGGCTGCTGCTGGCCGTAGCAGGCCCGGCGGCGGCCCAGCAGCTGCCCATCCTGGCCGATACGGCCGCCGCCCGGCCCGATACGGCCGTGGCCTTGCGCAGGCTCTTCGCTGCCCAGCGGCGCGGCACCGGCAAGGGCATAGTAGGTGCCGGAGTCGGCATTCTATTTTTTAATTACCTGTTGGCGTTCAGCCAGCAGGAAACCACCTACCAACGTATCGCGGGCGGCTTGGTGGCGGGCGAAATAGGGCTGGGAGTGTTCAACCTGACTACGGCCATCGTGCGGGCGCGGCGCTACCGGCCAACGCGCGAAAAGGAGCTGCTGGCCGCCCTGGCTCAGGGCCAGCCGTTGCCCTGGCGCATCCGCAAAAAGCTGGTGGCCGACTACTACAAGCGCAAGCCCGCTACCCCACCGCCTCATGACTAAGAAACGCCTGCTCTTACTACTAGCCAGCTGCTGGCTGGCCCTGGCCGGGCGGCCCGCCCAGGCGCAGGTGCCCGACCCCGCCGCCGTGGCCGACAGCCTGACCGAACTGGCCGAAATAGCCCACGATGACACCACCATTGCGGTGCAGCGACTGTTTTTTGCACAGCGCCGCTCCAGCCGCCGGCAGCTTTTGCTGGATGCCGTGGTGGCCGGCGACGCCACCTTTTTCCTAGCCCTGGGCCGGCCCGAAACCACCTACCAGGCCCTGTCAACAGGCGGGCTGGGCCTGGTAGCCGGGTATTATTACTACGAGCTGGTAAACCATATTGTCCTGCTGCGGCGCTTCCGCCCCAAGCGGGAAAGGCAGGTGCTCGAAAGCTTCGACAGCGGCCGGCCACTGCCCGCGTGGGTACGCCGACAGCTAAAAGCCAAGTATTTTTCGGTTAAAGTCAGCACATATTAGGCACGTAGCACGGACTCACAGAGTCCGCGCTACACCCATTCCGGCAATTCCTGCAACGTGGCATTGAAGCTTCCGCTTACAAGTGCTGGAAAAAGAAGGTAGTAAAAATAAGCGGCGGCGGATAGTTGCTGGGACCTTGCCCGCTACAAATCGTTTACTCACATTTCCCTTATTCACAGATGTTTCTCCACCTTTATTACCTGCCGACCCGTTGGAAAGGCCTGCTACTAAGCCTGGGGATGCTGCTGGCCGTAGCCGGGCAGGCAACAGCGCAGCAGCTCCCTATCCTAGCCGATACGGCCGCCCCCCAAGCCGCGCAGGCCGATACGGCCGCCGCCTTGCACCGGCTCTTCGCGGCCCAGCGACACGGCCTTTTAGTGCGCTTTGCAGTAGCAAATAACGGCCTGTTCCTTTTTAGCGCCTTTTTGGCCTCAAACAAGCAGGAAACGGGCGCTCAGCGCTTCGCCAGGGGAGTTGACGTGACCTTTATTGGGGTGAGCATATTTAACCTAACCACGGCTATTATCGACGCACGGCGCTACCGGCCCGCCCGTGAGCAGGCGCTGCTCGCGGCCTTGGTGCAGGGCCAGCCGCTGCCCCGGCGCCTGCGCAAGCGGCTAGCCTGGTACCTCAAGCCGGAGCAAAACACCCCGCCGCCCCCTAAGCTAAAGGGCAAGTAGCGTAGCCGCTGCGAGTCCGGGCGCGGTAGTACCTGCCGTTCCCCCGCGCCGACGTGCCGAGTCTGCGCTACCAGCCCGACCTTTGCGGGTACATGGACCCTACTTCTGCTTCCAAAACCGGCCAGGTATTCGACTGGCAGGTACTGCGCCGCCTGCTGGCTTACGTCATGCCCTACCGGGGCGTCTTCATCGGGCTGATTTTCCTGACCGTGGCTACCGCCATCCTCGGCACGGTGCGCCCGGCCCTCATTCAGCGCATGGTGGATGTGGATATCAGCAACAACGACTGGGCGGGGCTCAACCGCTCTACGCTGTGGCTGGTGGGGCTGCTGCTGGTACACACGCTCGTGAGCTATTTGCAGACCTACTACGGCGGCTGGCTGGGCCAGTACATCGTGCGCGATATCCGCACCGACCTCTACCGGCACCTGCTCAGCCTCAAGCTCAGCTTCTTCGACCGCACGCCCATCGGGGTGCTCGTCACGCGCAACATTTCCGACGTCGAAACCCTGGCCGACGTGTTCAGCGAGGGCCTGGCCGCGATGGTGGGCGACATCCTGCAAATCGTGTTCATCATGCTCTTCATGTTCTGGACCAACTGGCAGCTGGCGCTCATCAGCCTGGCCGTTATCCCGTTTCTGCTGCTGAGCACCTACATCTTTAAGGAGAAAGTAAAGGGCTCGTTTCAGGAAGTGCGCAACGCCGTAGCCAAGCTCAATAGCTTCGTGCAAGAGCACCTGACGGGCATGAACGTGGTGCAGATTTTCAATAACGAGGAGCGCGAGTACCGCAAGTTCGCGGCCATAAACCAGGAGCACACCCGCGCCAACATCAAGTCGGTGCTCTACTACAGCATCTACTTCCCGGTGGCCGAGGTGCTGGGCGCCATAGGGGTGGGCCTGCTGGTGTGGTACGCCGCCCAGGGCCAGATTGAGGGCACCATCTCGAAGGGTGCGCTCATTGCCTTCATCATGTACAACGCGCTGTTTTTCCGCCCCATCCGCCAGATTGCCGACCGCTTCAACACCCTGCAGCTGGGCCTCGTGAGCACCGAGCGCCTGCTCAAGCTGCTCGACAGCGCCGACCTGGTAGCCACCTCCGGCACCGCGCCCGTGCCCCAACTCCAAGGCGAAGTCGAGTTCGACCACGTCTGGTTTGCCTACAATGGTGCAGGCAACGCCCCCGCCACTGAAGCCAATGAGCCCGAATGGATACTGCGCGACATCAGCTTCCACGTGCAGCCCGGCCAGACGGTGGCGTTCGTGGGGGCCACCGGCGCGGGCAAAACCAGCATTATTAATCTGCTCTCGCGCTTCTACGACATCCAGCAGGGCCACATCCGCGTCGATGGCCAGGACTTGCGCGACTACGACCTCGCCCAGCTGCGCACCCAGATTGGCGTGGTGTTGCAAGACGTGTTTTTGTTCGCCGGCTCCATCCGCGACAACATCACGCTCGGCAACAAGGCCATCAGCGACGAGAAAATATGGGAAGCCGCCGCCCTCGTGGGGGCCCAGCGCTTCATCGAGCGTCTGCCCGGCACCCTCGACTACCCCGTGATGGAGCGCGGCGCCACGCTCTCCGTGGGCCAGCGCCAGCTCATCAGCTTCGTGCGGGCGCTGGTGTACGAGCCTCGTGTCATCGTGCTCGACGAGGCCACCTCGTCCGTCGATTCCGAAACGGAAGAGATGATTCAGCAGGCCATCGACAAGCTCATGGAAGGCCGCACGGCCCTCGTCATCGCTCACCGCCTGAGCACCATCCAGCGAGCCGACCGCATCATTGTGCTCGACCGGGGCGAAATAAAGGAAACCGGCACCCACGACGAGCTGTTGCGCCTCGGTGGCTACTACGCCCAGCTCTACCACATGCAGTATGCCAGCCACGGGCAGCGGATAATAAAGTAGGGTGCGGGGCTGGCTATTACAGGGTTACTCCACCGTCAGGCGGGTAGTGGCCGCACCGGCCTGCACCACATACAGCCCGGTAGCCAGCCCACTGAGCGCGGCCGTGCCCGTGGCATCGGTCGTAGCCGTGGCTACTACCCGGCCCAGCGCATCGAGCACGCGCACGGTGGTGCCGGGCGCGGCCCCAGCCAGCGTGGCCGTGCCGTGGGTGGGGTTGGGGTAGAGGGCCAGCCCGCTGCCGCCCAGCGCTACCGTGCGCACGGCCGAGTAAGCAGCCGTGCCGTCCAAATCTACCTGGCGCAGGCGGTAGTAAAGCACGGCGGACCCGGCCGGCAGGGCCGCATCGGTGAGGCCGTAGGTACGGGCCGTGAGGCTGGTGCCGGCAGCAGTTACGGTGCCCACTTGGGTGAAGGCGATGCCATCGGCGCTGCGCTCCACCTCGAAGCGGGCACTGTTCGCCTCGCTGGCCGTGGCCCAGTTCAGGCGCACGGTGGCGGGGGTTGCCAGCCGGGCCGTGAAGCCCACCAGCTGCACCGGCAGCGGAGAGCTGGCCTGGCTCACGGTAAACGTTGTGAGCGTGGTGGGGGACGCCTGCATGCTGCGGCTGCTGGCATTAGTGGCCGGGCCCACGGCCGCCCACGGCCCATTGGCCGTAGCAGCCTGCCAGAGGCGGGCCGCCGTAAAGTCGCTTTGGCCATTATCATCGTCGGCGAGCCAGCTTAGCTGCAAGGCAACGGGGGCGGTGGGGGCCTGGGCGGCCTCTACGCGCCACACCCGGTCGATGCCCTGGTTGATGCCGCCCACGTTGGTGCCGTAGCTCGCCCTCGCTGTTTGCAGGCCGGCGGTGCGCGTCACGCTCACCGTGCCCAGCGCCTGCCCGTTGGGGTCGAGCAGCACGCCCAGGCCGAAGTCGGTGGGGCCGGTGAGGGCCGGGCGCGTTGCGCGCAGGTTGCCCTGCACGTAGCGGCCGGTGGTTTCACCGGCGAGGGTGGCGGTGGCGGGCAGGCTGATGGTAGCGGCAGGGTCGGTACGCACCAGCCCGCCGCTCAAGGTCAGCAGCGTGTTCACGGTCAGGTTCTGGGTCACGGTGAGGCCGGGGGTGCCGGCCACGGTAGGGGTAGCCACGGCCAGCGTGCCCACGGCCGCATTGGCACCCGGCACCAGCGTTTGGGGGGCGGGGCCGTCGAAGCGTAGCGTGCCGGCCGGGGCCAGACTGCCGGCATTGGTGAGGTTGCCGGCGAGGTGCAGGGTGCCGGGGCCGCTGAGGGTAGCGCTGGCCGCGTTGGTCACGTTGCCACGCACGTAGAGGGTGCTGCCGGCCGCTACATGCAGCACACCCGTGTTGGTGAGGCCCGTTTGGGCCAGGGCCGGCAGGGCCAGCGCGGTGCCTAGCAGCGCCGGCAGCCACTGCCGCAGGCCGGAAGTAGTAAAAGCTCTCATAGAAAGGACGGCTAGCAATTATTTTAACACCCGTATGCGGCTGTTGCTATCAGTCACGTAGATAGTGCCATTCGCACTCGCTGTAATGCCATTAGGAGAGTTGATTCCCGCTACCGGAGCCGTACCATCGGCGTTGCCAGTGCCACTACCGGCCAGGGTCGTGACGTTGCCGTAGGTGACCCCGCCGGTCAGGTCTACCTTACGGATGCGGTTGTTGCTGGTGTCAGTCACGTAGAGCGCCGTGCCGCTGGGGTCGATGACTACGCCAGAGGGGGAAGCAAGCTTGGCGGCCGTGCCCAGGCCATCAATATAGCCAGCGGTGCTGCCGGCCAGGGTCGTAACGTTGCCATAGGTAGCCCCGCTGGCGAGGTCTACCTTGCGGATGCGGCTGTTGTTCACATCAGCCACGTACAGGGCCACCCCGCCGGAGGTAACAGCAACCCCATTGGGGCTATTGAACTGAGCGGCCGTGCCCAGGCCATCGGCAGTGCCGGAGGTGCTGCCGGCCAGGGTCGTGACGTTGCCGTAAGTCGTAGCCCCGCTGGTGAGGTCTACTTTGCGAATGCGGTTGTTGTTGGCGTCAGCCACGTAGAGCGCCGTGCCGCTGGGGTCGGCGACTATGCCAGAGGGGTAAGCGAACTTGGCGGCCGTGCCCAGGCCATCGGCATAGCCGGAGGTGCTGCCGGCCAGGGTCGTGACGTTGCCGTAAGTGGCTCCGCTGGTGAGGTCTACCCTGCGAATGCGGTAATTACCGGCGTCAGCCACGTAGAGCGCCGCGCCGCCGGGGGCCATAGCCACCCCAGCGGGGTTACTGAACTGGGCGGCCGTGCCCAGGCCATCGGCAGTGCCAGCGGTGCTGCCGGCCAGGGTCGTGACGTTGCCATAGGTGGTGGTGCCAGGGGTCAGGTCCACTTTGCGGATGCGGTTGTTAAACCGGTCAGCCACGTAGAGCGCCGCGCCGCTGGGGTCGATGGCCACGCCCAGGGGGACGCTGAACCCGGCAGCCGTGCCCAGGCCATCGGTAGAGCTGGAGTTGCCACCGGCCAGGGTTGTTACCTGCACCGTTGGGGCTACCCCTGCTGCCTCAGTGGCGTTCGGCACTATGTTCGTGATGAGGTTCACCCAGAAACTGCCGCTATAGTAGTAAAAGCCCGGCGTGCCGTCGGTTTGAAACACTAGCAGCCCGGGAGCAGGCGAGGCAATAGCGGCGCGCTGGGCGGCCGTCATGCGGGGCAGCAATATGCCGCCGCTGGTGGAGCTTACATCGAGCGCCGCCGAGGCGTCGGGGGTGGTGGTGCCCACGCCCACCTGGGCGCGGCTAGCCAGCGGCAACAGTAGCAGCGCCAGCAGCAGTTGCTTGGCTCGCGTGCGAAGGGAGGAGAAGTTGTTCATAGTTGGACAGAGGTAAGAAAAGGAGAGAAAGAAAAATACCGGGCCAGCCGTTGAGCGCCCGTAAGCGCAGCCAGCAGAAAGCTAGTAGCCAATGTGTAAGCGGGTTTAATTCAAGTTGTGGAGTAGTAAAATGGCAGAAAAATTCTGTTCGTTAGGAATAATCTAAGTTGAAGTATTCCGCGCTTTAAATCCCTGCTGGCCATGCGCAAACACTCCACTGCAATGTACTGCTTCCAAGCCAATTTGCTTCCTTTATTTGCCCCGTTTGCCGCCGGCCAGCCGCCCCACGCCGCCGCCGGAGCGCCGCGCAGGTACTGGCGGCAACGCTGGTAGCCGCCCATTTTTTTGGGGTAAACCCCACGTGAGGCCGCCCCTGTTTAGGTGGAGCAGCAGACCGACCTTTTTAGGCGCTTGCGTAGGCACGGTTATTTAGGGTGGCTAAACTGCGGAGCAGAGCCGACCACCGCGCTGCCTGGGCCCGCGAACTGAAATTTGTGCTGCTTAACCTAAGCCCACGCTACCCGTTTCTTACTTCCTATGCGTTTCTTCTTTCCCCTCGTCCTGCTTTTCACCGCCATTGGCCTGGGCATCTACGCCTACCTGGGCGGCCTGCGCACCCCCACCACGGCCCTCGAAACCAGCGCCGCGCCGGTGCTGTTGGCGGGCCAAGCTTTCCACGGCAAGGTGCAGGATGCTGCTTTCGGTGAGGCCTTTCGGGCGGCCAAACGCTGGCAGGAAACCCAGGCCCCGGCGGCTCCGCTGGCCAACCTCTATTACAACGACCCCGAAGCGGCGCACGACTCCATCAAAGCTTTCGTAGGGCTGGCCGTGGCCGATACGGCTGCCCGCCTGCCCACCGGCTGGCGCTACCGCGTGGTGCCCGCCGGGCAGCGCGTAGTGGTGGCCCGCCTGGCGGGAGCCAGCTACCTACTGGCTCCCGGCAAGCTCTACGCCGCCGCCGAAGCTGCCCTCACCACCCTCAAGCTGCACAAGCAGCCGCCGTACCTGGAGCAGTTTGGGCCGGGCGAGGCCAGTGAGCTGCGGATAGGAGTGAAGTGAGGCCGCGCCCGGCTGTAGAAAAGCTCCGTAGCAAACTTCCCGGCCCTAGCGGTGGAGGTAATAGGTGCCGCTGAAGGTGAGATAGCTCAGGCCAAAGTTGGCACTAAAGGAGGAGCTGTTGCCATCAGTTAACGTAGTGCTAGTTAGGTTATCCAGGGTGGTGCTGTGCAAATGGTTATAGAAGAAGCCTCCTGCCGCCGCACCTAACGCCAGCTTCGGAACGGGGAAAAATACCAGGCCCGGCACTACGTTGGCGTAATAGCCTTTGCTGTTTTTGTCGGTGTTATCTATCCCAGAAGTGTATACATACACATAATTACTGGTTGAGTAGCCATAGCTTGCGTTAACTGTGCCAGTCAGGCCGAACTGGTTGGTAAGCAGCCGATAATATTGCACAAAAGGCCCCACGTTGAAGCCTTTAGTACGCATTGAGTAGGGAGAAGACGCATAAGGGCCGGCAGCGTATTGGTAGCTGGAGGAATAGCCGACACTTAGCCCGACCGCCAGATTATCGGCCACAAAATAGCCACCACTAGGAGCCACTGAGAAGCTATGGCTTTCGGTATTGGAAGTGCCACCGATACTGGAGCTGGGCGCAGTGCTGGCAGAATTGCTCTGCGAATAGCTTATGTTGCCACCCAGTTGGATAGCACCAGCCTTGATGGCGGTTTGGGCGTAGCTGGCTGCCGGAGCGGTGCATAGCAGCACAGAAATCAGTTTTTTCATGAATAGGCTGAAAGGTGTGCTTCTAGACGTAGGCTGGTAAATAATTAGTATTCAGGCACCAAAAAAAGCCTCATCCCTGGTTGGAATGAGGCTTATAAGGCGACTAATCAGTACTTAACTTCAACTCCTGTTGAAGAAAGACAAAGGCCGGATTTTCAAATGAAAATTTGCTTAATCAGAAATTCGCGGCAGCTTGTTATGGGGGTTATAAAAACTGCGGCAAGCTGCTTGCCAAGCAGCTGCGCCGACTAAGCACTCAGCGCCATCCCCAGGGCATAGCCGCTCCCACGCTCACGTTCCAGTAAGAGAACTCGCCCGGCTCGCCGAGGCCGCTGCTCAAGGCCAGGTTCGTGTAGCTCGCCCGCGAAGTCAGCCAGAAATCCCGCGCCACCTTCCAGCTGGTGCCTAGCCCCACCTCGGCCAGCGGATGCACCCGGAAGGCCACCGTGGCGGCGTAAGAGCCGCCTTTGGGGTTAATTATCTGCTGGTCGCGGTCTACCAGCTGTACGGCCCCCAGGCCCAGGCCAGCCAGGGTTTCTACGCGCCAGCGGCGGCTGTTGAGCAGCTGGTAGCGCACAGTGCCCGACAGCGCGTGCAGGCCCACGGCCGGTGCCGTGGCCTCGGTGCCATAGCTGCTGGTGGCCTCCCGGTTGGCCGACACCAGCAGGTAGCCGCCCACCGTGAGGCGGGGGCTTACGGCGCGGCCCACTTCCAGAAAGACGCCGCCGTGGGCCCGGCCTTGCCGGTCGAGGAGCAGCGTGGGTCCAGAGAGCACGCCCCAGCGGTTGTTGTGCTCCGTTACCGTGGTAGTGTCGCGCTGGTGACAGCAGCAACAGCAGTGGCAGTGTTGATACGTCGCGCCGGAATACAGCCAAGGATACAGCATGGGGTTGAATTGGGCCTGGGCGGGGCGGCCCAGCGCCAGGCAACCCAATAGCAGCAACCAGCGGAATAGTGGTTTCATGGCCTTCGGACGTTAAGGGTGAGGAGTTTAACGGCGAAGTACTTAGCTGTAGCTGGATATTACATGAACCCACTACCCCAAACCTTCACCCACAAAAAAAGCCCGCTCGTCTGAAGCAGACAAGCGGGCTTTTTAGCAGTCGGGGTGGCAGGATTCGAACCTACGACCTCTGCGTTCCGAACACAGCGCGCTACCGGGCTGCGCTACACCCCGAAAGGTTGCGGGGCCGATGGGGCGGCTCCGCGCCGGTAAGTCCAAGCTCAGGAAAGTTGGCCTAAAAAAGCCCCCGACCCGAAGGTCGGGGGCTTTTTCGTGGGGCAAACAACTAACCCTCTGGTCGGAGTGGCAGGATTCGAACCTACGACCTCCAGCACCCCATGCTGGCGCGATACCAGGCTACGCTACACCCCGAGGGAGATTGGAGGCACAAAGGTAAGGAAAATTCTGAATGGCGCAAGGATTTTTTGGTGATGAATAGGTAAGTGGTTGAAGGGTTGAGCGAAAAAAAGGTTGCTGGTAGTAGCGCTCAGCTTTAGTTTGGCGCATCGCCGCGTAGTGGCGAAGCTCGCGTCAGAGTTCGTTGAGTCTCTTGCTAAACAAGCAGCGCAGTCACAAATTCGCCGCTACGCGGCGATGCGCCAAACTAAAGCTGAGCGCTACCCCACTACTTCCTCCGTTTGCAGCTGCCGCTCATACAGCGCCCGGTACAACCCGTCGGTGTCGGCCATGAGGGCGGCGTGGGTGCCGTGCTGCACGATGCGGCCATCTTCGAGCACTAGAATCTCGTCGGCGAGCTTGGCCGATGACACGCGGTGCGAGATGATGAGGCTCGTGCGGTTCAGCATCACGCGCTGTAAAGCGCCCAGGATGGCGTTTTCGGTTTTGGTATCGACAGCGGAAAGGGAGTCGTCGAGAATCAGGATTTTCGGCTCCTTTACCAAGGCGCGGGCGATGCTCACGCGCTGTTTCTGCCCGCCCGAGAGCGTGATGCCGCGCTCGCCTACTTTGGTGTCGAAGCCTTCGGGAAACTGCAGGATGTTCTCGTACACGTCGGCGTCGCGGGCGGCCTGAGTCATGCGTGCCTCCTCGGGCTGGTCGAGGCCGAAGTTGATGTTGTTGCGGATGGAGTCCGAGAACAGAAACACGTCCTGCGGCACATAGCCGATTTGTTCGCGCAAACTCGTGAGGGCGTAGTCGCGCACGTCCACCTCGTCCACTTTTATGGTGCCGCCCGTCACGTCGTAGAGGCGGCAGAGCAGGGCGGCCAGCGTGCTTTTGCCCGAGCCCGTGTTGCCGATAACGGCCAGCGTTTGCCCCGGCCGGATGCGGAAGCTCACGTCGCGCAGGGCCTCGATGCCGGTGTCGGGGTAGGTGAACGAAACGTGGTCGAATACTACGTCGCCCTCCAGAGTGCGGGCCACGTTCTGGCGCGACACGATGTCGGTTTTCTGGTTTAGAAACTCGTTGATGCGGGCCTGTGAGGCTTCGGCGCGCTGCACCAGCGAGGACGTCCAGCCCAGCGCGGCCACCGGCCAGGTAAGCAGGTTCACGTAGATGATGAACTCGGCGATGCTGCCCGTAGTAATGGTGCCCCGAATGACTTCCTGCCCGCCCACCCACACCGTGACGATGGTGCTGATGCCAATGAGAAACATGATGAGCGGGAAAAACAGCGAATTGATGAAGTTGAGGCTCAGTGCCTTGTCTTTATACTCGGTGGTCGACACCTGGAACTGCTCGTAGGAGTCCTGCTGCCGCACAAAAGACTTGAGCACCCGAATGCCCGAAAACGCTTCCTGGGTAAACGTGGTCATGGCCGCCAGCGCCCGCTGAATGTCGTCGGACTTCTTCTCAATCAAGTTGTTGACGTAGAAAATGCTCACCGACAAAACCGGCAGCGGCAGCAGCGTAAGCAGCGTCAGCTTCACGTTGACGAGCAGCATGAGCGGCACCACGAGCACAAACAGCAGCACCAGCTGCAGGAAATACATGATAGCCGGCCCCAGGTACATGCGCACCCGGCTTACATCCTCCGAGATGCGCGACATCAAATCGCCAGTGCTGTGGCGGCGGTAGAAGCTCAGCGGCAGCGACTGGTAGTGTTGGTAAATCTGGTTTTTCTGGTCGTTTTCGATGAGCCGCGACATGACGATGAGCGTCTGGCGCATAAAGAACAAAAAGATGCCTCGTAGCAGCGCCAGCAGGATTATCAAGGCCCCGTAAAACAGCACGTTGCGCCCAAACAGCTGATACACACCCGCCTGCGTTTGGGTACCCGCATACAGGTGAAACAGGTCGATGCCCTCCGACACGAGGTCGAAGGAATAGCGCACCAGCTGCGCCGGAAAAATGGTGAGCAGCGTGCTCAGAACCACAAAAAGCACGCCGCCAAGGAAGTGCCATTTGTAGCGAAAAATGTGCGGATTGACGGCCGCCAGGGCACGAGTGGGCATAAGCAGAAGCAAATAAAAACGGGTACCTTTGCGGCAGCTTGGTTGTTTTAATAGAACGGCCAAACTAGAACGTCATGCTGAACGCAGTGAAGCATCTTGGTCGTTTCATCCGCGCTGTTTGTCCAATGAAGCGACCAAGATGCTTCACTGCGTGGACGCCAGATGAGCATGACGTTCTAACAACCCCCACAAAGTTACGCCATCCTCTTCCCCTCCCTTTTTCCCACCCAATTTCCCCTCTTAACCTTATGGTACTCGACGCGCCAACCCAGGCCCCCGCTCTGATTTTTGAGCAAGTGGCCGAATTTCAGCACGAGCAAGTGGTGTACTGCCACGACCACGAAACCGGCCTCAAGGCCATTATCGGCATCCACAACACCGTGCTGGGCCCCGCCCTGGGCGGCACCCGCATGTGGCATTATGCCACCGAAGCCGAGGCCCTGCACGATGTGCTGCGCCTGAGCCGGGGCATGACCTACAAGGCCGCCATCTCGGGCCTGAACCTGGGCGGCGGCAAGGCCGTGATTATCGGCGATGCCAAAAAGCTCAAAAACGAGGCGCTGCTGCGCAAGTTCGGCCGCTTCGTAAACAACCTAAATGGCAAGTATATCACGGCCGAGGATGTAAACATGACCACCCAAGACATGCAGTACATCCGCATGGAAACCAAGCACGTAGCTGGCTTGCCCGAGAGCATGGGCGGCAGCGGCGACCCCTCGCCCGTGACGGCGTTTGGCGTGTACATGGGCATGAAAGCCGCCGCCAAAAAAGCGTTTGGCTCCGATAGCCTCGCCGGCAAGCGCGTGGCCGTGCAGGGCGTGGGCCACGTGGGCACCTACCTGCTCGAATACCTTCAGAAAGAAGGTGCTACGCTGGTGCTGACTGACTATTACGAAGAGCGCGCCTACGAAGCTGCCACCCGTTTTGGCGCTACCGTGGTGGGCCTCAACGACATCTACGACCAGGACGTAGACATCTACTCGCCCTGTGCCCTGGGCGCGACCCTCAACCACGATACCATCGAGCGCCTGAAGTGCCGCGTGGTGGCCGGCTCGGCCAACAACCAGCTCGAAAACGAAAACGAACACGGCCCCGAGCTGGTGCGCCGCGGCATCGTGTATGCCCCCGACTTCCTGATTAATGCGGGCGGCCTCATCAATGTGTACGCCGAAATAACGGGCAGCAGCCGCCAGGGTGCCCTCACCCAAACCGAGAACATTTACGACTACACCCTGCAAGTGCTCAACAAAGCCGAGCAGGAAAACAGCCACCCCCAGGCGGCTGCCATCCGCCAGGCCCAGGAGCGCATCGCCGCGCTGGGCAAGGTGAAATCTACTTATTAATGGTTGGTTATCAAAAAGAACGTCATGCTGAGCGAAGCGGAGCGTAGTCGAAGCATCTCGCTCGCTTCATCCTCACGATTGAGTTACTCTGCGAGCGAGATGCTTCGACTACGCTCCGCTTCGCTCAGCATGACGTTCTTTTTGAATAATTCAGCCTCAACATTCCCAATATGCTAAACCGCCGTCTTCTCCGCATCAAAGTCATGCAAGCCCTCTACGCCTACCACCAGTCGGTGGCGGCCGACCTGCTGCTGGCCCAGGACCGCATTGCGGCGGCGTTTGAGCCCGACCTGACGGCCGACGTAGCCCCCGACCGCCGCCTGCTCGAAGGCCAGCGCAAGCTGGGCGAAGCGCAGCTGCGCGACTGGCACCGCACCGGCGAAATGCCCGAAGCTGGCGCCGACGACAAGGAAGTGACCGCCGCCGTGCGCGGGGCCATCGACTTCTACGAAAAGCAGGTGCAGAAAGAAGGCACCTTCTACGGCGGGCAGTTGCTGCACGGGGCCGAGAGCATCCACGACCAGTATCTGCACCTGCTGAACTTGCCGGTGGCGCTGCTCGAACTCATTACCGAAGACAACGAGCGCGAAGCCCGGCGCTTCACCGGCCCCCGCTTCGAGGTAGAGGGCACGGCCCGCCTGTTCGGAAACGCGGTGTTTGAGAAGCTCAAGCACAACGAGCAGCTGGTGCAAACCACCATCAAGCACAAGCTGCAATGGACCGACAGCGAAGAGCTGGAAGCCCTGCGTGAGGCGTGGCAGAAGGAAATGAAGCCCGACGAAACCGTGCAGGCTTACCTGGCGGGCAAAAACACCAACCTGGACGCCACCGACTACGAAACCGACCTGGAGCTGCTGCGGCACCTCTACAAGGACTTCGTATTCAAGGGCGAGGCCCTGCCGCGCTGGCTCGAAAGCAGCGACCTGAACTGGGAAGAAAACCGCCCCATCGTGCGCAACCTGGTGCTCAAAACCTTGAAAATGCTGCCCCACACGGCCGACGAAAAGCAGGAGCTGATGAACCTGAGCGCCAACTGGCAAGACGACCGCGACTTCGCCGAAACCCTCTACAAGCAAACCCTGCTCGACGACGCCAAAACCGAAAAGCTCATTGGCGAGTCGACGCCGAACTGGGATGTGGAGCGAGTGGCGCTGCTCGATAAAATCATCCTAAAGATGGCGCTCTGCGAAATGCAGCTTTTTCGGGGCATTCCCGTTAAAGTGACTATCAACGAGTACATCGAAATCAGTAAGCTTTACAGCACTCCCAAGAGCAAACAGTTCGTAAACGGCGTGCTCGATAAGCTGGCTCAGGACCTGGCCGCCAGTGGCGATATTCGCAAGTCGGGCCGCGGCTTGCTGGACAATCAGTGAGGAAGTGATGGGGTGATGAAGTAATGGGGCGGTTTAAAAGCCAAGC
The DNA here is from genome assembly GCA_050954465.1 of Janthinobacterium lividum. Taxonomy (GTDB): domain Bacteria; phylum Bacteroidota; class Bacteroidia; order Cytophagales; family Hymenobacteraceae; genus Hymenobacter. Next base: position 60,456 of record JBPBPU010000024.1, read on the forward strand.
CAGCGCCTCTTACCCCCACTCATTTGGCCTCATTACCTCATCACCATTCACCTCATCACTAAAAAACATGGCTAGCAAAACCACCACCGGCCTGCTGTGCTTCACGGGCGGCGCCCTGGCCGGGGCCGCCATCGGCCTGCTCTACGCTCCCGAAACCGGCCGCGAAACCCGTTCCTGGCTCAGCTACCAGCTCGAAAAATACCGCTCGGTACTGGCCGACCTCACCGAAAGCCTCGTCACGAGCCGCGACAATACCCCCTCCTCGGCCAAGAGCGAAGGCCAGCGCGTAATTCAGGACGCCAAAAGCAAAGCCGAGCAACTGCTGGGAGATGTCGACCAGCTTATCAGCCAGATTAATTCGCGGCGGGCTACTGCCTAGCCAGCGCTGCGCAGTTGGTGCGGGCCTCTGGCTCGTGCCAACGCCAGCCGGGCAGTGCCCACTCCCAACCAGCGCGTCATGCCGACGCTTGCCGGAGCACTTTGCGAAGTGCCAGTCTTGCCCCAATCGTTTGAGGTAGCTGGCGCGCACAAAGGGTTTCGGCAAGCTTGGCATGGCGTTCTTTGTTGTATCAAACTCTTCTAACTCACCCTTACTTTTCCTTTCGCATGCACCTTGTAACCCTCATTCCCGGCGACGGTATCGGCCCGGAAATTACCCGCGCCGTTACCGATATTTTTGCCGCCGCCCAAGTGCCGGTGCAGTGGGATGAGCACAATGCCGGCGAAACCGCCCTGGCCGAAAGCGGCAGCCTGCTGCCCCAAACGCTGTTCGACTCGCTGGAGCGTAACCGCGTGGGCCTCAAAGGCCCCGTGACGACGCCGATAGGCAAGGGCTTCAAGAGCGTTAACATTACGCTGCGCCAGAAGTACGACCTTTACCAGAATGTGCGCCCGGCCAAAACCACGCCCGGCGTAAACACCCCATTCCAGGGCATCGACCTGGTGCTATTTCGGGAAAACACGGAGGGCCTTTATGCGGGCCTCGAAATGTGGGACGAGCGCCTCGGCATCGCCGACTCCATCAGCCGCATCACGGTGGCGGGCTGCCGCAAAATCTGCCGCGCCGCCTTCGCCTACGCTGCCAAGCACGGCCGCAAGCACGTAACGATGGCTCACAAAGGCAATATCCTCAAGAACGCGGGTAAGCTCATGCTCGATGCCTGCGTGGAGGCCGCCGCCGAGTTTCCAGAAGTGACGTTTTACGACGACCGCATCATCGACAACATGTGCATGCAGCTGGTGAGCAAGCCCCAGCAGTTCGACGTCATCGTGACTACCAACCTGTTTGGCGACATCCTCTCCGACCTGTGCGCGGGCCTCGTGGGCGGCCTGGGCGTGGTAAGTGGGGCCAACATCGGCGACAGCATGGCTATTTTCGAAGCCGTGCACGGCTCGGCCCCCGACATTGCGGGCCAGGGCAAGGCCAACCCCACCGCTCTGCTCCGCTCGGCCCTGATGATGCTCGAATACCTGGGCGAAAAGCCGTATGCCGACCGCATTGAGGCCGCCTTGGGCGAGACGCTGCTGGTGAAAGAGCAATGCACCGGCGACCTCGGCGGCAAAGCTTCTACTACGCAGTTTGCCCAGGCTATTATCGACAAATTGAAGTAGTAGGGTAAGCTTCAGCTTGCCAGGCGTTTGCAAGGCAAGCTGAAGCTTACCTTACATGTACTATGCTCCGCTATACTCTTTACCCCCTGGCCCTGGCCGCCCTGCTGCTAGCTGGCTGCCACTCCGATAAAACCACCGAGGCAGGCACCCAGGGCATGAACGCCGCCGCTGATGAGGCTGCTGCCGATGCCAAAGCCAACCCCACCATTGACAACCCCAACGTAGCTAGCGAAACCGAAGCGCCCAACCCCGAGGCCCCGGTAATGACTTTCGCCGAGCAACAGTTCGACTTCGGCAACATCAAGGCCGACAGCGTGGTAAACCACACGTTTGCCTTCACCAACACCGGCAAAATGCCCCTGCTCATTGCCGATGCCACGGCCTCCTGTGGCTGCACCACTCCCAGCTGGCCCAAAGGCCCCGTGGCTCCCGGTGCCACCGGCAAGCTGGAAGTGCGCTTCAACAGCCACGGCAAGCACGGCCTCATCAGCAAGCAGGTGAGCGTGCGGGCCAATACCCAGCCCGCTACCACTACCATCTACATCAAGGGCAGCGTGGCGGAGTAGTGTGGATACTACGCGTGGTGCCACGACTTTTT
>JBPBPU010000032.1:0-60370 GCA_050954465.1 Janthinobacterium lividum
ATGAGGCCCGGCTGCTGCGCCGGAAAGGCGTACTTGAGTGAGTTGGTGATGGCTTCGTTGAGAATCAGGCCTACCGGCACGGCCAACGACACATCCAGCGCCACGTCGGCCACCGCCAACTCGGCCCGCACGAAGCGTTGGCTGTCGAAGGAGGTAATCAGGTAACTCACGATTTCGTGCACATAGGCCTGCATGGGCACGCTGGCCAGCTGCGTGCCCTGGTAGAGCTTCTGGTGAATGAGCGCCATCGAATGCACCCGGTTCTGGCTTTCGCGGATGGCCGAGAGGGCCGCCTTGTCCTTGAGATAGACGGCCTGCGAGTGGAGCAGGCTGGTGATAATCTGCAGGTTGTTTTTCACCCGGTGGTGAATCTCTTTGAGCATCCACTCCTTGTCTTCCAGCAGTTGGTCTTTCTCGCTCACTACCAGTTCCAGCGCCTGGTTTTTCTGGTTGATTTCTACCTGTTTCGCTTCCAGGAGCTGGCTGCTGCGCTGCTTAAGGCGGTAGCGGTTGAAGCTTACCCCCAACAGCAACGCCAGGAGCACCGCTCCCGCCAACCACCCATTGCGTTGAAGTTCTCGCTGCCGGAGCTGGGCCTGCTGCACCTGGGTTTGCTTGGTGAGCAAGGCAATATTTTGCTCCCGGCGCTTGGTGTCGAACTGAATTTGGAACCCCGCTACCAGCTTGCTTTGCTTGTCGTTGAATAAGGAATCATTCAGCGCGGTATACTGCTGGTAATGCGCAATAGCCGCCGGAAACCGGCCCTGCGCCGAATCGACTTTAAAGAGTAGCAGGTGGGTGCGGGCGGTGCCACTCGCGTTACCCGCCTTATCGTTGGCGGCCAGTGCGTGGCTCAGGTAAGTCCGGGCACGGGCGTACTGCCGGGTGGCCACGTACACCTCGCTGAGCGCCAGATACGCCCGCTCAAGCTGCGTGTTGTCGCCGAGGAAGGCTTTGCCACTGGTTATGAGGCTCAGCACCTGCAAGCCGCTTTTTTCCGCCAGGGGAAACTGCCGGGTCGCCAGGTAGGCGTGCGTGAAATTATTAGCGATGGCAAACTGCGTGTAATAGTTGCTGGGCGAATACGGCGGGCTTTTTTGGCGCAGCAGCGTAAGGGCCTCCCCGGCATGGTGCTGGCTGATGAGGATTCCCGCAATCTCCCCCAGCAGGGACGCGGTGTAATAGGGGCTTTTCAGGGCCTGCGCATAGGCTAGGCCAACTCTGAAGTTTTCCAGCCCTTTCGCGGGTTGCTTCAGCATGTCGTACAGCCCGCCGACTTGCCAGTAAAACAGTGGGAGCACCGAGGAGTCCTGACTGGCTTTGGCACTGGCAATAGCCGCAAATCGATACTGCAAAGCCTCTGGAAAATTGTTCTGCTTTCGGGCGACAATACTCAGCAAATCAAACGTGTAGTGCAGCTTGCGGTAGCCCGTGGCGCGGTACAGCACCAGCACTTCCAGCAGTTCGGTGCGGGCCTGCGCCTGCTGGCCCTGTTGGGAGTGCATGTCGGCAATCGACTTCAGGACATAAGCCGCCCTGGCCTTGTCGTCCTGGCGGCGAAAGAGGAATACCGCCTGCTGATAGCAGCGCAGTCGCTGGGGCATTTCGGCATCCGTCCGGGTGTAGGCATTTCCTAGGTAGAACCAGCCCTCCGCTGCGAGTTGGGGCTGTTTTAACGACTGGCACAAGGCCAGTGCCCGGCGGATGACAACCTGGGCCTCGCCGAATTGCTGGTTCGTGTCCAACAGCCGGCCGCGCAGGTATTGGCTTTTAATCTGCCCGCTGGCATATCTCAAAGTTTGACTCAACCCCACTGCTTGCTGAATGAAGGTGTCGAGGCTGTCCAGCGGTAAACCAAGGGCCGAATTTTTAATGAGGATATCGGTGCTCAAAAGTACCAGCTGGTCTACCCGCTCGCGGCCGGAAGGGCTGTGCCACAGCCGCGTACGCAGGCTATCGGCGGCCTTCTTGCTCAGCAAGGGCTGCATCGGCTCGGCGCGTACCCCGCCGTTCGCCGTCAAAAGAATCAGCAGGGCGAAAAAGCATTTCATAAATGGGGAACGGCGCGGTGAGCCCCAATACCGCGCTGATTGCGGGAAACGATGCCGGCCAGCCGGGTACTGCACGGCCTAGCTGGGAACGGTGATGGTTTTGCGGATGCCCAGCTTTTCCATGCGGTACTCCAACGTGGTGGGTTTTAGGTTGAGCAGTTCGGCCGCGCCGCCACTCCCCCGCACGCGCCCGTTGGTTTGCTGAAGAACGGATACGATGTATTCCCGCTCGGTTTCCTCCTGAATGGACTTCACATGCGCTAGGTCCTGGGCCCCGAAAGCCACTGCCTTGGGCGTTTCAGCGCCTTTTTCTCCAGTAAGAAAAGCGTGCGCGCTCGTTGCAAACAGCGTGTTGCTCAACGGCCGGCCCATTTCTAGCGGCGCCCGTCCGTCGTTTATGATGACGGCCTGCTCAATGACGTTTTCCAGTTCCCGAATATTGCCGGGCCAGGTGTAGGAGAGGAGTTCCTGAAGAAAGGCTGGCGGAATGCCTTTGAAGGGCTTGCCCATGCGACGCGCCGACTTCTGGGCGAAAAAGCTAGCCAGCGACGGAATGTCGCTCGGCCTTTCCCGCAAGGGGGGTAGGGTGATGGGAAAGATGGCCAGCCGGAAGTACAAATCAAGGCGAAAGCGGCCAGCCGTAACTTCCTGCTCGATGGTCCGGTTAGTGGCCGCGATGATGCGGACATCTATCTTAATCGGGGTGTTGCTGCCCACGCGCTCTACTTCTTTTTCTTGCAGCACGCGCAGCAGCTTGGCTTGCAGCTCCAGAGGCAACTCGCCAACTTCGTCCAGGAAGATGGTCCCACCGTTGGCGAGTTCAAATTTGCCAATCCGTTTGTCAGTAGCCCCCGTAAACGCACCCTTTTCGTGGCCGAATAGCTCAGATTCAATGAGCGTGGCCGGCAGCGTAGCGCAATTGAGCTTGACCAACATCTTGTCTTTGCGAGCCGACAGATTATGAATGGCACGGGCAAACAGCTCTTTGCCTGTCCCGCTTTCACCCAGAATGAGTACCGTCGTATCGGTGGGGGCAACTTGCGAAACTCGGTTGAATACCTGTAGCAGTGCCGGGCTCGTCCCGATAATTTCCTCGAAATTGGCCGCTGTTTTGACTTCCTCCTGTAGGTAGGCATTCTCCTGCCTGAGTTGTTCGCTGAGCCGGGTAATTTCTTCGTAGGCGAGCGCGCGTTCGAGTGTGAACAGGATGGGTTGTTCAAGACGCTCCAGCAGGGCCAGGTGCTCGAAGCGGTACGCGTCGGGCGCGCGGCAGAAAAAGGAAAAAGCGAAGTGCTCCGTCGAGCTAACGGGCAAGGGAAACAGCAGTGCCGACTCCAGCCGAAAGGTCTTGGCCGTGAGCTGGATAAGCGGCTGCTGCTTTTGCAGCGCTTTAAAGGCCTCGTGGTTGTATAGGTCAGGCCCGGCTTCCCCTTCCCCCGCCGCCAGGCCCGCGGTCGGGCGTTTGGTCATCTGCTGAAAAGCCTCCGGCGTGATAGTTTGGTATTCATCGAAACCCACGCGGGAGTAGCGGTAGAGGCTATCAGTGGCCCCTTGCCGGTGGCGAACGGTGAGGAAATCAAAGGGGATGTGCGCCTGCAAAAGCTGGGAAAGCTGGAGCAGTTTGACTTCCCAGCTCCCGGTACCCGACAAAGCCTCCGTGATGGCAATCTGGAGGATCTTTTCCTGTCGCAGCCGCACTTCTACGCTGTGGGCGTGGCGGTAGCAGCCGATTTCGAGCGCCATGAGCACGTCCTGGTCCCGGAAGGGCTTGACGATGTAGCCGCTGGGCAATGTGGCCTTCACTTCTTCGAGCACGCTCGGATTGTCATTGGCCGAAATGTAGATAAACGGGATGTGCCGGTCAAACAAATGCTTGGCCAGGTCCAGCCCGCGTTCCTTGCGCTTCAGGTAAATGTCCAGCAGGACCATATCGGGCTTGGTCTCGGCCATTAAAGCGTGTGCTTCGGCAATAGAATCGGCTACCCCGGTAACGGAATAACCTGCCTGCTCCAGAATGAGTCGCAGGCTATTAGCAATTACGTACTCATCTTCTACAATCAACACATTGCAGCCGAGAGGAGATACTGACGCTGAGGGAGCAATGTCTGTCATTTTCAATGATTACTTAAATCTCCGTTGGATTACGATAAGATGCAAAGGCTTTGGGTGGGCAGATAGGGGTGGGATAAGAAGTTAATATACTACTAAAAAAACGGATTTAAATCCAGTATAAGGTTATTAGACGCGCACTGACCAAAGACAGAACCAAATTTGGGCTACCACCTGCAAATGCCCTTATTAGACGCCAGAGTAAGGAGGCTGGCCTCGGCCGGAAACCGGTCCTGACTTTGCGAGTCCAGAAAAATGGTAGAACTCCAGAAAAACTGGAGGACGCTTGGAGTTTGCAGGAACAGCTTGCTCGCTGGAAACCGGCAACAGTGCAGTTAACTGCAAATTGTAAATGTAACGGGATGTGGCACACTGAATGCATAACCGGGGATACTACCCGCGCCTTAGTCGGCTTCCTTCAATGATTACGTTTGATACAATCCGGTCCAGTACACTTTTTGCCTCGCTTAACGACCAGCAGTGCACGCGCGTGGTTAGCCACTCCGCTGAAATCGAGGTGGCACCGAATGGTTACCTCACGTATGAAGGGGAAGCGCCAGCATTCTACTACTTTGTGGCCGGGACGTTCGAGCTGACCAAGCGCGTCGGGGCAGTGGAGCAGCTCGTGCATACCCGTAACGCGGGCGAGCACGTGGGCGAAGTACCCATTCTGCTGGGCACGGCCTTTCCAGTAAGTGTGCGGGCGGTGGGGCCAGGCCGGGTCCTGCGGCTTGATGCCCAGGACTTCCGTCGACTAATGACGGAATTGCCGGATTTCGCCCGGACCATTACGGAGGAAATGCTACCCAGCTTAACCGGCCTGCAAAAGCTGACGCTTAAAATCCCGACTTCCCTGGTTACGCTTTATGGCCACCCGTGGGACCCAGCCGCCTATGCACTGCGGGATTTTCTGGCCCGCAACAATGTGCTGTTCACCTGGGATGCAACGGCCCCCGAGACGCTCGAAACCACGGATTCGACCAGTAACCCGGCGGCCCCCAAACATACCCTGTACGCTCGCCTGCAAGACGGCACGCTCCTGGCCGACCCCACCCTGCGCAATTTGGCCACTGGGCTAGGTATGCGCACGGCCCCGGCTCATCATGTATACGACCTGACCATTGTGGGGGCTGGCCCGACGGGCCTCTCCGCCGCCGTTTATGCTGCCTCGGAAGGGCTACGCACTTTGTTGATTGAGCGGGAAGCACCTGGCGGGCAGGCCGGTACCTCCTCCCGCATCGAGAATTACCTGGGCTTCCCGGCCGGTATTGCCGGCGACGACCTCGGCCGCCGCGCTTTTGAGCAGGCCGAGCGACTAGGGGCCGATATCGTCATCACCCGAAGTGTCGTGGCCTTGCGGCCTGCTGATAACCAGCAGCATCACGAACTCGTGCTTGATGGGGAGGAAGTGGTCCGGACCCGTGCGGTGCTGCTGGCTACCGGCGTAGACTGGCGGCGGCTGCTGGTGCCTGATATTGACCGCTTCCTCGGGTGCGGTGTTTTCTACGGGGCGGCCCGCACGGAGGCCGTAACTGCTCGGGATCAAGATGTATACCTGGTAGGTGGGGGCAACTCCGCCGGGCAGGCCGCGATGTTTTTCTCCGGCTACGCCCGGCAGGTAACGCTGCTGGTACGCAAAGCAGGCCTGGCCGCGAGTATGTCCCGCTACCTCATTGACCAGTTGGCGACGAAAGCCAATGTGCGCATTGAGCCTCATACGGAGGTGACGGCGGTGGAAGGAGGCCAGCACCTAGAAGCCATTTTCGTCACCAACCTGCTTACCCAAGAAACAACGCGCCGCCCCACCAGCGTCCTGATTGTGCTCATTGGCGCAGACGCCCGTACCGGCTGGTTGCCCGAAACGGTGGCCTGCGACGAGCAGGGGGCAGTCCTCACCGGCGCAGCGGTGCGCACGCACTTGGCGCCTGCCTGGCCGCTGACGCGGGACCCGCTTTTTCTGGAGACCTCCCTGCCCGGCGTTTTTGCCGCCGGCGATGTGCGGGCGGGTTCGGTCAAGCGGGTAGCGGCGGGGGTAGGCGAAGGCGGAATAGCCGTGTCCTGCGTCCACGACTACTTCGCTTCGTTAAGCGTCACTTTACCAAAAACTGGCCTGGTAGCGGCGAGGTAGCATAAAGGAGGCCAGCGGGTAGACACTTATCCAAAAAGCCAGGCGATTTGTCCAGAAATACTGGATAAATCCAGACGGATTTATCCGATTTAGCACGGAATCAACCGGGTCAGACCTCCAGGAGTCACCCACTGCACACTCGCAAATTCTTGATTTATAACGTATTAAGTAAAATTAGTTTGCAGTTAGATACGCAACTGTTCCGGCTACCTATCCGTGGCATAGCCGTTGCCCTTCCGGTAAAGAGAATGCGCTTTGATCTTCCTCAGGGGCTTTAGACGCAGTGCAATAAGAGCCTGGCAGCATCCCGGAAAACCAGTAATCCTACTAGCCGGGACCAGCCGATGCCTTAATGCAGGTCAAGCGAACAGGCAGAACGGGCTTTCCACAAGCCCTATCGGCTATTAACAACATCTTCCCCCATGAATAAACTAGTTGATAAAGTAGCAGTCGTGACCGGGGGCAACAGCGGCATCGGGCTGGCAACGGCCCAGTTGTTCGCGGCCGAGGGGGCCAAAGTGGCCATCTCGGGCCGCAACCCGGAGACGCTGCGCGAGGCCGCAGCGCAGCTAGGCCACGGCGCTATCGGGGTGGTTGCCGAAGTATCGCGGCTGCCCGAAATAGACCACCTCTTTCGTACGGTGCAGGCCGCGTTTGGTGAAATTGACGTGCTGGTGGTGAACGCCGGGGTGTTCAAGGGAGCCCCACTGGCCGATTTCACCGAAGCACTGTACGATGAAATGGCGGATATCAACCTCAAGGGCAGCTTCTTCACGGTGCAAAAGGCGCTGCCTTTTCTCCGCGACGGGGCGTCCATCATCCTGCTCTCGTCGTCGGGCGCTCACTTTGGCATGAGCAACGCCTCAGCCTACCTGGCCACCAAGGCCGCAGCGCTGTCGTTGGCCCGCGATTTCTCAGTGGAGCTACAGCCCCGGCGCATCCGGGTGAACGTGATGACGCCCGGCCCCATTGCCACGCCCATGTTCGGCCGGCTGGGCCTGCCGCCAGAACAAGAAGAGCAAGTAGCCAACGCCCTGGCCCAGACTACGGTGCTCAAACGCCTCGGCACCCCCGCCGAAATCGCGAAGGGCATGCTCTTCCTGGCTTCCGACGATTCTTCCTACATGGTGGGCAATGAGTTGATATTGGACGGCGGCATTTTCGTCACTATCTGAGCCGGGGCACTACTGCCCGATAATACCTACCGTCTTGTCCATTAGAATTTTACTATTGCAAATGCCATGAAAGAGCCCTTGATATTCCGCTTCCTACTGGCTTTGGCCTTACTGTTTTCCTTTACGGCTTGCTCCGATGACGACGACGTGACCCCGACGCCCACCACTTTTGTCGTGGTGCACGGGGCTTGGCAGGCTCCGTTCGCTTGGCAATTCGTAAAAAAGCAACTCGAAGACCAGGGCCAGAAAGTTGTGCTGGTGGAACTGCCCGGTCACGGCAGTGACATGACGGACCCCAATACCTTGACGCTGAATACTTACCGTGACAAAGTGGTGGCGGCCATCACGCCCCTGCCCGGCAACGTAGTGCTGGTGGGCCACAGCCTGGCCGGGATGGTTATTTCGGTGGTGGCCGAACAGATTCCCAACCGGATTGATAAGATGGTGTATATCGGGGCCTTCCTGCCGGCCAATGGCCAGTCGTTGTTGGACCTGGCTAACACCGATAGCACCTCGCGCCTATCCGCCAATATTATCCCGCCCATTGCGCCGCCTGCGCTGGGCATTGCCACCACCAATCTGGCCCAACTCTTCCTGCAGGACGGCTCACCAGCCGTGCAGCAACTACTGGTGACGAACTACCGGCCCGAGCCCACGCTGCCCTTTCTGAACCCCGCCGTATTGACGGCGGCCAATTTTGGCAAGGTGAACAAGTACTACATCCACACGCTACAGGACCGGGTAGTAGGCTACAATCTGCAAAAGCGCATGGTAAGGGCCGCGGGCATCACCCATACGTACCAGCTTAACAGCAGCCACTGTCCGTTTCTCGCTATCCCCGACCAGGTCACGAGTACGCTGATGACTATTGTCAAATAGTTGAACGTCGCCCCGGCCCAAGTGAATTTAATAGGCTATCCCGCTGCCAAGAGCAGTGCATGGTCTAGGTTGGCTGAGTCCGGTATCAAACGTCGCAAAGGCAGGTTGCCGGGCATTGCCGGATAGTAGTGGTTTCATTACTATGCATCCACCAGCCGGACGCCCGTTGATTTATTGTCTTATGGCAAGTGAGGCCCGGAAGTGCCCAAGTTCCTTTGTCAAACACTAACCGCCTCCTCCCAACCCCATGGAAACCGTACCTACCGCCCTCAAATTCGTCTTTCCGCTTATCACGGCCTTCACTGTCTGGCAGTTCTACCGGGCTGCTAACAAGTCCCGGACCACGCTCTACGTATTACTAGCCTGGCTGGCCCTACAAGCTGCGCTGGGACTGAGTGGCTTTTACACGGCCAACTCCGCTGCCACGCCTCCGCGCCTGATGCTGGCGGTGCTGCCGCCCGTGCTGCTCACAGTCGGCCTGCTGCTCACAACCCGGGGACGGGCCTATCTGGACAGCCTGCGCATAGACCGGCTCACCCTGCTGCATACCGTTCGCATTTTTGTCGAACTCGGCCTACTGGTGCTCTATATGCACCACGCCGTGCCGAAGCTCATGACCTTTGAAGGCCGCAACTGGGACATCTTCTCCGGCTTGAGCGCCCCAGTGGTGTACTTCCTGGTTTTTCGGCGGCAGGTGCTCGGCCGCAGCGCGCTCCTGTTCTGGAATCTGTTGTGCCTGGGCCTGGTGCTTAACATTCTGGTTAATGCGCTGCTCGCCATACCCGGCCCCTTCCAGCAGTTTGGATTCGAGCAGCCCAATGTTGCCGTCCTGTATTTTCCCTTCGTCTGGCTGCCCAGCTGCGTCGTGCCCCTTGTCATAGTGTCTCACCTGGCCGCTATCCGGCAACTATTGACGGGCAAGCCATTGCTTGGTGACCCTGCGCAGCCAGTAGCTGGCGGAATGAATACTGCAAACTAGCCCCGTTCATGGTTCTGCTGGCCTTACCTCATTCATCCTTATCTCTTGTTTGCATCATGGCCACTATTGGATTGTATGGATTCGGACGCATCGGGCGCCAGTTTCTGCGGGTAGGCTTGGGCCAAAACCTGTTTCAGCCGGCGGCGGTGGCGGATATCTGGGAGGAAGCGACTTTGGCCGCCCTCTTTGCGGTGGATACCAACTACGGCCGCTGGCATGAGCCCGTAGCGGGCCGCGCCGGCCAACTCAGCATTGGCGACCGGGAAATTCCCTATCTCAACTCGGCCAAGGAAGTGCCGGACTGAGCGGCGCTGGGCGTAGACTTGGTGGTGGACTGTTCCGGCCGGGCCACCACCCGCGCCGGTGCCCAGGCCCATCTGGACCGAGGGGCCAAGTGCGTGCTGGTGAGTACGGCCAGCAAAACTCTGGCCGACTGCGATGCCGTGCTGCTCAAGGGCATCAACCTCGATGCGTTTGACCCGGCTGCGCACCGCATCATCAGCATGGGCAGCTGCACGACCAATGCGCTGGCGGCGGCCATCAAGGTCATGCTGGACAACTTCGGGATTCAATACGGCTTGTTTTCGACGCTGCACTCCTACACCAACACGCAGTCGCTCACCGACCAGCCCATGAAGGACCGGCGCGACTCCTGGGCGGCGGCCGAGAACATCATTCCCTCATCGTCAGGGGCAGCGCGGGCCCTGCAATTCATCTGGCCAGGCCTGCAAATCACCGGCAAGGCTTACCGTATTCCCACCCGCACGGGTAGCATCGCCGAGCTAAACCTGGTGACCGAAAAGGATTGCACCGTGCAGGAAGTGAACGATGCCTTCCGCCGCGCCGCGAGCGCAGGCCCGCTCCACGGCGTACTCGACGTGCTGGAAGAAGAGTGGGCCTCGTCGCGCATCGTGGCTGACCCGCACTCGTCCATCGTCGACCTGCCCCTGACCGTGAAAGAAGGCAACCTGCTATCGGTAGCCACCTGGTACGACAACGAATGGGGTTTCTCGAACCGGCTAGCCGAAGTCGCGGCCTACCTGGCGGCGCGCATCTAGCCCCCGGGCGGAGCAGGGGGAGTCATTTGCAGCATCTGGCCTCGCTAACCCATTAATTTATTGTCATTTGACAAGTAGGTGGCCCGTGGCAGCTTTTTCCTTTGCAGGGCATTTCAGACCAACCAAAAGCCCTTATATCAGCACGACCATGAGCACTATTCCCGTCACCTTCAACGGCACCATTCCGCAGCAATACGACGATTACCTGGGCCCTTTACTATTCGAGCCTTACGCCCTCGACCTGGCGGATAGAATTAACTACGCGCCGGTGACCAACGTGCTGGAACTGGCCTGCGGCACGGGCCGGCTGACCAACCTGCTGCTGGCACGCCTGCCGGCGTCGGTGCCGCTTACCGCCACCGACCTCAACCCCGACATGCTGGCCGTGGCCCGCAAAATCATCCCCGCGCCCGGTGTGACGTGGGCCGTGGTAGACATCTCGGCCATTCCGTACGCCGACAATCAGTTCGATTTGATTGCCAGTCAATTTGGGTTCATGTTTGTTCCTGACAAGCTCAAGGCCCTGACGGAAATGCACCGCGTGCTGGCCAACGGGGGCAAGCTGATTTTCAATACCTGGGGTAACATTAAGGACAACGGGGCCTGGGCCATCGTCAACCAGGTGTTGACCACCTTTATGGGAAGTAATCCAGTGCCGCAGTCGCTGGGGCCGTTCTCCATGGCCGACGGCCCGGCCGTAGTGGAGTTGCTTACCCAGGCAGGATTTAACAATGTAACCGTGACGTCAGTGAAGAAAACCGGCCTGACCGAATCCGCGGCTATTGCCGCCCAGGGCTTCATTCAGGGCTTACCCTTTGCCACGGCAATCCAAGCACAGGACCCGTCCTTATTGCCTAAAATCCAGGCGGCCGTCGAGCAGGAATTTATCGCCCAATTAGGCAACAACCCACTGCAAACGCCGCTGCACGCGCTGGTCTTTGAAGCCAGCAAGTAACCGCCGCGGGCGATAACACCGGAACTGGCCGGCAGCCAAACCAGGGAATAGCAGCACAGTTCAACCAAGAAGCTTTCAAGAGTCTTATGGGTAATCCTCAGGTTTCTATTGATGAACTGTGCGTCAATACCATTCGACTGTTGTCGGTCGACATGGTGCAGCGGGCTAATTCCGGCCACCCCGGGCTGCCGCTGGGTGCTGCTCCCATGGCCTACGTGCTGTGGTCGCGCTTTCTACGCTTCAATCCCCAGGACCCCGAATGGCCCAATCGTGACCGGTTTGTGCTCTCGGCCGGTCACGGCTCAGCGCTGCTCTATAGCTTGCTGCACCTCTATGGCTACGACCTGAGCCTAGACGACCTGAAGCAGTTTCGGCAGCTTGACTCCAAGACGCCCGGCCACCCGGAATCGCATATCACGGCTGGGGTGGAGGTGACTACCGGCCCACTGGGCCAGGGTTTTGCCAATGGTCTGGGGATGGCCATGGCGGAAGCTCACCTCGGGGCCATCTACAATAAAGCGGGCCACGCCCCGGTGCAGGACCACTACACCTACGTCCTGGTGAGTGATGGCGACCTCATGGAAGGCATTGCCTCAGAAGCGGCCTCCCTGGCGGGCCACTTGCAGCTGGGCAAGATGATTTACCTCTACGATGACAACAAAATCTCGCTCGATGGCCCCACCAGCTTCGCCTACACCGAAAATGCGATGCAGCGGTTCGACGCCTACTACTGGCACACGCAGCACGTGACGGATGGCAACAGCCTGGACGAGATTGAGAACGCCATCCGGGTGGCCCAATCGGTGACGGACCGGCCATCCATTATCGCGGTGCGTACCATCATCGCCTTCGGCTCGCCGCTGGCGGGCACCAGCAAGGCGCACGGGAACCCGCTGGGACCGGATAATGTAAAGACCACCAAGAAGTTTTACGGTTTCGACCCCGAGCAATCGTTCCAGGTACCCGCCGAAGTGTACGCGCACCTTCAGCAGCCCGGCCTGAGCGGCGCGGAGCTGCAAAGACAGTGGGAAACCGACTTTGCCGCCTACGCCAGGGAGTTTGCCGACGAGGCGGCCCTGTTCGAGCTTTCCTTCGCCGGCAAATTGCCCAACGGCTGGGACCAGGACTTGCCCGTGTATACGCCCGCCGATGGTGCGCTGGCTACCCGCCAGGCGTCCGGTAAAGCGTTGGAGGTCATCAAAAAAGCGGTGCCGTTCCTGTTCGGCGGTTCGGCCGACCTGGCCACGTCAAATGAGATGGATACGGCGGGCGGCGACAGCTTCCAGTATCTGCACCCGGAGCGGCGTAATGTGTGGTTTGGGGTGCGCGAACACGCCATGGGGGGTGCCCTGAACGGCCTTGCCCACCACGGCGGCCTGCGCGCTTACGGCGGCACGTTTCTCACCTTCAGCGACTATATGCGGGGGGCCATCCGAGTCGCGGCCCTGGCCGAGAGCACGGCCACGTTCGTTTTCACCCACGACAGCATTGGCCTCGGCGAGGATGGCCCCACCCACCAGCCGGTAGAGCAGGTGCTGGCCCTGCGCAGCATTCCCAACCTGGTGGTCCTGCGTCCCGCCGATGCCAACGAAAGCACCGAGGCCTGGCGCATCGCCCTGACGACGCACAGGTCGCCGGTGGTGCTCGTATTCTCGCGCCAGAAGCTTCCGATTCTGGACCAAGCCAAACTCGGCTCGGCCCGCGAGGGGGTACCTAAAGGGGCCTATATCCTGAGCGATGCCAAGGGCGGCCAACCACAGTTTATTCTCATTGCTACCGGTTCAGAAGTAGCCCTGGCGATGGAAGCCCAGCAAGTGCTGGAGCAGGCCGGTACCCCCACCCGCGTAGTAAGTATGCCGAGTTGGGAGCTCTTTGAGCGCCAGGATAAAGCCTACCGCGAAAAGGTACTGCCGCCCACCGTGCGCAAGCGCCTGGTCATCGAGGCCGGCTCGCCCATTGGCTGGCACAAGTACACGACCGATGAGGGCGGCATCATCGCCATGAACCGTTTCGGGGCTTCCGCGCCGGCCGAACTCCTCTTTAAGAAATTCGGCTTTACCGTGGAGAATGTGGTGAAACGTGCGCAGGCGGTGCTCGCCGGCAACCCTGAAGAGGAACCCAAAGAAAAGTAGCAATTAGTAGCCGAAGGCATCGACGGTCGCGAAGAATAACTCACCTGGATACTCCATAGGCCGTGCATAAGCCTGATTTTCCGCTTTACCCTTTTCACCTATCCTCATGAACGACAGCATTGCCGCCAGCCACCAGCTTGTAAAGGTGGCATCTTCTTTCGACCAATTCACCCAGCACCTGGAGGCTTCTTTGGGCCACCTCGACCGGACCATGTTTGATAAAGTCGCCACCGAGCCGGCGATGGTCGAGACCTACCTGAAGCAGCTCGGCGGGGAGCAGGATTTAGTCTTATTCGGGGTGGAGGACCACGGGGCATTACTCATCATTGCCGGGGCGCCGCAAAAGGCTAAACAGTACGCCATCGGCAATGCCTTGATTGCTATGTCGATGACTCAGCATGATATCCGGGCCGCGTTGTACGCGCCGCTTCGGGTCCTCGTGTATGAGGCCGCCGACCAGCAGGTTTGCGTGGAGTACGACTTGCCCTCCTCTTTTTTCGGGCAGTTTGGGAATGCTGCCATCACTGAAGTAGGGGAATCGCTGGACGGAAAGCTGGCCAAGTTGATTGCCAGCGCGGATAAGCAAGGCGCTCAATAGTCAATGTTGCCGCCTACCCAGAGGTTTATAAAAACCGGACGCTTCGTCATTTGACCAATCCCGCGCTATGAGCCAAGCTGCGAATGCCCCTGTGCTGAGTGAGACCTTGACGGAACCGCAGTCGGGCCTGCTGCTGCTCGTTATCCTCACGGCTCCCTTGCTCTCGGTACTGGATGTGTTCATCGTCAACATGGCGATTCCCGCCATCCGCACCGACCTGCACGCGACGGGGGCCGACCTGGAGCTGGTCATTGCGGGCTATCTGCTCGGCTTCTCGGCCTTTCTCATTACCGGCGGCCGGGCCGGCGACCAGTACGGCCGGCGACGCATCTTCCTGGCGGGGCTGGTGCTGTTCACGCTCACCTCCTGCCTGTGCGGCGTAGCGCCCACTATCGGCCAGCTGGTACTGTATCGCTTCTTGCAGGGCGTAACCGCCGCCTTCATGGTGCCGCAAACCATCGCCCTCATTCAGGTTAATTTTCCGGAAGCGCAGGCCCGCAACCGGGCCTTTGGGTACTACGGCATCACGCTGGGCCTGGCCTCCATGCTGGGTCTGTACCTGGGCGGCTACTTGGTGAGTACCAACTGGGGCGTGGCGGGCTGGCGGCTCACCTTTCTGGTTAACCTGCCCATTGGCATTGCCGCCACGCTGGCGGCTTGGTTTCTGCTGCCCGAGACGGCTCAAAACCGCGCCCAACGCTTTGATTTTCGAGGGGTAGCGCTGCTCACGGCTGGGCTGGTGGGGGTGGTTTACCCGCTCGGGGTGGGGCGGGAGCTGGGCTGGCCCGCGTGGAGCTTGGCCTTATTAGCAGGGGGGGTAGGCATACTGGCGGGCTTTGTCGGGCAGCAGGCCCGGTTGGGCCGCAAGGGGGGCAATCCCTTGCTGGACGTGGGGCTGTTTGCTTACCCGTCCTTCAACCTGGGGATGGGTGTGTTGGTCTTCTTTTTCAGCGTGCACAACTCGTTTTTGTTGATGGGTACGGTGTATTTGCAGAGTGGCCTGCACGTGGGTGCTTATGCGACGGGAGCCACCTTCCTCTTCCTGGGAGCGGGTTTTCTGGTGTCATCCTACGTTTCTATCAGGTACATCGCCCGCTTTGGACGGCGGCTGCTCCAGTTTGGCTTGCTGCTGATGCTGCTGGCGCTGGCGAGCCAACTCCTGTGGGCCCCGACGTTTGCTTCCTCCACATCGGGGCTGAAAGGACTGCTGCTGCTCTACGGCCTGGGCAATGGTCTGGTCCTGCCGTCGCTGCTGAACGTGGCCCTGCGGGGGCTGCCGGCTCGTTTTGCCGGGGGCGCGGCCGGGGTGTACTCCACTTTCCAGCAGGTGGCCTCGGCGCTGGGCGTGACAATTATTGGGGGGTTCTTTTTTTCGCTCTGGCACCCTGGGCAGCCCGCCAGCTACGTGTACGCCTTTCGCGCCGGCCTCGGAGTAGATATTGGGTGCCTGCTAGTCGCGGCGGTGCTCCTGGAACGGCTCAGAGAAGAACCCAAAGGGAGTACAAGCTCATAATTTTTTGGCAGCTATGGACGAGAACAAAGAGGTAGAAACCAGCTTGGCTCATTTTAAAATACCGAATGGTATATTTGCAGGAGTTTCCCTTCCTGCAATGTCTAAAGCCGAGCGCACCTGCCAATTTATCATCGAGCAAACCGCTCCTGTTTTCAACAAGCAGGGCTACGCGGGTACATCGCTCAGCGACCTGACGGCCGCTACCGGCTTGACCAAAGGCGCCATTTATGGCAACTTTGAAAGCAAGGAAGAGGTGGCCCTGGCGGCCTTCGACTATAACCTAGGGTTGATTCAGGACGGTCTGCGTGCGGGCACGGCGGGCGCGGGCACGGCCCGGGAGCAACTCATGGCTTTGCCCCGCTTCTACCGGGCGGCATTTCCAAAACTTAGTCAGGTGGGGGGCTGCCCCATCCTAAACGCCGCCGTGGAAGTCGACGACGCGCCCCCCAGCGCGCTGCTGCAACGGGTAAAAGACAGTGTCCGGCGCTGGCATCGCCACCTGGTGCGTCTCATCGAGGCGGGACAACAAGCCGGAGAAATCCAGCAGCAGGCCGACGGCGGCCGCTATGCCACCTTATTCATTGCGCTGGTGGAAGGCGGTATTTTATTGGCCCGGGTCGCTGGGGAGCCCTCCCCTTTGCACACGACTCTTGACCACATCGAGCAGTTAATTGATACCGAACTGGCCGCTTAACATTTTTTGCCTAAAATTATACCGATTGGTATAAAATATTACTTCTCATGAATACTCTTCGCTTGTTTCTGCTGTGCGCCACCGTCATTGCGGCGGCCGTGATGGAACTGATTGACACGAGCATCGTGAACGTGGCCCTCTCGCACATGAGCGGCAACCTGGGCGCGACGCTGGCTGACACCTCGTGGGTCATCACGTCCTACGCCATCGCCAACATCATCATCATTCCCATTACCAGCTTCCTGGCGGCACGGCTGGGGCGGCGGCGCTACTTTATCGGGTCCGTTATTCTATTCACGGTGGCTTCGGCGTTGTGCGGCACGGCCGGCAACATCTGGACGCTGGTGGCTTTTCGCTTCGTGCAGGGACTGGGCGGCGGGGCACTGCTCTCCACCTCGCAGACCATTGTATTTGAGGCCTTTCCACCAGCCAAGCGGGGCATTGCGGCGGCGCTCTTCGGGATTGGCGTGTTCACGGGCCCCACTATTGGGCCGACGCTGGGCGGCTACATCCTGGACGTGACGACCTGGAACTGGATATTTTTGGTCAATATTCCAATTGGCATTATTGTGACCATTGCCTCGGTGCTACTGGTACCCGAGCCGGCCGCCACGGCCAGTCCGGCCAGCCTGCGCATGGATTGGCTAGGGCTGTTTTTCTTAGTACTCGGAGTAGGGGCCCTGCAGGTGGTGCTGGAGCGTGGGCAGGAGGAAGACTGGTTCCAAACCACGTACATCGTGCAACTGAGCGTGGCGGCAGCCGTGGGCATTGTGGGCTTCGTCTGGTGGGAGTTGACCACGAAGTTTCCCATCGTGAACCTGCGGGTGCTCAAGAGCCGGTCGCTGGCCGTGGCAGCGGTGCTCACCTTCGTGACGGGCATGGGCCTGTTTACATCGGTGTACCTCACGCCGGTGTTTGCCCAGCGGCTGCTGCATTTTCCGGTCCTCGACACCGGCTTATTGTTGGTGCCGGGGGCACTGGTGGCCATTTTCGTGCTTATCCTCACGGCCCGTGCCTTGCAGAGTGGGGTACCGATTCCGGTAATCATCACGCTGGGGTTCGTAATTTTTTTCGCCTTCAGCTGGCGCATGTCCTTGCTGACGGGCGCGGCGGGTAAGGGTGATTTTTACCTGCCGCTGATTTTGCGGGGGGTTGGGATTGCCCTGCTCACGGTGCCGCTCACGGCGCTGGCCGTGTCGGGCCTGGACCTGAAGGACATCGCCCAGGGCGCGGCCCTAAACAACATGATGCGCCAGCTCGGCGGCTCGTTCGGTATTGCCATGGTCAATACGTTCCTGGCCACGCAGTTTGCCGTGCACCGACAGGCCTTGGTAACGCACCTGACCGCTACCGACCTGAACGTGACCGAGCGCCTGGCCAGTACCGCGCAACTCGTAGCCAGCCGCCTGGGGCAGGCGCCCGTCAACGCCGTGCAACGCGCTTACCAGCTGCTGGACAGTGCCGTGAACCAGCAGGCGGGCATCCAGAGCTACAACGACGCCTTTTTGCTGGTGGGGGGCTGCTTTCTGGCAGCCATGCCCTTGCTGCTGCTCGTGGCGCGCCGGCCGCCGGGCGTGGCCCCGGTTACGGTTAGCCTTTCCGACCACTGATTTTGTGTGCTTTAACTTTTTATAGAAAGCCTTTATGCCTGACTTAAAACGAGTGGTCGTTACCGGCGTGGGTGCCCTCACACCCATTGGCAACGACGCCGCAGCCTTTGGTCGCGCTTTGGTAGCCGGGGTAAACGGCGCCGCCCCCATTACCCGCTTCGATGCCACGAAATTCAAAACCCGTTTCGCCTGCGAGTTGAAAGGGTTTGAGCCGCTCAACTTTCTGGACCGCACCGAAGCACGCAAATACGACCCGTTTACGCAATATGCGCTGGTGGCCGCCGATGAGGCGATTCGTCACGCGCAGCTCGACTTCAGCCAACTGAACCGCAACCGAATCGGCGTCATCTGGGGCTCGGGCGTGGGCGGCCTGCAAACCTTGCAGGAGCAGATTTCGGAGCTTGCCACAGGCGACGGCACCCCCCGTTTCAACCCTTTCTTCACGTCCAAGATTATCATTGACATTGCGGCGGGACTCATTTCCATCAAGTACGGGTTGCGCGGCCTGAATTATGCCACCGTCTCGGCTTGCGCCACGTCCACCACCTCGTTGATTGACGCTTTCAACTACATCCGCTGGGGCAAGGCGGACGTGCTGATTTCCGGTGGCTCGGAGGCGGCCATCAACGCCACGGGTATTGGCAGCTACAACGCGACCCGTGCGCTCTCCACGCGTAACGACAACTACGTCACCGCCTCCCGGCCCTTCGATGCGGACCGGGATGGCTTCGTGTTGGGCGAAGGTGCTGGGGCGCTCGTGTTAGAAGAATACGAGCACGCCCTCCGGCGTGGCGCTCCCATCCTGGCCGAAATGGTGGGCGGCGGCATGGCGGCCGATGCGTACCACCTCACCGGCACCCACCCCGAGGGCGAGGGCGCCTACCTCAGCATGCTGGCCGCGCTCGAGGGTGCCGGCCTGCACGCGGCCCAGATTGACTACCTCAACGCCCACGCGACTTCCACCGGCCTGGGCGACGCGAGTGAGGCCAAGGCCATTGGGCGGGTATTCGGGCCGGCTCCCTGCCTCCAGGTAAGCGCCACCAAGAGCATGACCGGGCACCTGCTCGGGGCTGCCGGTGCCATTGAGGCCATTGCCTGCATCCACGCCGTGCAGCAGGACGTGATTCCGC
This sequence comes from Janthinobacterium lividum, assembly GCA_050954465.1. GTDB lineage: Bacteria > Bacteroidota > Bacteroidia > Cytophagales > Hymenobacteraceae > Hymenobacter. The sequence goes on from JBPBPU010000032.1 coordinate 19,012, forward strand.
CCACCATTAACACGACGACGCTGGGCCCGGAATTCATCGGCCGCTTTCCATTGGTGCTGGGCCAGCCGGTCTATCTGCCTGTGACCTACGCCATGAGTAATTCATTTGGCTTCGGCGGCCACACGGCTACGCTGATTGTGAAGAAATATGCCGCTTAACCTACGGCCTAATTATTACCTGATGAGGCCTAGTGTTACGGAAGAATCTACTGCTTGACGCCTCCCCGGATGCGGCTTAGCGAGGTATCCGTTACGCCCAGGTACGAGGCGATGTATTTAAGCGGGGCGTGTTGTAACACCTCAGGGCTGGCTTTCATGAGCTTTTCATAGCGGCTCGTCGCAGTTTCCCGAATTTGGTCCAGCATCCGCTCTTGCAGGGCTGCCAAACTCCTTACGAGTACCGACCGCCCGAACTCGCGGAATTCCGGACGCGCATGAAACAGGGAATTGAACTGCTGGTGGGTCACAAACCAACCTTCGCAATCGGTCAAGGCTTGCATCTGCTGCTGGGAAGGAGTGCGGGTAAAAAACGACGGGGCTTCCAGGGCAACCTGGCCCCCCGAATAGAAACCTGTGGTGACTTCATTTCCTTCCGCATCGTGCACGAACGCCCGCAGCAAGCCCTGGTCCAGAAACAGATAGGTATCGTTCACCCGCTCAGCGTGTAGCAAGAACTCATTTTTATGCAGGATTTTGTGCGTGAAGCTGTGAGCAATGTCACTCGCCTGGGAAGCAGTAATAAAATTGGCCCGTTGCAGAAACTCAATCAATTTTTCTCTCGCCATGGATGCTGGTTTAAATCATAAAGCAGCCCCCAACAGCTGCTTTCTCATTTGCCTCGCAAACTACACTCTTTGTAGGAGAGAAGCGGGTGGATAACCGATGGGCGCGTTACCAATTCTCTTTAAACCCAACTGCGAATCAGGCCCCTGGAAAGCGTTAGTATCCGGGCTCACTTAGCCGTAGCCACGTAAGTTGGGCGAGCCAGTTTCTCGCTTAATTCAGCCGTTCCCCATGTCCCTACTCCCGCAACCTACTGCCCACGCCGCGCCCTCAGCCGCCACTGAACGGTGGATTCTGGTGGCCGCCATTACGGCCTCGTGCATGGTGTTTCTGGACGGGTCGGCCCTGAACGTGGCCCTGCCGGCCTTGCAGCACGACCTGAATGCCAGCGCGGCGGACCTGCTCTGGGTGCTGAATGCCTACCTGCTGGTGTTGGCGGCGTTGGTGTTGACGGGCGGCGCGCTGGGCGACCAGCTGGGCCGTAGGCGGGTATGCCTGGCGGGCGTGGGGCTATTTGCGGCGGCATCCGTTGCCTGTGGCCTGGCTCCCAGCATCGGCTGGCTGGTGGCGGCCCGGCTGGTGCAGGGCGTGGGCGGAGCACTGTTGGTACCCGGCAGCTTGGCCCTCCTTGCCGCGGGTTTTTCGGTCGAAAAGCGGGGGCGGGCCATCGGTACGTGGTCGGCGTCTACGACGCTGGTGCTGCTGGGTGGCCCGGCTATGGGCGGCTGGCTGGCCGATGCGGGGTGGTGGCGCGCCATCTTTTTACTTAACCTGCCCCTGGGTGCAGTAGCCGGCCTGGTGCTGTGGCGCAAGGTGCCTGAAACCCGCGACGAGGCCGCCACTGGCAGCGATTGGCTGGGTGCGGGCCTGATTATCCTGGGCCTAGCCGCCCTCACCCTGGGCCTATTGGCCGTGCCCGCCCACGGCTGGGGCCACCCGCTGGCCTGGGGCGCCGTGACCGGGGGCTTGGCTGCGCTCGGGGCCTTCGTGGGCGTGGAAGCGAACCGTTCCCACCCGATGCTACCGCTAGCCCTATTCCACGACCGCCTGTTCAGCGGCACTAATCTGCTCACGCTGCTGCTCTACGGGGCGCTCACGGCGGCCTCCTTTTTTCTGTCCCTCTATCTGGTACAGCTGCAAGGCTATTCCCAGCTGCAGGCGGGGCTGGCGTTTACCCCCTTGGCAGGTTGCGTGGCAGTGGGGGCGCGCCAAGCCGGCAGTTGGGCCGACCAGCACGGGCCGCGCCCGCTGCTGATAGCGGGCCCTTTGGTCGTAGCCCTGGGTTTTGGCTGGCTGGCACAGGTAGGGCTGACAAGTGGGCCGGCCGCCTACTGGACTACCTTTTTACCTGGCTTCCTCTTGTTTGGGATAGGAGTGGCGCTCACGGTAGTGCCGCTGACGACCGCCGTGATGACGGCGGTAGCCGACCACTACGCCGGCACCGCCTCCGGGGTGAACAATGCCGTTTCGCGCATGGGCGGGGTACTAGCCCTGGCCCTACTCGGGGCCCTTGCCCTTGCGCATTTTGCCAGCCAGCTTCAGCAACAGACTGCCTTACTACCCCTTTCCGTGGAGGCCCGGGCCGCGCTCCGTGGCGAAGCCAGCAAGCTAGGGGCCGCTGCCGTGCCCCCGGCAATACCGGTGCGCCAGCGCCCGGCAGTGCGGCAAGCCATCCGCGAGTCTTTCCGGCAGGTGTATCAGCAGATAATCTGGGTATGCGCGGGCCTGGCTTTGACAAGTGCTGGCCTAGCCCGGTGGCTGGTACCAGTGAAAGCATCCGACTAGGTTTTGCCTGGGTTTGCTCCAGGCAGTATGGGTGTCCTATCATAAGGGCCTTGATTAAATCCTGGTTCATAAATTATCAACCTGCCCTGGCTGCTTGCTACTTTGGCCTGCAACGTCCATCACTGGGTCCGGAGTCCGTACCCGCGCTGAGGCCCCGCGCTGACTAGCTTTAGAAGCACGGTAGACAGCCCAAACCACGGAGATGGCCTCCCTGAAACGCCTTAGCTGGCTGGTTTATACGTGAGCCCATGCGAAATATTGAGCTCCTGGTTTTTATTCTGGTGCTGGTAACGGCGCTGGCCCGCTTAGCCGACCGCGTGCGCCTGCCTTACCCCATCTTGCTAGTGCTGGCCGGCATTGCGCTGAGCCTGGTGCCGGGACTGCCGCCCGTCGTACTGGCCCCAGACCTAGTATTTTTTGTCTTTCTGCCGCCGCTGCTCTATGCCTCGGCCTGGAATACCTCGTGGCCCGATTTCAAAGCAGCCCGGCGGCCCATAGCCCTGTTGGCGCTGGGCTGCGTCCTGTTTTCGACGGTGCTCGTGGCCGGGGCGGCGCATTTCCTGCTGCCGGGGTTTAGCTGGGCGACGGCCTTCGTACTCGGGGCCATCGTGTCGCCACCCGATGCGGTGGCGGCCACCGCGGCTACCCAGGGCCTGCCCCTGCCCAAGCGCATCACCACTATCCTGGAAGGCGAAAGCCTGGTGAACGACGCGACGGGCCTCATTGCCTACCGCTACGCCGTGGCAGCGGTCATCACGGGGCAGTTCGACTCTTGGCAGGCCAGCGGGCAACTGGTGTGGGTGGCCGGGGCGGGCATCGCCATCGGGCTGGCGCTGGGCGGCTTGCTCTACTGGGTGCACCGATCGGCGGCTCATAACACGGTGGTTGACATTAGCCTGACGTTGCTCGCACCCTACCTGGCGTACCTGCTGGCCGAGGAGACGCACGTGTCGGGTGTGCTGGCCGTCGTCACTACGGGCTTGTTTTTGAGCCGGCACGCGGCCCGAATTTTTGCGCCTGAGGGCCGCCTGCAAGTGTATGCCGTCTGGAACACAGTTACGTTTCTACTTAACGGGGTAGTATTCATTCTCATTGGCTTGCAACTGCCAGTGCTGCTGACGGGCCTCAGTATGGCTTCGTGCTGGGCACTGGTGGGGTCCGGCACCCTCATAAGCCTAGCCGTTATCGTCAGCCGGCTGCTGTGGGTGTACCCTAGTACGTACCTGCCGCGCTGGCTCAGCCGCCGCATCCGGGCGCGCGAGCCCCGCCCGCCGCTGGCCGTGGTGACGGTACTGGCCTGGACGGGCATGCGGGGTGTAGTGTCGCTGGCGGCCGCGCTGGCCCTGCCCCTCACGCTGCCCACAGGCGCGGCGTTTCCGCAGCGCAACCTGATTCTGCTGCTCACCTTCGCCGTCATCGTGGTGACGCTGGTGGGGCAGGGCCTGAGTTTGCGGCCCCTCATCCGCTGGCTAGGCATCCGGGCCGATGGCTCGGCCGCACACAACGAGTTGGCCCTGCGAGTGCTGCTCGCCACTCGCACGCTGGAATACCTCACCAGCCCCGCTGCCGCCCACCAGGCGTCCGCCGAGGTGCTGGCCCGCATGCAGTCGCGCTACGAACTGCGCCTCGACCGCCTGCGCAACCGTGCAGCAGGCATCCTGGCCAGCCAACTAGCCGACAAGCCGCTCACCAAGTTCCAGGAGTTGCAGGAAGCCGTCATCCACTTCGAGCGCGCCGTTATCGAACAGCTTCGGCAGGCCGAGCAAACGAGCGAAGAAGCGTTACGCAAGCTGGAAAATGAGCTGGACCTGGAAGAAGCACGCTTGGCGCTGGACCGTCTGTGAAGGTATTTCGCATTCTACTTGTCGCCATTGTGCGCTTCCCTCCTAAGTGAGCCAGTTGGCAGGAGAGAAAAATCTTGCTTGTCTAAGCGTAACTGTAGAAACAAGAACCGAGGCCGCCCCGGCTACATCCCATTTCAACTGGTAAAATTGGTGGAGAAGGTCACAGATTTCCACTGCTCGAATTCGCGCAAGTCTGCTTGCCGTTTAGTCGTAATCAACTCGTAGGCATCCGGCCCCATAATTAAGTGTACCGGCGGGTGTTCTTCGTACACTAACTTAACCAGCGCGGCCACCAGCTTATGGGGGTCCCCGGGCTGCTGGCCGTTCACTGCTTGCATCTGCTCCTCAACCTGACTGAGTTGGTAATCGGCAATGCGGTTTTTAGTGACCATCAACGAGCCCTTGTCCAAAAAACGGGTGCGAAAGAAGCCCGGTGCCACTACCGTCACCTTGATATTAAACGGCTTTACTTCCTCCGCCAATGCCTCGGATAAGCCCAGGACCGCAAATTTGGCCGCGTTGTAGCTGCCGGCCAGGGGCATGCCAACGAAGCCGGCATTGGACGAAAAGTTGATAATGTGCCCGGCCCGTTGCTGACGTAGATGCGGCATCGTCTCCCGGATGACATTGACTGTACCGAACACGTTGACTCTCATCGACAGATGAAACTCCTCGGCCGTTACTTCTTCTAGGCTTCCCATCAGCCCGTAGCCCGCATTGTTGACGACCACGTCCAGCCCGCCGAAGAGCACTACTGTTTGCGCTACGGCAGCTTTCACGCTTTTTGGGTCGGTGATGTCCACTGCCAGCGCGAGCAGGCGTGGTTGCGCTCCCCCCACCTGCTACGCCAGCGCGACGGTGTCCCGGGTAGTAGCGGCTACCCGATGGCCTTGAGATAGTAGCTCTTTTACCAGCGCCAAGCCTATGCCTTTGGAAGCCCCGGTGACAAACCACGTTTTAGGTGTATCCATTGTTGTAGTTATTGTTATTTGGTATTGAATGAAGAAGCGCACGCCCTTAGTGTAACTGCTGGCCTGCCTCACGTTGGAAAAGCCAGTTCATGGACGGACGCCCCCATACGGGTACTACTTGTCAATTTTATACGACAGCACCAGCGTCGTCCGGAAGCCTTCCGAACGGTTTTTGGCAGCCGTTTCGGCCATACCTTTTAGCTCGACAAACAAGCCGGTGGGCGTTAGAAAACCCAAGCCCAGGCCGTAGGCGAATACCCGTTCGCGGGTATCGCTGATACCATATGCTTGCTGATAATAATCGGCGTTGCCGTGGTTGGAGTCCTGCCCCAGCTGGGTGAGGGAGTAGCCAGCCAGTTCGACGGTAAAGGCCGGGGTAAGGCTGTATTCGGCGGAGTAGTTGAAATTATAAGTCAGCCCTGGCTTTTGCGCCGTATTTAGTTCGTTGAAATAATAGGTGAGGTGGTGACGCATGCTGAACGCCAGTTTCTTAGAAGCAGACAGCGTGAAGGTGTAGTGCGGAAAGACTCGGAAGGCGAGCGAGCCCGGATTGATGGCGTATTGAGCCTTATAAGCGCCGGTTGGAATGCCCAAATCAACTTCCAGCCGGTGGGCATAACGGAGCCCAAACAGGCGCTTATGAAACCACTGCACCAGCGGCCTGGCCACCACGTCGCCCAGCGGACTGGGGTTGCTGGTCAACGCCTGCCCGGCCGCCGTTCGTACCCCAATGCTGGCCAGCGGCACGATGAGGGTAAAGCCCAGATTGCCGCCGGCCACGCGTTTGCGGCTGATAAACACCACCTGCTGCATGGCCAGCAGAGAGCTGGTCTCAGCCGCATCCGAAATGGATTCGCCGTGCGCGTCTTTGGCGTGGCTGGCGTGGTAAAGCTGGATGTATTGCATGTAATACCAGCCCGGTGCCGGCGCGTTGCCATCCTGCAGGTTGGTAATGCCCAGGTTGGTGGGTGGCAGACGCGGGTCTTGTGCCTGGGCCCGGCCGGCGCCCAGCGCCCACCAGAGTAGCAGCAGGGCCATGCAGCGCTTGGAGATGGCGTAAGAAGTTGCTTTCATAGCCGGTATCGTTTCAGGTAGAAAAGGGCGATTAGCGCAGCAGCCACTGCAACGCGGCGGCTTCTTCTTCAAACGACTTGTAGCTGTCGCCCTGATGGTAAATGCCCGCGGCCATGGGCACCATGGAGAGGCGCGCGAATACATTGGTGGCCGTGAGATGTGCAAAGCGGGTCGCCGCGTTTTGCCTGGCTAGGCGAGGAGTAAATGACTCGATGAACCACATCTTATCGGCTTCCGAGAAAGGCACGGCCAGACGCTGGTCAAATAGCACCCGGTGCAAACCGGCCGCCTGGTGCAGGCGCCAGGATTCGACAAACATCGCGCGTAGCTCGGCCGAAGGATGCTGGCCCGGCTCCAGTGTGATGCGCAGGTAGCCAACCAATTCGTGCGCGATAAGGGCCACCGAACTCTGGAAAAGTAGGCGGGCAGCAGGCAAAGGATTCAGGTTTTCGTAGATAATAGACATTGTCCTCCTTATAGCAGGATGTCGTTGACGGGCTGCATACTGGCTGGCAGCGCGGTTTCACCCAGCATCTCGCGCAGGTCGATTTCGATGGTGCGGCAGATGGCTGTCATTGGCACGTCGTTGAGGTTGTGCTCGAACGGGTCCTCGCTATTATCGCCCACGAAGTCGATGGTGATGAACACCCAGGCCACCAGCGTCGAGAACGGCACTGTAAGCCAGACAGCCCCGCCGAAGCGGAATTGGCCAAATTCGCTGAGCAAGCCAAACGGAATCAGGGTTGCGAAAATCCAGACAAACAAGGTGCTGAAATAAGCGTACTGACGCGGAAAAGGCGTGTTTTTAATTCGCTCGCACATGCCTTGCAGGCTGTAGCACTCCTTGATGGTCTGAATCAAATCGACGTACTGAAAGCCGGACAGCAGCCCGCGGCTTTCCGCTTCTTTAATGGCGATAGACTGCTGGTGCAGCAGTTGGGCCGCCGGGTTGGCGGTACGGCTGACGGCGGAATACTCTGCAGCAGCTAGAAAAAGTGCTATTTCCGCCGCCTGGGCGCTGGCGGACAGTTCGGGGAGGCGCGGTTTGTAGCTGGCATTGGTCCGGCTGTAGGGCGTGCTGCGCCGCAGCTGCAGGCGCAACAGGTTGAGCCAAGCCAGGTGCCGGTAAATGAACTCCTGGTGCAAGGCGTGCAAATTCGCTTGCGTGAGGATTATGGCTTCGGATTGGGACGCGACGTAGATGCAGACTTGACTGCCCAGCAGCCGGCTGGTATTCACGATGCCGCCCCAGATTTTGCGGGCTTCCCAGAACCGCTCGTAAGACTGGTTGTTCTTGAAGCCCAGGTAAAAAGAGACGGCAATGCCCATGGTGCTCAGGGGCAGAAACGGCAACCGGACATCCAGACCCAGCACGTAGCCGAGGGTAATCAAGCCCGACCACGCTGCGAAGCCGAGCAGGTGCGGCCAGGAAAACCGCAGAATCAGGCCCAGGCGGAGTTTGCGTCGGGTGTACATGCACGGAGGTGAAACGCGGGGCCTAGTTCGGAGCCAGCGGGTGCTTGAGGTAAATAATGAGCAGCGAGAGCAGCAGAAACGGCCCCTCGATGGCGGCCCCTTGCAGGTTCTGGTGGTGCAGCTGCAGGGCCATAAGGAAGAGAATGCTCGCGGCCATCAGAAAATTGCCCCACAGAAAGGTTTGGGGCGGCAGCATCAGTACGGCTCCGAGCCAGGTAACGCCGCCCAGCACCAGCATGCTGGTGCGGCCCAGCCCCAGGCTAGCCAACAGGGCCTGCATCTCGGGTTTGCCAGCGAGCATGGCCCCGCCTTGCTTCGCGCCCATGCCCATGGCGGCCAGTATCAGAACGGCATTCAGAATTTTGAAAAACAGTGCCATGGTCGAAAGGAAGTAGAGGAAAATGCGCCCGTCAAGAAGCTGCACCAGGAACCGCCCGACGACGGGGCCGGGCGGCTCGAGAAAGTGGTTTAGCAGTTTCTCATTGCGTCGAGCCGCCGTTGGCCAGCAGGTGCTGCCCGTTGACGAACGAGGACAGGTCGCTGGCGAAGAACTCGGCCACGTTGGCCACATCTTCCACGGTGGCTAGCCGCTTCATGGGACAATCCTCGATGAGCGACTTGCGCAGGGGGTGGTTGGCATCGACGAAGATGCCGGTGTTGTCCACGGCGTAGGGAATCACCGAGTTGACGGTGATGCCGCGGTGGCCGATTTCCTTGGCCAGAATCTCCACCAGGTACTTGGGCGTAGTTTTACTACCGCCGTACACGGCCATGCCCGGCACCGGAAACACGGTGGTGCTGGAGGCGACGTAGATGATACGCCCGCCGTCGGCCACGTGGCGGCCGGCTTCCTGCAGGGTGAAGTACGTGCCCTTGGTATTGGTGGTGAACACCCGGTCGAACTGTTCTTCGGTGAACTCCACGGCCGGTACGTTTACCAGCTCGATACCAGCGTTGGCCACCACGATGTCCAGCTTGCCGAAGGCTTCCACCGCCTGCGCAAACAGGCTGCGGATGTCTTCGACCTTGGTTACGTCGCCCTGAAAGGCTACGGCACGCACGCCCATCCCGGTGATGGTAGCCACCACCGCGTCGGCGCTGGCCTTGTTCTTGGAGTAGTGCACCACGATATCGGCGCCGAGCGAAGCGTAGCGTTCGGCAATGGCTTTGCCTAGCCCACTGGAAGAGCCTGTAATCAGGGCTACCTTCCCTTTTAATGAAATGGTTGACATAGTTGTATACTTAAAAAAGAGGGGGGGTAAGGAATTGGGTTGAAAGGCGGCTGCAAGGCGCTATTTAGGCGTTGTAAGTGGCCGTATTTTGACGGCGAGGACCTAGGCGAAGCCACCGTTGGCCCCGATGTTCTGGGCCGTAATCCAGCTGGATTCGTCGCTGGCCAGCAGCAGCACCACGTGGGCAATGTCTTCGGGCTCGCCAATGCGGTTGAAGGCAGCCAGGGAGGCCAGGTGGTCGATGACGGCCTGGGGCTTTCCCTTGGTGAAGAGCTCGGTATTCACCGGGCCGGGGGACACCGAATTGACCCGAATGCGGCGCGGCCCCATCTCCTTGGCAAACACGCGGGTGAGCTGTTCCACGCCGCCCTTGCTGGCGCAATAGGCCGAGTAAGTGGGCAGCATGAGCCGCGTCACCGAGCTGGAAAAGTTGATGATGCTGCCGCCATCGGAGAGGTGGGTGGCGGCCTCGCGCAAGGTGTTGAACACGCCCTTCAGGTTGATGGCCATGGTGCGCTCAAACTCTTCGTCGGTGGTGTCTTTCAGCGGCTTGAGCTGCATGATGCCGGCGTTGTTGACCAGCTACATCAATTTTGCCAAAGTGGGCGATGCCCTCCGCAAATAGCCGCTGCACATCCGCCGATTTGCTGACGTCGGCCTGCACGGCCAGCGCCTGGCCGCCCGCCTGGGTAATGGAATCGATCACCGCCTGGGCCTCGACCTGATTACCGGCGTAGTTGACGATGATGCGAGCGCCGGCCTGAGCCGCGGCCCGGGCAATGGTGGCGCCAATGCCCCGGGATGCGCCCGTAATGAGCACTACTTTATTGGTTAAGTCAGTCATGATGAAAGAAAAAATGGATTGGTAGAGAAGAGGCGTCCTGTGAGCGGGGCTTCGACGAAGAGCCTCACGGCTTTTGCCGGAAATTTGAGCAGTAGACTCAAGCGCTTCGTGCCGCAGCAATTCCTTGTAGTTCAGAATATTGGGTCTGCTTGCACGAAACAGCAAGGCGCACGGGCTTCTGTAGCCCTACTTGCGTAGAACCCGTACTCGAAATCGCAGGAAGTAGAAATGGGTGGGTAGGCAGGCTTATTGGCCAGGCAGCCTGCTAGGTGTTGGTCTCCGAGACAACACGACAAAGGTGCGGCGCTGGAGAAAACCCTACCTAAAGAAAAACAAACAGATGATTATGATAATCAAACTGGCAATAATTTGGTAACAAGCAACTTACCAAGCGATTAACTTGGCAAGCAGTCTGGGGCGCCGCGGCACGGCGGTGGGCGGCTGGCCATCCTAGGGCAGGCCGCTACCCAGAGATGCCCCGCAGGGGCATTGCCTTTAGGCCAACAGGGAGTTGCGGTAGGAGAGCGGATTAGCGCCGGTTTGCTTCTTGAAGAAGTTGTTAAAATAGGTGGGGTACTCAAACCCCAGGCAGTACGCAATTTCCGACACGTTGTAATCGGTGTGCTGCAGTAGCCGGATGGCCTCTTCAATAATGCGGGCCGTAATATGGGCCGAAGTAGTACGACTTGTCGCTGTGCGCACGGCCCGGTTCAGGTGGTTGACGTGCACGGCCAGGGCCTGCGCAAAGTCGCTGGCATTGTTAAGTTTCAGACAAGCCTGGGGTGGGGTCACAGGAAACTGTTGTTCCAGCAACTCCAGAAACTGGCCCGCCAGCCGGGCGGCCGGGCGGTAATCGGGGGCTTGGATGATCTCCGCAGGGGACGTTTCCGCATTCGCCGACAATGCTACAGGAGCAGTGGCCGCACTCGTTTGCTGCGCATGGCGGTAGCAGGCTAGCTCCAACGTCACCAGTACGTCTTGCTCCCGGAAGGGCTTGACGAGGTAGCCGTACGGCTGCGTCGCTTTGGCTTCGGCGAGCAGGCTGGCGTTGGCGTAGGCGGAAATGAAGACGAAGGGAATACCAACTTCAACCAAGTGCCGGGCTAGGTCAATGCCGGTTTGCTCGCCCTGCAAGTAGATGTCGAGCAGTACCATGTCGGGCCGCTCCTGTTGGAGCAATTCCATCGCTTCGCTCATTGAAAACGCGTGGCCGCTGACCCGGTAGTTGCCTTGCTGCAAAATCAGGCGCAACTCGCTGGCCACCATGTATTCGTCTTCCACCACCAGCACGTTGGCCAGAGAAGGCATCGACGGGGTGAAGGGAATGGTGTTCATAGTAAGGTAAATTAAGCCTGAGCCGTCAGCCCCGACGGCCTGGCACGTACGATAGACGCAAACTGCAAGTCGAGTTGCACACCCCGGGTGGTCGTAATCTGCAGTTTCGCCCCTAGCTGCCGGCTCAGGCCCTGAATCATGTTCCAGCCGAGGGTAGGGCTGTTGGTAGGGTCGAAGTCGGTGGGCAGGCCCCGGCCCTCGTCGCGTAGACTCAGGTAACACTGTTGGTCCTGCACCCGCAAGTGCAGGGCAACGAGGCCGGTTTCGCCGGGAGGGTAAGCGTACTTGAGCACATTAGTCAGCGCCTCGTTCAGAAGCAGACCGATGGGAACGGCCAAGGTCATATCGAGGGCAATGTCCGCCACATCTAACTTCAGACGAATAGACTCCTGCCGGCTGAAGGACTGTAGCAAGTGCCGGGCAAGGTCGCCTAAGTACGGAGCCATGGCCACTTGGGAAGGGCCGCTGCCCTGGTAGAGGTGCTGGTGCAGCAGGCCCATAGTCTGCACCCGGTTCTGGCTTTCGCGGATGGCCGTGCGGGCGGCTGGGTCGCGCAGGTACACGGCTTGCGAGTAGAGTATACTGCTTATCACTTGCAGGTTATTCTTCACCCGGTGGTGAATCTCCTTCATCATCCACTCTTTCTCTTCCAGTAAGGTGTCCTTCTCCACCAAGACTTGCTCCAGCACTTCGTTTTTATCGTTGATTTCAGCTTGTTTGGCTTCCAACTGCTGGTTGCTCTGCTGTTTGAGGCGGTAGCGGTTATATACTACTCCCGTGAGCAACAACAACAACGTGGCACTTACGACAAAGGAATTGCGCTGGAATTCTTTCTGCCGAATGCTGGCCAGCTGGAGGTAATTTCGCTTGGTGAGCAGGGCAATGTCCTGCTCTTTGGCCTTGGTGTCGTACTGAATCTGCAAGCTGGCAATCTGCTTGCTTGCCGTCTCGTTGAAAATTGAATCGTTCAGGATGGTGTACTGCTGATAGTGGGCCAGTGCTTCGCGGTAATGGCCCTGGAGGGTATCAAGCCGGAACTTCAGGAATTGCCAACTGGCTTTGTCCAACAGCGATTTGGTCGTCCTACCGCGAATCTTCGCCAGGTATAGGTGGGCTTTGTCGTATTGTCGAAGGGCGAAGTAAATTCGGGCTAACCTTAGATAGACTGCTAAGCTTGCTCGATTCGTACCGGAGTTCTTTTCTTCGATGGCGAGGACCTTCAAACTAAACTGTTCGGCTAGGGGGTAGCTATTAAGCGCCATATAGCACTTCATCAGCGTGTAGTATTTCACAACAAGGCAGGCCTCGCTACCTGGAGAATACTGCTTGTCGATGGCGAGGTAGTACGCCAGCGCTTCCTTCGGTTTGTTCTGGTCTATCAGGTTGCTGCTGATGAGTGAGGCTGCATCAAGGAGCATAAAGTCGATATGAGCCGCCCGAAACTGTTCTAGGGCCAAGCGGAGATAGTGCTGACTGTTTTGCCATTGCTTCAAGTCCCGGTTAAAGGCGCCCATTTTATAGTAAAACAGGCCGAGGTCAGTGGTATCCCGGGTTCTTTTGGCTGATTCAATGGCGGCCAGCTCGTACCCCAGCGCTTGTTGGTAATTGCCCGCGCGTTGGCTGACGGAGGCCAGTAGGTCATAGGTGTAGTGCAAGCGCGGGTACTGAGCAGCCCGGTAACCTGCCAGCGTCTGGCGGAGCTCTTGGAAGGCTAAGCGCACGTTGCCTTGCTGATAGTGAAAGTCAGCTAGCATCTTCAGCATATAGGCTTCTTTGGCTCGGTCGCCGCCCCGGCCGTAGAGACTCCAGGCTTGCTGGTAACAGGCTTGTCTGGTAGGCAAGGCAGTGCCTGAATCTGGGCACTGCTCGGCGAAATAGTACCACCCCTCAGCTTCGAGCAGTACCTCACGGGCTTGCTGGCTACGTCGCAGCGCTAGCTTAAGTAAGCTCAGGGCGTGTTTGGAATTCCCACTAAGAAATAAGGCGCTACTAAGAATATAGTGGCTGCGTATCTGGCCGGTGCGGTAATGAAGAGCCGTACTGACCTCGTAGGCTCTGGTGCTATACGCATAAGTGTAAGCACTATCTCGCTTTATTGCTCCTAGCTTTTCCTTGTACTGATATAGATGATACTTGGCCAGCTGTAAGAGTAGGTCCACTTGGCCCGTAGTTGGGGGGCTATTCTGGAGCTGGGTCCGGGCACTGTCTACTCCGGCTCGGCTGAGCATAGGGGGCAGGGGTTCGGCGCGCAGGTCGAAGCGGATGAAAAGATTAAACAGGAGGAAAGCTAACGCGAGGCACAGAGCTTGCATAAAAAGGCTATAAAGCCAAGCCGGGTGGCCATCTGCGCGGACACACCAGCGAAAAGTTCATCAGGGCTGTGGAAAGTCCAGGCTCGACTCAGACTCCACCGTTAGGGACTGCTTTCCTAAGCTAAGCTCAACCTGATAGCACACAAATATATTTCTTCAATATAGTAATTTATACTTGAATTGTAGAATTTGGCCAAGCTGCTGCTTTTTGCTTGTCTCCCTGTACCAACGTTTGCTGCCTCGTAGCTGTAGCCTCCGTCATAAGGCGCACCGGTACCGGGTTGGTGGGCAGGTAGGCACCAAGCATTTAGCGGCAGCTTTCCCGTGGAGGGTAAGTCAGCAACCGTGCCGCCTGTTGCGCGTGGCCATCGGCTTTTTAAAATTGCAAGGCAACTAGTCAGCTTGAGCCCTTTGGAAGTAGGGACGAAAAGATGAGAAGCTTAGAATTCTTAACTCTTCCTTACCGGACCTGATTAGTCGGGAAGGATACCAATTTCACTCAACTCAGATGAACTGTGTCCAAAAGCAAGAACTCAGGCCAAATTACGGGTAAAATCAGTTCGGTAGGGCACGCCAGATTTGATAATGGCAAAGGCTTGCTTGAGTAGCTTGTTACACACGGCAATGAGCGCCACTTTCCCCTTCTTGCCTCTCGCCACCAGGCGCTCATACAGGGCGCGGCAGGCGGCGTCCCCTCTTTTGGCCGACAAGCTACACCTGTATAATTTGCTGCGGATGAGTCCACCACCCATCTTCGTGAGGCGCACCTTGCCTCGAATACGAGTGCCAGATGTGTGCTCACGGGGCGATAAGCCTGCTTTGGCAATGAGCTGCCGGTAGTTATCAAAGGTGGGGAAGCCTCCCGCAAACAGGCGCAGCAAAGCGGCTGTCTTTCGGCCAATGCCGGGAATGGAGCACAGCAGGGCTAGCTCTTGGGCGTAGCGCTTTTCTAACAGGCTGCGTAACTCCTGCTCGACCAACTGCTGTTGTTGCCCAAGTAGGTGTAACGTCTGCTGCAGTTGCTTCAAAGCCCCGCTACTTTGAATGGGCTGCTGCGTTAAGGCCTCCAACGAATGGCTAACCATCGTTTTCTGTTTTAGTAGCTGTTCGCTAACTTGTTCGAGCTGCCGGCATTCCACCAACACATTTTCCTCGGGCTGCCAGGGCTTAGTGGCTTGCTGCTGACCATAACGTAACAGCCACTGCGCGTCTGTGCGGTCACTCTTGCCTTTGCCCAGGTGCAGCTGGATGAAACGCTTACTAACAAGCGGGTTCAGCACAGCCACTTGCGCGCCTTGCGCAGGCAGGTAATAAGCTACCAGCAGCTAGTAAGCGCCGGTAGCTTCCAGGACAAACAAGCAGGTAGCACCGCTTGCTTGAAGCAACTGCTCAACGCCCGCTTTGGTATTGCTAACCTCGAGGTGGCACACTTGGTGTTCAGCTTGATAGCCTACCGCTAGCGAAGCTTTGCTTACCTCAATGCCGACGACTGGAAGGAATACTTGCGGGTCCATAACGTAGTGGTGAAAGGATGAAAAAAAAGCAATTGAAGGAATTCTAGGGAGGCTTTTACTATCCTACTACAGGCTCGCTGGCCTACTGGAACTGTCCAAAGTGGCCCTAGAAGGAAAAGGGGATTGTCATCTGAGACGGGCTAGCGGAACTGCCCTATAGGTTGCGGAATCTTACTCCTTCTCCTTCCTTCTCAAGGACTGCCTACGGCAGCGGCTCAAACATAGGAATAGGTAGCGCTAAGGAAATAGCAGCGCTACCTACTTATTAAGTGTCAGGAGAACGAAGGCTGAATAATGGGGCCCTTATTGGATTAATTTCTTTTGAAACACAGCTCCTTATGTTTACGCGAACAGAATGTATTACCTAATGACTAGTAGGAGTAGGTGAAGTAAATCGGGCAGTTGACTGCTCGAAAAAAGTCCGGAGCGCCTGCGGCGCTTGGCCGGTGAGTTGCTCCACTGCATCCGTAACAATGTCGAATTTCCCTAGCCGGGTGTTAGCGTCGGTCACTACGACCATAGCCGCGGGCGCAGGGATGCTAAGTGCGGTTAGCTTTTCTTCCAGTTGCTGCTCGGAGAGATAGACCACGTCGAAGCGCTGCTGAAATACTTGGGCAGCCATATCGGCCATCTCTGCTACGGATAAGGCCTGCGTGCCAGTAAGGTCGTAGGTAGCGCTCGTTGTGGTCTGGGTTGCTAGTGCGGCGGCGGTAGCACGCGCTACATCCTCGCGGGGGATGTAGGCAATGTGGCCCTCGCCCGCGGCCGTAAACCACTTGCCCGCAGCCAACAACTGGGGTAGGAAGCCGAGTAGGTTGTCGGCATACCAGCTCACGCGCAGAATGGTGTAGCCCAGGCCACTTTGTTTCAACGCTTGCTCCGTGGCGTAGTGGTCGGGGGCGAAGGGTATCACCGAGCCCGGCTCCGGGTGCGGCATCGAGGTATACACGATGTGCTGCACCCCAGCTGCCTTGGCCGCCTCGATAGCGGCCAAGTGCTGCCGAATGCGTAAGCCGGGCACGCTTAGCTCATCCGTAGAAATGAGCAGCAACCGGTCGATACCGCGAAAGGCGGTGGCTAGGGTTTCGGGGTCGTTGAAATCGGCTTGCCGCACTTCAATGTCGGCGTCGCTAAAGACGCGCAACTTTTCGGGGCTGCGAGTGGCCGCTACCAAGTTGGGGTAGCCCTGCGCTTGTAGGAGTTCGACCACGCGGTGGCCTAGGTGCCCTCCGGCGCCGGCCACAAGCAAGCGGGCGCTAGTAGAACTAACACTTGCTTTATGATTCATAATATGTTGAAATAAAGTTATTTAGGCCTGCTAAGAAAAGCTAAAGAGCACTTTGCCGTTGCGCTTCGTTTGCTGCGCGTGCGTAAAGGCGGCAGCGAAATCTGCCAGCGGATAAGTCGCCGCCACGGCCGCGTGCAAAACTCCTTCGGCCACCAGGTCGCTGAGCTTTTGGTAGACCTGCTGCTTGTCCTCGGCCGAGCCGTTGCGCACCCAGTCGATGAGCCAGAAGCCGTGGTAGCTCAA
Organism: Janthinobacterium lividum; assembly: GCA_050954465.1. Classification (GTDB taxonomy): domain Bacteria; phylum Bacteroidota; class Bacteroidia; order Cytophagales; family Hymenobacteraceae; genus Hymenobacter. Next base: position 35,712 of record JBPBPU010000032.1, read on the forward strand.
CTGTCGGAAGAACAGGTCCTGGGGCGCGATAACCGGCGCGTGGCCGTACTCGCTAGAGTAGCCCACAATTACCCCTTTGTTCTTCAGGAACTTTGCCAGACTGCCGACCACGGTGCCGCCCAGCGTATCCAGCACGAGGCTCAGCTGCTGGCCGCCCAGGGCCTGGGCTAGTTGCGCTTCCAAGTCGTCGCCGAGCATCACGACTGCATCGCCACCGAGTTGGCGCACTTGCGCAGCGGCTTCTTCGCGCCGGACGACATTTAGCGTTTTGAGGCCGGCCAGCTTGGCTAGGGCAATGACGTACTGGCCCACGGCCGAATTGGCGCCCGTTTGGGCAACCCAGTCGCCGGGCATCAGGTGGGTGTAGCGGCTCAGCAGCAGGTACGCCGTGGGCGGGTTAATACCTAGCATGGCCAATTGCAGTGGGTCGGCATCGGTCCGCACGGGCACAATGTTGCGGACGGGCACCACGGCGTGCGTGGCCCAGGTGCCTTGCTCATAGGTAGGTAGAATGAGCACGCGCTGGTGGAGCAACGCCGCATCTGCCTTGGTACCTACCTGCACGACGCGCCCTACCCCCTCCGACCCAACTGGGGCGGGCAGCGGCGGCCGAACGCCGTAGGTGCCGCGCACCAGCAGGAAGTCCGACTGATTGAGCGGAGCTGCTTCCAAGGCTACCAACACGTCGTCGGCTCCTAGCTCCGGCACCGCCCGGGTCTGCAACTGCACCACCTCCGCTGGATTGCCAAACGCCGTGAGCTGGAGTTGCGCGAAACTTGCAACTACTTCGCCAGGGTCTTGTTTCTCAGACACTGGTTTCTGGTTTTCAGATGTGTTCATACCCAAGCTCACAACTGGTGCAGCAAAGTCATGGTAGGCTTTTTGGCCAGTTTTCCCTGCACCCCGGCGAAGAAATCTTTGGTATAAGGCGCGTCTAGGTGCAACTGGTTGGCGGCTTCGGACGAGAAGACCTCGAAGAAAATCAACGTGTTCGGGTCATCCTGCTTGGCCGTTTGCACGAAAATTTCGCAACCCGGTTCTTTAAGCGTAGGGAGGAGGGTAGCCTTCGCTAGGGCAGTGATTTCGGTTAAAAATTCGGGCAGCACCGTCACCTCTGCCAGCAGCATAAACTTTTGCGTTTCCATGGCTGATTCGCGTTAGCGCGTGGCAATGATGGCGGCCTCGTCTTTGCGGACTTTGGCGAACGTGGCAAACTCGTCGTCGGCAGCCCGGAACCCGAGTACGGTCAGTACCGTGGCCGTCAGGTTTTGCTCGGTCAGGCCCAAAGTGGCATTTACCGGGGCTGGGTCAAAGCCTTCCATAGGCGAGGCGTCGATGCCCGACTCGGCGGCGGCGCTGATAAGTACGCCCAGGGCCAGGTACGTCTGGCGCTTGCCCCACTCAATGCGCTGCTCGGGCGATAGCTTGTTGATGGCGGCGTTGATTTGGGCCTCCCGGGGCGCGAGAGCTTCGCGCGGGGCTTTGCGGGCTATGGCGGCCGCGTCGATGTAGTTGGCGACCGACTGCTCGTTCAAATTGGTTTCGGTGGCAAACACAATTAGGTGCGACCCACCCAGGATTTGGGGCTGGCCCATGGCGGCTTGGCTTATTTGTTCACGGGCTACTAGGTCGTTGACCACGAAGAATTTGTACGGCTGCAAGCCGTACGACGAGGGCGACAAGCGCACCGTTTCGAGCAAGTCGTTGAGTTGGGCCGACGTCAGCTTTTTGGTGGCGTCATACTTTTTGGTGGCGTAGCGCCACTGGAATGATTTCAGCAATGACATGATTGTGAAGGGGTAGGGGGTGAAAACAAACGGCGGGTAAAAGGCCAACCGGCAAAGATTTTATTTACTTACCTACATGTAGGTAGGCAATAGAGACAAATTTTTTTAGCGGATGCTTTGGCGCAAATAATCCAGCGCTTGCTCGAAGTGCTTCGCGCCGTGCGTCCGGCCAATATTGAGCGAACCAACTAGCGTGCTCGTCCAGCCCGAGGTCATAGCCTCGGCGGTGCCTTTAAAGGTGAACTCTCCAGTTTGCAAGCCCTCTTTGAACGTACTGGTCAGCCAGGTAGCAATCTGCTCCACGTGGGAATCAATGGCAGTTTGTAAAGCGGGAGAAATATCCTGATAGCAAGCGCCAAAGCTTCCCACGATGCACAGCTTGCGGCCATCTTCCAGGTAGTGCCGGTAAATGCCCAACAGGGCTTCTACGCGGGCAGTGGGCGACTGCGAAGCCCAGCTTTCCGTCGCCGCCGCGAAGTCCGTTTTGGCTTGCTCGATAACGGCCAAGCCTAGGTCGTCCTTAGCCGGGAAATAGTGGTGAATGCTGGCGTTCTTGATGGATAAGTCCGCCGCAATCTGCCGATAGTTGAACGAATGGTAGCCAATGCCCTGGATGTAGTTCTGCGCCAGGCCAACAATCTTTTCCCGGGTGTTGCTCAGAGGGCGAGGAGTTTTCATGGGGCTAGAGCGGGTTTGGTGCTGCAAATGTAGTCTACCTACCTGTAAGTAGGTCGAATTGTTTTGAAATTATTTTCCTACCCCTTGTGTGTGAAACAGGACTAAGAGAATTTTTTTTAAAAAAGACTTTTTGGTCTATATTTGCACCGTCAACCCACTACCGCCATGCGCAAAGCCGAGCGAACCAAGCAATCCATCATCGAGCAAGCGGCCCCTTTGTTCAACCAAAAGGGCATCGCCGGCACGACCATTGATGACGTATTGCAGGCGGCGAAGGTCGCGAAAGGCTGTCTCTATAGCCACTTCGAAAACAAGGACGACCTCTCAGCCCAAACCGCTGACTTTCTGCTGGCCAAGATTACGGGCAGCATTCAGCAAGCCATGAGCCAGGCGACCACGGCCAAGGGCCGCATTTTCGCTTACCTCGACTATTGCAAAAACCCACTGGACACGACCGTTGTGGGCGGCTGCCCCATCTTCAACCTGGCCGTGGAGGCCGACGATAATAACCCCGCCGTGAAGCAAAAAGTCGGGGCCGTGCTGCTGGCGGCGCAGGCGAGGTTCGTGGGCATTTTGCAGGAAGGCATTGCGCAAGGGGAATTTGCGCCTCGCCTGCATGCCGAGGATTTCGCCTTCAAAATGTTCGCCGCCGTGGAAGGCGCGACCGTCATGTGCCGCGTGCTCGCCAGCAACCAGCCCATGCATCGCTTGGTCAAGACCCTCAAGGAAGAGCTAGAAACTTACTCCTTGTAGTAAGCTTTTTTTTGCTTCAAAAATAGACTTTTTGGTCTTTTATTAAGCCGGAAATAACTCATCTGGCTACCCAAACTCAGCTTCAAAAATAGACTAAAAAGTCTATTCCATTTCACTTCCTCTTTTTTCAACCATCATGAACATTTCCAACAAAACCATCCTCGTTACCGGCGGCGGCTCCGGCATTGGCCTCGCCACGGCCCAACTACTGCTTGAGAAAGGCAACCGCCTCATCATCACCGGGCGCAGCGAAACTCGCTTGCAGCAAGCGGTGGCTCAGCTGCCCGGCGCTACCGCCATTGCCTGCGACCTGACCAATGAAACGTCCGTGGCCAACCTAGTAAGCCGACTCGAAGCCGAGTTCAGCGACTTGAGCGTGCTCATCAACAATGCCGGGCAGGCCTATGCCTACCAATTAACCGCTGGGGCCGATGCCGCTACCAAAGCGGGCGAAGAAATGGCCACCAACTACCTGGCTGTCATTCGGCTGACGGAGCAATTGCTGCCGCTGCTGAGCCGCCAGCCCGAGGCGGCTATCGTGAACGTGACGTCGATTGTGGTATTTGCGCCCGGCACCGCCATCCCCACGTACTCGGCCAGCAAAGCAGCCCTACGCTCCTACACCCAGTCGCTGCGCCACACGCTTGGTAAGACGACTAATGTGAAGGTAGTTGAATTGCTGCCGCCGCTGGTGAACACCGACTTCTCCACGGAAATCGGGGGTGCCAACGGTATTCCGCCGCAGCAAGTAGCCGCTGAGCTAGTCACTGGCCTAGAGAACGATACCGAGGAAATCATGGTCGGGCAGACGGCCCAGTTCTACGAGTTCCACCGTGCGTCCCCAGCCGAAGCCTTTGCCGCCATGAACCAAGGCTAGGCAACGCCTACCGAAACTGTTTGGGAGGACTCCAGAACGCCATCTGGAGTATGGGGCCTCCTGAACAGCTTCACTGCCAACTACGCTTAAAACCACAAACTCTCAATGGAAAAATCACGGAAGCTGGCGGGCAAAGTAGCCCTGGTCACGGGCGGCACGCTGGGCATTGGCCTGGCTACCGCGAAGCGCTTTGTAGCCGAAGGCGCCTACGTTTTCATCACGGGCCGGCGGCCGGCCGAGCTCGAAGCGGCGGTGCAGGAGCTGGGCACGAATGCCCGCGGTATTCGCGGCGATGTGGCCAGCCTGAGCGACCTAGACCACGTTTTTGCCACGGTTAAGGCAGAAAAAGGGCACCTCGACATCCTGTTTGCCAACGCCGGCGTCGCCGACTTCGCGCCGCTCGCCGACGCTACGGAAGCGCACTTCGACAAGCATTTCGACATCAACGTCAAGGGCACGTTCTTCACGGTGCAGAAGGCCTTACCCCTGCTCCGCGACGGCAGCGCGGTCATTGTCACCTCATCCATGGTCGGCTCGCAGGGCTCGGCAAACCTGAGCGCCTACAGCGCCACGAAGGCAGCTATCCGCTCTTTTGCCCGCACCTGGACGGCGGAGCTGAAAGACCGCAAAATTCGCGTTAATGCCTTAAGCCCCGGCTCCATTAGCACGCCCGGCCTGCGCGCGTTTGGCCAGACGCCCGAGCAAACGGCCCAGATTTTCGAGTCGCTAGCTAGCGAGGTTCCGCTGGGCCGCCTCGGCGACCCTGATGAAGTAGGCAAAGCCGTCGTGTTCCTGGCCTCAGACGACAGCAGCTACATCACTGGTATCGAGCTGTTCGTGGATGGGGGGGTAGCGCAGGTATAAACAGGTGCCGCCACGTGAGCTAGCAGCGCCTGCCTGAGCTGCCGTGCGACAGAGCTACACTAGCTAGGCTACCCCCGCGACGCACATTTCGAATACCGATATCAGTTTTCGGGTGGCTCGCTTACTTATTTGAGTTGGCGGCGGATGCGGCTCAACGACTGCTGCGTGATTCCCAGATAGGAAGCCACATCGCGCAGCGGTACGCGCAGGGCAATGTCCGGTTGACGCAGCAAGAACTTCTGGTAGCGGGCTACCGCACTCTCGCCGAGGTACTGATTGCGCAGCTGAATCTTGTCGAGCAGCGTGCGTTGAGTGATTAAGTCAATGAGACCCTGCAAATAAGGCAGGTGCGCATACAGCGCTAGTAGGGCCGGGCGGGGCAAGACCAAGAGTTCAGTCGGACATGCCGCTTGGATACCTTCGGCCGCGGGGATTTGATTGGTGAAGCTGTCGAGAATCGTGCACAGCTGGTTGTCCTTCAAAAAGAAGTAGGTGGTTTCGGTCCCGCTTTCGTGTTGGCCTACAATGCGCAGCACGCCATGCACGATAAAGAACAGCTCCTGGCACACCTGCCCGGACCGGACAAGTACCTCGTTTTCGGGCACGCAACGGGGGCGAAGGACCTGGGTTATGACCTGCTCATCAGCGGCGGACAGGTCGTGAAACAGTCGCAGGTATTGAAAGAAAGAAGCGTACATGAGCTGGTAGCGGGAGAGCTTGCTAGTTACGCCGGCGGCAAGGCAATGCCAGTCAATTTTGCGCAAGCGGCCAAAAACTGCTCCTGAATAGCTACTTCATTGGCTTGCGGATGAACCGCCCGCGGTCGCTGATGATAGAAGTACTGGCCGCTTACCTGCGTTGCCGGGTCGGTACTAGCCGCTAGCCACGCCTGAGTTTTGGGCGCTTCTTCCAGGCTATCGGGGGCACCCGGGCCACCCATTTTGGTGGCTACCCAGCCGGGTTCGAGTGCGTTGACCAGCACCTGGGGCCAGTGGCGCGCCACGGCGAAAGCCAACAGCACGTCGTGCAGCTTTGAGTCGGCATAAGCTTGGTAACCACTCCACGGCCGCTCGTTCCAGGTGAGGTCGTGCAGGCTGGCGTCGCCCTCACGGTGCAGGCCCGAGCTGAGGTACACCAATCGGTCTGGCCGGGTCATCAGGCACGTCAGCACGTAAGGGGCCAGGGAGTTGACGGCCAAGACGAGCGGCAGGCCATCGGCCGTGTTGCCGCGCCGAGGCTCGCGGTAGCCGACCCCCGCATTGTGAATGACGGCATCGAAGCGGCCCAACTGATTGGCTTGCTCGGCCACCTGCCGCATGCCTGCCAAGCTGGAGAGGTCGCCACTAACGGCGGCTTCAGCTTGGGGCACGGCGGCTAGTGCCTGCTCGGCCCGTTCGGGGCTGCGACCATGCAGCACCACCTGATGCCCTTGTTGCCCTAGCAGACGAGCCGCGAGTTGACCGAGCCCATCGGCGGAGCCTGTGATAAAAATACGTGCCATAATAGGTAAAAAGCAGGTAAGTGCCCCGGCCAGCACGTACGGCTAGCTGGCCGGTGGCGTTGAATAGAGTGCCTAACGAGCCGCGGCGACGTACTGCCGTAGCGCATCTTCAAGCAGCGTGGACCCCGCATGCTGTTCGGCCCCAGCCCCTGAACCAGCAAAGGCAATCCAGCCCCGGTTGAAGCCCGCTAGCATCTCCGTCATGAGAGTAGCGGCTTCTGGGGTCATGCCCCACGAAACGTACGTGGCCACGTGTTCGGTGGGTGAGATAACGACGGTGTGCAGCGGCTGGTCGAGCAGAAAGCTGAGGGCGACCGTCACATCTTGCGGCGAGTAGAGGCAGGGACCGCCCAGCTCCAGTACCCGCGGGCCGGTCCAGGTTTCGCTTAGAGTGCGCGCCGCCAACTGGCCAATGTCCTCAGTTGCTACCATTGCAATGGGCCGGTCGGGGGGGCTGAGCAGGCTCGGCACCTGGCCCCTCTGCCGGGCTAAGCCAATCAGGCCTTGGAAGTTTTCCATAAACCAGGCCGCCCGAATGGCCGCCGTGGGCATGGGCAGTTGGTGGAAAGCCTGCTCCATTTCGTAGAGCTTGCCAATGGCCCCTAGGCCGTGGTCGTGCTGCGCGCCCACCGAGGAGAGGTACACGACTTTGGGCACCCCGGCGGCGCGTAGCGCGGTGGTGAGGGCCGCAAGCATGCGGCGATTTTCGCCTATGGGGTCGGCCACGTCTAGCAGCGGCGGGGTAGCCACGAAGGCCCCGGCCACGCCGGTAAAGGCAGCTTGTAAAGCAGCGGCGTCGGTGAGGTCGGCCACGGCAGTTTCGGCGCCCTGGTCGGCCCAGGTAGCGGCTTTGGCGCGATTGCGCACAACGGCGCGTACGGGCTGGCCGGCAGCCAGTAAGGCCCGGGCCGTAGCGCCACCTACCTGGCCGGTTATTCCAAGAATGGCATACATAGGAGAAGAGGGTAAAACAGAAGTAGTGAGTACCCTGCAAAATTCTTTTCGCCCCCTGCCAAGCGCAGTTACCAAATGGTAAATAGCGCTTCAGGCCTCTTTTTTAGTGAACTAAATCGTAGGTCACTACCCCCCTTAAAGGACTCAGGGCAGCGCACTAGAGCCTGATTCTACTCAATCATCAAACGCACGCTCAAAGAAAACTTTTTTAGTTAGTCGGAGTTTTAATACCAATTGGTATAAATTGCAGCGTTTTCTAGCGTCCTCATGTCCAAAGCCGAGCGCACCCGCCAGTTCATCATCGAGCGTACCGCCCCCGTTTTCAACAAACTGGGGTATGCGGGCACGTCGCTCAGTGACTTAGTAGAAGCTACCGGCCTAACCAAAGGAGCCATTTATGGCAACTTCGAAAACAAGGAGGACGTGGCGCTGGCTGCGTTCGACTACAACCTAGGGCTAGTGCAGGAAGGCCAGCGCGGCGGCCTCGACAGCAGCAGTTCGGTGCGTGAGCAACTGCTGGCAATGCCGCGCTTTTACCGGCAGGCTTTTCCGCGCATGCAGGTGCGCGGCGGCTGCCCCATTCTGAACACGGCGATTGAAACGGACGATGCGCCCCCGACCGCCCTGCGCCAGCGGGTGCAGGAAAGCGTGCGCCGCTGGCACCAGCGGCTGGTGCGCCTCATAGGGCAGGGCCAGCAGACGGGCGAAGTCCGCCACAACGCCGATGCCGACCGCTACGCCACGCTGTTCATTGCCCTCATTGAAGGCGGCATTCTGCTGGCGCGAGTGGCGGGCGAGGCTGCCCCGCTGCACACGAGCCTGGACCACGTGGAAGACTTGATTAACAAGGAATTGCTCAACTAATATTTTTTTGTTTAAAATTATACCAATCGGTACAAAAAAGATTTACCATGTCTGCGCTTCGCATTTTTCTCTTGTGCGCCACCGTCATTGCGGCGGCCGTGATGGAACTGATTGACACGAGCATCGTCAACGTGGCGCTCTCCCACATGAGCGGCAACCTGGGCGCGACGCTGGCCGACACGTCGTGGGTAATTACGTCCTACGCCATCGCCAACATCATTATCATTCCGATTACCAGCTTCTTGGCGGCACGGTTTGGGCGGCGGCGGTACTTTATCAGCTCTATTGTGCTATTCACGGTGGCCTCCGCACTGTGCGGTACGGCCAGCAACATCTGGACGCTGGTAGCTTTTCGCTTCGTGCAAGGGCTGGGTGGCGGAGCCTTGCTCTCTACCTCGCAGACCATTGTGTTCGAGGCGTTTCCACCGGCTAAGCGGGGGGTAGCGGCCGCGCTCTTCGGGATTGGGGTGTTTACCGGGCCCACGATTGGGCCCACGCTGGGCGGCTATATCCTGGACGTGACGACCTGGAACTGGATATTTTTGGTCAATATTCCGATTGGCGTGGTCGTCACCATTGCCTCGGTGCTGCTGGTGCCCGAGCCGGCCGCTACGGCCAGCCCCGCCAGCCTGCGCATGGACTGGCTAGGGCTGTTTTTCCTGGTACTCGGGGTAGGAGCCTTGCAGGTGGTGCTGGAGCGCGGACAGGAAGAAGACTGGTTTGAAACCACGTACATCGTGCAATTGAGCGTGGCAGCGGCTGTGGGCCTCGTCGGCTTTGTGTGGTGGAAACTCACGACGAGCCATCCCATCGTGAACCTGCGGGTGCTCAAAAGCCGGTCGCTGGCTGTGGCAGCGGTGCTCACGTTCGTGACGGGCATGGGCTTGTTTACGTCGGTGTACCTCACGCCGGTGTTTGCCCAGCGCCTGCTGCATTTTCCGGTGCTCGATACGGGGCTGCTGCTGGTACCGGGGGCGCTGGTGGCCATTTTTATCCTCATGCTCACGGCCCGCGCCTTGCAAAGCGGCGTGCCGATTGCGGTCATTATCACGCTGGGCTTTGTGGTGTCCTTCGCGTTCAGCTGGCGCATGTCGCTGCTGACGGGCGCGGCGGGCAAGGGCGATTTTTACCTGCCGCTGATTTTGCGGGGGGTAGGCATTGCTCTGCTCACGGTGCCGCTCACGGCGCTGGCCGTGTCGGGTCTGGCCTTGCCAGACATTGCCCAGGGTGCGGCGCTCAACAACATGATGCGCCAGCTCGGCGGCTCCTTCGGCATTGCCATGGTCAATACGTTCCTGGCCACGCAGTTTGCCGTGCACCGCCAGGCCTTGGTGACGCACTTGACTGCCACCGACTTGAACGTGACCCAGCGCCTGACTGGCACGGCGCAACTCGTAGCTAGCCGCCTGGGGCAGGCGCCCGTCAACGCCGTGCAGCGCGCCTACCAGCTGCTGGACGGGACGGTGAATCAGCAGGTTAACATCCAGAGTTATAACGACGCTTTTCTATTGGTAGGTAGCTGCTTTTTGGCAGCCATGCCCTTGCTGCTGCTCGTGCTAAAGCGCCCGAGTACCGGGCCGGTAACTGTCAGCTTATTGGACCATTAAGCGGCCGTTGTTTTTACTTCTAATTGTTATGCCAACGCTAAAACGAGTAGTTATCACGGGGGTAGGGGCCCTCACGCCCATCGGCAACGACGCGGCCGCTTTTGGCCGGGCGCTGCGCGCCGGAGTCAGCGGGGCTGCGCCCATCACGCGCTTTGACGCCAGTAAGTTTAAGACGCGCTTTGCCTGTGAGGTGAAGGGCTTTGACCCATTGGACTTTCTGGACCGCAGCGAAGCCCGCAAGTACGACCCCTTCACCCACTACGCGTTGGTAGCGGCCGATGAGGCTATTCGCCACGCGCAACTGAACTTCGACCAACTCAACCGGAATCGCATCGGCGTCATTTGGGGGTCGGGGGTAGGCGGGCTCACCACGCTGCAAGAGCAGATTACGGAGTTCAGGCAGGGCGATGGCACGCCGCGCTTCAATCCCTTTCTGGGGGCGAAGATGATAGTGGACATTGCGGCCGGCGTTATTTCCATTAAGTACGGCCTGCGCGGGTTGAACTACGCCACCGTATCGGCCTGTGCCACCTCTACTACGGCCCTGCTTGACGCCTTCAACCACATCCGCTGGGGCAAGGCCGACGTGCTGATTTCGGGCGGTTCTGAAGCGGCCATCAACGAAACGGGCGTGGGCAGCTACAATGCCTTGCGCGCCCTCTCCACCCGCAACGACGACCCGAGCACCGCCTCGCGGCCCTTCGACGTGAGTCGCGACGGCTTCGTGATGGGGGAGGGGGCCGGCGCGCTGGTGCTGGAAGAATACGAGCACGCCCGCCACCGGGGCGCTCCCATCCTGGCCGAAATAGTGGGCGGGGGCATGGCCGCCGATGCCTACCACCTCACCGGCACGCACCCCGACGGGGAAGGCGCCTACCTGAGCATGCGCGAAGCCCTCGACGAAGCCGGCCTGCACGCCGCCCAGATTGACTACCTGAACGCCCACGCCACCTCCACGGGCCTGGGCGATGCCAGCGAACTGCGGGCCATCGAGCGGGTATTTGGGCCAGCGCCAGCGCTGCACATCAGCGCCACTAAGAGCATGACCGGCCACCTGCTGGGCGCGGCCGGCGCCATCGAGGCCATTGCCTGCGTGCAAGCCGTGCAGGACGACGTGGTGCCGCCCACCATCAATACCACGCAACCGGATACTGGCTTTGCCAGTCAGCTCCAGCTCACGCTGGGTCAGCCCGCCTACCGCCCCGTGCGCTACGCCATGAGCAATTCTTTCGGCTTCGGCGGCCACACGGCCACCCTAATACTGAAGAAATACGAGGCATAAACGCCGATTCCCTACCCCCTTCCTGCTTGTTTGTTATGGATGCGTACCTGCTTGATTTCGCCCGCTCACCTTTTCAATTTGCCCGCAAAGGAGCCTTTGCGACCTTGCCGCCCGCTGAGTTAGCGGCCCAAGTAGTGCAGGGCTTGCTCGCGCGCCAGGCCTTCGCGGCGGCCGAGTTGGAAGACGTGCTGCTCGGCTGCGCCTACCCCGAGGGCGAGCAGGGCGACAACCTGGCTCGCATCGTGAGCTTCCTGGCGGGGCTGCCCGATGCGGTGGCCGGGGCTACCATCAACCGCTTCTGCGGCTCGTCGATGTCGGCCATTCACGCGGCGGCGGGCAGTATTGCTACCGGGGCGGGCGACGCCTTTTTGTGCCTGGGGGTAGAGTCGATGACGCGGGTGCCGCAGGGTGGGTTGAGCCCGGCGCGCAACGCCCACTTGCAGCAGCACCGCCCGCAAGCCTACACGCCCATGGGCATCACGGCCGAAAACGTGGCCCGTACCTACCACATCAGCCGCGAGGCGCAGGACCAGTTTGCCGCCAGCAGCCAGCAAAAAGCCGCCGAGGCTGCCCAGGCCAATGCGTTTGACCAAGAAATCATCCCCATCAAGCTTCCCGATGGTAGCAAAGTAGCGCACGATGGCTGCCTACGTCCGGCCACAACGCTAGGTGGCTTGGCGGCCCTCAAGCCCGCCTTTAAGGAAGATGGCACCGTTACGGCCGGCACTTCGTCGCCCCTTACTGATGGGGCCGCGGCCGTGCTCGTCGTGAGCGAGGCTTTTTTGCGGCAGCACAACCTCAAACCGCTGGCTCAGCTGCGCGCCATCGCGGTAGCGGGGGTAGCGCCTGAGCTGATGGGCATTGGCCCCATTCCGGCCTCGCGCAAGGCCCTAGCCCGTGCCGGGCTACGCATCGAGGATATGGACGTGGTGGAGTTGAACGAGGCTTTCGCTTCGCAGGCCTTGGCCTGTCAGCAGGAGCTAGGCATCGACCCGAGTCGGCTAAATCTGGATGGGGGTGGCATCGCCATCGGCCACCCGCTGGGAGCCACGGGGGCCCGCATTACGGGCAAAGCCGCGAGCCTCTTGCAGCGCACGGGTGGCCGCTACGCCCTGGCTACGCAGTGCATCGGGGGCGGCCAGGGCATTGCCACCATCCTGGAGCGTTGCTAGCCGGCCACCACGGCTGACTATCCGGTTTTCAACGCCACATCTTCCATGCCTACCTGCTGTTTGCCATGACCATCAAACCGCTTCAACCCACCGACACTGCCCAGGTCGCCGACTTCGTGCTTGGTATTCAAAACGACGAATTCAACCTGGGCTTTGCCCCACACGAACAACCGGACCTGTTGAATTTAAGTGAGTTTTATGCGGCTGGTGGTTTCTGGGTGGCGAAAGCTAACGGGGAGCTAGTCGGTACCATTGGTTTGCAACGGCTGGACGAAGAGACGGCTATCCTGCGTAAGCTATTCGTGAAAAGGGAGCTGCGCGGGGCGACGCCGAAGGTGGCTCAGCACTTATTCGACCGTCTCCTGACGGCAGCGCGCCAGCTGGGCTTTCGCACGATTTACCTGGATACGCCGGCCATTGCCGCCGCTTCCCATCGCTTCTACGAGCGCAACGGGTTTGTTGAGGTAACGGATAAGCAGACCTTGCCCGCTACCTACAGGTACCCTGACCGCGACTCGCGTGTATACCGGCTAAGGCTAGCCGAGTAGGCGTCAGTTTTTCGCATTCAAGCGGCTTTCCCTACAACCTACGTGAGGCTTAGCGGCTAGTGCTCTCCTATCATTTACCTAATTATTTCTAATGATATGACTGATGCTTTGCAAGCTGACCTCCAAAACTTTGCGCACTTGCTGGATTACACCCGGCGCGAAGCTACCGCGTTTCTGGACGGGCTAGCCGACCGGCCCGCAGCGGTACGAGCAGCGGAGCGTGCTTTTCGGTCTCTACCCCCGCACGGCGCGGGCGGACAGGCAGCCCTCACAGAGTTCCTGCGCACGTACGCGGCTGAGCTGAGTGGTAGTGCGGGCGCCCGCTACTTTGGCTACGTATTAGGGGGCGCTACCCCGGCCGCCGTGGCCGGCGACTGGCTGGTGAGTGCGTTCGACCAAAACCTGGCGGCGACCGGCGACTCCGTGGCTACCCATGTGGAGCGCGAAACGCTAACCATGCTTCAGGAGCTATTGGGCTTGCCGACCTATTTTATAGGTAGCTTCGTGACGGGCGCCACCATGTCCAACTTCGTGGGCCTAGCACTGGCCCGGCAATGGGCTGGGCACCAAGTAGGGGTGAATGTAGCCCAGGCCGGTAGTCAGGGCCTCGCGCTGCCCGTGCTAAGCGCGGCCCCGCATTCGAGCGTGTACAAAGCCCTGGCGATGCTGGGGATGGGGCGTGACTGCCTCCATGTGCTCCCTACCCTACCGGACGGGCGCGAAGCCCTAGATGTGCGGGCGTTGGAAGCAGCGTTAGGGCGCTTGCAGGGCCAGCCGGCCGTGGTAGTCGCCAGCGCAGGCACCGTCAATACCGTGGACTTCGATGACCTAGCGGCGATTGGCGAGCTGAAGAAAAAACATCCGTTCTGGTTGCACGTGGATGCGGCGTTTGGGGCTTTTGCGGCGTGTTCGCCCACCTACGCGCATTTGCTGTACGGCATCGAGCACGCCGACTCGGTGGCCGTCGATGCCCACAAGTGGCTCAACGTGCCCTACGACGCGGCCATGCAATACACCCGCCCCGAACACCGGGCGCTACAAGTGGAAGTGTTTCAAAACAGCGCCAGTTACCTGCCCGCAGCTACCCTCGACGCGCCAGACTTCCACCACTTGACCCCCGAAAATTCGCGTCGCTTCCGAGCCTTGCCGGCCTGGTGCACGCTGCTGGCGTACGGTCGGGAGGGCTACCGGGAGCTAGTGGAGCGCAACTGCCAGCTGGCCCAGCAGCTGAGCCAGCACCTCGCAGAATCGGCCTACTTCACCTTGCTGGCGCCTACCCGGCTCAACGTGGTATGCTTTACGCTCGAGGTCCCCAACGGGGACTCGGCCAGCGCTGTGCAGCGCCTGCAGCGCTGGCTGCGCGACGATGGCCGGGCTTTTTTCACCCCTACCATGCTGCAAGGCCGGCCAGGCTTGCGCGCCGCTTTTTCCAATTGGCGCACCGAAGCCGCCGATGTAGCGCTCGCGTGGCAAGCACTGCAAGAGGGCGCCGCCTGGATTGTAGAAAACAATAATGTATGAGCCAGAACCTAAGCCCTTCAGCCGCTAGCCTCCCTACGCCGACGCCCGCCCTTGCCCACCCGTGGGGGCTACTACTCGTGATTCTGACGGCCCCGCTGCTTTCGGTGCTCGACGTGTTCATCGTTAATATGGCTATTCCGGCCATCCGCGCCGACCTGCACGCGACCGGGGCCGACTTAGAGTTGGTTATCGCCGGGTATTTGCTAGGCTTTTCGGCCTTTCTCATCACCGGCGGGCGGGCCGGCGACCAGTACGGCCGGCGGCGGTTGTTTGTGCTGGGCCTTGCGGCGTTCACGCTCACGTCCTGCCTGTGCGGGGTAGCGCCGAGCATTACGCAGCTCATTGGCTATCGCTTTCTGCAGGGTGTGAGCGCGGCGGCCATGCTACCGCAGACCATCGCCCTCATCCAGGTGAGCTTTACCGAGCCGCAGGCGCGCAACCGAGCCTTCGGTTATTACGGCATCACCCTGGGTCTAGCTTCGATGCTGGGTCAGCTGCTGGGCGGCTACCTGGTAGGCACCGATTGGGGGGTAGCGGGCTGGCGACTCACGTTTTTAGTCAACCTGCCCATTGGCTTGGTAGCTATTGGGGCAGCGCTTCGCCTGCTACCCGAAACGCCCCGCAACCAAGGCCAGCGCTTCGATGTGGGCGGCGTGGTGCTACTCACCACCAGCTTAGGCGCGCTGCTGTACCCACTGAGCGTGGGCCGCGAGCTGGGTTGGCCTGCGTGGAGCCTAGGGTTGCTGTTAGTGGGGGCCGGGCTACTAGGCTGGTTCTGGCAACAGCAAGCTGCCTTACGGCGGCGCGGCGGAAATCCGCTGCTGGATGTCGGCTTGTTTCACTACCCCTCCTTCAACCTGGGCTTGGGCACGCTCGTCTTCTTTTTCAGCGTGCACAATTCCTTTTTGCTGATAAGCACGGTGTATTTGCAAAGCGGCCTAGGGATAGGAGCGCGAGCGGCCGGTACTACGTTTGTCTTTTTTGGCGGCGGATTTTTGGTCGCCTCCTACCTCTCGATTCGCTACCTCGCTCGCTTTGGGCGTCGGCTACTGCAATTTGGGCTTTTGCTAATGGTTGGCTCGCTGCTCGGGCAGGCGCTGCGGGCCCCCGCCTTCGTAGCCTCCCTATTTGAGTTAAAAGCGCTGCTATTGCTCTACGGTCTGGGTAGTGGTTCAGTCATGCCTTCCCTGCTCAACGTGGCCCTGCGCGGCCTACCGGGCCACCTAGCTGGTGGGGCCGCGGGTGTGTACTCCACGTTTCAGCAAGCGGCCTCGGCGCTGGGCGTCACCGTCATTGGAGGTGTGTTCTTCTCGCTGTGGCACCCCGGGCAAGTGGCGAGCTACGTGCATGCCTTTCGCTACGGCCTGGGGCTGGATGTTGCTTGTCTGCTGGTAGCGGCACTGCTATTAGGGCAGTTGCCGACGCCTCAGCTGGAAGCTAACCAAGCTACTACCCCTGCGCTTGACTAGGGCCTAGCCAATACGCTAGCTTGCTGTCGATACTGTTTGCCGCGTTATTTACCTTTCACTTTACTCCCTACTTGCATGGAACACGACCTTGTTACCGTCACTATCGCTCTGAATGCCTGGCACGATCGAGTCGCACGGGTACAGCAGCTACTCACCACTTTTTCCGATGAGCAACTGCTGCGTGAAGTAGCCCCCGGTAAAAATCGTGGCATTTACCTGGTCGGCCACCTAGTTGCGTACCACGATGCTCTCTGCACTATCCTAGACCTAGGCCCTCGTCTGCACCCCGAGCTAGATAGCGCCTTCCTACAGCAGCCCGATAAGTCAGGGATGCCAATGCCTACTTTAATTGAGTTGAAGCAGTACTGGACGGAAGTGCACGAGCGCTTGGCGCGCGATTTTCAGCAAGTGCCCGTGCCTACTTGGTTTGCCCGGCATATGGCCGTTTCAGAAGCCGATTTTCAGCAGCAGCCTCACCGTAACAAGCTGAGCGTTTTACTGAATCGCACGAATCACCTGGCTTATCATACCGGTCAGTTGATGTTGTTGAAGTAAGAACTTCTTCACTGTTAAATTTTCCCTCAGCTTATCGAATACGCGCGTTCAGGCATTAGCATAACTGTTGCAGAATTCAGCCCCTAGCTCGCTCCGGCCCAAATCAGGCAAGCAAACCGGTTGTGAAACTATTTTCTTCCCTCTTTGAAAGAGAAATGACCTATTGGCAAGTGCGTTAGCAGGTTATGCAACAGGCACGGGCCCTTATTGGAGTATTTGGTATTTATAATCAATAAGTTACTTAGTGTCAGTGATTTGATTAGTCACACTAAACAGGAGGCAGGAACAGGTTGTTTTTAGAGTGATTGGGTCGCAGTAGCTTACCGTGACTAGATAAAAATGATGCATTAGGTCGCGGCTATGAACTCACCATCACTACCCACGCAACCCGCTTACAACTCCGAAGCTGCTCGTGCCGCTGGCTCTTCAAAAAATGGTAGCCAAAGAAGTCCCACAAAGCGGTGAAAACGGCATTTTTGGAGCCCGTTACGCACGCACTTCCGCCCTCACTATTCGGTCTTTTTTGAAGAGCAACATTACTTCTTAGGTTTTTGGGCCACGAGGCGCAACGTTTCTTTCGAAAAATCGGCGGGGGCGAGCGGCTCTTCGTAGCGCACGATTTTCAGCCCGGCGGCCCCATAAAGCTTGGGTAACTCGTTGGTGTTGAAAAACACACGGTAGTCTCCGTCCGTGACGGGTAGGCGCGCGGTAGCTTCCATGTGAAAGGCTTCCAGCACGACGAGGCCTCCGGGCTTCAACGCCTGCGTCACGCGCGCGACATAGTCGCGGCCGCCGGCATAGCTGAGCACAATCAGGTCCCATTTGTTGGTGCCCTAGTCATTAGGTGGCCATATCATGCACTTCGGTCGTGAGGGCAACCCCGAGCTTATGCGCCCGCTGCTGGGCAAAGGCTAAGGCCTTCTCGCAATATCAACCCCCGTGACCTGCCAGCCGTGTTGGGCCAGGTAGAGGGCATTGCGCCCTTTGCCCATATCGGCATCCAGAGCCGTGCCGGGGGGCAGGCTCTGCACCTTTTTCACCAACAGCGTATTAGGGGCCGTGTTGAACACCTTGGTGCGCATCAGCGAATCGGTGAGCAGATAATTCCAACGCTGGCGCGTGCGCTCGGCCAGCTGGCGAGTGTAGGCCGCTTTTTCGGCTGGCGTGGCCTGGGGCGAGAGCCCGGGGGCCGGCCCCAGCCCCGGGGTGGGCGGCAAGCTTCGCGTGCCGGGCGCGGCCGGTTGCTGGGCCCACCTGGGTGAGGTAGCCAGCAGCAGGAGTAGCAACCAAGCACGCCTCAAGAGGACGGGTAAAGGCGCAGACATAGCAAGCGAAGTAGATGGAAGATAAGTGGTTGCAAGATAAGTAATCTGCTACCAACTAGCTTTTCTAGAAAAACGACTTACTTGTATGACGAACTAAGATGACGTACTACTGCTTCCTTAGCGGCTTGCCAGCACGTGGCGGGGCGTGCTGCTGGGCGGGTAGCCAAAGTGGCGCGAAAAGCTGGTGGAGAAGTTGGCCGGGTTGCTGTAACCTACCTGGTAAGCTACCTCCGCTACGGTGGCCGCGCCGCTGGCCAGCAGCTCATGCGCCCGTTGCAGCCGGACGAGGCGGATAAAATCACCGGGAGCCTGGTCAGTGAGGGCCTTCAGCTTGCGATGCAGTTGGGTGCGACTTAGGCCTAGTTCCCGGCTCAGAATTTCCACGTTCAAGGTTTCGTCGTCGAGAAAGCGTTCGACCACTTGCTGTACTTTCCCGAGGAAAGCTTGCTCCATAGACGGCGGGCCTGGGGAGGGCGGGCCAGCCACGCCGCGGCGATAGGCTTCCTGGAGTTGCTGACGCCCGCGCAGCAGATTGCGCAGCTGCGCTAGTAGTTCCACCCGCAGAAAAGGCTTGGTTAGGTACGCGTCGGCCCCGGTGGCCAGCCCTTGCAGCTTACTGGGCAAGTCGGTCTTGGCCGTGAGCAGGACGAGGGGAATATGGCTGGTGCGTTCGTCTTGCTTCAGCGCCCGGCACACACCGTAGCCATCCAGGCGCGGCATCATGGCGTCCGTCAGCACGAGGTCGGGCAGGCGCTCGACGGCGAGTGCCAGGCCAGCGGCCCCATTTTCGGCTTCCAGTAACTGGTACTCAGCAGCTAACATCGTGCGTAAATAAACCCGTACGTCGGCATTGTCCTCTATTACGAGTAGCAGCGGGGCGGCTGGTGATGAAGGAGCTAGGTCAGGCGCCGCGGGGAGCACCGGCGCCAGGTTGGCCGGCTCGTTGGCGGGCACTTCGGTTGGGCTGCCGCTAGCCACGGCCAGCGGCAGCCGGACCATGGCCGTGGTACCATGGCCTACTTCGCTGGTCAGCCCAATGGTGCCGCCGTGCAGCTCGACCAACTCTTTCGTCAAAGCTAGGCCAATGCCGGTGCCTTCCTGCTCGCGGGTGTCAGAGCTATCGACTTGGTAGAACCGGTCGAAGACGTGCGGCAGCTGCGTGGGGGCGATGCCACTGCCCGTATCGCGCACCATCAGCTCTACCCACCTAGGGCTGGGTAGCTCGGGGGGCGTTTCCGCGCGTAGCCGCACGCTGACCATGCCGGCGGGTGGCGTAAACTTGAACGCATTGGAAAGCAAGTTGACCACTATTTTTTCCAGCTTGTCGGCCTCGAAGTCAGCGGGTAGCACGGGCGGGTCGGCCTCGAACGTGTACCCGATGCCGCGCTGCCGGGCCAGCGGCTCAAAGGAGCCCACCAGCCCCCGCACAAAGCCGACTACCTCGCCTGGCACCGGGTGAAGCGCTTGCTGGCCGGCCTCGAGGCGGCTCAGGTCCAGGAGCTGGTTGATGAGGTGCAGCAGGCGCTGGGCGTTGCGCTGCACCAACTGGGCCTGCTGGCGGGTAGCGGGCTCGCGGGTGTCGTCGGCAATTTGGGCGGCGGGACCCAGCATGAGCGTGAGCGGCGTGCGAAACTCGTGGGTAATGTTGGTGAAGAAGCGCGTCTTCTCCTGGTCCAGCACCCGCAGGCGATCGGCCTGCGCAAGTATCTCGTCGCGCTGGGTCGCTAGGGTATGGTTTTGCCGGCTGATTTCTACCGTGCGCGCGTGCACGGTGGCTTCCAGCCGCTCGTTCTGGGCGCTAATGAGTTGTCGGCGCTCGGTTTCTTGGGCTAGGTTTTGGGCCGAAAGCTGCTCTACTTGCCGCAACTGCACCTCTAGGTTGCGACGCGTAGCAGCAAACTCGCGGGCCAGATACACCGACATGCAGATAGGAAGCATCAAGCCGCACAGCTGAATAGTGAGTTGAGCAGCCAGAAAATTAGGGCTATCCAGCCGGTGAATGAAGTGGAAGGCGCTGCTGGCGGTGAACGGCACAAGCATCGCCCCCAGCGTACCAATCATGAGCAGTCCGACCCCGGGCTGCCGCCGCCACAGCGCCTGGCTCAGCACCCGCAACATGTCGAGCCAGGCGAGGACAAATACGCCTAGCACCACAGGCGGCACTTGATTGCCATCCGTTGGGTTGGCCACCCACCTCGCTAGTTGCCCTACGCTCGTCAACGCTAGTAGCCCGAGCCAGGCCCAAGGCAAGCGGGTGCGGCTAATAGCGTAAAAAAATACGAGCAGTAGCCCGCTGCTCGCCGACGCCCCTACCTGAAACCCTAACTGCGTCCACCAGCGCGCACTTTCCGCCGAGTAGGTAGCGCGCAAAAACACCATCAGAAATGTGCCCGCCGCCGCCGCCATTGCGAGACTGAAGTACAGGTTAGCGCGCTGCGGCCGGTAGAATAGAAATAAGCAAAAGTGCAGCACGGCCAGCACCCCCGCACTAGTAATGGTAATCAGGCAGAGAGTATCGGAACGCGCCTGGCGCACGCGCTCGGCCACCAGACGTTCAGCTGGCGCTACCCACAGGGTCAGCCCCCCATAGGGCAGGGGCCAGGCCGTGAATTTGGCGTAACGCACGGCCAGCAGGTGCGGCCCAGGCTCAGCGGACATAAATGGCAACAAGCAGTAGCGTGGTCGCACAGCCTGGGTAGTAGCGCTCGAAGCGCCAATCTTGCCATAACGGCCCAGCAGGTGGCCATCGAGATAAATTTCGGAGGCGCCATCCTGCGTGATGTATACCCCCAGCGGCTGGCCCAGCAGGGCCGAGTCAAGGGTAAAGTAGAGCCGGAAGCAGCCCGTACCGCGCCAACCCGGAGGGCCTTTTCCGAACAAAAAACTAGGGCTAGCCAGCAGCCAATGGGAGTCGTTGGTGGCAGGGCTGGCCCACCCGCGGGACGCGCCCGGCTGGTAGCGCCACCGTTGCGGTCCGCCTAGGGGCTGCATGGCCTCGGCATATACCTGTGCGGCTCGTAGGCGCACCCAGGCGCTGTCAGGCAGAGCCGAGTTAACGGTTACCCGAGGGTCGGGCCGGGCGGCGGTGGCTAGCCCGCTGAGCAGGCAGTAGCACAGAGCGGCAAAGCAACGAATAGTCATCAGCAGTGGCGCAGCAGCGGTGAGCACAAATGATAATGCAGCTTGGCAAAGCCCGCAGTATCCAAGGTACAACTTATCCGCTTGATTGTATTGCGCTTACTAACTAATTAAACATCTTTTCGCCGGGGTAAGATTACAAAAATAACCGCGTGCAACCTCTGCAAACGTATTTGCAACCTCCGCAAAGAGCATGGCTCCTTCCACATACGTTTTTGCAACGTGCGCAAATGTGGTGCGGGTTGGCATTCTCTTCCTTTGCAATGGTTTCAGCACTTCCTCTTCTGCCACTCAGGCGGCGAGAGCGCGGTGCCGGCTAGAGGCTATTCAGCTTTGCTACAGTACCCTAGCAGCTTACTGCTACTTCTATTCTGTTGGCACAAGAATTAATCAGCATTGATATCGGGCAGTGGCTCTTCTGTCTACATGCCCTTAGTGAGTCCCCCGCCACGAGGGGAGCCAATGGTTTTGCATCCCCTTCTAAATTCTCACTTATGGCAAAGCAACCATCACCGGACCCGCAACGCATGGAGACCCTCTATGACCGAGCGCAAAGCGACCCCCAATTCTTCCACGACCTAATCTGGAACACGGAAAAGCTACTTCCAGCCCTTGATTTTCTTACCCGGCAGGAAAAAGCCGCCCTGCTGGCAATGGAACCTGAAGAACTATTGCAGCGCATCACTAGTGGGCGATCTACCATAACTGGTCCAGCAGATGCGTTAGACTGCGGAGCTTCTTGTACAGTTACTTGCACCATGAGCTGTGGCGCGACCTGCCCGGGTACCCGCCTGCCCGGCCGTGTCGTGGAAGAAGCGCGGTATTCACCGGAATTCCTGGCCACGTTCCAGCAGGCCTTCAACAAGTTCCAGCGATGAATTCGGCCGTGCTGACACTGCCTAAAGGAGGACCGGAGAAGGTAGCGGAGAGGATAGAATCCGGTCATCGAGGGGAAGGGGCTCTCCCTTTCCAAGATTACTGTGCCTGGTTGCATCAGGAGGGATTGTCGACCGTCGGCAGCGATACTTGGGTTGCGGTATATCCTGCACCCAACCGAGACTACGCCTGGAAATTACACCTCTCAGCAGTGCAAATTCAGGTCAAGCATCTGTTGGACAAGGTTATACCGGTGCTCAAAAAAAGGCAAACACCTTTCAAGATTGCCATCAGTTCCGAAGTACTTTCTCGCCTGAATGAAGGAACGTACGGAGCGACCCAGGTGGGTAAGTTCATGACAGTATACCCACGTACGGACCAGGAATGTACCGTACTAGCTGTAGAACTGGCACAAGCAACCGAAGGGATGGGTGGGCCCAACATTGTGACGGATTGTTACCTGGGCGGAGCGGTATACGCCCGCTACGGAATTATCAATCCAGTATTGGAGCGTGACCGGCTGGGAACCATCAACCGGTTGGGAACTAATCCAGAGGCTGCCTATAAAGTCCCTTTTAGCCCGCCGGTGGGCATCGACAATCCAGTCAAGCATCTGGTGCGGCCGAATGCAACAGGAGACGACCGCCTCGTGGGCCGTACCCTCGGAGCCGGGTATACAGTCGTAGGCACCCTAGCTACCCACCCCAAGGGCAACGTGTACAAAGCCCTGGACGTACGCCACCCGGATAAGGTATCCTTTGTGGTGCTAAAGGAAGGACGTAAATCCTGCCTATCGGAATTGGGAGGTAGAGATATTTTTGACCGCCTGACCTACCAGCGCGACGTTCATCTCAAGTTCGGCTCGGCATTAGACATGCCCCGCTTCGTCGACCTATTTACCCACGCGAGCAATCAGTACCTAGTGCTCTCTTTCGTGGAGGGAACAGACGTGGAGCACCTTCCTATTCGCCCGTTCCGGACCCTAGATGCCGACCAGCAGCGACAGCGACTCGGGCTGCTGTTAGTCTTGAGCCGACTGGTGGCAAAAATGCACGCTCAGGGCCTGGTTCACCGGGACATCACGCCACGTAACGTCCGCGTATCGACGAACTTCAGTTCCGTCACCCTACTTGACTATGAGTTGTCCTGTGCGGTGAGCGAGTCATCTCATCTGCCCTTCGCCCAGGGTACCCCCGGCTTTATGTCGCCGCAGCAAGAAACCGGGGCCGCGCCGGCCTTTTCTGATGACGTATATTCCCAGGGGGCCCTGATGCTCTTTGTGCTGAGTGGATTGGACCCGCGACGGGTGATATTTGCCTACGACCCCGTAGACTTTGCTGCTCGCTGTGCGGTGTTGTCTGGGGCGCCCCCTGCGCTATGTGCCCTAATCTGCGAGTGCCTGCATCCTAGTGCACTTCAACGTCCGCAGCAAGAGGCGGTGGTCAACTGCCTCCAGCAGGCCCATGAAGTATACACCACAGGCGCACGGAGGGGGGCGCCGGTAGCTGCTTTCCACTCTGCCTGGGCCAGACCGGAGCACCTTGCGGCACTCGTTGCCGGTAGTGTACGATGGCTAACTAGCCCAGCGGCTCGCTCTGCCTATACAGGACTGTGGTGCTCGCCGGAACTCACCGCCGAAGAAGGGCTACAGGCCGGGAAAGTGAGTCCTAAGTTTGCCACTTTCCGCAGTGCCAGCCGAGGAGTTGCCGGCGTAATCTATGCGGTCAGTACCTTGAAGAAGGCGGGCTACTCTTACGATTCCCTGCAGCCCCTCGTGGAAGAATCCATCGACTGGTTGCTACGGCATGAGCCCTCGCCGGATGACCAACTGCCGGGGCTTCACTTCGGGGAGGCTGGTGTGGCTGTAGCCATTTGTGCCGCCCTCGACAGTGGCCTCATCCAGGGCGGCTCCTGGGTAGAGCCCTACCTAAATGAGGCCCTAGCCGGCCCGCTCGACTGGCCTGACCTAACCCACGGAGCAGCCGGACAAGGCATAGCGGCCCTGCTTTGCGCCCGTTTAATGCAGGAAAGCAGGTATGCCGACTACGCAACTCCCTGCGCTGATTACCTCGTAGCCACCCAGGAAGCGGATGGGGGGTGGCAGCTTCCTGCAGGAGCTTCCGGCATGTCGGGCCTTGCCTATACGGGATTCGCCCATGGGGTAGCGGGTATAGTGTATTTCTTGGCGCATTATGCTGAACACTCGGGCCGAGCAGACGTTCGCCAGGCCGCAATGCGGGGAGGAAAGTGGTTGTGCCAGCAGGTACGCCGGGCGCCCGCTGGGGGCGGCGCAGTAGGCTGGCCCTATACTGTTGGAAGCAATGATTCCTGGCACTGGTGGTGTCACGGCGGACCGGGAATAGCCATTGCCTTACTGGCTCTTCATCGGCTCACAGGAGACGCCCACTACCTGAAGCTTACGCGCCAGGCGCTCAGCGTGCATCCCTACGAGGTCTGTTTTAATAACTTCAGCCAGTGTCACGGTTTGAGTGGACTGGGTGAAATGTATTTGGAAGCATTCCGGTATACCGGGGCGCGTGACTACCTAAAGCGGGCACGCTACCTAGCCGTAAAGTTGGCCGCGCTCGCGAAAACAGACGCCTCGGGAGTAACCTGGCTGGTAGAAAATCCCCATCGGCCTACGGCTGACCTCATGATTGGGTCTATGGGGGTGGCGCATTTTCTAGCTAGGTTTAGTGAGGGTAGTGCCAATCAACTGACGATGCCCCTGCTGCTTTGAAGGGTAAAATAGCTAGCGAGGGCAAGTCGTCCCGCTGGGCATCAACACACTTAGCGCATAGACTAGCATGGCAAAGCAACCATCACCGGACCCGCAACGCATGGAGACCCTCTATGAGCGGACGCAGAGCGACCCCCAGTTCTTCCAC
>JBPBPU010000031.1:0-58089 GCA_050954465.1 Janthinobacterium lividum
GTTGCAAGCGCTGTTCGAGCAGTTTTTCGACGAAATCAGCCCGACCGTACACCCCAGCATTTTGCCGGTGCCCGATGTGGAAAACGGCCCACTGGTGTAACGTAACACCAAGCTCCAGCTTGGTGAGTCGCTTGCATTGTGCAACGACTCACCAAGCTGGAGCTTGGTGTTACTCCGCCGTAGCCGAAATGTCGGCCTCGTCTTCCACGGCTTCTTCCAGCAGCGCTTCGCCCTGGCCGAAGCTGTCGGCACCCTCTTCTACCACTACTTCGTCGGTGGCGGCTACTTCGGCAGCGAGGCGGCGGCGCTGCTCGGCCTGGGCGTGCAGCAGGGCTAGCAGGCCCTCGGGCGTGGCCTGAGCAAGCTGGGTTTCGTCGGGGCGGCGGTAGAAGTCGCGGTGAATGTTGACGGTGGTTTCCCCAGCGGCGGGCTGCTGCCGGATATAGGCCCCATCTTCGCGCATGGCGTAGCTGTTCTGGTTATCGAGTAGGTTGAGCTGCAGAATGTTGATGGCTTCGCGGCGCAGCTGCGGGTTCACAATCAGGAAGATGGCCTCGATGCGCCGGTCGAAGGAGCGTACCATGGCATCGGCCGAACCGGCGTAGAGCTTGGCCTCGCCGTTGTGGTGGAAATAGAACAAGCGGGCGTGTTCCAGGAACTCGCCCACGATGCTTTTTACCTCAATATTTTCGCTCAGCCCCACGCGGCCCGGCCGTAGGCAGCAGATGCCCCGCACAATGAACCGGATGGGTACGCCGGCCTTACTGGCTTTGTAGAACTCATCAATTAACTCCCGGTCTTCCAGCGAGTTCATCTTCATCACAACACCGCTAGGTAAGCCCTTTTTGGCATTTTTGGCCTCCTCGCGTATCAGGTGGATGAGTTGCTGCCGCATGTCGCGGGGCGCCGTGATGAGATACTCGTAGTCGTCGGGCTGCGAGTGGCCGGTTATTACATTGAAGAATTCCGACACGTCGTGCCCATACGTGTCGTTGGTGGTGAGCAGGCTCAGGTCGGTGTAGAGGCGCGAGGTTTGCTCGTTGTAGTTGCCCGAGCCGATGTGCACATAGCGCGTCACCTTTTCCGCTTCCTTGCGAATAATCATGAGCATCTTGGTGTGCGTCTTGTACTTACCCACCCCGTAGATGACGAAGCAGCCCGCTTTTTCGAGCCGCGCACCCTCCCGGATGTTGCGCTCCTCATCGAAGCGCGCCTTCACCTCGAACAGCACCGAAACGTGCTTGCCGTTTTCGGCGGCTTTGAGCAGAGCAGCCGTCACGCGGGAATCTTCGGCCAGGCGGTAGATGGTTTGCTTGATGCCCAGTACCTGCGGGTCTTCGGCAGCGCGCTCCAGCAGGCGTACCACCGGCTCAATTGAATTATACGGGTGGTGCAGCAGCACATCGTGGTGCTTGAGGTACTCGAACATGTTGTCCTCGGCCCCTTCGGGCAAGCTCACCGGCAGCACCGGCGCGGGCACCTTGGCCCCTTTGCCCCGGAAGAGAGGATAGCGTAGAATCTGGTTCAACCCCTTCATATCCAGTAGGGTTGGAATGACGAAGATGTTGCCGTTGTCGATGTTCCAGCGCTCGCGCAGGATGGTCATCATGTACGCCGACGCATCGGGCTCCACTTCCACGCGCACTACCCGGCCGCGCTTGCGGGTTTTGAGGCCGGTTTGGATTTCCTTAATAAAGTCGGTGTCAATGTCTTCCGATTCTTCCAACGTAAAATCGCCGTTGCGGGTGATGCGAAACAAGTCGGCCGACACGATATCAACATTGCGAAACAGCTTGGGCAAATTAGCCCGCACGATTTCCTCAATCGGCACGAAAACCACCCGGTCTTTGCGCGTTATCTCAAAAAACCGCGTCAGGTTTTGCGGAATCTGCACGAACGTGAGGCGTTCCTGGCCCTTCTCCACATCGGGCGCGGCCGCCACCGGGGCCGGGTGCGCGTGGGGCTCGGGCGTGCCAGCCTCGCGGGTGACGACGCCGAACGCCAGCACCTGGTTCATGATGAGCGGGAAGCCGTGGTACGAATCGTACACCATCGGCGTGAGCAGCGGAAAAACGGTGTTTTTGAAGTAGCCTTCCACCTTTTTCAGCTCGATTTCCGTCAGTTCTTCCATGCGTCGGATGCTGAAGCCGTGCTTCTCGAACTGCGGCTTCAGCTCATTCAAATACGTGAGCGACTGGTCGTTCACGAACCGGTGGGCAAAGTCGAGCAGCTTGCGCCGGAAGGGCAACTCGCGCAGGCCGGAGTAGTCGACGCGCTCCTTGCCATAATCGAGGTAATTATAGAGCGAGCCCACCCGAATCATAAAAAACTCATCCAGGTTCGAGCTGGTGATGCTCATAAACCGCAGCTTGTCGAAAAGCGAGCGGGCCGGGTCCTTAGCCTGGTCGAGCACGCGGTAATTAAACCGCAGCCAGCTCAAGTCGCGGCTGATATACTTGCTTTTGCGGATAAGGTCGGCAGATTTAAACAACTTCATAGACCGCAGATTTAACGGATTTTAACTGATTTCGCCGACACGCCCGTTGCGCGGGCTGACGGCTCTTTTGAGTGCTATACGCGGATGGTAATCGGAGGTCAGCGAAGCTGGTGCTTGCGCTGACGCTTACAAAATAACGGCGCGGGCGGTGGGGAAGGCGTGAGGCGGGCCAAAGAAAAATTTGTTGGCCGTCGAAACCGTCACGGTTTGGCGGGTTGAAACGGCACCTTTGGGGCATTCTTCTTTGGTTTCTATCTCATGCGCCCCGCCGCTTTTTCTGCCCCCATTATGGCCGATGTTTTCCTGCATGAGTGGGAAGACCGCGCCCACCCGCCCCACGATGCCGCCTACGCTGCCGCCCGGCCCCTCGCCGTGGCGGCGTTGGCCTCGTTTCTGGCGAGCCTGGTGTACCGCCAAGCCGCCGCCCTGGCCGTTGATTTCGAGGACTTTCGGAGCGTGCTGTGGCAAGCCAACGCCCTGTGCATCAGTAGCGGCTGTGGTACGGGTGCTGGCCGGGCGCAGCGCCTTGTGCAAGCAGTGTTGGCGGGAGAGGGAGTCACCCATCTTGGTCCCGCGCCCGGTGGGCCACCCACCGGGGCGTTGCTCAGCCTTAGCAGCGCCCCCGACGCGGAGCTGGAAATGGACGAGCTATCCGAGATACTCCAAACGCTGCAAACAGCCCTCGGCGCCGACGTGCAAATCATCTTCGGGCACAGTACCGACGACGCGCTACCCGCTGCCACCCTGCACCTATGGCTGCTGCTAGGCTACCCCAAATCCTGATTTTTTCCACCCCCTTTTTTCCTCTTTTCAGTTATGGCTCTGTTTCGCCTCACCCTCAAAAGCACCCACCACGTAAATGGCCTGCACCTCGAAAAAGGTATGAGCGTCGAAGTGGCTTCGTCGTACTCCAACCCCCTCACTACCAACGGCGGCCACGAAGTCATCGCGGCCTTTCAGCGCGTCTACGGCCTGGATTTGAGTAAGGCCAAGGGCTATCTGAGTTCGGCGTATTTCGAGGTAAAAAAGCTGAATTAGGCTATAGGGTGCGGGGCTGGCCCCCACCCGTCGTTAAACGGCGTGGTGCCACGGCTTTCTGGTCGTGGCACCATTACTCGTTGGAATAGGCACCCGCAACTTCTCACCTTCGTCAGCCCGCCATGCGCCAGCTCAACATCTCCAAACAGCCTATCGACCCCACCTGGGAAACCGACCGTGCCAACGCCCTCCCGCTGCTGCAGAAGCTGGCCGCCGCCCGCCCGCTGGGCGAGACTGCCGACCGCGAGGAGCAGTTGCTGCGCTTCATTGCGTCTGTAGCTATGCAGTACTGGGGGCGCGGGGCGGCGTGGGAATCGTTGCTGACGGTGGGGTGGGAGGGGGCGGTTGGGTGCTACGACCGCTACGCCGAGCGGCTGGGCGATTTTTGTGGGTACGACGGAGGAGTACGAGCGCTGGTATCGGTATTCGCCCGACCGTTGGGGGTCGTGGTGGGTGCGGCAGCGTATTGTCGTTGCGGCAAAGGCGTATGAGGTTAGGGATTCAGGAGTTTCTGAGTAGCTTGCGGGCGAGTTTTTGATTACATTCAGCACCTGTTAACCATGTCAGAAGAAGAGAAATTACAACTGCTGCTTTCTAAAACTGAAGTAATAAGGCTTTGGCAAGAGCAAGTAGTATTAGGGGAATCCTTTAACATTTTTCGGATTCTTCGGGCAGGTCACGAAGAAGTCGGATTACATTCTCGATTCTTATTTGAATTACTCAACCCTAATGGCACACACGGTTTGGGTGATAAGTTTTTACGACTGTTCGTCAGCGTTTGCAACAAAGACGATAATAATATTCCTGCTTTTAGCTACGACAACGTTCAAGTTTTTCGGGAACGTGCGCATATCGACATTTTAATTCAGGACAATAACCAAGCGGTAGTCATAGAAAACAAAATTTATGCTAGCGACCAGTATGAACAGTTGAAACGCTATTTCGAATACGCTGCTAACACTCATAGAAGGCCAACTCTACTTTATCTAACGTTGCATGGAGATGAACCCGCACAACACTCCGTTGGAAACCTAGTTGTAAAACCAGTCTTGATTTCCTATAAAAAGGAAATTAATGAGTGGTTAACCCTGTGCATACAAGAAGCTTCATTACAACCCATGCTGCGCGAAACATTAGCGCAGTATTTAAACCTAATTAATCAATTAACAGGTGCCAACATGAGTGCTCTAGGAGAAAGACAGTTTGTCAATTTGATGGCGCAAGGGGATAATGCTGAACAGGCATCAGTTATTGTCAACAATTGGAACCACGTCCGGTGGTATACTGAAATGGATTTCTGGAATGAACTACTCGCCCTGGCAGCAATCGCCTATAAAGTGCTTGACGAGAACAAATTCTCCGATGAAGCTATTAGCATGATAGTCCATGAGTCACGCAACACAAATCCTTGGTATGGTATAAGCTTTATTATAGGAATTTTGCAAGGCAATGAGGTGAAATTCAGAATTGAACGCAATAACGGACCCGCCTACTATGGAATTCGCTTCACTACACCTGATGTTGACGTTCGAAAAAGAATGATAGCGGCACTTGAAACGCCCGAAACAAGACCTTCTCCCCATTGGGCAAGTCATAAGACTACTAGAGTCGGAATAAATTTGCATGATTTTTCAAACCCCATAACGCTGCAAATGGTGAATTCCGATAAAAGGCAGTTAATTATGGCTTCTCTTTGGAAAGAGGTTCAGGCGTTCATCGCAGAGGCAATTAATCTGCTCCAAAGAGAATTTGGAAGCGACTTTACGCCAGTCAACTTGGCAGTGAGCAACGACATTCAATAGTTTATTGCTATTCCCAAAGCAGGCACTAGTACATAAGCGAAAGATGTATAAGTTGAATTTTATGCTATAGTTGAACAGTAATTGCAGAAAGAAGTCTGTTTCAACTATCCCCCCTAATGCCCGTCCACGCCCACCTACTGCGCCAACTGCACCTCGTGCGCCGGCTCCAGGAGGCGCGGGGGCGGGCAGTGCCGTTTGACGAAATCCAGCGCTACCTGCTGAACTATACCGACTGCGGGCCTTACGAAGAACGCACGTTTCAGCGCGATAAGCGCCTGATACCGGAGCTGTTTGGCGTGACGATACGAGCCCGCCGCAACCAGGGGTACTACATCGACGACGACGAGACATCAGCCACCGAGCACCAGCAGCTGCTCGAAGCATTTGAGCTACAGGAGTTTCTGCGGCTGCCGCAGGCGCTGGCGGCGGTGGTGCAGCCCGAAACGCGCCGGCCGCAGGGTCTGGAGCATCTGCGGCCGCTGCTGCGGGCAGCGCAGGCGCAGCAGGTGGTTGAGTTTGCGTATCAGAAATATGGAGAGGACGCAACGGGCACGCGCACCGTGGCCCCGCTGCTGCTCAAGGAATTCCGGGGGCGCTGGTACCTGCTGGGCCAGATGGCCTGGGACGATGAAAACCAGCATATTTCCTGCTTCGGGCTCGACCGCATCCGCGACTTGCGCCTGAGCGGCGACCACTTCACTCCGCCCGAAGGCTTCGACGCGGCCACGTACTACGAGCACGCGTTTGGTATTTCCCGGCCCACCGATGGGCAAGCGCCGCAGGACATTATTCTGAGCTTTACGTCGCGGCAGGGGCGCTACGTGCTGGGCTACCCGCTGCATCCGTCGCAGCGTGTGGTGTACGAGAATGCGCAGGAAATCCGGCTGGCGCTCACGGTCTACGACACCCCTGAGCTGCGTATGGAGCTGCTTAGCTACGGGGCAGCCGTGACGATAGTGGCTCCGGCGGCGCTGCGCGACGCGCTGCGGGCGCAGCATGCGGCGGCGGCCAAGCGAGCGCCTGCGGGAGTAGTGTAGAAACGGGCTCCCACCGTTTTTTAGCGTAACTTTCAGGCTATGGCACCCATTACCGACATTTCGCAGCTCGACCCAAGCCAGAGCTACACCTACGCCGATTACCTGAGTTGGCGCTTCACTGAGTATGTGGAGCTTATCAAAGGGCGTATGTTGCGCAAAATGTCGGCTCCGACTTCGGCACATCAGCAGGTAGCTACCAATTTCACTATTGAAATAGGACGCTACCTGAAAGGCAGGCCTTGCCGGGTGTATGCGTCGCCTTTCGACGTGCGCCTGCTGCGGAGCACGGGAAACGGCGACGCGCAAATAAAAACCGTGGTGCAGCCCGACGTGTGCGTGGTGTGCGACCTGGGTAAAATTGACCGGCGCGGCTGCCTGGGCGCGCCCGACTGGATAGTGGAAATAGTGTCACCCAGCTCGCTGGTGCTCGATACCAGAACCAAATTCGACCTCTACGCCGAAAATGGCGTGGGCGAATACTGGATTGCCTTTCCAGGTGAGCAAACCATTCTGGCGTATGCCCTGGACGCGGCCGGGCAGTACGAGCTTACCGGCACCTACGCCGAGCCGGGCCGCATGGCCTCGCACACGCTGCCCGAGCTGGTAGTAGACTGGACCGACATCTTTGAGGAGCTTGCGTAAACATGGCGGCGCAGACGGGACGGGGCGGGTAACTACTTTGCGTGCGAAATTGCAGCGGCCACATCACTTTCTTTCGCTATGAGCACCATGATTCAATTCGTCGCCAATTACGACGACCTTTCCACCGATAAGGGTTTCCAGTTCAAGTTTCACTGCGACCGCTGCCGCAACGGCTACATGTCGCGGTTTCAGCCCAATACGCTGGGCATCGCCGGGAGCTTGCTTAATGCGGCCAGCAATTTTTTTGGCGGCCTGGGTGACGTAGAAAACGCCACCTACCAGATTCAGCAGGCCGTGGGGGGCAAGGCGCACGATTCGGCCCTTGAAACGGCCGTGGCTGAGGGCAAGCAAAACTTCCACCAATGCACCCGCTGCGGCCATTGGGTGTGCCCCGATGTGTGCTGGAACACCAGCGCCGGCCTCTGCGAAGACTGCGCCCCCGACGAGCACGAGGAACTGCGGGCCCAGCAGTCGCAAGCCGCCCGCGAGCAGATTCGCACCAAAACCCGCGAGCAGGATTATACCAAAGACCTGGATTTTCTCAGCCGCGGCCAGTTGCTACAGTGCCCCAACTGCCACGCCACCCTCGCCGCCGACCAGAAATTCTGCCCCAACTGCGGCACCGCCAACCCCGCTGCCCAAACCCAGGAGCGCCACTGTGCCCAGTGCGGCGAGGTACTGAAGCCCGGCCAGAAATTCTGTGCTGGCTGCGGCACTTCGGCCTAACCTCGGGAGCGGCCTGAGGGGGCCAAGAATTCCACTTGTTAGGACTTACGCACCCGGCTCGTTGGGATAGCCGCGAAGCGGCGATAGGTTGGTAGCTGCCAGGTAATTAACGGTTTTCAAAGCTGCGAAGCTGCGGCACTTTTGCCCGAACGATAAGTGCCGCAGCTTCGCAGCTATTCGCTGTTTTTCAAGCTGTTATTACCAACATATCGCCGCTTCGCGGCTGCCCTAACGAGCCGAGTGCGTAAGTCCTATATCTGTAGCGCAGACTTTAGCCACGCTGTATGGTGGTTGTAGTCCGCGTTTAGACCAATGGCGTGGGCGCAGACTACAACCGCCATACAGCGTGGCTAAAGTCCGCGCTACTGTAGCTTGCGCCGGAGTCCCGGCTTGTGCTATTCGCGGGGACTACCTGTGCGCATGGAAACCTCCCTCCCGACTCTGGCCGCGCCCGGCCTCACCAGCGAAGACCTGGCCCCGACCAGCCCGGCTGCCCGCACCTGGGGCACCTGGAACTACGCCGCGCTCTGGATTAGCATGAGCCTGTGCATTCCCACGTACATGCTGGCCAGCTCGCTCATTCAGGGCGGTATGAACTGGTGGCAGGCGCTGCTGACGATATTTCTGGGCAATGCCATCGTGCTCATTCCCATGTTGTTGAATGGCCGGGCGGGTGCCCGATACGGTATTCCGTTTCCGGTGTTTGCGCGGGCCAGCTTTGGGGTGCGCGGGGCCAATGTGCCGGCGTTGTTGCGGGCCGTTATCGCCTGCGGCTGGTTTGGCATCCAGACCTGGATTGGGGGCTATGCGTGCTACCAGGCGGCTGTGCGCTGGTGGCCGGGGCTGGGCACGCTGCCAGCGGTGTTTCCGGCGAGCTGGGGGCTGGCGACGGGGCCGGCTATCTGGTTCTTTTTATTCTGGCTGCTGAATATGTACGTCGTGTACCTGGGCGTCGACAGTATTCGCAAGCTGCTGGTGTTCAAGGCTTTTTTTCTGCCTGTCGCCGCGCTGGCACTCCTGGCCTGGGGCATCTGGGCGGCGCACGGGCTGGGGCCGATACTGGCGCAGCCGGCGCATTTTGCCACGCCAGGGGCATTCTGGGCGTTCTTCTTCCCGGCGCTTACGGGCATGGTGGGCTTCTGGGCTACGCTCTCGCTCAACATCCCCGATTTCACGCGCTACGCCACCAGCCAACGGGCGCAGCAGGTGGGGCAGGCGCTGGGGCTGCCACTGCCCATGACGTTATTTTCGTTTGTGGGTGTGGTCGTTACGTCGGCCACGCTCATTATTTTCGGCCAAACCATCTGGGACCCGGTGGTGCTGGCCGGGCGCTTCGAGGGCCGCTGGCTCGTGACGGGGGCCATGCTGGCCGTGGCCCTTTCCACGCTGGCCACCAACATTGCGGCCAACATCGTGAGCCCCGCCAACGACTTCGCCAACCTCGCCCCGCAGCGCATCAGCTTCCGCGCCGGGGGCTACTTCACGGGGCTGGTGGGTTTGCTCATCTTCCCCTGGAAGCTCATCGCTGACCCCAGCGGCTTCATCTTTACCTGGCTCGTGGGCTACTCGGCGCTGCTCGGCCCCATCGGTGGCATCCTCATCACCGACTATTACCTGCTGCGCCACCAGGAACTGCACGTAAGCGACTTATACCAGTATCAAGGCCGCTATACCTACTGGCGGGGCTTCAACCTGGCCGCGCTGGTGGCGCTGGTGCTGGGCATACTGCCGTGCGTGCCGGGCTTTCTGGCAGCCATCGGGGTGCTTGATAAGGCGGTGGTGTGGCCCTGGCTGCTGGCGGTGTATAATTACGCTTGGTTCGTGGGGTTTGGGGTGGCGGGGGTGGTGTATTGGGGGCTGATGCGGGGGCGGGAATAATTACCAAAAAACGGATACGTCATATTGCGGAAAAATCGCGTCCCGGCTTACTAACGTTAGGTTTTCGGTTACTGCCTGGGCGATAAGCAGGCGGTCGAATGGGTCGCGATGGTGGAAGGGCAGGATTTGCAAGTGCAACAGCGACCGAAAGGAGATAGGCAAAAGTTGCATGCCGGTCGCGGCTATAAATCCCTCAACCTCGGCTAACTCTCCCCGTAGCGCCAGCTTTCCGATACTGGTTTTAATGCTCAACTCCCATAAGCTGGTAATGCTGACCCAGCACGTAGAAGTAGAGTCCTCAATCACGCGCCGGGCAGCCGAACTGAGCAGCGGGTCGCCGTTGAAAAACCAAATGAGTGTATGGGTGTCGAGCAGTAGGTCCATTACATATAGTCTTTAAAATCTTCCAGCGGCTCATCAAAGTCGTCACTCATTTTGAAAAATCCTTTGTATGCCCCAAACTGCCGTTTTTGTGACGGGTGCTGCTGGGCAGCCTGGGTTTTTAGAAAGGCTATAAAATTCTCGGCCTGCTCGCGTAGGTTAACGGGCAGCGCGTCAAGTTCTTCGGCAAGTTGGGTAGTAGACATAGTTAAGAATTTGTTGTGATGGCAGAAATCTTATTTTCTCTCTATTTCAACAGGTAACCAGTCGTTAATCTCATCCTCAGAGTCGCTGAATAATTTAGGAGAATATGTGATAGGGTAAACCAACTTATTTTGCGAATTTGAACTGTAAGAGTTGAGCAGGACAAAGTAATTATCCAGCTTTTGCTTTACCTGGGCTTTGCAGTAAGCGGCAAATTGGGCACTAGACCAGTTCTTGAGAACAGATGTTAAACCCTGGAACTTGTCCACATAGATGATGCTGGATTCATCTTTAAATAAGCCGGATTGGTTAGGCTCGTCTTTCGAAGGAACTATGAAATTCTTTGGTAACTTCTGTGCCAACCCGTTACGAATTTTCTCGTAGCATTTTCGGTCAATGCCAATGACCCAAAATAAGGCATTAGGGTTAGGGTTATCGTGGCCGGAAGAAAAGAAAATTTGTTCGGGCGTAATAGTTACCAAGTAACTGCCATCGGTGCAGACTGAGTGCCATATAAGCTCGATTGGACGATTGGCAAGCGGGACTTTTCGTAAGGTTTTATCTTGATACACAATCCCATCTGCCGTACTTACTAAAGCACTGGGCGGAATATAAAAATAGTCTCCCCGGTCTATAGTACGCACTATAACAGGCCGCTGTTTAGTTTGAGCCCAGCCTTTATTCACCAGCGAAATACAAGCGGCAGCTAAGTAAAATAATTGGCGTATCCCTTTCATATTCGCTAACTCTACGCCAGCTCAAACTGCAACCTCAGCAAATTAGCGTACAGCCCGCCTTCGCGCTCGCTCAATTCTTCGTGCGTGCCGGCTTCCACAATGCGGCCGCCGTCAATAACCAGGATTTTATCGACTTTGCGAATAGTCGAAAGGCGGTGCGCTATAATTAGGCTGGTGCGGTGCTGCATCAATTCATCCAAGGCGCCTTGCACGAGCTTTTCGCTTTCGCTGTCGAGCGAGGAAGTGGCTTCGTCGAGGATGAGGATGGCGGGGTTTTTCAGGATGGCGCGGGCAATAGCCACGCGCTGCCGCTGCCCACCCGAGAGCTTGATGCCCCGGTCGCCAACTACTGTATCCAGGGCTTCGGGGAAGGTGCTGATGAACTGCCAAGCATTGGCGCGGCGGGCGGCTTCGGTGATTTCCTCGTCGGTGGCGCCGGGCTTGCCATAGGCAATATTCTCGCGGATGGTGCCGCCAAAGAGCAGCGTTTCCTGCGGCACAATGCCAATGTGGCGGCGCAGGGCGGTGAGGTCGTAGTCGACTACGTTGTGCCCATCCACGAGGATGTGACCGCCGCTGAGCGGGTAAAACTGCATGAGCAAGCCGGCAATGGTGCTTTTGCCCGCGCCGCTGGGGCCGACGAGCGCAATTTTTTCGCCCGCCGCAATGTGGAAGTCAATATCCTGTAGCACTGCAATATCGGGGCGGGTAGGGTAGCGGAAGGCAACGTGCTCGTAGCGAATGTCGCCGTGAATCTGGGCTGGTACCAGGCCGGTGGCCGGCTCCAGGTGGGTCGGCTCGGGTGTTTCGTCCAGGATTTCGAGGATGCGCTCGCTGGCACCCAGCGTGCTTTGGACTTTGCCGTACATCTCGCCCAGGCCCGCCACCGAGCCCCCGATAAAGGCCGTGTAAATGATGAACGTGACGAGGTCGCCGACTTCGAAGTGGTCGGGGCCGGGCGAGGCTACCAGCGTGGCACCGCGCCACAGCACCAGGATAATGCCACCAAACAAGCCGATGATAACAAACGACACGAAGCCGCCCCGGTAGAGGTTGCTTTGTAGCGCAGCCTGCACCACCCGGTTCAGCGAAGTGTTGTAGCGCGCGGTTTCAAACTGCTCGTTCGTAAACGATTTCACCGAATTGATGGCCTGCAGCGTTTCCTCCACAATGGTGTTGGTGTGGGCCAGCTCCTGCTGCGTGGTGCGGGCCAGGTTGCGGATTTTGCGCCCAAACAGCCCGGCCGCCAGCACGATGGGCGGAAACGTGAGCAGCATAAACAACGACAGCTTCCACGACACAAACATGATGAACGCAATGCCGCCCACCAGCGTGAATACCTGCCGGAACAGCTCGGCCAGCGTCAGCGAAAACGTGTCCTGAATCTGGGCTACGTCGGAGGTAATGCGGGAGGTGACGGCCCCAATGCGGTTTTGCTCGAAAAACGGGATGGGCAGCTGCACAAACTTGGCGTAAAGCGCCCGCCGGATGTCGCGCACAGTGTACTCGCTTACCTGCGTAAAAAACCAGATGCGCCCAAACGAGAAAAGACCCTGCAACACCGTGACGCTGAATAGCAACACCGCAATGCCTGTGATGTCGAGCGTGAAGCCGCCCAGGCTGCCAGGCAGCACCACCGGCTGGTGATTGGCCGCATTCACGAGCCGGCCCGCTATCCAAGGGAAGGTGATGGTACTAGTGCCGCTGAGCACCAGCAACACCATGCCCACCAGAAACTTAGTGCGGTAAGGCAGTACAAACCCAAAAATGCGCAAGCTGCGCTGCAACGACTCTTTAGTTACTTTCGGTTTTGGCAGCTCAGCGTTTAAGTCGCTGCCACTGGTGTTCAATCCACTTCGGGCCATAATGCAATTTAACCGGCTAAAAACCGGCTCACTTCAATACTAACGTAACAGGGGTAGAAATACCGTAACAGCAAGCTCCGGCTTGGTGAATGGTTCAATGAAAATGACTCACCAAACTGGAGCTTGGTGTTACAGCCCCGGCGCATCCTTGGTGGAGCGGGGCACGCGGCGGTCCTGCTCGAATTTGGTAACGCCGGCGTTGTCGAACGGGACGGGAATCTGGACCAGTATAGGTACCGGCACACCGCGCCGGGTAGCGGGCTGCCAGGCGGGTAGCGTTTGCACTACGCGCAGGGCCTCGGCGTTGCACTCAGGGGTGAGGCCCTTGGCGATTTTGGGGCTGGTAAGCTTGCCATCGGTGCCGACGGTGGCTGTTACGAGTACGTCGCCGGTGACGCGGGCCTGCTGGGCTTTGGCCGGTACGCGCACGTTTTGGGAGAAAAAGTCGCCCATTGCTTCGGCCCCGCCGGGGAATTCGGGGGCTTTATCGGGGCGGTTTTCGGCCCCGCCGTGGGCCTGCGGGCCCATGTGCTCAGCATTGAGAGTGATGGGTGCGCTGGTAGGCTTCGGCTTGGTTTGGGCCAGGGCAGCGAAGGGAGCAGCAAGTAGAAGCGAGAGAATCAAAAGGCGCATAGAAAAAATAGTAGCGCGGACTTTGTAGTCCGCGTCTGAACGATAAACAATGGCGCGGGCGCAAATTATAAGCCCGTGTTACGGGTATTATTCAAGACAAAACCGCCCCGGCTTCCGTTCGGCGGGCGGGTTGTGAAATCAAGAATAAGCCCAGAAACGTGAGCGCTCCATTAAGCAGCAGAATCTCGAAACCGAATTTATAGCCGCCGAACCACTGCTCGGAGTGCGACACGATAAGCAGCGTTAGCAGCGGGCCGGCCACGCACACGGGCAGCACCAACTCCTCGCGCAGCCGCCGGCTGGTGAAAATACCGAAGCTATAGAGCGCCAGCAGCGGCCCGTAGGTGTAGCCCGCCGTTTTAAACACGGCATCAATTAAGCTTTGGTTATTGCTTTGGCGGAAAATCAGGATAATCACGATAAGTGCCGCCGACCAGCCCAGGTGCGTCAGCTGCCGGATGCGGGTTTGCCGGGCTTCGGGGTATTGCTTGATAGTGAGGAAGTCGACGCAAAAAGACGTGGTGAGGGCCGTGAGCGCCGAGTCGGCTGAGGCGTAGGTGACGGCGATAATGCCCAGGATAAAAATAATGCCCGCAAACAGCGTGAAATGCGTAGTGGCGAGGTAGGGAAAAACCCGGTCAGTATCGAGCGTATGCTTGGCGTTAAGCAGCTCGGGCAACTGGCTTAGATGCAGGCCCTTGGCGGCCGCGTACTGGTAGAGCAGCACCCCCAGCGTGAGGAACAGCACGTTGACGCCGACCAGCACGATGGTAAACCAGAACATATTTTTCTGGGCATCGGCGAGGCTGCGGCAGCTCAGGTTTTTCTGCATCAAATCCTGGTCGAGGCCCGTCATGACGATGGTAATAAACGTGCCGGACGCAAATTGCTTCCAGAAGAATTTGTCGTCTTTAAAATCGGCGAAATAAATGCGCGACATCTCGCTTT
This sequence comes from Janthinobacterium lividum, assembly GCA_050954465.1. Classification (GTDB taxonomy): domain Bacteria; phylum Bacteroidota; class Bacteroidia; order Cytophagales; family Hymenobacteraceae; genus Hymenobacter. The sequence goes on from JBPBPU010000031.1 coordinate 14,389, forward strand.
CGCGCACCGTATTTATTACTTGTTTAAAGCTGAGATTTAATTCGGAAGAAATAAAATAAATACTCAGCCCCACGCAGCTCAGCATGGCCAGGGTCTGGAAAGTGTCGGTCCAGAGAATAGTTTTGAGGCCTCCGCGAAAGGTATAGAGGTAAATAAATAAAATACTTACTGCCACCGTCACCGCAAACGGCACCCCCATTTTATCAAATACCGCCAGCTGTAATACGCTCGCTACCAGATACAGCCGCAAACCCGAGCCCAACGCTCTGGAAATCAAGAAGAACAAAGCCCCTGTTTTGTAGCTCCAATAGCCAAAGCGCTGCTCCAGATAAGTATAAATACTCACCAGCCGCAGCCGATAATACAGCGGCATCAGCACCGTGCCGATAACCAAATAGCCCACAATATAGCCCGCCACCACGGCCAGGTAGCTCCAGCTTTTGCCGTACACATTGCCCGGCACCGAAATAAACGTGACGCCCGAGAGCGAGGTGCCAATCATGGCAAACGCGACCATGTACCAGGGCGCATTGCGGTTGGCTACAAAAAAACTCTCGCTCGTAGCCTGCCGCGACGTAAGCAGCGCAATAATAATGAGAACGGTGAAATAGCCCGCAATCAGGCTTAGAATCAGAGTAGGCGACATAGCCCGCAAAGGTAGAAGTAGTAAAACGGAGTGGCACTCCGTTTAAGCTCGTTCCTGGCACAACCTCCGAAACAAGGCCCCCACCTTAACCTGAAACTACTATAAACGGAGTGCTACCCCGTTTTGCTTCACTCCCAACTCGTCCAGTCGAGCACTTCGCCTACGGCGGGGGCGTGCAGCACGCCGCGCAGCAGGCCGCTGGCCGCCACTTCACTGAGCAGGCGCAGGGGCTCGGAGGCGGGCTCGTCGCTCAGGTCGAAGGTGCCGTGGTGCATGGGCACTACGTGGCCGGCGCGGAGCACGTTAGCAGCTTTGGCGGCTTCGTGGGGGTTTTGGTGGCTGCTGTGCATCATGAAGGGTGGCTTGTAGGCCCCAATGGGCATGAGCACAATGTCCACAGGGCCAAAGACTTGCTCGATTTGCTCGAAGTGCTCATCGTAGGTGGTATCGCCGGCGTAGTAGATAATGCGGTCGTCGGTTTTGATGAGGAAACTGCCCCACAGGATGCGGTTTATATCGAAGAGGCCCCGGCGGCCCCAGTGGCTGGCGGGCAGGTAGTAGAGGTCGAACGGCGCGGCCGGGCCCAGGTCGTACTGCTGCCACCAGCCGGCTTCCTGCACCGGCAGGGTAGGCACGAAACTGCGCAGCAGCGGGCCCATGCTCAGCGACGAGAGCACCCGCAGCTGCGGGTTTTGCTTGGCTAGGAGTTTGATGGACTGCTCATCGCAGTGGTCGCGGTGGTCATGCGAGAGCAGCAGGTAGTCGATGTTGCGCACGTCTTCGGGCCGGCAGGGGAGGGGGTGGCGGTGGCGCAAGCCCAGCGACGAAAACAGCACCGGGTCGAAGAGCAGGCTCACGCCCTTGATGCGCAGCAGAAAGCACGAATGGCCCAGCCAGACCAGCATGTCCTCAGTTGAAAAAAATGCCTCGGCGCAGGGCACCACGGCCGGAATCCAGGTGTCGCGCTTTTTCTCCTCTTTTTGCGGGTTGGCCGTGAGCTGCCAGCGCAGCACGGTGCTATACTTGGGCTCGTAGAGCACGTCGCCGTTGTAGTATTCCGGCCCTACCATTTTGTTGCCGGGGTAGCCGGGCCGAATGGTGCGCAAGGCGTCGTTGCGGCGGTAGTGGATGGGAGCGGGCATAGAGACGTAAAGCAACGTTGTGGGTAGTACCGCCGTTGCGGGCGAAAGTTCGTATAATGTCGCTAACGGATTAACTTCGTGGATACTCAACAATTTCATTTTATGAGCGACATCCCCTTTTCGTCCGGCCCCGGCCGGACTACCGCCCTGCAATTGTCGGCTGAGGAAGCGGCCCGCGTACAGGCGCAGTTTTTTGCCCAGGTTTACGCCTAGATGGCCGTTGGCCTGGCCCTCACGGGTGGGGTAGCCTTGTTTGCGGCCTCTTCGCCGGCAATATTGGACTTCGTGTTCGGTACCCGGTTTGTTTTCATCGGCCTCATTATCGCCGAGTTAGTCATCGTAGGGTTCCTGTCAGCACGCATCTTTGACTGGAGCCGGGGGCAAGTGCAGGCGGCTTTTGTCGGCTACGCGGTGCTCAACGGCGTCACGCTGAGCGTAATATTCCTGGCCTACACGGCTGATTCTATTGCTTCTACTTTCTTCACGTCGGCCCTGATGTTTGGAGTGATGAGCGCGTTCGGCTACTTCACCAAGTCCGACCTATCGGGCTGGGGCAAGCTGCTGAGCATGGCCGTTATTGGTCTGGTTATCGCGCTGGTGGTCAACATGTTTTTGCAAAACTCCACGCTTAATCTGGTAGCCTCCTTCATCGGCGTAATTGTATTCACCGCCCTGGCTGCCTACGACACTCAGAAGCTCAAGCAGCTGGCTTTCCTTGGCGTCACAGAAGGCGAGGAGGTAGCGCACAAAGCCTCCATTTTGGGAGCCCTCACGCTGTACCTGGATTTTGTGAACCTGTTTCTATTCCTGTTGCGCTTCTTTGGGCGTCGGCGGTAAAAAGCTGGTTGTTAAAAAAGAAAGCCCCATTGACGACGAGTCGATGGGGCTTTCTTTTTTGGGTGACTTTATCGGATGTGCTTTTCAGCAGCACAGATTTACGACTGCCGTATCTCGTTCTTCAGGTGCTGAATCAACTCTACAAACTGCGGGTTGGCCTCGATGCCGGGCTGCCAGGCCAGGCCCATTTGGGCCAGATTATATTGGTGCTGGGCATTGATAGTGGCGCCCGGCAAGCGCTGCCCGGCCGCGTCGCGCTCGGGAGCCAGTAGCCACAGCGTGTCCGAAATGGCGGTGGTGGCTGTGAGGTCGTGGCTCACGATGATGACGGTGTTCAGCTCATCCAAGGCCGTTACTTCCAGGATTATTTTCTTCACCTCATCAATGGCCGCAATATCGAGGCCGGAGAACGGCTCGTCGAGGATGATGAAGTGCTCGGAGCATAGCAGCTGCTGCGCAATGGCGGCGCGCTGCCGCTGCCCGCCCGAGAGCATAGCCGGGTACTTGCGGGCGTGGGGCAGCAGGCCGAAACGCTCCAGGTAGCTTTCAGCCAGCGTTTTGGCTTCAGCGGGCGGGTGCTTGCGGGTGGCGGCCACCAGCAGGTTGTCGAGCAAGGTGCGGTGGTTGAAAAGCGGGTAGCGCTGCTGCACAAAGCCCACATCGCCGGGCTGCACCAGGTGCGGTGGCAAACCCACCTGCACCGTGCCCGTGGTGGGGGCCTGCAGCCCCGCCATAATGCGCGAAAGCACCGACTTGCCCATGCCCGAGCGCCCGTAAAAGCCAATTACCTGACCCTGATTGAGGCCGGGGCGCGTCACGTTCAGGATTTTCAGGTTGATGTCGCGCAGCACCACTTCGCCCGCGAACGACTGCGACACGTTATCGAGTGTCAGCAGGGTGTCGGTATAGGAAAACTCGGTCATTACTTAGCCGTTGAGAGGGTCGCGTACGGGAAAAACAACTGCCGCAGGTACTCAAACAAGTAGTCCTGCGCGGCCCCGGTAGCCAGAATCACGAGTTGGATGGCTACTACGCCGTCGAGGTGCAGGTAGCGGTTTTGCTTCCACAGCAGCAGCCCGATGCCGCCTTCGCTCTGGTAGAGGGTTTCTACCAGCGTTATCATTGTCCAAATGATGGCGAAGTTCTGGCGCACTACTTCCAGCATCTCGGGCAATTTGCCCAGCACTTCTACCTCGTAAAAAGTGCGCCACTCGCTCATGCCCAGCGTGCGGGCGTGGTCTACTTCTTCCTGCGTGGTACTCAGAATCACGCTCGTCATGCCCGTAACCAGGTACACGGTGGCCCCAAATATGAGCACTGAGAGTTTTACCTGATGCCCCGAGCTAAGCACCAGCGCCATAAAAAAGGTGAGGCCGGTGAGCGTGAGGTAGCGCATCTTGGACGCCGCATAGGCCAGCGGCCGGAAAAAAGGCAGCGCCGTGAGGTAGGCAATGAGCAAGGCCAGTACCGTAGCCACGGCCAGTGCCACAAGAGCCGTCGTGAGGCTGGCCCACAGGTCCTGAATCAGCCCCTGCGTATGTACCAGGTCGCTAAAGGCCGTCACCACTTCACCCAGCCTCGGGAATATTTGCAGCGGGTAAAACAGCCACAGTAGCAGCAGCACGGCTACTTGCGCCGCCACCATACTCAGAAATACCGAGCGGGTAGGGCGGGCGTTGGGGGTGAATAGATTTTTGAACATGTTTAATTAGTAAGAGAACAGTATAAACCAGAACGTCATGCTGAGCGGAGCGCAGCGGAGTCGAAGCATCTCTACCGCATCGCTGAACCGAAAAGCCAGCGGAGCTAACGAGTTAGTGTGCGATAGAGATGCTTCGACTCCGCTGCGCTCCGCTCAGCATGACGTTCTGGTTTTGCCAGCGGTTAGCTTATCACGCAGTTTAATTCCCCAGCACAATTTCCACGCGGCGGTTTTTGGCCTTGCCGGCGGGGGTGCTGTTGCTGGCTACCGGCTCGGTGCCGCCGTGGGCAAACACCGCGATGCGGCCCTGCGGGAAGGCGCTGACGCTCTTGTGCTCCAGCCACTGGCGCACGGCCATGGCCCGGTCTTCCGAAAGCTGCTGGTTCTTATTGGCGTCGCCAGTGTTGTCGGTGTGGCCGTGTACGGCCACTTTCAGGCTGCCCGCCACCACAAGGTCATCAAAGAGCGTATTCAGCTCGCGTTCGGCGGCGGGGGTGAAAGTGCTCTGGCCGCTGTTGAACTCAATATTCCAGGCCCGCGTGCTCACGCTGCGGCGGATTTCGTTGTCGCCAGTGAATTTCTGGGTTTCGGCTGGGGCAATATTTTTGCCTTTGTACTTGGCCTGCATGTCGCGCAGCAGCGTCAGGTCGAGCATGTCGTTGAGGGGCACGTAGGTGGGCAGTTCCTTGGGGTAAAGCTTGCTTTGTACGTCGCCAAAGGTTTTGTACACCGACGAATAGATGTTGGTGCCGCCCTCGTTGAGCCCGAACAAGGCCAGGTTGTCGCTGAAATTGAACACCTTGCTGCCGCCCAGCGCCACTACGTTGCCGTCGCGGTCAGCTTCCTGGGTACCGTTGTAGTACTTCAGCCAGTAGCCGCCGTTCTTGTCTTTGTCGCCGTACACATCGGCCGAAATATCAGCAGCCTTGGTGCGGGCTTCGGGGTGGCTTTTCACCTGGTCGCCGGCCTGGGCGAAGGCCGTCATCATGCCCATAATGTCCTTTTGGTGGGCGTCGTACCAGCGCTTGGTCGTCACCATGATGTTGGGCATCTGGTTCGAGTATTCCTTCGTGGATACGATGCTTACCAGGCCGCCTTTCTGCTTGGCAATGTTTACGTCGCCGGGCGTCCAGGTGGCTACGGCGTCGGCGGCTACGTCTACTTTTACGCCGGTATTCTTGCCGTCCACAATTTTGTCGCGGCTTTCGGGTTTGGCAGTGATGTACTTCTCGGCCGAGTTCAGGAAGTCGGTGCTGCCCATGAAGTTAACGGCCTGCGGGTCGTAGGTTTTCTCGTCAGGATTTACTTTGAGGCCGTTGTCGGCGCACCATTTCAGGGCGATGTTCTGGTCGCCGTCGCGCAGGTAGCAGGCAATGGTTTTGCCTAGTGCGGCGCGGGGGTTATCCACCCACTCTTTCGGGCCCATGAGCTTGTCTTCGCCAAAGCTTTTGCCCACCGAATAGGGAATAATCTGGAGCTGGGTGCCGGCCTTTTTCAATTCGGCCTGCACCGCCGAAAAGCCCGGCAGCCCGTCGCCCATGATGCTCACGACCAAGCCCGGCGTTTGGGGATTGTTTTGCAGGTCGAGGGCATTTTTCACCAGGTCGGCCTGCATTTTGGAGGTGTCGTCCTGGCGCACAATCTGCATATCCACGCCGTTGGCCGACATGGCCGAGCCCTGCGTGGAGCGGGGGCCACCGTTGGCGAGCATCCCGGCCATCTGCGAGTTCCAAGCCATTACTTCCCAGGTGAGGGGCGTGCCTTTTTCGGCGGGCGTGGTGCTGGGCAGCGCGGCCAGCGGGGCCACGTTGGTAGCGCCATCGGTGCCGCTACTGGTCGGCAGCTCTATCGAGTTCAGCGTAACCGATTCGGTGGCCGCTTTCGGAAAAAGCTTGCCGCTATTAATCAGCTTCGTGATGCCAAAATAAGCCCCTACCAGGATGAGTAGGGCAATAAGAACTTTACCGCGAGTGGTCATTTTTTTTAGGTGATGAGGTGATAAGGTGATGGAGTAATGAGGTAAGGGGAATGAGGTAAAGAGTTTTTTCACTACTTCATTACCTAATCACCCCATTACCTCATCACCAAAAAAGTTAATCCAGCAATTTGCCGTAGGCGTCGTCGGTTGCTTTGGCGGTTTGGGCTACGCTCATGCGCACTTTGGGCTCGTCCTGCATGATGGCGTTGAAGTCACCGTGCTGGTATTTCTCTAGTAATCGCTGGCCCTTCTCACTCATTACACCGTTTTGAATGTCCATTTCCTTCACAAACTCCTGCGAGTAGCGCATAGCTTGCTTAATCTGACCGAGTTGCGCGGCCATATCCTGGGCTACGCGGTCGGTAGCGAGGTCGAAAAAATATTTTTTATCGGGGTCGCCGCGCAGAATATTCATAGCGGCGCGCATGCCCGAGCTGGTGCGTTTCACCAGCTCGTACTCGTCCTTGAGCAGGCTCACCTTGAACTTGGAGTTGTCAATCTGGCGCAGGGCGGCTTTGAGAATCTGGCGCATTACCAGGCTTACGTTGGCCGTGGTGGTAGCCATCGGCTGCAGACGCTGGTTGTAGTCTTGCAGCTGGGCAGCGCGGCTGGCGTAGCTCTCGGCGCTGTCGCGCTCATTCTGGCGGGTAGCCGAGTCGGCCAGGGCCAGGTATTCCTTCATTTGGGCGTTGTTAGCATCCAGCTTGCGCTTTACCAGCTGGTTAGCCCCTTCAATGTTAGCCACTTCGGCTTCCATGTTGCGGGCTTCCTTCTCGGTGTTGCCAATGTAGTCCTCCATGATTCCGATAGGGTCGGTGTTGACGAAGATGCCCGCCGCCGTGCGGAAAATGCGCTGCCCCAGGTACCAGAGCCCCGCCTTAATGCGCTTGTTGGTAGCCAGCAAAAACAGCACGAACAGCGCCCCCAGGCCAATGCCCAGCTTCACGCTATTGAACACGATGTCGACCAGGTAGGGCACTATCTGGCCCCAGAAATACACGCCCATGCCGGCCAGCAAAGCCACAAAGGCCCAGGCGGCTACTTTTTCGGGTTTTTGCCAGGCCGGCAGGTTGCCGTCGGCTGAGGGCGGGGGGCCAAGTAAGGGAGAGTCCATAAAATGTAGGGTAAGCTTTAGCTTGCCAGTGAAAAAATAGTCAGATTATACAAGAGAGATAGCCACCGCGGAGAATCTGCCGGAAGCAGTTGGGGGTCTGGTACTGGCAAGCTAAAGCTTACCCTACAGCCACCCTACTTCGCGGTCAGCAAAAACGACTCGGCGGCTTTGTGGTGCGTCCGTAGCTCGTTGAGGGCAGCCGACTGGGCCAACTCGTAGCTAGCCAGCGCGGCCTGCGTTTTCTGCTGCTCGGCGGCCAATTGCTGCTGGGTATCTACCAGTTGCTGCTGCTTGGTTTGAATTTGTTTACTCAATTCGGCGAGGTCGGCGGCCAGCTTTTTTTCCTGGTTACTTAGCTGCACCACGTTGCTGGGCACGCCGGTATTGGGCGTTTCGCCCATCTTTTCTCGGTGGCGGGCCAGCACCTTGTCGCGGTCAGTGGTGAGGGCGTCCTCAAACTGCGAGGCCGAGGCCAGCAGGTCGGGTACCGATACGCCACTCACGGCCGAGAAGGCGTTGAAGGCCGTTTGGTAGAGCAGGGCGCCGCTCATACCGGCGGCGGCCATACTTTTCACCATTTTCAGGTAAGTTTCAAAGTCTTTGCCATTGCCCGCAAGTAGCCCGGCAATGTGGTCGAGGTGGCGCTGCTCGGCCTGCGTCACTACGGGCGCGGCGCTAAACTGCCCGGCCGGACCAGGGCTGGAAGCCGGCATGGAGAAAGGAGCTGGCGCAGCTGCGGGGCCAGGGGTGGCTGGTTTAGCGTCGCTGCTTTCCTCTACAAAAAAGTCCTTAACGCCTTTGGCGAGGTTATCAAAAATTTCCATGTGCGATAATAGTGTAGCCTGCTGTAACTAGCTTGTACAAATTAACCAGCAAAAAAGCAAAAAAACCTAAACAGCTACCCGAGTAACTGCTTGCGCATTTCTGGCCCGTAAGCCGCCCAAAGGTAAAGCCGCCCCGGCCCTGCTGCCTTACTTGGCGGCACTGGCCAGCCAGGCCGTGCGCAGGGCCTTTTGCGCGGCCGTGGGGGCATTTTTGCCGGCTTTTTCCAGCGGCTGCACTTGCACCAGGGGCGCGTCGGCCAGCGAAAGCTGCGCCGGGAACTCGCGCCCGGTGCGGCTGCGTACCGTCACGGGCACCACGTCGGTGGCGGCGTGCTTGCCGAGCAGCTGCGCCAGGGTTTGGCGGCTGTCGAGGCGCTGGCCGTCAAGCGTGAGTAGTTGGTCGCCCCGGTCGAGGCCGGCGCGGTACAGGCCCGAGCCCGCCGTGGTGCCGCGCACCACCAGGCAGCGGCCCTCGTTATCAAACTGCACCTGCTGCACCAGGCCCGGCCCCGTGGCGGGCACCAGCGCGAGGCCTGCCCCGGCCAGGGCCTCGGCAAAGGGCGGAGCTTCATGCCCGTAGATGTAGCGCCGGAAAAAGCTGCCCGCAAAGGCTGTATCCTTGCTCACAGTGCCCAGTACGCGCTGCAAGTCGGGCAGGGTGAAGGCCCGCACGGGTGCCAGCGCGGCCGTTTGGGGCCGGCCAAACTCGCGCCATACGGCCTGCATGTAGGCATCGAGCGAAGTGCGGTAGCGCTGGCGCAGTTGCAAATCAAGCACCAGCGCCAGGCCCGCCCCCTGGATGTAGTAGCTGAGGTAGGTATTGTTGCGGTTGGTGGGGTCGATGGACACGCCCGCATCCACGAAGCCCGCCTGCTCGCTCATGGCCACGGCCGAGGCCCGCGCCGCCCCCGGCGAGGTGAGGCGGGCATTTACCCAGTAGCCCACGTTACCATAAAACTCGTCGTCGCTGTTGAAGCCCGCCCGGCGCAGTACCAGGTCGCCGTAGTACTGCGTGAAGCCTTCGCCAAACCAGAGCGCGTCGCTCATGTTTACTCGCTGAAAATCAAACGGCTCGATGCCCTGCGAGCGGATGCGCTCGGTATTGTAGGAGTGAAAAAACTCGTGGCTCACGGTGCCCAGGTTATCCAGCTCCTCCTCGCCGTGCAGGGCGCGGTTGCTGGTGAGGGAGGTCGAGTTGCGGTGCTCCATGCCGTCGCCGCTGTTCTGGGGCAGGTAGTCGCCGAGAAACGTGTAGCGGCCAAAATCAAAAGCGGGCAGCTCGCCGCCGTACACGCCGGCTGCTTCGTGCACTACCCGCTGGGCCTTTTGGGCGAAGCCGGTGGCTTCGCTGGCCGGGCCGTTGTAGAAAATCGCCATTTCAAAGTTGCGCCCGCCATCCTGCCAGGTGTGCAGGGTTTCGGGGGTGCCCAGCACGGTGGGGCTGTCCATGAGGTACTGCAGGTTGGGGGCTGTATAGGTGGCACCTGTGCTATTAAGAAGCTGAGTGGCTATTTTCCAGCCCGGCAGGGGTTCAAACGTCACCTCGGCCGCCCGGTCTTCCAGCCCCTGCGCGTAGCAGAGCGTGGCCGGCATATTGAGGTGCGCGTGCTGCTGGTCGATGCCGGCATAGGTACCATCGGTGCGGTCGCCGTACAGGGTGTAGCTGAATTGTACCGTGCCATCGCGCCCCGGCGTCACTTCCCACGAATACGGGTCGGGCCGGCTGATGTACAGCGCTTTGCCATTGGCATCGGCCGCCGCCTCGTCATACACGTTTTTAATAAACTCGTGCAGCGCGTAGCGCCCCGGCGACGACCGCGCCATGCGCACCCGCAGTGCCTGGCCCGCCGGCACGCCCGCAAACGTGGCCGTGATGCGCGCCTCGTGGTGAATGGCATTGGGGAAAGCCACCCGGTAGCGCACGGCAGGAGCCTGGGCGGCGGCCAGAGTAGGAAGCAGGAGGAAGAGATATTTCATAGGCTGCAAAGTAAGGTCATGGGTTTTTAGCCCGCAGAAGGCGCAGAGGGTTTCGCAGAGGGCGCAGAACGTTCTGCGTCCTCTGCGAAACCCTCTGCGCCTTCTGCGGGAAATACACCTGCCCCACCACCGCGCCGCCAAAAAACGCCCATTCCCAGCACGCCCTTAGCCCCAGCGCCGCCAGCCCGGCCGGCCACGGCGGCAGCTGCTGCGCCCGCAAACCCACGGTGAGGCCAAAAAACCAGTACATAGTTTGCAGCAGCCAATGCCGCCAGCCCCGCTGGGCCGGCCGAAAATCGGCCACCAGCCACGGTGCGCCCGGCTGCCGGGCCGCGTGCAGGCGAGCCAGGGCTGCGGGCAGTGCCGCCTCCGTAAAGCAGTCGAGGACAAAAAATGTGACCACTGCTGCAAACTGCTCACCGGGCCGCAAGTCGGCTTCGGTGCCCTGGCGCAACTCTACGGCCGCGCCCGCCGGGGCGGGGTGCCGCCGCAGCCGCGCTTGCGTGCGAGCCAGCATGGCGGCCGAGGCTTCTAGGTACAGCACCTGTGCCGTGGGGCACTGCCGCCAGATTTCGGCAAGTACCCAGCCCGCGCCGCCGCCCAGTACCAGCACGCGAGGCGCGGCGCTTGTGGGCAGCCCGGCCGCCAGCGTAGCCCGTTGCGCTCGCCGCAATGCCCCCCCAAATACCAGTCCTGCCAGCAGGTCGTAGAAACCAGCTACCCGGCCAAAGTCGGCGGGCGGGCGGGTAGGAGCGGGGGGAGAAGCAGACACGGCGAGCGAGTGGTTAGAGGCTTTTTCTACGGTAAGCGCCGCTGCTTCGATAAAAAAATGCGGTTGCAAGTAGCTGAAAGACAAATTTCCGGCTGCGTCAGCCGAGTCGGAAAGGCAAAAAAACGCCGACTTATTTGTGCCAAGTCCGGGAGTTGCCCTATCTTTGCCCCATCAAAAGCGACATCCTCGCTTTTAGGTACTACCCGCGCTTGTGGCGAAATTGGTAGACGCGCTGTCTTCAGGCGGCAGTTCCGCAAGGTGTGAGAGTTCGAGTCTCTCCGAGCGCACAGAAAGCCAGTCCCTTCGCGGGGCTGGCTTTTTTGCTTTTCTGGCTGCTGAATAAGCTGGCAGCCAACTTGGGCAAACGTTCGTTTAAGACGCATTTACGCCTCCTGCCATGCCTGCCCCCACTGCTCCCGCCGATACCTCCACTTCGCCCTCTCGCCTAGCTGCCCTCACGGGCCTGCTCACGGCCGAGGCCATTTTTGGGGCTGTGTTGTTTGTGGGGGCCTTTGCGGTGTTTTTCTACCTCGTGCGGGTGGTGTTTCACGACCATTCTCGCACCTTTGATGTGTGGGCCATTGAGCAAACCAACCAACTGCGTGTCGCGCAGCCCTGGACGTATTGGGTAATGAAGGGCGTGACCTTTTTTGGGTCGGTTTGGTTTTTTGTGCCCGCCAGTCTCCTGATGCCGGTGGTGCTTTACCGGCAGGGCTTCGTTCGCTACGCCATTGAGCTGCTGCTGGCAATGGGCGGTGGCCTGGCTCTCAACGAGTTGCTGAAATTCTATTTTCAGCGGGCCCGGCCTGCGGAGGCACTGTTTCATCAGCCGGGCTACAGCTTTCCTAGCGGGCACGCCATGATGAGCATGGCCTACTACGGCTGCTTGGCGTGGCTGGTAGTGCAGCACAGTCGCCGTTGGGGCGTGGCTACGGCACTGGTGTGCTTTGCCGTGCTCATCGGCTTCTCGCGGGTGTATTTCCACGTCCACTACGCCACCGACGTAGTGGCGGGCTTTGCCGGTGGCGCGGCGTGGCTGGTGCTACTGCGCACCGGCGTGCGGTTGTTTTGGAAGGAAAAGAAGGAAGTAGAGAAGGCAGTGGCGTAACTCTTATGCAGCTAGAAGCACTATACCGGCTGGATTATCCGCTATATGACTCTAATGCAGCTGATGGTGTGTTGCCGACCAGATACGACCCGGCGTTGCGTATCGAAAACCAGCCGCTGGGCTTGTTGTTCCAGTTTACGGCACAGCCGATGGGTTTATCACTGGAATTAGAAGCAGATGCTGTGCAAGTGCGGTGGCAATGGTGCAATGTTGACAGCTTCCTGGCCGGAGAAGCATATTTTGGCTATCCTTCCCCCGTACTGCCAGGGTCGGCATTGGGAGAGTTGGTAGGCAGCGAGTTGCAAAAAATCTGCTTCGGTCTGGTTGGTGGCTATACGCCAACTGAAACGAGTGGGGTGTGGCGGTGGCTAGAAAAAATGAAGGCTTTGGTTGGTAGCCGTACGCGAGGCGAATCCCTGTTTTTTGGCGTAAAACTGCAGTTTGAAGTCAAGTCACTGGTGTTCGTAAATCAGGCAGACGAAGGCTACTACCTGTTCGAGGATACGCAGGAGTACTACCAATATTTCAAGTGGTTCAAAGGCTTCCTCGGCCAGCCAGTGTGGGTGGAGCAGCCCCAGTTACTGGCTCAGTTGGCGCAAGCCTGACAGGTAACCGGAACGCCAGGCAGCGCTACGCTGACCTTCGGTTGCTGTTACAGCTTCACCTTTACCCGCAGGGCCAGCAGGCCCTTCACACCCTGCAATTCGGCCAGCTCCAGCTCTTCGAGGCCGGGTTCGAGCAGGCCGCGGTCTTGCAGGTAGTCGATGTATTCGAGGTATTCGGCGGCCTCGCGGGGCTGCGAGTACACCAGCGCCAGCTTGTCCGGCTGGGTGAGGCGCTCGTCGGTGCCCAGCACGGTGGCTTTGTCGATGCGCTTCTTAATTATCTCGTAGCGAATATTATAGGCCCCATCCACATCGAACTGCCGCTCATCTTGCCGGAAGCGGATGTTGAGGGCTTGCGAGTGAATGAGAATCAGCTGCGTGGTTTCGAGGGGCACGGGTAGCTCGGCTTGCAGAGCATGGGTGCGGCGCGTAATCTCCACCATCACCAGCAGTTGCCAGAGGCGCAGGTTTTTGAGGAATACCGGGTCGAAGGGCTTATCCTGCACTAGGCTGCCGCCCACGTAAATATTATATTCTACGCCATCCGTTTTGAAGCGCTGGAAATAGTGCGGATACATCTGCTGTGCCAGCTCTTCCTGCTCATCGAGGTAGTCGCTGATGGTGTCGTTGAGGCGCGTGACGCTCAGCTCAAAGTCGCGGCGGCGCTTGTATAAAATGCCCAGGCGTGGGTCAATGTGCTGCCAGTAAGCCGCAATGGTGGGGCGCAGCTCCACCGTATTCTGGGCCAGGTACTCGAACAGCGGCTCTATCTTGGTACGTAGCGAGTCGTAGATGCTCACTTCGTCGCCGCTGATGATGCCTTGGCGCAGCCGCCGCAGGTTCTTGGCAACGTAGAATTTTAGCTCATCCAGAATCGGGAGCTGCTGGAAGTCCGATGCTTTTTTGAGCACCCGGTTGGCCAGCGTGAGGTGCTCGATGAGGTCGCCCTGCACGGCCTCGTTGCGGGCCGTGCTGCTGCCCCGGATGTCGGCCGAGCCGTGCAGCGGGTACACTTCCTCAAACACAATGGCCTCCATCTCGGCGTTGCGGTTGCCGTCTTCCTGCCGGGCCAGCAGCCGCCGGGCCGCGTCGTTGAAGCGCCATTCCATAGTAGGGTGAATGGCCGTAAACTTCTCCTTAATAACCGTTTGAATGCGGGTTTCCTGGTCTTCGGCATTGCGCTTCACGGCCACCGCAAACAAGGGCATAAACTGGCTCACCAGCTCCAGGTCGAACTCATCCAGTTCGCCCACGCTGGGCGCCCCAAGCTCCAGCAGGCCCACCGTGTCGGGGCCGTAGCGCAGCAGCGCCAGAATGGCCGACTGCACGCCCATGCCCAGCATCTGGCGGCGCAGCGACTCGGGCAGGTCGGGCGTGGTGTTCACGTCATCAAGCACCAGCGGGCGGCGCTCGTGCAGCATCCGCTGGTAAAAAAGCCGGAAATCCTCTTCCAGGCCCTGCCCCTGCAGCTGCTTGGTGAGGAAGCTGTGGTTGATTTTGCGGCCGAAATCGACAAAAGCTTTTTTGCGCTCATCATACGCCGCAATGCCCAGCTGCAAGGCCGGCCGCGCAAACAGTACCCGCAGCTTTTCCTGAATCTGTTCGAGCCGGTCGGAAGCCTGCAGCACGTCGCGTTCCAGCAGGTCGTACTTCAACTCGCTCAGGATTTCCTGGGTCGTCACGTCCAGCAGGTTAATCAGGTTGAAGCCTTCCAGCTCGAAGCGCTCGGGTGGCAGCCACTGCGCCAGCAGGTCGAGGTGATGGCGGTGGCGCAGCAGGTGCTGCACCTGCTCGGGCGTGAGCACAGGCTTCTCGCCCACCACCCGCACCCGCACAAACGAGGAATCGAAATCGACCCCATAGTGCCGGTAGAGCCCGATGCGGTAGTCCGGCACCGTAAAAATCAGCCCAGTCACCGGCGGCAGCTCGGCCCCATACTCGCGGTGCAGGATGAGCAGGTAGGCCATGCGCGTCATGCGCTCTTCCAGCATCAACAAGTCCACGTTTAGTGGCTGCTTGATGGTGCGGTCCTTACCCAGCATCACCTCCTCGAAGCGGCTGGTATAGTAAAAGCTTTGCCGCTGAAACGGCGGAATAGCTCCGCTGATAGCCGTGCCCGCCGTAGCCGGCGGAAACACCGCCAGCATGAGCGTATCCACCAGGTCGCGGTAGGTATCGAGGGCATGAATATCGCTCAGGTCGCCGCGGCAGCAGGTTTGCTCGGCTACTTGCTGGCCCACGGCGCGGGCCAGGCGGGCCACGCCGGGGTTGGGGTCGTTTTCACGGGCGTGCCAGTAGGCAATGAGGGGCTCCAGGCTCAGGCGCGTCACGAAGGGGAAGCCCGCCAGGGTGCCAGTACTAGCGGGAAGTGGTTCAGCAGCAGGGGTATCGACCAGCGCAAGTGGCGTAGCGGGGGCAGGCATAGTAAGTGAGTAAGCCAACGGCGCACCGGCCCGCTGGAGGATAGTATACGTAACCGGCCGGGTGCAAGGGTACCCTCTCAGGTACTACTTAAGTCACGTTGCGGCGTAGGGAAGTAGCGCTCAGCTTTAGCTTGGCGCATCGCCGCGTAGCGGCGAATCCGGCACCGCGCCGCTTGCTGCAACGGCCCCAAACGCGAGCTTCGCCGCGCTGCGGCGATGCGCCAAGCTAAAGCTGAGCGCTACTTCCCTACGCCGCAACTTAGGTTACTTAGTCAGCGTCAACACGATGGGCCGGGCCATGATTTCGGTAAAATCGGTATACTGTCCGTTGATGAAAGCCGCCTTTTGGGTATTCTCATAGCAGGTGCAGCAACCGTCGGCGTTGTATTTGCCGGCGCTGGCAATGCTGTTGAGCGAATAATCCACATAGGGGTTCTTGCGGGAATTACCCAGCCGGACCCGGATTTTATACACGTACTGGCTAAGCTTGCCCTTCGAGCCCGGCGCAAACGGGTAGTTGTCGCTCAGCACCAGTGTGGTAGAGTCCAGGCCAAACGTTTTCAGCCGCGCACGCAACAGGCGCGGCCGGCTGTAGTTCTGGGCGCGAATAATGGCGGCCGAGTCGGAAGGGCGCTGCAGGGAGGTAGTGTAGCGCAGCAGATACACGGTATCAATATCGGCCGACGTAAATGCATTAGCGCTGCTCGTATCAAACCCAAAATACAAGGAGTCGGCAAACAGGTCGTCGCAATTGCAGGTATCATTCGCGCAGCAACCCGCCGACAACAGGATGGGTGCCAATAGCAACACCCGCAGTACATTTCTCATAAACTACATAAACCAGTAACCACGCCTGAACGACCGTTGCCCGCGTTTTAGCATAGCAATGCCCCATAGCCTGTTAAAGATAGCAGGCAGGTAGCAGGTTTTTTGCAGTTGGCTCCTTTGGTACGGCCGCCAGCGTCTTAACGGGCGCTTTCCGCAGCGGGCACTCTGCCGCTGGCCAGCAACAGCGGGCGCAGCCGGGTAGCAGCGGTATCGAGCTGCGGGCGAATGTGGCTTAGGGCATTGCGTAGGGCCAGCACGTCGGAGAGGCGGGGGGCTTGCTTTTGAGAGTAGCCGTGGTAAGCCGCCACCCGCACCTTGGAAGTGCCCGTACCAACGTACGTGCCCAGGAGCTTGCCGTTGGCGTCAAGAAGCTGCACTTCGGCCTGAATATCAGTTTTATACCATTCCAGTGGTATGCCGATGATGCTAGGCGTCATCAGCATTATTATCTGGGCTGCTTGCAGGCCCTTGCCGGTGCGCACGGTATGAACTTTGGTGACTACCAGGCGGGCGTAGCCAAAAGTAGCGCTATCCAGGGGCTCAGTGATGTTGCGCTGCATCTCGGCGCGAAACAGGCGCAACGGGTCGTCGGGCAAGGCGCCGTCGTTGTTGATGAGGGGGCCGGGGTCGGCCGTTATTTCCAGCGAAGGCAGGCGCTTGCTGATGGCTGCCGTCGGTGTCGCCGACATCACATTTTTCGTTGATTTGCAGGCTCCCAGGCAGGCTAGGGCCAGCAGTGCCACTAGGGCAGAGCGGTTGGGGTAGTTTATTTTCATGAGTAGAGAAGGATGAAGCAGAAATCGACAACCCCCAAGTAATCCGGAGTAAGTCCCATTCAGCGCCCTAATCTACAACACTATCGCGCATTTGCTACCGGTAAGTTATAAAACAGCCCGTACACAAAAAATGCATATTCTTGCGGACGTAGCGACGCGGAGAACAAGCTTTTTTACGCACGGGCTGGAAAAATGTCCCCAGGCTAAGCAAAAAGGCAGCACCCGATAAATGGGCTTAGCAAAATTGGGCGGTAATCCAGCAGCAGGCGGTGTAGTGCCACGACTTTTTTGTCGTGGCACTACACCGCCTGCTCGCGCTGTCTGGTTCAATGAATAGTGGTGCCACGACTTTTTTTGTCGTGGCACCACTTTGGTTTAAGCCACCCAAAATTCAAGCTGAAACTACAGCGCTAGCAACTCTCATCACGCCGGCTAGTGGTGCAGCCCGGTAGCGGAGGCTTCGGCCGCCAGCAGGTCGGGCGGGGCCACGTAGTCGTCTACAAATTCGCCTTCCCAACGGGCTACCACAGCACTGGCCAGGCAGTTGCCCAGCACGTTCACGGCCGTGCGAGCCATATCCATGAGCGCATCGATGCCCAGGATGATGAATACCGGCCAGGCGGGCAAGTTGAACGATGCCACCGTAGCCAGCAGAATAACCAGCGAGGCGCGGGGCACGCCCGCCACGCCTTTGCTGGTGAGCATGAGCGTAAATACCATGAGCAACTGCTGGCCAAACGTAAGCGGCACGCCCGCCGCCTGGGCCACAAATACCGCTGCCAGCGACAAGTACAGCGTGGTGCCGTCGAGGTTAAACGAGTAGCCCGTCGGCATCACGAAAGCCACAATGCGGCGCGGCACGCCAATGCTTTCCATCGCTTCCATGGCGCGGGGCAGCGCGGCTTCGCTGCTGGTAGTGGCAAAGGCGATGCTCACCGGCTCGGCCACCGCCGCGATAAAGCGCCGCAGCGGCAGGCGCACGAGCAGCGCCACCGGCAGCAGCACCAGCAGCACGAAGGCAATGAGCGCCCCGTAGAGCGTGAATAGCAGCTTGGCCGCATTGAGCAGGGGCGCAAAACCCATTTTGCCCACCGTGTAGGCCAGGGCCCCGCCCACGCCCAGCGGCGCAAAGTACATCACCACGTTGGTAAACTTGAACATGACTTCCGACAAGCTTTCGCAAGCGCTGAGCATCACGCGGCGCTGGCGCTCGGGCGTGAGAGCCAGGCCGATAGCGAAAATAATGGTAAACACCACTACTTGCAGCACCTGCCCCTCGGCCACCGATTTGGCAATGTTTTCGGGGAAAATATGCAGAACAATATCGGCTGCCGTTTGGGGCTCGGCAGTGAGGGCCTTGGCATCTTTGGCCGTGTTGGCGGCGCGGGCCGTGGCCAGCACGGCGGCATCGAGCCGGCCGGCCTGGGTTAAGTTGATGGCTGCCAGGCCGATAAACAGCGCAAACGTGGTGACAATCTCGAAGTACACCAAGGCTTTGATGCCCATGCGCCCTACCTGCTTGAGGTTGGCGTGGCCCGCAATGCCCACTACGAGCGTGGCAAAAACCAGCGGTGCGATAATCGTTTTGACGAGCCGCAAAAAGGCGTCGCTCAGCACTTTGAGGTGCATGGCGACCTCGGGTGCATCGTAGCCCAACTCAATGCCCACCAGCATACTTACCACTATCCAGAGCGTGAGCGAGCGGCGCTGAGCCACCGCCCAGGCGATAGCCCCGATGGCTAGCCAGCGGGCTGCCTCGGCCAGTAGGGCCAGGCCCTGGCTGGGGTGGCTGCTCATCGGCTCGCCAGCTGTAGCAGCCACAGTAGGCGCTTGGTAAAGAGCGATATAGGTGAGGGCAACGGCCAGCAACACCAAAAAGCCAGCTAGCAGGGCAGCGCGGGAAAATCTCATGCAGTAGAATAAAAGCAACGAACCAAAAAACGGAGCTGCCGGCCTCCTTAGCGAGCAACACCCCGTTTTCCCAGCCAAATGTAGAACCGATGAGTGACACCGCTCCGGCTCCCGCCTGGTAAACGGAGTGCCACGCCGTTTTACATTTGGCAGCCTGCGCACTGGCGCGGCCCTGCCATGCCCGCTTCCTCCTGGACCATTACTGCCTACGAGCTGCCCCTGCGCTACCTCTGGAAAATCTCGCGCAACGCCTCCGCTACCAAAACCAACCTCGTAGTCGGGTTAACTCAGGCGGGCTACCACGGCCGGGGCGAAGCCGCTCCCAATGTGCGCTACGGCGAGTCGCCGGCCCTACTGCAAGCCCAGTTTGCCGACCTGCAAGCCCACGGCTTGGCCGATGCCACTTCGCTGCCCGACCTCACGGCGCTGCTGGCAGCGCGGCCCGTAGCCCACGCCCTGCGTTTTGCCCTAGAGGCCGCGCTCACGCATTGCCTGGCGGCCCGCGCTGGCCAGCCGGTGTGGCAGTGGCTAGGGGCGCCCGCGCCCGCCAACCGGGTGCCCACCGCCTTTTCGCTGCCCATTATGGCCCCCGAGGAGGTGGCGGGCTTTATCGAGCAGCAGCAGGCCCGACGCTTCAGCTTGCTGAAAGTCAAGGTAAACCACGAGCAGGGCCTGGACCTGCTACGGGCCGTAGCGGCGGCTTGCCCCAGCCAGCCCCTACTCGTAGATGGCAACGAAACCTGGCCCGACGCCGACAGCGTGCTGCGCTTTCTGGAAGCGACAGCCGCCGTGCCCGGCCTGCGCCTGCATTGGCTGGAGCAGCCTCTACCCGCCGCCTGCGCCGCCGACTACCGCTACCTGCATTCCCGCGCCCCCGTGCCCCTATTGGCCGACGAGTCTGTAACCGACGAAGCCGATTTTGCCGAAATTGCCCAACAGTTTCACGGCGTCAATATGAAGCTGATGAAAGCCGGCGGCTACCAGCGCGGCCTGGAACTGCTGCGCCAGACCCGCGCCCACGGCCTGCGCCCAATGCTGGGCTGCATGGTAGAGACGACCCTCGGCATTTGGTCGGCGCTGCAGGTGAGCGCCCTGGCCGACATTCACGACCTTGATGGCTGCCTCATCGTGCGCGACGAGCCATTTGGGCTGGTTGGGGAGGCAGGGGGCGAGTTGTTTGCGACGTAGATTTTTGGTGATGAGGTAGAAAAGAACGTCATACTGAGCGGAACGAAGTGGAGCCGAATCATGACGTTCTTTTCTACCTCATCACCAAAAACCTAGTTCATGGTTTTCAACTGGGTTTCGATTTGCTGTACCTGCTTGTCCACGGCATCGGTGCTGGGCGGGTTGCTGTGGGTCTGGTTGAGGAGGGTTATCTTGTTTTTCAGCAGCTCAATCTCGCGCATCATGAGTTGCTCGCGCTCGGTGGGCGCGTTGGTGAGCACGGTAGTGGGGGCGGTGCCAACCTGCACGTAGTGGTCGAACTTGGCATTGGCCGACACGGCAGAGTCGCCGCGGGCGGCGGCGGCGCTCGCGGGCGTAGCGAATACCAAGCCGCCTTCCGCATTCACGTAGTCGCCCTCGTGCAGGCTCGTGATTTTGCCATTCACGTACTCCACGATACCGCTCTTGACGTTGATTTTGGTGCCGCTAGGTACCAGGCGGATATTTTGGGTCAGCGGCGTTATTTGTTTGTTCAGGCGCTGCACCACTTCCCCATCGAGCAGCACAAACTGCGCATTGCGGTTGGGCGTGATGCTCTGCATCACCGGGGGCGGCGGGGCCTGGTCTTTCTTGCGTTTTTGAGCCAAGCTCTGGTGCGGCAGGAGCAGGGTGCCCGCGCCAAGAAGAGCTGCCAGGAAAAGGTGTTGGGTGCGCATGGGGGTGAGAGAAAAAGTGAAAGTAGATGGGGGTTGGCAAGCAAATTAATTACCAAGTACCTTGTACGCACAAAATTTATTTTGGAAGAAACCCAAAACAGTGTTGCAACATTAAATGTATGTACATTAAATTTGCAGCTGCAAGTGAGTAACTCGTATGCGCCTCGAAGACGAAATCAAGCAAAGCAGCTTTCAAAGCAATACCCAAAAGGCCTATCTCAACGTGGTATTCACGTCGGGCTGGCTCACCTTGCGCCAGGCAGCCCTGTTCAAGCCTTATGGCCTCACCTTGCCTCAATTTAACATTCTGCGCATTCTGCGCGGGCAGCACCCGCGCCCTGCCACGGTAGCCCTGCTCATCGACCGGATGCTCGACAAAACCAGCAATGCGTCGCGTATTGTGGATAAGCTCGAAGAAAAAGCCCTGGTGACGCGCAAGACCTGCCCCGCCAACCGCCGCGCCGTGGATATTCTCATCACCGAAAAAGGCCTGGCCTTACTACTCCAGATACAGCACGATGGCCTCGCCGACCCCGCCAAAGCCGGCCTCCTCCACCTAACCGAAGCCGAGTTGAACCAACTCAACGACTTGCTCGACAAGATTCGCGGCTGATAAACTCGTCCTACTTTCTGGCACACTTTACGCTTAACACCATTTTCTCACACCACCCTTCACCGTCATTTCTGACATCTTTTTTCATGAAAAATTTCCTGATGCCTGCCCTGCTGGGCGTTGCCCTGCTCGCTGCTCCGGCAGCCTTCGCGCAAAAAACAGTTGCCGTTAAATCCTCCAAGAGTGTAGCCACTACCACGTCCAACACCCCTGCGGCGGTTGCCACCTACAAGTTGCAGCCCCAACTGAGTACCCTGGGCTGGGAGGGCAAAGCCGTAACGCACGGCCACAACGGCACCATCCAGTTTACGGGCGGCGACCTGCAAGTACGCAACAACATGGTAGTGGGCGGTATGGTCACGGTGGACATGAAAACCATCAAAGCCACTGATATTAAGGACGCCGAAAGCCAGGGCAAATTCGTGGGCCACATGAGCAGCGACGACTTCTTTGGCGCTGAAAAATTCCCGGCTTCGACCTTCAAAATCACCAGCGTAAAACCCATCGCTGGGGCCGCTGCCGACGCTAACAACGCCACCATCACTGGCGACATGACCATCAAAGGCGTGACGCAGAGCGTGAGCTTCCCGGCTCAGGTAGGCGTGAAAAACGGCGTAGCCGCCGCCAAGGGCAAAGCCACCATCGACCGCACCAAATTCGGCCTGAAATACGGCTCGAAGTCGTTTTTCGATAGCATCGGCGACAAAGCTATTTACGACGAATTTACGCTGGATTTCAACGTGATTGCCAAGATGTAATTGCCGTTTACCAAAACTAAAAAAGGCTGCTTCCCAATCCGGGAAGCGGCCTTTTTTAGTTTTGGTAAACGGCCACTGCGAGTAGCTTTGCGAATAAAACGAGTATTCTCTCCAATGAAAAAAATAGTGTTAGTTTGTGCTGTCTCTCTGGTTGTTGGCTTGCTGACTATGGCGCGGCAGCACTACCTGAATACTAATCCCTACACCGATGAGGAGCTATTAGCCATGTACCATCGGGCCGACACCATTATGCGGCGCAACGACACGCTGATAATCGTCAACGCCCGGCAAAATAGCCTCATTGTCGAAACCGGTATCTTCACTTACCTGCAATACGGCTACCCCCTGAGCACGTCGTACCAGCCTATCCGGCTTACGAAGGAGGCTATGGCGGCGGAAAAAGCCGGAGACAGCACCGCTGCAAAACAGAAATACGAGGCCGTACTAAATTACTTCCAGAACGTCTGGCTCAAGCGGAAAAAACGATTTCCCGAAGACAGTTTTTCGGATATGAACGACCTACTGGAGCATAATATCAACGTACGGCTGCTAGCCTCTTATGCCTATGAAAAGCTGGGTAACCTGCCCGAAGCATCCGCGGTGCTAACCCGCTACCTGGCCAATTCGGAAGCCGACCATTCTAAAATCACGCAGCGTTATATGGAGCTGTGCATCAAGCAGTACGGTAAGGCCGCCACGAAGCAGGAACTGGACAGCAGCAGCCACACCTTAAGCCGCAGCGGCAAGGGGCAGTTCGAAGAAGGCCATTGGCAAATAACAGTATTCGGGGCGGCAGTAGGCGTGAGCACGTATAATTCAAATGAGCTTTATATTAAAAAATTTACTCCCCAGGAAGCTCAGAAAATAGTTCGCCGGCAGCCATTCTACACCCTGGTACAATAGCCGCTAGTTTAGCACCTTCAGGCGGCTAGTTAAAGAAATTGAGGCCGTAGATGTATTTCTCGTCGGCTTTCTGGCTAGGGTTGACAACGATAAGCAATTTGCGGGTGGGGGCCGGCTCTGATATGCGCACAAAAAGCCGCACCAGCTGCTGCGGTTTGCCTGCCAGCGTTATGGGGGCTATACCATGGCCTTGTAGTGCATAGGCCGTGATAGGACCAATTTCTTTACCTATTCGGGTTATCAAGGAGGTCAGGCTGTCGGGGCTCATCGCCCGCAGGCCAACCGGGTTGAAATTATTGGCTATTGCGTGGTAGTGGTGCTGCTGTAAGTTAGCCATGAGAGGCGTCAGCAGGTTGGCAGCCTGGGTAGCCAGCTGCAGCCCGGCTACTGGATAGGTATAGCCGTGGGTGGTGCCCGAGTCAGTGAGGGTGACTTTGAGGTAGCTGTAATCTTGCCGCTCAGTAGGTGCCAACTGCTTGTAAACGAGGTAAGCACAGTTGGAAGCCGGGATGCGTGGGTCGCTGAAATGCCGGTTGAGGCCGGGTTTATCCAGTGCTACTTCCAGGTATTCACCCTGGGGCTCGGTAGCATCGGTCGAGAAGTGGCTGCCTTTGCTATACCGCACGGTGCCGCCATAGAACCCAGTCACGGCATCGACGCCCTGCTTCTCTGAGTTAGAGGAGCAACCGGCGAGCAGGGCCAGCGCCAGGCAGCAGGTTGTAAGCTGTAGTTTCATAGCGGGAGGTTTTTGGCAAAGAAAAACCCCAGCTCGGGTTGGCGCTGGGGTTTTAAAGGATATGCCACGAAGACTGAATTACTAAGCTCAAAGGCCCGCCAGCTTTTTAGTCTCGTGAGGGAGTTGCAGCAGGTGGTAAAGCTGGGGCAACTGGTGAGGGTGGAGTGCCAGCGGCCATCGTGCGCAGTTCCAACCGCAAGGGCGAAAGGCCGGTTTCGCGCAGGCATACTAAGCCATATACCGTTTCACCGGGGTGGATATTACGGTTAGTCAAATCGTACTGTGTCAATTCCTGCTGAAAGTTCTTATTGGCCAGGGAAGCCCCAAGTATGTTGCCACCGGCAATAAAAGGCCCGGTAGGAATGAAAGTGCCACCTGTAGTAGTAGTCTGGCCGGAGTAGCTGGTGGTAGTAGTACCCCCCACATTAAAGTTCAGCAGCAGATACAGCAGGTAGATGAATACGCCCTGCTTCATATCCTGGGCTGCTATCTCGTTTGAAACCGGTATTACCGGGCGGTCGCCAAAATACAGTACGGCATCGCGAGAGAAATTCACCTCAGCTGCTGTCGTATTCGTAATGCGTACTGCCACCACATGGTAGCCACGCTTTAGCTCTTTTTTGACGTACTTTTTATTGCCGCCTCGCGTTCGCAAGGCATCAAACTGATACGCGAACTGCAAGGGAGCAGGGCCGGACACCGCTTGGTACGTAGCCAGGCGCTGGGGCCGGATAGGCGTGTAGGAGCCAGCACAGCCACCAATAGCAAGCGTGCTGGCTAGCAGCAAGCCCGCTAAAGAAGGAGTTAAACGTTGCTTCATTTGAAATAAAATATAAAGCGGGAATAATGGGTAGGGCAAATATAGAATAAAAAAGCCAGGCTACGGAATAGCCTGGCTTTTTTATTCTAGGGAATAGGCTGTACGCCACCCAACTTCCAGGAAGAGGAGTAGAGGCAGTGCAGGAAGGTTACAAGTGAATCACCTCGTCATACGCCGCCGCAGTGGCTTCCATAATGGCCTCGCTCATGGTGGGGTGGGGGTGTACCGACTTGATAATCTCGTGGCCGGTGGTTTCAAGCTTGCGGGCTACTACCACTTCGGCAATCAGCTCGGTTACGTTGGCCCCAATCATGTGGGCCCCAAGCCACTCGCCGTATTTAGCGTCGAAAATCACTTTCACGAAACCGTCCTTCACGCCGGCCGCCGCAGCTTTGCCGCTGGCCGAGAACGGGAATTTACCCACCCGCACATTGTAGCCTTTGGCCTTGGCTTCGGCTTCGGTGAAGCCTACCGAGGCAATTTCAGGCTGGGCGTAGGTGCAGCCAGGAATATTCTGGTAGTTGAGCGGCTCGGGGTGGTGGCCCGTGATGTGCTCGACGCAGATAATGCCCTCGGCCGAGGCTACGTGGGCCAGCGCCGGGCCAGGGATAATATCGCCGATGGCGAAGATGCCGGGCACGTTGGTTTGGTAGAAGTTATCGACCAGCACGCGGCCTTTTTCTACCTTGATGCCCAACTCTTCGAGGCCGATGTTTTCCAGGTTGGTTTGCACGCCTACGGCGCTCAGTACCACATTGCAGGCAATTTGCTGCTCGCCCTTGGCCGTTTTAATGAACACGTTGCAGCCCGCGCCGCTGGTGTCTACTTTGGTTACTTCGGCGCTGGTGAGGATATTGATGCCCATTTTCCGGTAGGACTTCTCCATCTGGCGCGATATCTCCTCGTCCTCTACCGGCACGATGCGCGGCAGGTACTCCACGATGGTGACTTCGGTGCCGAGCGAGCGGTAGAAATACGCAAACTCGACGCCGATGGCCCCAGAGCCTACCACCACCATGCGCTGGGGCAGCGCGTCGGGGGTCATGGCCTTGCGGTAGCCGATAATTTTCTTATCGTCGATGGGCAGGTTGGGGAGTTGGCGGGCGCGGGCACCGGTAGCTAGGATAATGCTCTTGGCCTCCACGGTTTCTTTGGTGCCGTCGGCTTTAGTTACTTCTACTTTGCCGGGAGCCAGCAGCTTGCCAGTACCGTTTACTACCTCAATCTTGTTTTTCTTGAACAGGAACTGGATGCCCTTGCTCATGCCGTCGGCCACGCCCCGGCTGCGCTTGATTACCGCCCCGAAGTCGAAGCCAGCCTCTTTCACGGTCAGGCCGTAGTCCTGGGCGTGCTGGAGGTACTCGTATACCTGGGCGGTTTTGAGCAGGGCTTTGGTAGGGATGCAGCCCCAGTTGAGGCAGATGCCGCCGAGCGACTCGCGCTCGACTACCCCCACCTTCAGCCCCAGCTGCGACGCCCGAATAGCCGCCACGTAACCACCAGGGCCGGAGCCGATTACCACCAGGTCAAATTGCAATGCCATGAGTTTGTTTGCGGAAGAAGAAATGTAGAAAAATACTGCCCCGGCCCCGCCGGGTCGGCAAAGATAACCGGGCGAAGGGGCTGCCGGTTCGGGCCCGATTTTTGGTCTAAAACAAAGCTCGTGCTTACCCTGGCCCGAATTTTCCGTATAAGCCGCAAACTAATGGCCGGTTCATTGGCCGGCGCACCCCTTTTCTGCTGCATGAAAACGTTACTTACCCCCCTGGCTCCCGTTGCTTTTGCCCTGCTGGCAATGGCCGCTGGCTGTGCCACCACCACCGAAAACAGCCAGCCCACCGCTACCCGCTCCATGCCCATGAGCGCTGCGCCCACCGTGGCCGCCGCTGCCCCCGACACCGCCCGCTCCGCTGCTGCTGACCCCACTGCACTATCGCCGCCCACGGCTTCGGCGGCCACGGCTGCCCCCATCGAGGGCCTCGATACCCCCGCTGCCGGCACTGAAGGGGCCACCCTCGACCCAGCCGCGCTCAGCACATCGGCTGCCCTGGCCGAACGGGCTGCCGAGAAAAAGATGACAAATGCCGACTACCGTGCCCAACTAGCCCGCGCCAATGTGGCCGTCTTGGCTAATCCCAAAAACGCCCGGGCACGTCTGGAGCGAGCCAAAGCAAATTCCAACCTCAAAAACTACAAGGAAGCAAAGCCCGACTACGCCGTAGCCCTACGCAGTATGCGCGGCAACCCCGATGTGTACTATAACAAAGCCGTGAACGAGCTGATGCTGGGCGAGTATAAGGCCGCCTCCACCGACTTTAGCGGGGCCCTTAAGTTCCGCTCCGACGATAAGGAAGCCTTCTTTGGCCGGGGCGTAGCCAAGATGCAGATGAACCAGTACAAGCCCGCCGTTACTGACTTTACCCGCGCCCTGGCCCTCGATTCACTCTACGCCGACGCGCTCGAATACCGGGGCATCAGCTACTCCAGCTTCGACCACACCAAGGAAGCCCGCCGCGACCTCACCAAAGCTACCCGCCTCAACCCCGACGCCGCCAAAAGCCTGCGCCGCTACGGCAAGAGCAACAGCATGGTGCGCCACGCTGATAAATACGAGAAATAAAAATCGGGAAATATTGCCCAGAGATAACGGAAGGTACTTTTTTCGTTGGTTAATGCCGGGCAGGTAACCGCCCAAAAAAGCTCTTTTGGCTACATGGCCGGAAGAGCTTTTAGTTTTTAGCTATGACTTCATAAGTCCTAATTAGGTGGTTTTCACAACAATGTACGCGGTTGTAGAGACACATCTTTGTGTCTCGTCGTTGAACATATTGGTAATAAATATCTAAACAACCGAAGGTCAGTGTAGAAGCCGTAGAGACACATCTTTGTGTTTCTATGGCCTCTACACTGACCTAAAATCTGCTCTAAGTGGTTATGCGGTTAGTTGTGCGTGAGAAATTACATAAGAACAAGTGCAACAGGCTTAAGCAATAACCCAGGCTGCCATCTTTATTAGCCGGGTCACCAGTTACCTTCGCCAGGTACTTCTACTAAAACCTTGAGCAATAACTCATTCTCTGGAACCACTGGCTGGCCAGCGGCGCGGCTGTGGTATCTGGTGCCAGTAATAGGCATTGGGCTCTTTGGCTTGTTGTACATCGTAGCCACGCTACTTTACCCTGGCGGCTCACCCGCCAACCACCTGGCCTCAGGCTTTAGCTGGGTGCACAACTATTGGTGCAATTTGCTTACTGAGCGGGCAATAAACGGGGCGCTCAACCGGGCCCAGCCGGTTGCCCTGACTGCGATGGGTGTTTTGGGTGTTTCTCTGGCCCTCTTCTGGTGGCAAATACCTGACTTACTGCCCTTCAGCTCACTTGGAGCCGCTGTAATTCGCTGGGCAGGTACGTTAGCCATGCTTGCTACATGCTTCCTGGCGATGCCATACCACGACGTTGCAACGACTATTGCCAGCGTCCTGGGTCTGGTCGCGTTACTAGGAACCTTTCTGGGCTTGCGCAAGCTACGGGCCTGGAAGCTCCTCTGGTTTGGAGTAGGCTGTGTGGTGCTGATTGGGGCTAACAATTTTATTTACTACACCGGGTACGCGATACTCTTTTTGCCGCTGCTGCAAAAGTTCACTATGGTTTGGGTATTAGGCTGGATGACTCAATTGTCTCTACTGCTTTACCGAAAAAGCAGCCCCTATTCAGCGCCCCAAAGCGCCCTTGTGGAGGGCAGCCAAACCAGTAGCTAACGGTGCTGGAGCTATGCCTTAGGGAAGCTTGTGAGGTTCCCCGCAGCGGGCGACGCCAGTAGTTCCACATGGGCCAGGTGGTGTTGCCCGTGCCAGGCATATAGCGCCAGCGCCTGGTCGAGGGTAGAGGTTTTTTGGTCGCCGGGATGGTAAAACGTGCGCTGCCACTGCGCCTCGCTTAGGTGGTGCAGCAGCGTCACCCAGCGCGAGTGCAGGCTCTCAAGCAAGCTCAGCGAGACGGTAATGGGCGTGGCGGCTACGTCGGGCAGCTCGGCCCAGGCCGCCTCATCATAGGGCCGGATGGTGGGGTTGGTTTCAGTGAGGGCCAGCCGAAAGCGGGTGTAGGCGTTCAGGTGCGAGTCGGCAACGTGGTGAATGACTTGCCGACCCGTCCAGCCGCCGGGGCGGTAGGGCAGCTGCAGGCGCTCGCCCCCCACGCGCCGGGCCGCCGCCGTGAGCTGCGCCGGTAGCTCGGCCAACTGCTTGAGGTAAGCGGTGCGCTCGGCAGCGGTGAGGAGGGCGGTAGGCAAGGTGGGTTTGCCAATGGGGAAGCTGAGTGCGTCGGGGTTAGGCACGGCAAGGGGAAGCGGGAAAATCAGTAAATTGGTGGAGTAAAAATAGACAGAAGCCAGTAGTAACTCAATCCAGGCTCTGGCCGACACTTCCTATACCATGCGCAACGCACTAGCCCAACCAATTAACCTGCTGCCCAATAGTGACTTGCAGTGCTTTATTGTGCCGGGCGCGTTTTCGCCCGCCGCGTGCCTGGCCCTGCTTACGCCCGAAGTACAGGCGAATTTCCAGACGGCCCACGCCCATTACCCCACCTACTACCGCAACAACGACCGGCTGGTAGTAGACGATGCCGTTCTGGCCGGGCAGCTGCTGGAGGCAATTCGCCCGGTGCTGCCCGCACAGCTGCCCGCCGACGCACCAGGCGGCGCCCCGTGGCAGCTCAAGGCACTCAATACCCGGCTGCGCTTCTGCCGCTACGCCGCAGGCCAGTACTTCCACCGCCACCTCGATGGGGTTTACCATCAAAGCGACACGGTGCAATCGCGGCTCACCTTCATGATTTATCTGAACGATGCCGCGGAATTTACCGGCGGGCGCACCCTGTTTTACCGCTCGAAGGACGACCCCGAAATCTGGGCCGAGTACCTGCCCGTGCAGGGCGACCTTATCGTTTTCGACCACCGCATCTGGCACGAAGGCGAGCAGTTGAGTGCTGGCCAGAAATTCGTGCTACGCAGCGACATCCTTTACGAAACCGCCCTCCAGCCAGCCGCACCGCACGAGCCGTTTGCAGCGGGGCACCTGGGCTACATCTGGCAGGTAGTGCCGTTTGGAGAAGGTGTAGTGAGCGCCGGGCGCGACACCACTATCAAGGTCTGGAACCGCGCCGGGCAGTGCCAGCAGCAGCTGCGCGGTCACCGCAACTCGGTGCTGAGCTTGTGTGCGCTCACCGAAACCATCTTGCTGTCGGCCTCCCGCGATGCGACGGTCAAGGTTTGGGAGCAGGCAGATGGCCAGCTCCACCTGGTGCGCACCCTGGCCGCGCTGCACGCAGCCACCGTGCTGGCGGTGGTGCGCCTCACCGACACCCGGTTTGCCAGCAGCGCGGCCGACGGCCTCATCCAGGTGGGCGACCTGGACGGGCGCGTGCGCCACACCCTGGCCAGCCACACCGACTGGGTATGGCAACTACTGCCCCTGCCGCAGCAGCAGTTGCTCTCCGCCTCCGAAGACGGCACCCTGCGGCTCTGGGACTGGCAGGCCGGCACCTGCCTGGGCACCATTGCGAGCCAGCAGCCCCCGGCCCACGCGCTGCTCCACGAGCCGGCGCAGGGCCTGGTGCTGTGCAGCACCTACGCGGGCACCATCCAGGTGTGGCAAACCCACCCCGATGCCGGGCAGTGGGCACTACTGGCTACCCTGGCGGCGCACCAGGGCATTGTGCGGGCCCTGACCTGGCTCGATGGCGGGCGCTTCGCCAGCGGTGGCGAAGACAACCAGGTAAAAATCTGGAACCTGGCCACCCGCACATGCGAGCAGACCATGAGCCATACTGATTTTGTGCAGTCGCTGGCCTGGCTACCAGCCAGCCGCCAACTCATCAGCGCCTCGTATGACGGGCAGTTGAAAGCGTGGGAGGTGCCAACTGTATGGTCAACGACACCTCACCCCCTCTCCAAAAAAGAGGGGGAACTAGTTTCTAATTCTAGAGCTAGATTCTAAAATAGGACTTACGCACTCGGCTCATACGGGTAGCCGCGAAGCGGCGGCATGTTGGTAGTTGCGAAGTAGTTAGGTAGTTTCCAGAGCTGCGAAGCTGCGGCACTTTTACCTGCACGATAGGTGTCGCAGCTTCGCAGCTCTAGCCTAGTTATCAAGCAGTTACTACCAACATGCCGCCGCTTCGCGGCTACCCGTATGAGCCGAGTGCGTAAGTCCTATAAAAGCTAGTTCCCCCTCTTTTTTGGAGAGGGGGCTAGGGGGTGAGGTGCCGTGAGGTGTCGTTGAAAAACTATACCCCCACCCAAATGCCCACCAGCAGCGCCCCCGCCGCTAGC
This sequence comes from Janthinobacterium lividum, assembly GCA_050954465.1. Lineage (GTDB taxonomy): Bacteria > Bacteroidota > Bacteroidia > Cytophagales > Hymenobacteraceae > Hymenobacter. Next base: position 45,075 of record JBPBPU010000031.1, read on the forward strand.
GCCAGCAGGCCTGCGTAGAGCGGCGCGGCAAAGCGTAGCCATTGGTCGTAGCGCACGCCGCAGGCTACGAGCATGGCCATCAGGGCCCCGTTGGTGGGCGTGACGAGGTTGGTGAGACCGGCACCATACTGGTAGGCCAGTACCGCCACCTGGCGCGAGAGGCCGATGAGGTCGGAGAGGGGCACCAGCAGCGGCATGGTGAGTACGGCCTGACCGCTCACGCTGGGCACCGGCAGGTGCAGGGCCGCGTGTACGCCCAGCATACCCAACGCGGCCACGGCCACCGGCAGGTGCGCCAGCGGCATGGCCAGGCCCTGCACAATGGTATCAATGATGTGGCCCTGCTCCAACACCACAAAAATGGCTCGCGCAAACCCCACCAGAATAGCCGAAAACGCAATGTCGCGGAAGCCCGTCACGAAGGCATCGGCCGTGCCCGTGAAGCCGAGGCCACCCAGCAGCCCAGCCCCGATGCCCAGCGCCAGAAACAGCGCCGACATCTGTTCGAATTCCCAACCCAGGCTTACCACGCCGTAGCCAAAGATGCTGAACGCCACTACCAGCAGCAGCAGTACCAGGCCATGTCGCCCCTGACCCGTGGCTGAAGTCGCGGTATCGTCGGCCGCCGCCTCGGGCACCTGCCGGTAGCGCACGGCGTGGCGCAACGTGCCCACTATCCAGATGGTGAGCGCCAGCGCTAGGAATATCAGCCGAAAGGCTGAGCCCGAAAATAACGGCAGCTGCGCCAATTTTTGGGCAATAACCACCTGAAACGGGTTGATGGGGCTGAACGATGCGCCTACCACTGCCGCGCCAAAACTGGCCGATACCGCCGTGAGGGTAGGGTAGCCCAGGCGGCGCATGAGCACGAGCAGTACGGGCACGAGGGCAATAATTTCTTCCTCCATATTTTCCAGCGCGCCCATCGTGGCAAAGCCCAGCGACACCACCGGAATAATAGCCACTTCGCGCCCCTGCGCGTGGCGCAGCAGCCAGTCGACGCCGTAGCGCAGGGCCCCCGTTTGGTCGACCACCGTAAAAGCCCCGCCCGCCAGGAATATAAGAAACACCAGCGAGCCCGCTTCCACGAGCCCTTTAGGAATATCGACCACCATTTGCAGCGGGTTCACGGGCGTAGCGGGCACCTGCTGGTAAGAGCCGGGTACCACTACCTCGCGGCCGGTGGCGGCGTTGTGGCGGCGGGCAAACTGCCCGGCGGGCAGCACGTAGCTCAGGGCTGCTGCCAGCACAATAAAAAAAGTAAGCAGCACCAGCGGGTGCGGAAAGCGAAACGAAGTCATGCCGCAAAGCTCGTTATTCGTTGCTCGTTCCTCAAACGCCGACAACCGACAACTACCAAAGGGCTGTATCTTCGGGACAAGCACCATGACGTTCGCCACCTTTAAAAACCTGCACCAGCGCCACCAGGCCGAGCATTTGGCCCGGCATGGCCACCCCCTGGCCGAGCGCACCGAAGACAGCTTCCGGCTGAGCCTCTACGCCGTGGGCACGTTCTACGCCGAGGTGTGGCGTAGCGCGGGCGAAGAGACTATTCTATTTATCCACGTCTTCGAGCGCCCCAGCGGCCTGGTTGATTACCTGGCGCTTATCTCCCTGAGTATATAGAGGTGTAGAACGGCGTGGCACACCGTTTTACAGCCGGTCTACGTCCGTGAGCTTACCCTGACGGCGCATTATCTGCAAGTCGAGGTGGGTGATGACAAACGATTCTTTGCTGTAGCGGAAAGGCGCGTTGAGGGAATTAATGGGATTTGTATCAGTGGTTTCGTACTCGTTCGCCACCAGCTCCACGCTGTTGCCGCTTACCTGGAGCACCTTGAGCAGCGAGTACGTGTTGGCGCTGTCGGAGCGCACGGTGTAGATGTCGCCGGCCTGGGGATTTTCTAAAAAAGCGTCGTCGGCGCGGGTGTCGCGCATGCCGGCCACGATGCCGAAGGCGATAGCGGCTGCAATCAGTACCAGCCCCAGCCAGGTTCAGTAGGGGTGTGAGGTCTGGCTCTTAACGGTGCGTACCTCCTCGGCCAGATTGGCCGGAATGAGCTTGTCTTCCCAGGCAAGGTGGCAGTTGGCGTACTGCGCTACGGCCTTTTTTGGAAGGGAAACAGCGGAATCCAGTACACGTGCGCGTACTGGCTGATAAGGCCCACTTGCAGCGTACCAAACTTGCCGCAGTTGGGGCACACCGCACCGGGCAGTTCCTGGGTGGCATAATGCGTACCGCGCGAGCCGTAAATAATCACGAAAAAAGAGTAATACCCGGCCAAAAATAAGCAGCAGGCTGCCTGGGCGCAACAGCGTTTTTGGCGCGGGCCTCTGGCCCGTGCCAAAAACAATACCCAAAAAAAGCCGCGCCGCAGCAGCCAAGTGGCTACTGCGGCGCGGCGGCAGGAGGTAGAAGCAGGGGTATCAGGCGCTTTTCTCGACCTTCGTGAGTAGGGTATCGATTTCGGTAGCGAGGCGCTCTATCTGTTCGAGGCCGGTACGGGCTTGCTCCATCTCGCCGCGTTGGTGCTGGCGCACTAGGCTTTGGCCCGCATCGAGGGTTTGGCGCAACAGGCGCTCGATGCCAGCTACTTCGGGGCGGTGGCCATACTGCGGCTTGAGCACGGTGTTAAGCCACTGGCCCAAGGGGTTATCTTCCAGCCGGAACAAGCTGGGTTCGGCTTCCCGCACCCCGTAGAGCACCGAGCGCAGGCGCGACTTAAACAACACCTGCTTCACGCGGGCTTGCTGAAAGTCGAGGGCGGTGAGCACCATAAAAGAGGGAGAAGAAGTAAAGTAACCCGAAGGCTGGTTCGAGGAGGAAAGGTACAAGCAGAGCTGCCTGGGGCAGAAGGACAGCCAGGCGGTCTAGCTTAGCAAATTACTGTCCAAACAGGTGAAGGACGCAGGAATTTTGGGTAATCCGGGCCGCGTAGTGGCTGGCAGTAGAGGCTTTCGGGTACTGACCAGCTTTTTATAAACAAACAAAAGACAAATTGTTGCGGGCTCAGACTCGCCCACAAGGTCTCAGTGTACCGAGGGAGGTTGCAAGCCTTCGAGCATCTGGCGCATGTGTACCAGCTCCGTTACTTCAAAGGCGAAAGTCATAATACCCGCTGGCTGCCCGGCTTCGCTGAAGCGCTGATAGGTGAAGTTGAAATACGCTTCGCGGGGCTGGCCAGTGGGCGCGTCGGGCAGTTGCACGGGCACCTCATTGGCTTGGTAAGGCGTGCCGGTGGCGTATACCTGGTTGAGCAGTTCTGCAAAGCCTTGCGCGGCTACTTCGGGCAGGGCCTCGGCTATGGGCAGGCCCACAAACTGGCGGCCGGGGAAAAGCGACTGGTAGGCAGTGTTCACAAACTCGAAGCGGTGCTCGGGCCCACGCGAGATGCAAATGAGGGCCGGGGCCTGCTTAAACAGGTCCTGGTACATTTCGCGCTGGCCTTCGGCAAGCTTGAAGTTCTGGTAGGCTTGCTCCGAGAGCACGGCCTGCTGCTCATTGGCTTCCAGAATTTCCTGCACCATCATTTTCTGGTCGTGGATTTCCGTGACGCCGCCCACCCACATCAGCACGTGGCCGTCGGCGGCGCGGTGGGGCCGGGCGCGGCTCAGCACCCAGCGGTACTGCCCGTCGTGGCGGCGCAGGCGGTACTCTACCTGGTAGTCGCTGCCGGCCGCCACGGCTTGCAGCCACTGCTCCTGCACGCGGGCCTGGTCAGCCTCATGCACGCCAGTTAGCCACTGCTGGCCAGTTTCGGCGGCCAGCTCTTTGCCCGTAAAGGCCAGCCAGCGCGAGTTGAAATAGTCGCGCTCGCCATCGGGGGTGGCCGTCCACACCAGCACCGGCAGGCTGGTAAGGATGAAGCGGGTGCGCTCCTGCTCGTCGGCCAGTTTCTGCTGGGCTTCGGCGGCGGCTTTGGCCGTGCGCAGCTGCTCGGTGACGTTTTGGGTGCGCTGCAAAATGTATTGCAGCTGGCCCTGGGCGTCGAGTACGGGGTAGTGGGTGGCCTGCCAGTAAAACTCCTCCAGGCCGCCGCCCTGCTCGGCCGGCCGCGCCAGGTCGTAGCGGATAAGCGGCATGGTGTGCGGCTCCAGGAAGCGGCGCACATGCTCGTGCGACTCCCGGATGGCGGCCCCGCCGCTTTCGTCGCTGGCGGGGTAAGCTGTAAAAAAAGGCTTGCCTAGGGCTTCAGCGCGGCTCTTGAGCGACACCGCCACGTGGCTGTCGGTATTGTCGAGGATGGTGGCGTCGGGGTCGGGGCCAATTAACAGGAAATTCTCGGGCAGGGAGCGAAAAACGTGCTGGTAATCAATAGGAGGCATAATAAAGGACAGTTAGCCCAGCGAAGGTAAGAAATGTAGGGGAAGCTTCAGCTTGCCGGCCGCTCGAAAGGCAAGCTGAAGCTTCCGCTACGCTTCAGCCCCCGGTTCCGACGCTTCGGCAAGTTAAAATGGAACACCCCTGCGGCCTGCCGCCACCTTTGAGCCATCAAACGCCTCACTGCCTGGCTCCATGAAAACGCCTGTTCTTGCCCTTGCCCTGGCCCTGACGGCCGCCGCCGTTGCCGCCCAAACCACGCCCGCCGCGCCCGTTGCGGCGGCCCCTACCCGCCTCAGTGGCCTCGTGCTCGATGCCGCCGGCCACCCGCTGCCGGGGGTTAACGTGTTTCTCAAAACTACCTTCGACGGGGCCACTACCGACTCGCTGGGGCGCTTTACCTTCCGCAGCACTGCCACCGGCACCCTGCCGCTGGTGACGATGCTGCTGGGGTACGAGCTGCAGGAAACGCCGCTGGCCCTGCCGGCGGCGGGCGGCGAGCTGGTGCTGCCCACCTGCCGCCTGCGCGAAAGCCGCGCCTCGCTGGGCACGGTCGTGATTACGGCCGGCTCGTTTGAGGCCAGCGACGACCGGCGCTCGGCCGCGCTCAAGCCTTTGGATATTGTGACCACGGCTGGGGCGCTGGGCGACGTGGCCGGGGCCCTCAACACGCTGCCCGGCACCACGCGGGTGGGGGAGGAGGGCAAGCTGTTTATGCGCGGCGGCGCGGCCTCCGAAACCCGGCAGTACCTCGACGGGCTGCCCGTGCAGAACCCCTACGGCGGCTCGGTGCCTGCCACTACGCCGGCCAGGGGGCGGTTTTCGCCGTTTCTCTTCAAGGGCACCGTGTTTAGCACGGGCGGCTATTCGGCCGAGTACGGGCAGGCGCTGAGCGCCGTGGTAGGGCTGAACTCGACCGACCTGGCCGCCGAAACCCAAACGGGTATTTCGCTGCTGAGCGTGGGGGGCAGCCTCTCGCGCACCCGGCGCTGGGCCACTACTTCGCTGGCCGTCACGGCCGACTACACCAACCTGGCCCCGTACTACGGCCTCGTGCCCCAGCGCTACGGCTGGGAGGTGGCCCCCCAGGCGGCGGGCGGCTCCGTGAAGCTTGCCCACCGCACCGCCCACGACGGTATGTTTAAGGTGTACGGCACCTTCAGCCAGCAGCGCCTAACCATGCGCCAGCCCAGCCCCGATGCCCAATTTGCCACCGACGGCCAGCGCATAGCGCTACTCAACACCAACGCCTACCTCAATACCAGCTACCGCACCGCCCTGCGCCACGGCTGGAGCCTGAATGCGGGCCTGGCCTTAAGCCGCGACCAGAACGAACTGCGCCCCGAACCCCAGGCACTGGCCGAAACCGAGCAAACCGCCGTGGCCCGCCTCGTACTCTACAACGACTCGGCCAGCACCCGCTACAACTTCAAGCTGGGCACCGAGCTCACGGCCCAGCGCTACGACCTGCGCTACCTCGCCACGCCCGAGGCCACGCCGCTCACGCCCGGCTTCCTCGAAAAGCGCAGCACCGTATTTGCCGAAAGCGACCTGAGCCTCAGCCGCCGCCTCACGGGCCGGGTGGGCGTGCGCGGCGAGTACTCGGCCCTGCTGGGAGCCGCCAACCTGGCCCCGCGCCTGGCCCTGGCCCTCGCTACCGGGGCCAACAGCCAGGTATCGGCCGCCGGGGGCTTGTTTTACCAAAATCCCACCAACGACCTGCTGCGCGTAAGCCACGACCTGCGCTTCGAGCAAGCCACCCATTACCTGCTCAGCTACCAGCGCATGGCCCACGACCGCACCCTACGGGCCGAGCTGTACTACAAGGACTACCAGCACCTGACCCGCTACTCGGCCGCCGCGCCCTTCGACCCGCGCACGTTTGAGAGCACCGGTACCGGCTATGCGCGGGGGCTGGATGTGTTTTGGCGCGACCGCAACCGCACCCTGCCTAACCTCGACTACTGGGTGAGCTACGGCCTGCTCGATACCAAACGCCGCTACCGCGCCGACCTCGCCGAGGCTGTGCCCACCTTCGCCGCCACCCACAACCTGAGCGTGGTGGGCAAGTACTGGCTCGGCAAGCTGCACACCCAGGCCGGCTTCACCTACAGCTACGGCTCGCCGCGCGCCTACTACGACCCCAACCAGCCCGGCTACAACCAAGGCCGCACCCCCAGCTTCCAGGATTTGAGCGTGAACTTCAGCTACCTCACGCACATCGCAAAGCAATACACCATTGTGTACGTGAGCGCAAGCAACGTGCTGGGCCGCAACAACATCTACGGCTACCGCTACGCCGCCACCCCCGACGCCGCCACCGGCCAGTACGCCAGCGTAGCTACGCAGCCCGCCGCGCCCCGCATGCTGTTCGTGGGCGTCTTTATCTCCATCAATAAGAAGTCGTCCGGCGACACGTCGGTAGCGCCGGAGTAGTAGCGCGGACTCTGGGAGTCCGCGAATAGCTTGCCGCCACGACTCCTTGTGCCTGGTCTCGCGGAAAGCGAAGCCGAGAAGCAGTCTGCAAATGGCTTGCTTTAACAACTACCCTATTCGTGGACTCTCAGAGTCCGCGCTACGATTTCGACGCTTCGGCTGCCGCCCATGACGCTTCGGTAACTCCCATTTTCCTGGCCCCGGCCCACCTGCCACCTTTGACTCATCAACCAACCCAAACGCTTACCACCATGAAAAAGTCGCTGTTCACCCTCGCCCTCGCCGCCGCCAGCTTCTGCGCCGCTGCCCAGACTACCACCTCCGCCACCGCCAAAGCTGCCGCAACCGGCCTGCCCACGGCGGCCCCCGCCGGCTACGCTGAGCTGCTGGGCGCTACCATCACGGGCATTATGCGCACCGGCGACCCGGCCGAACTCAAGGCCCTGGCCGCCAAGATGGAGCGCGCCGCCACCGTGGCCCCGGCCGACTGGCTGCCCCGCTACTACCAGGCGTATGCGCTGGTTATCAACGTGTTTCAAAGCAAAGAAGCCGGCGACGTGAAAGACAAAGCCCTCGACCAGGCCGAGGCCGCCCTCACCCAGGCCCGCCAGCTGCACGGCGACGAGTCGGAGCTGCTCACGCTGCAAGCCTTCCTCTACCAGGCCCGGCTGGGCATCAATCCGCAGCAGCGTGCCCAGGCCTACGCCGTCAAAGTGATGGAAACCGTGGCCCAGGCCCAGGCCTTGAACCCCGCCAACCCCCGGCCCTACCTGGTGGAGGCCAACAACATCTACTATACGCCCGAGATGTTTGGGGGTGGCCCGGCCGCTGCCAAGCCCCTCTACGAAGCCGCCAAAGCCAAATTTGCCGCCTTCCACGCCATGAGCCCGCTGGCCCCCGGCTGGGGCGAAACCCAGCTGCAAGGTCGCCTCAAGCAGTACGAAGCTACTGCCGCTGCTACGCCGGCTCCAGCTAAATAGCCTGCCCATTGCCTGGCTTAGGGGCCCGAAGCAGCCAGGCTGCTTCGGGCTTTTGGGCGCTACTTTTAGGACTATCAACCCGTTTTTGCTGTCTGCCGTGCCCACTTTATTGCCGCCCGCTACCCCGCCGCCCTTCGCCGACCAGGCCCGCCCCGACCAGCCCTGGGTAACCACGGTAGAGCGCTCTCAGGTGCAGGCATTTTGGGCGAAAATCGGGTGGATTGCGCTGGTGTGCGTAGCAGTAGCCTTGCTGTATTCGCCGCCGCCCTGGCGCAACTTGTTCGAGTACACGGTATCGGTGGCGTACTCGTTTGCCTATGCGGCCGGGCTGTGGCTGGCTAATGGCTACACCGCCGACTTTCTCAACCGCCGCTTTGGCTGGGAAAGCCAGCCCATCCGGCGGCTGCTGCTCACGGTGGCCGCGTCGCTGCTGATGTCGCTGCTGGTGATTGTGCTGGTGAGCGAGGGCTTTTCGGTGCTGCTCTGGCATCGGCCGCCGGGCTACACGCTGCGGCACCACTTCTTCCAACAGTCGGCCATCCCGCTGCTCATGACGGTGGTTATCTCGCTGTTTCTGCACTCGCGCTCTTTTCTGCTAAGCTGGCGCGAAGCCACTGTGCGGGCCGAGCGGCTGGAAAAAGAGTCGGCCGTGGCGCGGCTCGACTCGCTGCGCCGGCAGGTAGACCCGCACTTCCTCTTCAACTCGCTCAATGCCCTCACCAGCCTGGTGGAGGAGGAGCCGGCCCGCGCCGTGCGCTTTATCCGGCAGCTCAGCCAGGTATACCGCTACGTGCTCGAAAGCCAAAGCCAGGAGCTGGTGCCGCTCGCCGAAGAGCTGGCCTTCGCCGAGTCGTACATTTTCCTGCAAAAAACCCGCCTCGACGAAGCCCTGCAAGTAGCGTTTACGCCCCCAGCCGATTCACTCATTCACTCACCTACTTCTTCATTGTACCTGCCGCCGCTGGCCTTGCAGCTGGTGCTCGAAAACGCCCTCAAGCACAACACCGCCTACCAGGCCGACCCCCTGCGCCTGCACGTGGCCGTGGATGTCGCCGCCCGTACCCTCACCGTGCGCAACACCCTGCGCCCCCGCCGCCTCAGCCCCGATGAGGCCTCCGGCCGCGGCCTTGCCAACCTGCGGGCCCGCTACGGCTTCCTAACCAAAGTGCCCGTAGAAGCCGGCGCGGTAGCCGGAGAATTTGTGGTAGTATTGCCACTACTAGCGCTGTAATACCAACTGAAGGAGCCGCGCTTTAAGCGGCCCGCGTAGCTAAGCTCTGCTGGGTGCCCCACTCGCGCCGTCCACACGCTTTGTTCATTCATCGTTCAACGATTCACCAAGCTGGAGCTTGGTGTTACTTCTATGCTCCGTGCCCTACTAGTCGAAGACGAGCCGCTGGCCGCCCGCCGCCTCGCCAATATGCTGCAAAAGCAGCCCGAGCCCGTAGAGATTGTGGGCCAGGCCGAATCGGTGGCGCAGGCCGTGGTGATGCTGCAAGCCGGCCCCGCGCCCGATGTACTGTTTCTGGATATTCACCTGGCCGACGGCCTGAGCTTCGAGCTGTTTGAGCAAGTGGAAATAACCTGCCCGGTGATTTTTACTACGGCTTACGACCAGTATGCGCTACGGGCTTTCAAAGTAAACAGCGTCGATTACCTGCTCAAACCCATTGATGAGCAAGAGCTTACGGCGGCTCTGGGCAAGCTGCGGCAACGCCTGCAAGCTACACCAGTAGCCCCGGCCGCGCCGGTGCTCGATGCGGCTACTCTGGCGGCACTGGTGCAACAGCTACGCCAGCCTGCGCCGGCAGCTAGCTACAAAAGCCAGTTTGTAGTGCGCGTGGGTGAGCATCTCAAAGTGGTGCCCGTAGAGCAAGTGGCGTATTTTTTCAGCCTCGAAAAAACCACCCTGCTGCAAAGCACCGATGGCCGCAAGTACGTAGTCGACTACACCATGGAGCAGCTCGAAACCCTGCTCGACCCGGCCCACTTTTTCCGCCTCAACCGCGCCTACCTGGCCCAGCAGGCCGCCATCGCCGACATTATTCACTACACCAACTCGCGCCTGCAAACCGTGCTCAAACCTGCCCCGCCCGAGAGCGAAGGCCCCGTGCTGGTGAGCCGGGAAAAAGTGAGCGTGTTCAAAAGCTGGCTGGATAGGTGATGGGGTGATGGGGTAATGGGGTGAGGAAGGGAAAAAGAACGTCATGCTGAGCGCAGCGCAGCGGAGTCGAAGCATCTCGCTCGCCAACTAACTCAATCATTGAAGGTGGCGCTACCGATTGGATTAGTTGGCGAGCAAGATGCTTCGACTCCGCTGCGCTCAGCATGACGTTCTTTTTCCCTTCCTCACCCCATTACCCCATCACCTCATCACTCCCCCCCAGCGCCAAATACTCGGCCACCAGCGTGAGCGAGTGGGCGGGGCATTCCCAGTCAATATGGCTTAGGCGCCAGCGGGCCAGCCAACGGGTCTGGGAGTGGTAGTTGAGTAAGGGCGCGATGAAAAAGTACAATCCCTGGCTATGAGCTTCAACCTCGGCCAGGGTGCAGCCGGGGGGCAGCACAGGCGGCGGCTTGGCTCCCAGCCTTAGCAAGGTGGTGGAAAGCAGCACCCGTTCCATGAAGGAAAGAGGCCCAGCTAGTAGCTGCGGTAAGTCGCGCAGCAGGGCGGCGCGGGCGTCGGCCAGGGCGGGCACTTCGGCGGCCAGGCGGCCTACGTGGTAGGCAATGAGCGGCGCGGTAGCATAGTAGGCCGACACAGATAGCGGGGCCCGCCGGTACTCGCCCGAGGTAATAATCCAGCTAATAAATTTCAAGCTGCCGTGGTCGAACTCATTGAGCGGCAAACCACTGCGCACCACCCAAAGCAGCGCATTGGAGAGCGTACTGGCATCGAGGTCGATGGGCATGTACTGGCCGAACCAGGTCGAGTAGATGGGCTGCCGACGAAAAACAAGTGGGCCGGTATCGGCCCAGCCCTGCACGGTGTTGGCGTGGGCTTGCAGCTTGGCGTGGAGCCACTGGTTTTGAGTGGGGGAGCGCGGGTCGCTCAGGTACACGAGTACGGTACAGTCTACGTCGTCGGGCGGGGCAAACTTGCGGCTGCGGCGCAGCAGGTAGCCGTGCGGAAAGTGCTGGCGCGGCTGCGTCTGGTAAAAGTTATAAATAGGCTGCCCGGCCGGATTCTGGTACAGCGGGTACGTGGTAATGGCTTTTTTGACAATACTATCCACTGTAGCCTGAGCCTCTACGGGCAGCTTGTTGTGGATTTCGCGCAGCGTAAAGGCGATGCTCGATGTGAAAAAGCCGTTGGAATCTTCGCGGCGGTAGCCCAGCGCTTTTTTGCCCCGCTGGCTGGGAAACAGTCCCGCCGGGTAGTGCTGGTTGCCAGTTGATTGCAGCGCGGCAATGCGGGCAAGTAGGGCAATTATCAATGAGTAATGAGTAATGAACAATGAAGAACGTCATGCTGAACGCAGTGAAGCATCTCTACCGCAGCGTAACTCAATCGTTGAACCGGAAGGCGCTTTTGACTGAGTTACTATGCGGTAGAGATGCTTCACTGCGTTCAGCATGACGTTCTTCATTGCTCCTTGATAATTGATTACAGCCGTTCCACCGTCACGCGCCGGTTGCGGATATCGGGTGAGGTATAGAGTGGCTTGGTATCGCCGTAGCCCACCGTTTCGAGGCGGCTGGCTTCAATGCCGGCCTTTACCAGGTAGTCTTTCACGGCGGCGGCGCGTTGCTCGGAGAGCACCTGGTTTTTGCCCGTCTCGCCAAGGCGGTCGGTGTGGCCCGCGATGCGCAAGCGCAGGTCTGGGTTGGCGCGCAGGTTGGCGGCCAGCTTATCGAGGGCCGGCGACGACTGCGGCAGCAGCTCCGGCGTGCCTTGCTTGAAAAGCACAGTAGGCAATACTATTGGGGCGGGTGGCGCAACCACCAGTGGCTTCGGCAACGAGTCGGTCGGAACGGGAACCGGCCGTGGCACCGGGGTAGGCCGGGGGGTAGGGCGGGGAGTGGGCCGCCGCACAGCTACCGGCGGCCGGGGCGCTGGGCGCGGGGTAGTTTTGGCTACGGCTTCTACCTGAATGGTAACGGGCGTCACCACTTTTTCGCCCGAAGGATAGTAGCCCTGGGTGATGTAGTAGGTGGTGGCTTTGCTGAGCTTGGTACGGTAAACGTTGCCGCTAGCTACGGGCTGCGTTAGCTCGGCATCGGCAAACCACTTCACCTCGCGGCCCGACACGCGCAGGGAACTGAGGACACCCGTCGGCACCTTGGCCGCCGACTTCAGCCGGACGCGGTAGAGGATGAAGATGCCCGTGTCGCAGTTGCCCACGGCGCGGTAGTTGGCGTGGCCGGTGAGCTTTTCCAGCGCCGCATTGTAGCTGAACGTGATGGAGCCATCGCACCAGTAGTTGGAGGCGGTGCGGCCGGTTTCGCTGAGCTTGTCGACGTGCCTGAGCCTGAGGGTGTTGCCGATACTGCTGCCCTGCATCTGGAAGTTGACCGTGACGTTGGGCCGCTCGCCCGACTCCTGGTAGAGGATGCCGAATACGGCCGTGCCCTTGCCGCCTTGCAGCCGTAGCACCGAGGGGCAGTTTAGCTCCGAGCTAGGGTCTTCGACGCCCTGCCAGGTGCCGGCCAGGCTTTGGGCGTGCAGGGTGTGCGTAAAAAGCAAGGCCAGCAGGCCAAACCAAAATGGGCGTTTCATAGGCCGAAAATACGGAGCGCAGGCTACCAAGTAGCCCTGGGGTAGCCAAAAGCGGATGACTTAGTGTTGCAGCTAGTACAAGTACTTTTAAACCGGCTGGTATACCAACTCCGGCTTGGTAAGCAGCATGAACCTGAACCTTTTTGCGCCCGAAAACACTGTCAGAAACCAGCAGCTGCTCAATGATGCTATCTGGAAACTGACGGATTATTATTTGCTGGATTCACGCAGTGAACGGTGGCAGTGGGCCTCTTATGTTACGCTCGACAAGCGGGTTGCGCGCAGCCCCGCGGCCGCCGTGGTTTACCTGCTGCAGCGGCTGGCAATAGAAGTAGAGGGGTGGAACGAAAAAAACCAGCTGAACTGGAAAGCCGCCGAGTTTGCCATGTTTATTTTCAGCACCAATTACGTAGCAAGCCGGGAAAGCTGGGAAATAACGCCCGCCAAATGCTGGGAAAATCTGGGGTGGTATAGCTAGACAGGAGAGAATTAGGCACTAATTTCCCCTTCTCATGGAAAAAGCCTCTTCCTCCAAACGGCCGCGCTATGACGCTGCCT
>JBPBPU010000036.1:0-53798 GCA_050954465.1 Janthinobacterium lividum
CTGAATCGACTTTTTTTCATGAGGTACAAAAATAGAGAAAGTTGAAAGTTACTACTTCTCTCTACTTTTGACTGGCCTACTTACTGGGGGAGCTTACAGCTAATAACAGGTTATGCTGACTCTACCGGAGGCAACGTCAATTATTCCAACCTGTATGTGCGCGTAGATTCCCTAGGCAACCGCCGCAGCCGCCTGCATTATATAGGGCCGTACCGTAGTGCTGGCAGTTCGCCCTCGCTAGTGGGCCTGCCCCGCGATGGCACACTATGGGCGCATAGCATCAACTACTACCCCTACGTGCCCAACTTCTACGGGGGCCTAAGCGAGACCCAAGTGGTGCGTTTCGACTCGGTGCAGCGCATCGTGTGGCAGCGGCGCTACCCCGGCCCTACGCCCAATATCAATAGCAACGGTGTTGTGAGCATGGCCCAGCTGCGCGATGGCTCCTACGTGCTCATCGGCACGAAGGGCCGCGCCTTTTCGCCCCCTAGCGGCAGCGCCCCGTTTGTGGTGGGCAGCGGCTGGCAGCAGCGCCTCAAGGCCAGCGGCGACACCATTACCCTGCCCGAGTACTTCGGCAAGATTGAGGAACTGTACCAGCCCGCCCAGGTGAAGCCCACCCCCGACGGGGGCTACGTGGTCGTGGGCCAGGTGTTTCCCAACAAGTACGTGCCCGATTTCAACTGCTGCGCCACCGGCCTGGGCTGGCTGGCTAAGTTCGACAGCCTGGGTACCCTGCGCTGGGAGCAACGCCTGGAGGGCGTCAACACGGCCCTCAACAACCCCTTCGACCCCAACACCTACAAGAGCGGGGCCAACCTCACCAACGTGGAGGTGCTTGCCAACGGGCACTACCTGGTGAGCGGCACGCGAGGCCGCCTCGCCGCCGACCGAGCCAACACCAGCTACCTGGCCGAGTACGCGCCGGCCGGCACCGGGGCCACCGCCGTGTGGGAGCGCTACCTCACCTCGGGTCTCGACCAGCGCATGGCCCGGCTCGCCCCCAGTGGGCCGCTGGTGCTGGCCGGCCAGCAAGGAATAGTGTACCCGCTGATTCCCAACGCGGGCGGCATCACGCGCTTCGACAACGTGGCCCCCTCGGCCGATGTAGGCTACTGCCAGCACCCGCCCCGGCCGGTGGCCGCCTTCCAGGCTAATGCCGCCCAAACCACGCTCACCTTCAGCGAGGCCAGCTTGGCGGGGCCGCGCTATGCCCAGCTCGTGCGCTGGCGCTGGCACTTGGGCGACGGCACCTTTTATGAGGGGCAGGTGCCGCCGCCGCACACCTATGCCACGGTGCCAGCGCCGGGTACGCCCGTCACCCTTACCGTTACCAACAACCTCGACTGCTCGGCTACCCTTACCCTCTACCCCTGGGGGCCGCCCGCCGCCCCCCAGCAGGTGGGCCTCTACCCCAACCCCGCCCAGGGCAGTGCCACGCTGGCCCTGCCCGCCACCCTGCTGGTGCCCGGCACCAGCCTTACCCTGCTCGACGTGCTGGGCCGCCCGGTGCGGCGCTGGCCGGTGGATGCCATTCCGGCGGCGGCAGCCGGCACCGTAACGCGACCCCTGGACCTGGGCGGGCTGGCCGGAGCCGTGTACCTGCTGCAAGTGCCCACCACCGAGGGGCTGGTTACCAAGCGCCTCACCGTGCAGCCCTAGCCGCCGGGTGGGCTGCTGCCCACGCCGGCCCCCGGCTCCAGCGCAGGCTGGGGCCGGGGGCCGGCGTACTTTTGTGCTCGTCCCGCCCACCTTCCGCGCTTTACCCCACTGCCTGCTACTTGCTGCCTGCCCCTTTGAAAAAGCAACGCCCGGTGTCCGACTCGTTCGTCATTATGACGGAGCTGGTACTGCCCAACGATACCAACACGCTCAACAACCTGATGGGGGGCCGCATGATGCACCTCATGGATATTGCCGGGGCCATTGCCGCCCAGAAGCACTCCAACCGCATTGTCGTCACGGCCTCGGTCGATAACGTGTCGTTCCGCGACGCCATCCGGCTCGGCAACGTGGTGACGCTGCAAGCCCAGGTGACACGGGCGTTCAGCTCCAGCATGGAAGTCCACATCGACGTGTGGGCCGAGGATATCCCCAGCGGCACCAGGATGAAAACCAATGAGGCGTTTCTCACCTTCGTGGCCGTCGACCAGTCGGGCCGCCCCATCGACGTGCCCGAGGCCGTGCCCGAAACGGCCGAAGAACTAGCCCTCTATGAAGGTGCCCTGCGCCGCCGCCAGCTGCGCCTGGTGCTGGCCGGCCGCATGAAGCCCACCGACGCCAGTGAGTTAAAGGCGCTGTTTGAGTTGGGGTAAAAGGAATTCCTGTTTCAGGGGGAAACCCTGCTTTGCGGAATCCGTTTTGGAAAGTACATTTGTCATTAAGACTCCTACACTTTACAAAATGGAAAGAAATAAAGCGGGTTTCCTGTATGTACTGCTTCCGGTTTTTTTCAAAAAAATAGGGTGGACGCTAGTGGGCTTCGCCACAGCTGCCCTAGCGGCCAAGATTATCTGGGCTGATGAGGTGCTGACGCATAGTTTTTGGCGTTTATTAGTGCGCGACGCAGTATTGTTGGGCCTATTGCTAGTGTCTTGGTCCCGGGACCGCGACGAGGACGAAATGACTACTTCTATCCGGCTGAAAGCAATGGCCTGGGCTTTCACTCAGACAGTGTTTTTTGTTATCTTGGCACCCCTACTGAACTTGGAAGTAAGCGGTGAATATGCAGCATTGATGCTGCTAGGAGATTACTTGCTTACTTACTACTGGCAGAAAAAGTACCGCTAGATGAAGAACACCCTCAAAGTAGAGCGCGCCAAGCTCAACCTCACGCAGCAGGAGCTGGCCGACCGGGTGGGCGTTTCGCGCCAAACCATCAATTCCATAGAGGCCGAGCGCTATGCTCCCTCCACCATTCTGGCATTAAAGCTCTCTGTAGTCTTCAAAGCACCCGTCAACGACTTCTTTCTACTAGAGGACAACGACTAGCCAACCCCCACCCGCTATGGCAGACGAACAAGCCGGCACCCTGGCCTTTCTCCAGAATTTCTACACTGACGTAACGCTTTACGTGCCCTTTGAGGCGCACGAGCGCCAAACTGCGCCCGCCGCAGCCCTGCCCACTGTAGCCCCGGCACCAATTGCAGTGGCGGTCCCGCCGGCCGCGCCCATTGCGCCGCCAGTAATGGCCCTGCCAGCCGCTGGGCCGGGGCCGGGCCGGTTGCCATCGTTGGCGGGGCTGCCGGCTACGCCGGTGGCAGCGGCCAGTACGCCGGCAGTAGTGGCTGCTACGCCGCCCGTAGCACCGCCTGCGCCGGCACCACCCGCGCCAGCGGCGGCTCCGGTTGCGCCTTATTTGCTCACCACGTTCACCACCTTGGGCAGCCATGCGCGGGGCGTGGTGGTGCTGGTGCGCCTGCCACCCGAGCAGTTTGTAAAGCTGCCGCGCAACGTGTTTCTCAACAAGCTGCTGCAAGCTATCCAATTAGTAATGGCCGACGTGGTGCTGGTGAACGTGGAAGGCGTCTACCCCGTGGCCCTTGAAAACCTGCGTAAAGAACTGGCTGCCACGCACATTCTGGCGTTTGGCAAAAACCTGCTCGACGTGGCCGTGCGCACCACCCAGATATATGAGCCCGTGCAGTTCCTAGCCGTGGGCCTCGCCTACTTGGCCGGGGCCGATGTGGAGATGGTAGAGTATGACGTAAGCCTTAAAAAGCGCCTGTGGGGCGGCCTCAAGGCCATGTTCTTAGGATAACCGGATAAGTAAGCAAAACAAGAACGTCATTCCAAGCTTGCCGAGGAATGACGTTCTTGTTTTGCTTATTGCCTGAATTGCTACTTTAGCACCTCAGCCAGCTTGGCTTCCAGAGCGGGGCCGCGCAGGTTTTTGCCGACGATTTTACCCTGGGGGTCAAGCAAAAAGGAGGCCGGGATGGACTGCACGCCGTAGGCTACGGCGGCGGCGTTGTTCCACTTCTGCAGGTCCGATACGTGGTTGGGCCACACCAATCCATCGGCGGCAATGGCTTTCATCCAGGCATCCTTGTCGCCGTCGAGCGACACGCTGTACACGGTGAACCCCTTGCCCTTGTCTTTGAACTGCTGGTAGGCTTTTACCACGTTCGGGTTTTCGCCCCGGCAGGGGCCGCACCAGCTGGCCCAGAAGTCCACGAGCACGTACTTGCCGCGCAGGCTCTTGAGCGAGAGCGGCTTACCATCGGGCTGGGCCAGGTTAATTTCGGGGGCAGTAGCCCCGGGCTTGGTAATGCGCAGCGGGGCGAGTTTGTCGGCCAGGGCCTTAGCGTAGGGCGAGTTGGGCTGGGCCTTGCCCTGGGCGGTGGCAATGGAGTCGGCAAAGGGAAAATCCGCATCGGGGTCCACGAAGCTGAGCGTGGCAAAACCGGCAGCCATCGTGGCGGCATCGTGGCGGATGAGGGCGCGGGTGCGGGCCGCCGCACGGCCCTGCAGGGTCGTGAACTGCTTTTCCAGCATAGGCAGCGAGTCGTTCTTGCCTAGTTTGGCCAGCTCCTGGTAGCGCCGCCCGATGGGCTCAAGCTGCTGGCGGGTGGCCGTGAGGTGGCGCGTGAGCTGCCGCATCAGCTCCGAATCTTTGGAGCCTTGCACAGAATACGTGGCGGGCAGGCTTTTGCCATCGCCGGCCAGGGTAATGTGCGAGGTTTTATCAAGCAGGAGCAGCACCTGGTTGGGCTCGTCGAGCTTGAGCTGGTACACGGCTGCCGCCCCCGGCAGCATTCCTTTGAAGCTGAAGCGGCCCTCGGCGTCGGTTTTGGCCGTGCTACGCTCTACAAATTGGTTGGTCGCCAATTCCGACAAGTGCAGCGTGGTGCCCACCGGCACGTTTTTGAACTGCCCGCTGATTTCGTAGCCGTCGGCGGCTTGGGCGTTCTGGCAGCCACTAAGCGCCCCGAAAGCCGTAGCGGCCCAAAAAGCAGATTTTATCATATAACGTAGCATGTGCTGAGAAAGGAAGCAATAAGCAGCGGACCAGTAACAGATGGGCACCGGCCGATTGTTCCGCTAAAGTACGAGCCTGGCCCAGCTTGCCGCCCGCGCCTACGGTTTGGAGTGAGGTGGCGGTGAACCGGCGGCCCGCCGCACGGCATCTGCCAGGGCCGGGTCGGCGTTCGTTTGCTGGCGCAGGTACGCCTGTTCGAGTTGCTGGCGGGCGGCAGGGGGCAACTCCCCGGGGAAATGCAGGCAGAAACGGCCGTACAGGCGCGTGGTTTGCTCCTGTTGCCCGTCTGCCGTTTCATACTGAAAATAGCTGCTTTCGCCAACGCCATACCAGGCCCCGTCGCGCCCTACGTACACCGAGTCGAGCAGCATCTGATTCCAGGGCGGCGTGAAGCGCTGCCGGAGGGCGGCGGGCCAGGCATCGGCAAGCTCGTACAGCCTGTACGCAGTACCGGCCCCGTGGCGCAGCAGCAACTGACTGTAAACCAAGTAGGTGCTCCAGGTAAAAGAGCTTTCTGGGTCGCCTACCACCGACAGCAGAAACGGGCCAGCCGGCGCGAATGGCTTGGCTGGCCGGGTTCCCAGCAGCCCCCGGTATCGGAACGGTCCAGCTCACGGGCAGCGTTGGGAAATACCTCTATCAGTTCGGCCACCACCTGCGGCAGCGGCAGCGGGCGGGGCTGCAGCAGGTACTGCCAGTCGGCCCATACGCCCGGCCGCAGCCGGGCGGCCGGCCGCACTTCACGCAGCAGTTCCCCGGCCAGATACGCCTCGCCCGATAAGCGGTACGTACCGGGGCGGTACGGTATGCTGTCGAGCACAAAGCCCCGACCACCAGACGACGCAATTACCCGCATGGTGTCGCGGCCATGAGCAATAGCCAGGTAAAAAACCGGTGACGACTTACCACTGCTCCATTCCCACCACCCGGTAGCCGGCTTAGCAGCTGAAGGGGCGCTTACCCCATACTCTGGCTCAACCGTCCTGGTGTGGCGAGCCGCGCCTTGCATGAACACCCGGTAGCCAGGAGTAGTCGGCGTAATAAGCTGACCCTGTGGCGAATAAACCCGAAAAAAGAAGGACACAGACGTATAGCCAGGCTGCGCCCGCGCCGACCCGGCCAGTCCCAGCCCACTCAAAATCAGTCCGCAACAGCGTATCTTAAATGAGCAGGCCATAGAGAATAGTGGGCAGGAAAACTACTGGGCGGCGGCCAATGAACCCACTTCCCTACCCTTCCAGCGCCTGCCGCAGCAACTGGTTGGCCAGCTTGGGGTCGGCTTTGCCGCCGGTGAGCTTCATCAACTCCCCCATGAACATGCCGGTGAGTGATTTTTTGCCGGCGCGGTACTCGGCTACTTTGGCGGGGTTGGCGGCCAGCACCTGCTGCACCAGGCCTTCCAGCTCGTCGGCGTCGGCCTGGGTGAGCAGGCCAAGGGTTTCGGCCGCGCCGGTGGCGTTGGCGCTGGGGTGGTCAAGCAGGTACGGAAACAACTGCTTGGAAGCCACCGAGTAGTTGAGCTTGCCCGCGTCAATCAGCTCGATGATGCCGGCGAGCTGGCCAGGGTCGAGGGGGAAGTCGGCTATTTCGAGGGCACGCTCGTTAAGGTACGACTTCACGGGGCCCATTATCCAGTTGGCGCCGGCTTTGGCGTTGGGTGTGAGGCGGGCCAAGTCGTCGAAGTACTGGGCCACTTCCTTCTGGTCGATGAGCACGTTGGCGTCGTAGTCGCTCAGGCCCAGCTCGCCCGTGAAGCGGGCGTAGAGCTGCTGCGGCAGGGCGGGCAGCTCGGCCTGCACGCGGTGCAGCCAGGCATCATCCACGAGCAGCGGGGGCAAATCGGGCTCGGGGAAGTAGCGGTAGTCGTTGAGGGTTTCCTTGGAGCGCTGGCCGCTGGTGGTGCCGGTGGCCGCGTCGAAGCCTCGGGTTTCGGAATCGACTTCGCCGCCGTTTTCCAGGATTTCTACCTGCCGCTTCACTTCGTACTCGATGGCCCGCTGCACGTTACGAAACGAGTTCATGTTCTTGACCTCCACCTTCGTACCAAACTCGGTGGCCCCGTGCTTCATCACGCTCACGTTGGCATCGCAGCGCAACGAGCCCTCCTCCATGTTGCCGTCGCAGATTTCGAGGTACTGCACCAGCTTCTTTATTTCGGCCAGGTAAGCGTAGGCTTCCTCTTCGGTGCGAATGTCGGGCTCGCTCACAATTTCGATGAGCGGCACCCCGGCGCGGTTCAGGTCCACCAATGTTTCGGTTTCGCCGGCTAGGTGCATGCTCTTGCCCGCGTCTTCCTCCATGTGAATGCGCGTGATGCCGATGCGGCGCGTGCTGCCGTCGGCGAGGCGGATATCGAGGTGCCCGCCGTAGCAGATGGGCGTTTTGTCCTGGGTTATCTGGTAGCCCTTGGGCAGGTCGGGGTAAAAGTAATTTTTGCGGGCAAATATATTCTCGCGCTGAATCTGGCAGTTGGTAGCCAAGCCCATCTTAATGGCAAAGTCCACGGCCGTGCGGTTCACGCGGGGCAGCGTGCCGGGGTGACCCAGAGTAATGACCGAGAGGTTGGTATTGGGCAAAGAGCCGTACTCGTTCTCATCCGAAGAGTACATTTTGCTGTGCGTCAGCAGCTGGGCGTGTACTTCCAGGCCAATAACCGTCTGGTAGTCGTGCAGGGCGTTTTCGTTCATATCGGGGAGCCGGCCGGGCCGGAAAGGCTGCCGTAGCGGCTTGTTTTAGTGGCGCAAAGATACTTCGAGGACAATTTCTATACAGAAAAAACCTTACCGCCATTGGCGCGGGCCGCTGGCCCGTGCCGACTACCCGCAGGCCGCTGGCCTGCACCGCAGAACGAGTCGTTCGGGTGTCGGCCTCCCCGTTGCAGGCCGGAGGCCTGCGGGTAGTCGGCACGGGCCAGAAGCCCGCGCCAATAGTCGCTATCACCAAAAAAGCGGCCTGCTCCGGGGAGCAGGCCGCTTTTTCAGCAATTTATTAAGCTGCGGGCAGCTTACTTCTTCACCGCTTTCTTGGCCGGAGCCTTTTTAGCGGGGGCCTTGCGGCTGCGTGGGGCACCGGTACCGGTGGTTTTCTTGCCGGGCAGCTTCTGGCCCGTGGCCTTCAGCTCGCTGATGGTCGGGGCCGGGCCATACTTCACTTCGGCCGAGTTCGCCTCCCCGGTCAGGTAGGGGTCGAAATCTACGCGGCGGTTCAGGGCTTGGCCGGCGGCGGTGGCGTTATCGGCCACGGGCTTGGTTTCGCCGTAGCCACGGCTCTCGATGCGGTCAGCCGGGATGCCTTTGCTCAGCATGTAGGTGCGGGCCGAGGCGGCGCGCTCGTAGCTCAGGCGCAGGTTATAGTCGTCGGCGCCTTTGCTGTCGGTGTGGCCAGCAATGCTGAGGCTATAGTCCGGATAGTCGTTCATAATCTGCACCATCTGGTCCAGTTTCGGGAACGACGTAGCCTTCAACGTGGCTTTGTTGAAGTCGAAGTTGATGTACTTCGTGGCTTCGTTGAGGATTTTCTTCTGCTCGGCCGGAATCTCGGGGCAACCTTTGTTCGAGGCGGGGCCGGCGCGGTCGGGGCAGCGGTCTTCGTTGTCGGGCACACCGTCGCCGTCGCGGTCGAGCGGGCAGCCGTTGGCATCTACACTCACGCCGGCCGGGGTATTGGGGCACTTGTCGAGGTAGTCGGGCACTTTGTCGCCGTCCGAGTCAACCGGGCAGCCGGTAGCGTCTACTTTCACGCCGGCCGGGGTGTTGGGGCAGCGGTCGCTGGCATCGGTTACGCCATCGTTGTCGGTGTCGGGGCAGCCCTGAAACTGGGCGAGGCCCTTCACGTCGGGGCATTGGTCCTGGTAGTCGGCAATGCCATCGCCGTCGGTATCTACGGGGCAGCCATTCAAGTCTACTTTCACGCCGGTAGGCGTGTCAGGGCATTTGTCTTTGCGGTCGGGCACGCCGTCGCCATCCGTGTCTTTGGGCTTGCCGAAGTTGGCGGTGAAGCCCGCCGAGAACTGCATGTAGCGGTCGTGCGAATCCCAGAAGCTGTCGCCGATACTATTACCAAAGCCACCGCCTAAGCCATCGAGGCGGTTATCGTCGGAGAACAGCACATGCTGCCCGGCCTGGGCAAAGACGCTGAAGCCCGGCGTAATGCGGAAGGTGAGGCCCAGCGCCGCCATGCCATCAAACGAGCCGTAGTTGGAGGCGTTGTTGTTGACGTTGGAGTAGTTGGCGTAGTTAGTAGTATAAATATACGCATACCCCGGTTGCAGCAGGATATAGGGCTGAACAATGGCGTCCTCTTTAAGCGCCCAGCCATTGTTGAGCTTGAATTTGAAGCCCAGGCCAAACGAGCTGATATTAGCTCGGAAGCGGCGGCCTGCTAGCAGCGAAGCCCCGTTGTTGGTGAAAGTAAAGCCATTGGCCGTGGCAGAAGCCGGGTAGCGCAGCAAGCTCTGGTTGGCCGACAGGTTTATATCGATGCCTTTAGTAAGGTAACGGCTCAGGGTGATGCCGCCGCCGTAGTCCAGGTCGCGGGCTTCCCAGAAGTTGGAGCCCAGGTCGCCCCGGTACTGCAAGGTGGAAGCGTACCCGCTTATCCCCCACTTTTTATCGGCTGTTTGAGCGTGGCTATGCGGCACTGCTGCCAGCATGCCCAGCCCGAGCAACATCGTTTTACATACAGGGTGTTTCATGAGAAAGAAAAATGGTGAAATAATAGAGCCTCCCGGCGTGCTACCGGCAACGGTAAAATAAAGAATACCAACCAATTAGCAACGCAGCAAACAAGTCCGAAGCGTAGTGCTTCTCGGAGTACCTTGTTCTTACCGGGGGCAAAGATAGCAGCCAGCCTAACGCCGATACCTGCTTTTGCTACCAGCAACCCTCGCCTGGGCGACGGACGAAGCCATTCGCTCGCCTAACCTAAAAGCCGAAACCACAGGCCGGAAGCAGCTAACCTGCCCCTGACCCGTGGTTTTAATCTAGTGCAAGTGCCTGCGCTTAGCCTAGGCGGCCGCCGTTAGGACGGTCGAGGTGCTGCATGGCCATCATCTGCTGCATGTTTTTCTCAAGGCCCTCGTTCGAGCCATCCAAAAAGATAACGTTGCCTTTACCTTGCTCGGCGAAGTGCTTGATGGCCTCAGTCCACATGGAGAAGTACACCAGCGAGGGGTCGAGGTTGTTGTCGGCCAGCTCCTGTACGGCGTGGGCCATGCCCTTAGTTACTTCCTCGCGGAACAGCGCCACGCCCTGCCCACGCAACTGGGCGGCTATTTTCTCGGCTTCGGCCGAAATCTTGATGGCGTTGCCCTCGGCTTCGGCGGCCTTGGTTTTGGTGATGAGCAGGGCCTGGCCTTCGTTTTCGGCGGCCGCCTTGAGGTTGCTCGATGCCACTACTTTGGCCATCGAGCGCATGATTTCCTCATCGAAGGCGATGTCGTTGAGCTGCAGGTCGATGAGGTGGTAACCCCAGCTTTCGAGGGTTTCGTCGAGCTGGTCTTTTACGTGCAGCACGATTTCGCCGCGCAAGCTCAGGATGGCCGCCTGGCGCTGGGTAGCCACGAAGGCCCGGATGCTGCCCTCCACGGTGCGGATGAGCGCCTGCATAAGGCTGCGCTCGTCCACGAACTTAAAGGCCACGTTCTTAATGACTTCCTCACTGGCATTGAGCACCGAATACACCAGCATGGCCTTAAAGTTGACGTTGGCCTGGTCGATAGTAATGGCCTGGAACTCCAATTCGAGTGAGCGGCTCTGGATGGAGATGCGCCGGTACACGTTTTCGATAAACGGGATTTTGAAGTTGAGGCCCGGCATCATCACGCGCCGGTACTTGCCAAATACCGTAACTACCGCCACGTTGCCCTGTGGCACAATAACGTAGCTCAAAAAGAGCGTGAGGACCACCAGGGCCAATAAAACCAAGGAGTAATTCATATAAGAGTGGGCCGCGCCCATTAGCTAAGTGAGAGAAAGGTACTTCCTGCGCCGCCAAGATAAGCCCAGCCGGCGCAAGCACATACTGTATCGATGGCAGCGGCCGCAGCATTACAGCGCAGTAGCGCGGACTTTAGCTTCGCTGACCTTCGGTTGTAGTCTGCGCCCGCGCCGTCAACAAGGATTCTACTGGCGTGGGCGCGAACTCGCAGAGTCCGCGCTACTGCGCTACCTGCATAATCACGTAGAGCGAGGCGCTGGAAATCACTAACCATAGCACCACCCCCAGCACGTAGGGCCGCGCCCCCACCGCTCGCAGCACGGCGGCCGAGAGCCCGGCCCCAATAAAAAACAGCGTAATGGTGAGCCCAATCTTGGCCAGATGCACCAGTGCCGGCCCTACGGGCTGCACGGCGGGCACAAACGTATTGAGCAGCATGGCCCCGATAAAGCCCAGAATAAAATAAGGCACCTTCACTTTCACGCCTTTCTGCTTGAAAAGGAAGGCCGTGCCCAGCGACACCGGGATAATCCAGAGGGCGCGGGCCAGCTTCACGGTGGTAGCAATTTGCAGGGCCTGGTCGCCGTAGGCCGTGGCCGCGCCCACCACCGACGAGGTATCGTGGATGGCAATGGCGCACCAGAGGCCAAACTGGCTCTGCGATAGGTGCAGGGCGTGGCCCAGGGGCGGAAATGCAAAGAGGGCCAGCGCATTGAGCACGAACACCGTGCCCAGCGCTACCGACATTTCCTCGCTTTTCGCGCCCAGCACCGGCCCCACGGCTGCAATAGCGCTGCCTCCGCAAATAGCAGTGCCGCACGAAATAAGGTGCACTACTACACGGCCTAGCCCCAGCCAACGGCCCACCAGGTAGCCCAGCGCCAGCGTGCCAAAAATGGACGCCACCGTAAATAAAATCCCCTGCTGCCCGGCCTGCACGGCCGCGTGCGCATTCATGCCGAAGCCCAGCCCGATAACTGAATATTGCAGCAGTTTGGCCGTAGCAGCGCGGGTTTGCGCCAGAAAGGGGTTGCCGACTGCTTGCGCCAGCCCCAGACCCAGCGCTAGCGCCACGGGTGGCGAGGCCCAGGGCGTGCAGCAAAACCCCAGCAGCAGCGCAAACACCACCTGCCCCCAGCTAAAGGGCCACCCCAACACCCGGTGCGGCTTCGTAAAAAAACTGGTCGGCGCAACAGGGGGAGCAGCAGTTTCCTTACTGGTAGTTGGCATAATTTGAGGCGGTTGGATGGCCCAAAAGTACGCAACCAGCTAAGCCAAAGGTTATTCCGAATTATTATCTTGAATAACCAAAAGTTATACCCTACCCCAACGCCCTTGGCTCGGGCCTCTGGCCCGTGCCTAGCTGCTGCAGGCCTCTGGCCTGCAACGGCAGAACGACACCCGCACAATTTCGCCCTTCCCGTGCAGGCCAGAGGCCTGCGGGTAATCGGCACGGGCCAGAGGCACGCGCCAAAATTATTCCGCCTCTTTCGCCCGACCTTGCGCGAAGCTTAGAAACCGCTGGGCCGGGCGCACCAGCGGCTGCCCCTGCACCCAGACGGCCTCAAATTGCCGGGGCAAATGCAGGCCCACCACGGGCACTATTTCGAGCAGGCCAGCGGCTAGCTCCCGCGCCAGGGCCCGCCGCGACACGAAGCCCAGCGCCTCGGGCGCGGCTTCGAGGTAGCCTTTAATAGCCTCGGTGTTGTCGAAGTAAAATGCCACGGCCAGGCTGCCGAGCTTGATTTTCAGCTCTCGCAGGGCATATTCCAGCACTTCGAGCGTGCCCGAGCCGCGCTCGCGCAGCACTAGCGGGTGGGCCAGTGCCTCGGCCAGGGGCAGCGGTGTGGTGGGCGGGCCGGTGGGTGTGGCGCGGCGCACGGCCACCAACTCGTCGGGCAGCAACAATTCGTAGTGAAGGTCGCGGGAGCGCGAGCGGCCTTCCACAAACGCCAGGTCGAGGTCGCCGCGCAGCAGAGCGTCGGCTATTTGTTCCGAGTTGGCGTTGCGCAGGGTCAACTCCACTTGCGGGTAGCGCTGCTGGAAGGCGGGCAGCCAGGCGGGCAGCACATATTGGCAGATGGTGGTGCTGGCCCCCAGGCGCAGGCGGCCAGCGGCGGCGGCCGGGTCGTGCAGGGCATGGAGCTGCTCCTCAAGCTGCTGCTGGGCCTGGGCGGCGGCCTCGGCGTGGGCTTGTAGCAGGCGACCGGCTTCGGTGAGGGCCACGCGGTTGCCGCGCCGCGCCAGCAGGCGCTGGCCGTACTGCACTTCCAGCTCGCGGATGTGCTTGGTAACGGCCGGCTGGCTCACAAACAGCTCCTGGGCGGCTTTGGTGAAGCTCAGGTGCCGGGCCACGGCAGCGAATACGCGCAGGCGGAAGTCGGACATGGTGGAAGTCGTTTTGGTCAAAAGTAGCTTTGCCCGTTGTTCGCCGACGACGAACCAGAAAAGCAGCTTGGCCTAAACCACTTCCCCATGTTTACCCGCCAAACCCTGCGTAAGCTTGCCAACGCCACCAGCTTCGAGCGCGGCGACGACTATTACAACGAAGACAGCGTGGAGAAGCTGCGCCGCGAGGGCAACGAATTTACGGCCAGGGTGCGGGGCACCCAAAACTACCGCGTGAGCCTGCTGCTGACGGCCGCCGGGCCGCAATTCAGCTGCTCCTGCCCCTACAACTTCGATGGCATCTGCAAGCACGAGGTAGCCCTGGGCCTGGCCGTGCTCGATGCCTACGGCTCGGAGCTGGTGGCGGAGCCCGACCAGCCCGTGCTCACGGATATAGCCCTGGTGCTGGCCGTAAAAACGGCCTGGGCCGACCGCAAAAAGCGCGAGCGGCTGCGATTTCTCAAAGAAGCGCTAGCTAAAAACGACGACCTGGCGCGGCAGTTTCTGGCCTTCGGGCAGGCCACGGCGGTGCCCGCGGCTGGCCCCCGCCCCAGCCTGCTCGCCGACCTGGCCGAGCGCCTCAACGACACGCTTGCGGCCCTAAGCTTCGACGAAGACCTGTGGGAGGAAGTTAGCGAGCAATACGGCTACGACGACGAGGGCGATGGCATGCTAGCGCTGGCCAACGAGCAAATCCAGGAAGCCCTGGCGCCCTTCGTGGCCGAGCTGCTGCGCACGGCGCGGGGCGGGCAGCTCACCGAAGCCCTGCGCTACTGGGCGGCGGCTTGCGCGGGCATTTACCAGGTAGAAGAGCCCGACAGCGACGAGTACGGCCTCTTTGGCGACTACGGCGAGGACGTGCTGCACCAGTGGCACCAGGCACTGGCCGCCGAAGGCTGGCCCGGCGTGCTGCTGGCCGCCGTGCTGCCGCCCGCCGAAACCCAGGCGGCCCTGGCGTGGCTGGGTAGTTTCCTGGCCGACCCCGCCGCGCAGTGGCCGGGCTTCGATGCCAGTTGGCTGCCGCTGCTGCAAACTCTGGCCGCCAGCGCCAGCTTGGCCCCGCCCTTGCTGAAGCTGCTGCCCGGCACCGTCCTCACCCCCGACACCCAGGCCCACCTGCGCCTGCGCCTGGCCCAAACCCTGGGCGACGACACCACCTGGGCCAAAACCGCCGAAACCCTGCTGCCCACCGACCCCGCCGTGGCCCAGCAGCTGCTCGGCTTCTATGCCAGTAAGGCCGACCACCTCTCCCTGCTGCGCACCGCTACTACCGCTTTCACCACCTGGCCCGACCAGTTTGGCGACTACGTGCTACGGAGTTTTAGCACAGCTACTGCCCCCGACCTGTACCGCGCCGCCCTACGCCACCGCGCCCTGGCCAACGGCAGCCTGCCCGACTTCGAGCAGCTGCGCCCGCTACTCGCCCCCGCCGAGGTGCTGGCCTTCGTGCAGGCAGCCACCGCCGCCGCCAAAGCCCGGCGTGGCAGCATCTCCTTCGCCGCCGAGCTGCTGACCCGCGAAGGCCAAACCGGCGCCCTGCGCCGCTTCGTACTGGACCTGGAATGGCTCTTCGCCTCCCCTGCCGCCGCCGTAGACCGCGCCCTGGCCTTGCTCGCCGAGCACGACCCCACGCCCCTGATGCTGGAACTGGAAACCCGCACCCGTGCCTACCTCAACGGCCGCGCCAACGCCAAGCGTGGCGTGGTGCTCTACGGCAGCATCGCCCAATGGCTGGCCCTAGTTCGCCGCGCCAACCCCCGTATGGCGGAGCCGGTGCTGCGCCTGGTGCAGGAGCTACGCGCAGAATTCCCCACCCTGCGCAGGCTGAAGGAGGAGTTGGAAAAGGTGGGGCTGCTGGCGGCGAAGCGGTAGCGGCCGTAGGGGCAAGTAGCGCGGACTTTCAGTCCGCGAAGCACCTGCCCGGCGAACCGCTTCAGGAGTTGCCCAGCTGCTGGTGGGCCAGCTCGATGGCGCGGTGCAGCTTTTGCTCGAACCACTCCTTGGGCGGCAGTTCGGTGAGGTACTGGGCCACCCGCACATCGCCGGGCTGGTCGAGCAGCAGCAGCTCGATGTGCTCGGTGTTGCCCTCGCTGCACAGCAGCAGGCCGATGGGCGGCAGTTCGCCCTCCTGCCGGTCGTAGCGGTCGAGCCAGCGCAGATACAGTTCCATCTGGCCTTTGTACTCGGGCCGGAACTTGCCGATTTTCAAATCGATGGCCACCAGCCGCCGCAACTTGCGGTGGTAAAAAAGCAAGTCGAGGTAGTAGTCGGTGGCATCCACCGAAATGCGCTTCTGGCGCTCCAGAAACGAAAAGCCCCGCCCCATTTCCAGAATAAACTCCTGCACCTGCCCCACAATGGCCTGCTCCAGCGTAGCCTCATTGTGCCCGCTGGCCAGGCCCAGAAAATCCAGCACGTAGGTGTCTTTGAATACCAAATCGGGGCTAAGCTGCCCGGTTTCGCGCAGGCCCGCCAATTCCTGCGCAATGGCGGCTTCGGGCTGGCGGCTGATGGCTGTGCGCTCGTAGAGCATGGCATCGAGCTGGCGGGCGAGTTCGCGCACGCTCCACCGATGCAGCCCCGTTAGCTGGGCGTAGAAGTCCCGTTTCAGCGGGTCGGTAAGGGATAGCAGCAGCTTGAAATGGCTCCAACTCAATTGTGCACACAGTGTATGCACAATTGCTTCGTCGGGAAATACCTCTGCCATCTGAACACAGGTGTGCAGTTGCCGGCTACCCCAGCCTTTACCGAATTCCTGCGTGAGCGCAGCAGCCAGCGACGGTACCACGCGCTGGCCGTACTCGCCCCGGCCCCCACGCAGCACTTCCCGCCGAATGGCTTGCCCAACCTGCCAATAAAGCAGGGTCAGCTCGGCATTAATAGCTACCGCCACCCGCTGCCGGGCAGACTTAATCAACGTTTTTACTTCGCCAAACAGGGCTGTAGCCGGGGAAATGTCGCTCATGTATGCAAAGTAACGCGGCGGCTACAGGTACTGGGCAGCGGCGCGTTGCAGCCGGGCGGCCAGCCGCTCGCGCAGGTTGGCGGGCGCCAGCACCTCCACATCGTCGCCGAAGCTCAAAAGCAGCGTTTCCAGCTCCTGGGTGGGTATCAGGTGCAACCCGACTTCCAGCCCTGCGCTGGTTTCGGCCCCTACCTGCTGGCTGGGGTGCAGCGGCTTGGTGCGCACGTACTGCCCCCGGCTGGCCCGAAACCGCAGCCGCACGGGTAGCGGCTGGCTGTCGGCATTGGGCACCGACACGCCCACGATGGTATCGAAGCGGGCGGGTATATCAGCGAGGAAACGACAGAAAAGTCAGCTGTAGCCCGCCTAGTGCCGGCTGGTGCCATCACCCCAATGAGCGTACCACTCAGGAAACACCGTTGGCTACAGAAACTACCCTTGGGTAGCCCCTTGCAAGTGCGGGCCGAAGAATCCGTCGGCCGCCTTAAAATAGTGCAGTCGGAAAAGCGTCCTGAGGGCTAACTGTGAGATACCCTGTCCGGCCACATATCGGTAACAACCGGCTTCATGCCCGACAAAACCCTAGTTTTCTTCTCCGTGCAGCTCGGCCTAGGCGGGGCCTTCTGACCCGCTGACTTTCACCTGACCGACTTGTTGCCCAGCGATGTGCTTAACCTGCGCCTGCAAACCAAAACCAAAGACGGCGCAGCCAAGCTACACCCGATGCCCGCATCTGCCGCGACTTTTCGGGGCCACTGAAGCTACATGAAAAAGGCTTTGGCTTTGCCGATGATGTATACCTGCCGCCTGCCCTCATTGCCTGGCACAGCTGGCAGCCGGGCGCTACTATCAGCGGCCGGGCTGTGATGCAGCACAACAAAAAGAAGAACAAGGGCGAGTGGAACGCAGCCAGGATAGACTTTAAGGCCTCACCCCGTCCTACCCGCCCCCCGACACCAGCCGCGCCACGTAGTATGCGGCCCCGGCGGCGGCGGCCCCGGTAGCGGCCATTTTCAGGGCTCCGGCTAGTGGGGGCTGGCCGGTCATGCGGCTTTTGAAGAACCCGAATACCAGCAGGCACACCAGCGTAATCAGCCCCGACCACAGCAGGCCCTGGTGGGGAGTAGCGGTAAAAAAATAGGCGCTCAGTGGAATGAGCCCCCCCACGGCATAGGCCCCGGCAATGGTGGCGGCGCTTTTGGGGGCTTGCCGGGGGTCGGGTTCTTCGAGGCCCAGCTCGTACTTCATCATGAAGCGCACCCACTGAGCGGGGTCCTGTACCAGCTCGGCGGTGGCCTGGGCGGCGGTGGCTTCGGAGAGGCCCATCCCGCGCAGCAGCTCTTGCACCTCCTGGCGCTCGGTGGCGGGCACGGTGCGCACTTCTTCATGCTCGCGGGCCAGCTCGGCGGCGTAGTGGTCTACCTCGGTGCGGCCGGCCAGGTAGCCGCCCAGGCCCATCGCAATAGAGCCCGCCACAATTTCGGCCAGTCCAGCCGTGATAACCAGGCCCGACGACTGCACGGCCCCGCTCAGCCCGGCCGCCAGGGCGAAAGGCACCGTGAGGCCATCGGAGAGGCCAATAACCAGGTCTTGCAGCATGGCCGAGCTGGTGAGGTGGTTTTCGTGGTGCGTAGCAGCAGACATGCGTAAGTAACAAAGGCTGGTAGGTTGTCAAACCAGGCAGGCACCGGCAAATGTTCGGCAATACGCTGGGTAGGGCAAGATTCAGATTTATTCCAGATTAGGGGAGTGGCAAAACATTTGCCTGCCCGCCGTATTCTTGCCCTACGTATGGCGCTGCTCCCTCTTTTCCCGCTCAACCTCGTCGCCTTTCCCGGCGAAAAGCTCAACCTGCACATCTTCGAACCGCGCTACCGGCAGCTAGTGCGCGACTGTTTCACCGAAGGGCTCACGTTTGGGATTACGCCTTTTCTGGATAATGCCGTGCAGGAGCTGGGCACCGAAATGCGGCTGCTGAGCGTGGAAAAAACCCACGCCGGAGGCGAGATGGATATTCGCACGGAGGCTATCGGCGTGTTTCGGGTGCGGCAGTTTTACCGGCAGGCACCCGGCAAGCTCTACGCGGCCGGGCAGGTTGAGCCCATCCGGCAGGACGAGCAGGCCGACCCGGCCTTGCGCCAGATAATTGCCGGGCAGGTGCGCCAGCTCTACGAGGCGCTGGGTTTGCGCAAGCTGCTGCTGCAGCTGGCCCCCGACTTCCAGATTTTCGACGTAGCTCACCACATCGGCCTCAGCACCGAGCAGGAATACCTGCTGCTGGCCACCACCGCCGAACAGGAGCGCCAGGAATTTGTGCGCGAGCACCTAGAGCACCTGCTGCCCACTGTACTAGAAACCGAACGCCTTAAAGAGCGCGTGCGCCAGAACGGCCACTTCAAACACCTGCAGCCGCCGGCGTTTTGAGTTCCTAGTTCCTGGTCTTCTGGTTGAGTATTCTTTAACAGGCTACTTAGGTATAATTCCTTGTGAATATTTAGCTCGGAACCCGAAGCCAAGAACTAGAAACCAGAAACTTTCTCCCCTCTTCCCGGCCACAGCAAGGGCAGCAGCACCATTACGGGCAGGGGCGACACGGTGAGGTCGATAATATGGCGGCCTAGCTTATAGAGCAGCTCGTTGTGGTGCGCTAGACTCGCGGCCAGCAGCAATACGACGCACGTGGCAAACAGCACCAAGTACACCCGAATGGCCAGCCAGGTGCGGCTGCGGCTACGCAGCAGCACATGCAGCAGCAGCAAACAGCCCCCGATGTAAAGCAGACTGCCCGTGATGGTAGCGGGCACGCTTTTCTTGGTGATGCCCGCGCTCGTGCCTTGTTGCACACGGGCCAGCAGCCCTTCCAGGCCCAGGGCCGAAAACACGGCGGCCCACCCGCGGGCCAGGAGCCCAAACAGCATCTCTTCGTTGAATGCTGCCCAAGTGAGCACCAGCGCCAGCACCAGGCAGAGGGCTATCCGGCGGGCCGTAAGTGGAGGCACAGCCGGGAGAGGCAACTGGCTCATTCGGCAGCCGGCGTGCCGTACCAGCGCACCCACAGCAGCC
This sequence comes from Janthinobacterium lividum, assembly GCA_050954465.1. Classification (GTDB taxonomy): domain Bacteria; phylum Bacteroidota; class Bacteroidia; order Cytophagales; family Hymenobacteraceae; genus Hymenobacter. The sequence continues at coordinate 19,335 of JBPBPU010000036.1, forward strand.
ACAGGCCGCAGATGCAGGCGTACACGATAAGCGTGAACGTGTAGTGGTGGTTGAAATCGACGCTCTGGTGGTAATAATGCTGGTTGATTGCCAAGGCAGCCACCCGGCCAATGTTAATGAGGTAGAGCAGCGCGACACCAACCGGAATAAACCAGAGCTTGGCCCGCCAGTGCCCTGGAAATGCGACAATAAAGGCCCCGAAAATGGCATAAATTACCAGCCCATCACACGGGCTACCTACCAGCACAGCTGGCTGCCCATCCATAAATACGGTACGAACATTGGCGTCGGCGGTACTAACAAAGCCCAGCAGCCGCAGCAGCCCGGCACTCGCTGCTGCAATGTTATTGGAGAGCACTACGTCGAGGCGGCCATCGGGGCCGATAAACCCCTCATACGCTACCAGCCACAGCAGGTACAGGCCCCCTACCGTTAGGAGAAATTGCACCCTGGGCGATAGCTGGCGCCGTGCCGGAAGCAGGTTAGATTTGGGAAGCATAGATGCAAATATACTGGCCGGCAGCTTCGCTGGCTAAGCTGGCCCGGCACAAAAAAAGGAGCAGATGCCTGGGGCACCGCTCCTTTTTTATAGACCAAATAGCTGGCTTTATTACCAGCCGCTTCTCGGCTGATTCAAATTACATTTTCAGGCCGCTGGGCAGGCCCTGGGCATAGTTCTGCTGGATGTCTTTTTGCAGCTCAGTGATGCGGTTGCCAGGGCTGGGGTGGGTGCTCATAAACTCGGGCGGGTTGCTGCCCTGCGCCTGCTGGTCGAGCATTTTCATCACGTTTATCATGGCGTGCGGGTCGTAGCCCGCATTAGGCGTGAATTTTACGGCAAAATTATCGGCCTGCAACTCATCGTTGCGGCTGAAGCGCAGCCCTATCAGCTTGGCAACCATAGCGGCGGCGGCAGCGCGGGCGGCACTGCTGCCGGGGCTGTTGGGGTCGTAGGCGGCAATGGCGGCGGCCCCACTCAGGCCCTGCGTAAGCTGGCTCTGGGCCACCTGCTCGGCCGAGTGCCGGGCCACTACGTGCCCCACCTCGTGGGCCAGCACGCCGGCCAGCTCGGCTTCGGATTTCAGGTTTTTGAGCAGGCCCATCGTGATGAATACCTGCCCACCGGGTAGCGCGAAGGCGTTAATGGTCTGGTCGTCGGCCAGCAGGTGAAATTGGTAGCGGTACTGGGTTTTCTGGTCGAGGCCGTTGGTTTTTACCAGCTGCTGGCCTATCTGTTGCACGGCGGCAGTGGCCTGGGCGTTGGAGCTTTCGCCGCCGTACTGCTGCTCCATGCCGGGGGCGGCTTGCAGGCCGAGGGCAATTTCCTGTTCAGCACTCATGTTGACGTGCTGCTTTTCGCCCGTTACCGGGTTGGTCGAGGTGTTGAAATAATAGCCTATCAGCGACACCGCGGCGATGATAAGGGCAATAATAAACCGTAGGTTGAGTCTCATGGAGAGAAGTAGTAAGACGTGTGAAAGAAAAGAATGCAGCAGGAAGGGCTATTAACGGGCCACAACCAGCCAGGTTATTCGGCAGAGCTACCAAGAGGCTTCGCAGGGAAAACTACCTGGCTATTTTGGCACCTACACAAAGTTCATGCTAGTAGCTAATTGGAGGGGTTAAGCGCCCCACGCAGTAGCTTCGCCGGGCCGGACTGCTCCTCGTTCCCTGGGTGGCCCGGCCTGCTCCATGTCTGTTCGATTTTTACCATCGGCTTTTCGCTTCATTATGCTGGTGGCCATTTTTCCGCTGGCGGCCAGCTTGCTCGGCGGCTGCGGCCACGCGCTGCGCGAGGTGCCGGGCTTTGAGGCCGCCGCCTGGCGCGCCGACCCTTTCGCCTGCCAAAGCCGGCGGGCCGCCCTGCTGCCACCCCTGCTAGCGGCCCGCGCCAACCTCTACGACGCCCGCGCCAACGACGTAACCGCTCTGCTCGGCAAGCCCGACGAAGAAGAACTGCAAGCCCAGACCGAGAAAGTCTATTATTACTACCTCACAGCCGGCCCGCAGTGCGGCCCCCGCCACCCCCGCTCCGACGCGCCCCGCCTGAGTTTGCATTTCGGCCCGCTGGGTACCGTCACCGAAGTGCTGGCGGACCCGCTAGGAGCAGCGGCCCCAGCTTCTTCCCTGCGCCGGGCCAACCCACTGTAGCTGGTGCCATTTACGAAAAATGCTGACCTGTTTCGCCCCCGATATCCTCCCCGGCCACCCCACCTATACCCTTTCCGAAGAGGAAAGCAAGCACGCCGTGCGCGTGCTGCGCCTGGGGCCGGGTGCCCCAGTCACGCTCGTAGACGGGCGCGGCCACGTGTACGCCGCCGCCGTAGCCGATGCCAACCCCAAGCGCTGCACCTTGCATATTAGCAGCCAAGAAGTTATTGCCCCCCGCGCCACCTACACCCACGTAGCCGTGGCCCCCACCAAAAACCTCGACCGCATGGAGTGGCTAGTCGAAAAAGCTGTGGAAGTCGGCATCGAGCGCCTGAGCTTCCTGCGCTGCGCCCGCTCCGAGCGCCGCGAGCTAAAGCTGGAGCGCCTGGAAAAAATAGCCATCAGCGCCCTCAAGCAGAGTGGCCAAGCGTGGCTGCCGCAGTTGGATGAGTTGGTCGATTTCGAAAAGTTTATTCCGGAAACCGACCCCGCCGCCACCTTCATTGCCCACCTGGAAGCCGGCGAGCGCACCGCCCTGGCGCAGGTAGTAGCCGCCGCGCCCCGCTGCTGCGTGCTCATCGGGCCGGAAGGCGATTTCACCTCCACCGAAATAGCGCTGGCGCTAAGCCGGGGCATCCGGCCAGTAACGCTGGGTGCCTCGCGGCTGCGCACGGAAACGGCCGCGTTAGCGGCCGTGTTTACGGCGCAGCTGTGCCGGTAGCGGTCAGGTCTTCAGCCATCTATTCGGACGTATTGCGGCTCGAAATCAATCATCACTACCGTGACCATGTGGTTTAAATCGTGGGGCGTATCAAAATTAATTTTCCACCTTATCGGCTGTTGTTTGCAGTCGGGTATGCTGAGGCCAACGGGTTCAAATTCCCGCTCAAAATCTTTAATTAATGGCCAAGACATCCAGGCAGAAAATTCTGCCTCGATAAGTGGAGAAATTTTAGCTACCAAAAGAGGGTAATTATTTTCCAGCAGTTGAAAAAACTCTTTCTGCGGTTGTAGCGAGCCACTAAGTTGCGCATCAATAGTTAAGTCGATAATCATTGCGCTGGGCTTAAAGTACCTCCGGCATTCAAAATAACTCTTGGAGAAATCTGGCGCAAAATTCATAAACAGCATTTCGCCGAAGAACTCGTCGGCTGTCCTGATTCGCTTGCTACTAAATAAAAAGCTCCAAAATCCCATTGCTGCGGGTGTTAAAAGCCAGATTGGCCTACTGCCGTCTCATCGAAGCCAGCACCTCCTGCGTCACATCCTTGCCGCCCGATAAGTTGGTGTAAAGTGAGCCGATGCTGTAAATAGGCCCCCAGGGAATACCCCACCAGCCCAGGAGAAACGTCAGCAAGCTATACTGCCAGCTGTGCTTGGCGGCCGACTCGCCGGCTTTAATAAAATAAATATCGCTACCCCGGCGAAACGTCATTACGAGAATCGATATGCAGTATTGAAAAATTACGAATTTGCCGCCATTTTGCAGTTCCTGATTTACTTCAGCAACGGTCAGGCCATCGAGATTTTTTATTTGAGCCATGGGTCAGGGTTATTTACAAATCAGAGGGAATATAAAACGGAACCGAAGGTCGGCGTAGCCAGTGGCACTTCGTTTATGAACGATAAATAAACGGAGTGCTACTGGCTACGCCGACCTTCGGTTCCGTTTTATAGTTATTCAGTAGCTTTTTTATCCTGCCGCTTTTTCACGCGCCAGGGTGCGTGCTGCTCCCAGTCGCCGGCCATGATGCAGCCGTAAGGGTGGATTTCGTCGATGGTGTGGGCCAGCTTGAATTCCACAATCTGGCGCTTTACTTCTTCGGCGTTTTTGTAGGCGCTGGGCAGTTCCGAAATGTCAATTTCATTGAAGAAAAATCGGGCGTCGATACCCTGAGTTTCTTCAGCGAAAATCTCTTCTTTCGTCTGGCTGCCTTTGCTGTATTTGTGGCGGGTGCGGCTCAGGTTGCGGCCTGCGCCGTGGGGCGCGAAACCCAGGTTGTTTTCGGTGGTGGCACCCTCCACAATCAGAATCGGCTGGGCCATATTGAGCGGAATGATGCGCGGGCCGGTGATGTCGGGCATAAACTGCGGGTCGAGCGGGGTGGCGCCTTTGGCGTGGTAGTAGAGGTCGCCGGCTTTAAACACGAAGTTGTGCTCGTTCCAGTAGCGCTGCGCCACGGGCACTTGCAGCCGCCGGGCAATATCGTCGTGCAGGCAGAGGTGGTTGAGCTTGGTCCACTTGCGCACGGTTTGCAGGGCCTGCCAGTAGCTTTCACCTTCGGGCTCGGTGGTGGGCAGCCAGGCATTGGCGGGGGCAGTGTCGGGCGAAATCTGTTGGCGGAATCGCTCAGCCACACGCATCCCGTTTTTGTAGAGCATCGCCCCTACTCCGCGCGAGCCGTGGTGCGTCACAAGCATGGTGTCGCCTGTGTTGCGCGACACGCCCACGTAGAGAAAGTGGTTGCCGTCGCCCTGGGTACCCAAGTGCTCGCGGGCCATGCTGAGGCTTTTTTCGGCGTTGAGAAACGGGTTTTCCCGAAACTCAGCCAAGAGGTCGGCGGGCAGCTCGTACTGCCGCTCTGCGGGGCGGCCGCCCGGCCCGAAGTGCGTGACTTGCTGGGCCACGTCGAGCACGGTTTTGGGGTCGGTTTTGCCCAGGTTGGTGAGCATCACCGAGCAGCAGATGTCGGCCGAGTGCATGCCGGGGTGAATAGCGTTGCGCGTGACGACCACGCCGCCCACCGGAATAGTGCCTAGTGGGCCAGCCGGGCAGGCATCGGGCATAATCGCGCCCGTAACCACTGTGGGCGTGCGCATGAGCAGGTCCATCGACTTGCGCACGTAGTCGATATTATCCTGCTCCACGGCCGTGTCGGCGCTGATATTCTGGTAAAACGGCACCGGCGCGGGCAGCAGCGGCAGCGTGGCGGGCGGCTTCACGGTATCGAGGTAGGCGAGCATTTCGGCGCCTTCGAGGTGATGGGCGTTGATGTGCTCCAGGGCTTCTTTAAACCATTTGCCCGAGCGGAGGCCGAGGTCAATGAGGTCTTTACCGGTAGTCATGGGCGAGTGGGAATTAGATATACCACCGCAATAAAGCACTGAATAAGGGTATATCCCGCTCGTAGCTGTTGATTTAGCTATGCGCTACACCTTTGCTACGCACCAACTGCGCGATTACAGCTACGTGCGCCAGCAGCACCAGCGGCACCACGCCCGCAGGCAGCCACAGAAAAGGAAAATGCAGAATGGCCACATTAGGTTGCTCGAAAGCAAAGCGCTGAAAAGGTGTTGGGGCCGAGAGTATGGCATTGACTACAATATTGAGCAGCGAGCCGAGGCTCACCAGGTTCCAAAGTAGCAATGCTTTATTTCCCAGCACCTTGCGCCGGAAAGCCAGGTAGTAGACAAGCGGAGCAGTCAGCCCCACCAAGATGTCCCAGTTGCGGCCCTCAAACGTCATTAATTGCGGAATGGCATGGTGCCGGAACAACGCCAGCAGCACCAGCTCTACGGGCACGCGCACAGTGTGCAGCAGCGTGAGCACACCGGGGCGCAGGCCCGCCAGATAGTGGCGGCCGGGCTGCGTGAGCAGCAGCCCGGTAATAACCACTAGCGACGGGAGCAGGAGCAATGGAAACCGGGGCGGCCCGCCCGTAGTAACCAGATAGAACCCACGCAGCCCCAGCCCGGCCTGGAACAGCAGCCAACCCAGCAGCACCAGCAGAGTACGCCACGAGTGCCGGGCAGCCACGTAAAACACCCCTATAGTAACAGCAGTAAGCAGGCCAAAAGCGAGGCCGAGGTAGGCGGGAACGGTTTCCATAAGCGGGGGCTGAAGTGCCCGGCAAAGGAACCAGCGCCACCACCCGCCACCACTTGCCAAATGGCAGGAAATAATAACTCTCCGCTAGTTTCTGGCCGCTTCCTTACGCAGCCGGCTCAAGGAAGTGTCGGTAATGCCCAGGTATGAAGCCACCGTTTTCAGCGGCGCGTGTTGGAATAGTTCGGGGCTGGCTTGCAGCAGGTGCGCGTAGCGCACGGCAGCCGGCTCGGTGATGGTAGCCAGCATCCGGGTTTTGAGGGCGGCGTAGCCTCGCACCAGCACCCCCCGCCCAAACTCCCGAAACTCGGGCCGGGCGTGAAACAAGGCATTGAGCTGCTGGTAGCTGAGGCTCCAGCCAGCGCAGTCGGTGAGGGCCTGGATGGACTCCTGCGCGGGGGTGCGGGTGAAGAACGAGGCCACTTCCAACACCACCTGCCCGGCCGCGTAGAAGCTCGTTGTTAGGTCGTTACCTTCCGTATCGTAGGCAAAAGCCCGCATAAACCCCTGGTCCAGAAATAAGTAGTCGTCGCTGATGTGGCCCGCTTGCAGCAGAAACTCGTTTTTGCGCAGGGTTTTGGGCGCGAAGCTGGCCGCGATTTCCTCGGCCTGGGTTGGCGTGATGAGGCCGGTGCTTTGCAGAAAGTGGCATAGGGCAGCGTGGGGCATGGCGGGGATGTGAAGCATCGGCTAGCCGGAAGCTAACTCGTTGGCGACGGAGTCGGCATGTAGGGCCTAGCCTATGAGGCGACCTAAGATTATGGCTATCTTGTAATTAGCAGCTTACCTCAATACTTTTGGGCTGCTCGCCAACCATCTCTATAGTTACCAGGTAGCTATAAGCACCTCCTTTGCTTTCAAACGAAATCTCCTATTCGATAGGGCTTCGGCTGCAGAACGGAATACTAAGGAAAAGCGGCTCGAACTCTGCGGTGAAGCTTTGTATATGAAAATCCGGTTCCCATTTGCTGAACTCCCGTTTCACAAATGGCTCTATTTGTTTCAGCAGACGCCAGTAATTATTTTCCACCCAATCAAAAATTCTTTCTGCTGCTGCCGCGTGGGCTCGTTCAATTCGCCAGCAACATTAACCTCAATCTCTTTCGCAATGGGTTTAAAATGACGCCATCCTTCGAAAAAGCTTTGGTGCGGCTCTTTCCCCTCTATAAAAGTCAGTTCACCAAAAAAACTATCCTGTATTTTTGGCCGCTTGGTTGTAAAAAAATTCCAGAAGCCCATCTTTCTTAGATTTAGTGAGTCATAGCCGCACTACTGGCTGCTCCCGATGCGCAAGCTACTAAACAGTGCATATGCTCAGCCACCGAACTTTCCAAACTCCTTACCCCGTTGCGGTAGAATCTCCCCGCGCCCCAAGATGCTTCGTAACCTTTTCCTCGCCGCCACCCTCCTGTTCAGCACCGCCGCTACGCCCCCACCCACGGCCCCCAGCTACCACATTGCCAAGCTGCACTACGGCGGCGGGGGCGACTGGTATGCCAACAAAACCAGCCTGCCCAACCTCATCAGCTTCTGCAACCAGAGCCTGAAAACTAACATTGCGCCCGATGAGGCCACCGTGGAGCTAGACCAGCCGGAGCTGCTCACCTACCCCTTCCTGCACATGACCGGGCATGGCAACGTGAGTTTCAGCCCTGCTGAAGCCCAGAACCTGCGTCGCTACCTGCTAGGCGGCGGCTTCCTGCACATCGACGATAATTATGGGCTGGATAAGTTTATTCGCCCCGAAATGAAAAAGGTATTCCCCGAGCTGGAATTTGTGGAGCTACCCTTCTCGCATCCCATCTACCACCAGAAGTACCAGTTTCCCAAGGGCTTGCCCAAAGTACACGAGCACGATGGCAAGCGCCCGCAAGGCTTCGGCCTGGTATATAAAGGCCGCCTAGTGTGCTTCTACACCTACGAATGCGACCTCGGCAACGGCTGGGAAGACGTAGGCACCTACCCCGAAGACACCCCCGCCGTGCACGACGCCGCCCTGCGTATGGGAGCTAATTTAGTGGCCTATGCGCTCACGCAGGACTGAAATTCAATTAATAATGAGTAATGAACAAGGAGTAATTGAGTTCAGGTGGTCAATTACTCCTTGTTCATTACTCATTATTAATTGACTCACCGTACTCCCAGCGCCGGGAAACGGCCTTTTTTGGTGCGGTAAAAAGCTTTTATTTCTTCCACGTCTTTCTCGTAGTCGCCAGTGGGCCAGAACACCGGGCCTACGCCTGCCTCCTTTTTCCCATAGTCGAGAAAGCCCAAGATGATGGGCACCCCGGCCCCCAGGGCGGCGAAGTAGAAGCCTTTGCGCCATTTGGGCTGGTAGGCGCGGGTGCCTTCGGGGGTGATAAGAATGACTAGCTCATCGTACTCGTTGAAGAGTTGCACCATGCCATCCACAAGGCTGTTGTTTTTGCTGCGGTTCACGGGCAGCGCCCCAATGGCTTTCACCAGCCAGCCCAGCACGGGGTTTTCGGTCCACTCGCTTTTCACGGTGAAGCGCACGTCCACGTCCATGATGTAGAAGGCAGCGCGAGCCATGATGAGGTCCCAGTTGCTGGTGTGCGGGGCCGCAATCATCATACTTTTTTTGATTTCGGGCGGAACCTGGCCGGTTTGCTTCCAGCCGGCCACGCCAAAAATGGCTTTAGCAACATAGTACCAGAACGTAGAGGTTTTGCGGGCAGCCATAGTAAAAGGGCAGAGAAATAAAAGCCAAAGCTAGGCCAATGGCCGCGCTACTGCTGAGCTACGCGGCGCAGCTCGGCAGCCCGGCCCAGGGTATAGCAGTAGCCCACCTCAAATAATTCCTCGGCCTTGCGGTAGTCGAGCGGGCGGTACTGGTGTAGGGCGGGCGGCTCTAAGAGCAAGTCGCACAGCGCCTTACGGCTGGCCGTATTGGCATTAATGGCCAGGTGCAGGGTGCGCTCTACCACTCGGCGCAGAGTAGGCAGCCGGGCTTCGGGGTTGATGGGGTTGCAGTGCACGCCCACTACGGGGCGGCCGTGCCCCAGCAGCGGCTCCACGGGCAGGTTGTTGAGCAGGCCGCCATCTACGAGCAGGCGGCCCTGGTACTGCACCGGCCGGTAGAGAATGGGCACCGCCGACGAGGCCAGCAGCGGCGGCAGCAACAGCCCCTCGCTGAAGTACACCGACTCGCCTGCGCTCAGGTCGGTGGCCACAAGCGTGAGCGGCAGGCGCAAATCGGCGAAAGTAAGGGCCGGGCCCAGGTGCCGGGCCAGCAATTGCTCTACGGCTTCGAGCCCCAGCAGCCCGTGCCGGCTGAATACGGGGCGCGTGAGGCGCGTAATGTTAGTGCCCAGCAGCAGCCGCAAAATTTCGCGGGGCGGCAAGCCGGCCGCGTAAAACGTGCCCGCAATAGCCCCCGAGCTAGTCCCCGCCAGCCGCCCGATGGGTAGCTCCAGCTCATCGAGAGCCGCCAGCACGCCCAGGTGCGCAATGCCTCGCGCTCCCCCCCCCGAGAAGGCTACGCTTAGTGAAGTGCTGGCGGGAGTATTCATAAGGGGGTAATGTTACAAGTCGCTGATGCGCAGCGTTTCATTCAGGCGCACCCCTTTATCGGTGAGCTGAACGGTGCAGGCCTCATTCACCGGGTCGTGTTCGAGCAGCAGCACCCAGTTCTCTTCGGCGGCGCGGCGCAGCACAACTTCTTTCTCGCTCATAGTCAGTAGTGGGCGTACGTCGTAGCTCATCACGTAGGGCAGCGGAATGTGCGCGGTGCTGGGCAGCAGGTCGGCCATGTAGGCTAGGGTGCGGCCCCGGTACTGCAGCACCGGCACCATCATTTTCTCGGTGTGGCCGTCGGCAAAAATCATCTCGCTGAACTGCGGCAGCGCCGCCGGCACCCCGGCCGCGGGGTCGATAAATTTCAGTTGACCGCTCTCCTGAATGGGCAGGATATTTTCGTGCAGGAAGCTGGCTTTTTCGCGGGCGTTGGGGTGCGTGGCCCAGTGCCAGTGGGCCTCGTTGCTCCAGTAGGTGGCATTGGCGAAGGCCGTTTGCAGCGCACCATCGGGCCGGCGCACCACCGAGCCACCGCAGTGGTCGAAGTGCAGGTGCGTGAGCAGCACATCGGTGATATCGGCGCTGGTGAAGCCCAGCTTTTGCAGCGACTTTTCCAGCGTGTCGTCGCCATGGAGGTAAAAGTGGCCCCGGAATTTTGCATCCTGCTTCTCCCCTATCCCATTGTCGATGAGCACCAGCTGGTTACCATCCTCAATGAGCAGGCAGCGCATGGCCCAGGTGCACATATTATTGGCATCGGGCGGGTTCAGTTTCTGCCACAGGCTGCGCGGCACCACGCCAAACATAGCGCCGCCATCGAGCTTGAAGAGGCCGGTATCCAGGGAATGGATTTTCATGGAAGCAAGCAGTAAAATCGTCTGTCATTGCGAGCAAAGCGAAGCAATCGCATCAGCACGATTTATTCGGGTGCGATTGCTTCGCTTTGCTCGCAATGACAAGTAGTCATCAGTTATTCTACCACCACGCCCATCGCCGAAAACTTGTCGATGCGCTGCGAAATGCGCTCCGCAACGGGCACCGCAGCCAGTTCTTTCAGCGTCTTGAGCAGCGTCTTTTTCAGCGTTTCAATCATTTTCGGCGCATCGGTGTGCGCTCCACCCAGCGGCTCCTTGATGATGCCATCGACCAAGCCAGCCTTCTGCATATCGGTGGCCGTGAGCTTGAGGGCCTCAGCAGCCTGCTCTTTGTAGTCCCAGGAGCGCCACAAAATACTGCTACACGACTCCGGCGAAATCACCGAGTACCAGGTATTTTCCAGCATCAGCACCCGGTCGCCGATGGCGATGCCCAGGGCCCCGCCACTGGCCCCTTCGCCGATGATGACGCAAATAACCGGCACCTTCAGCATAAACATTTCCTTGAGATTACGAGCAATAGCCTCACCTTGCCCTCGTTCCTCGGCCTCCAGGCCCGGAAAGGCGCCCGGCGTGTCGATGAGAGTGACGATGGGCACGTTGAACTTCTCGGCCAGCTTCATCAGGCGCAGGGCCTTGCGGTATCCCTCGGGGTTAGGCATGCCGAAGTTGCGAAACTGCCGCTGCTTGGTGTTGTGTCCCTTCTGCTGGCCAATAAACATGACCGGTTGTCCGTCGATTTCGCCCAAGCCGCCCACCATGGCCTTGTCGTCGGCTACGGTGCGGTCGCCATGCAGCTCCACGAATTTCTCGGCCATCCCGGCGATGTAATCGAGGGTATAGGGCCGCTCGGGATGGCGCGAGAGCTGCACCCGCTGCCAGCGAGTAAGGTTGGCGTAGGTTTCTTTTTTAAGGTCTTTGATGCGCTTTTCCAGCGCTGCCACGGCCGCCCCCACCTCCACGTCGCTGTCGGCAGCGAGCTTTTGCATTTCCTGAAGCTTGCCTTCGAGGGCGACAATAGGTTGTTCGAAATCTAAGAGCATGGAGGGTCGGTAGTAGCTGGGGGGATAATAGCACAAGCAGTAATCCGTAGCGAAGTTGAACTCCTGAATTCTAGCTTGACTGTGCGCCCTGCAAAGGTAAAACCAAACCGGTTGGGCGGCCCATCGAAAAACAATCAGCCTGAAAAACAACCTCCAAGCTGCCTGTTCTCTTCTTTCCACGCATTTTTTCGGGATGAAATTTGCAAGGCTGTTTTTTTTCGCCCTACCTTTGCAGCACCAAAGCGGAAAACGATAGCGGATTTCGCCCCGGCAAACGGTTTGGTAGTTCAGTTGGTTAGAATGCCGCCCTGTCACGGCGGAGGTCGCGGGTTCGAGTCCCGTCCAGACCGCTTATCGTTTGCAAAAAGGCCATTTCCAGCACGGAAATGGCCTTTTTTATTGTCTAAACAGAAAAGGGTGGCAAAAAGGGTGGCAAGCCCTACCGGATTTCCGCCTGTCGGCGGTCAGCTCCGCGCTCCTCCAGCAGCTGCTCGAGCGTGGCCGTGTCATCGGGCTCCCAGGCGATGTATTGGCGGCTGGGCAGCGAGCGCACCGCGTCGCGGGTTTCGCGTAGCAGCTGCACCAGTTCCTGGCTCTCGGCCCGGGTGCCGGCAGCCGGGGGCGCGGCCGACGAGCCGGCGAAGGTGCCCCCATCCTCGTAGAAGCCCGGCTGCTGGCGCACCGGTGCCCCGCCCCGGTAGAGGCTCGTATCAATCAGTTCATCGACCAGGTGCTTGTTGTTGGCGTAGGTGTCGCGGGAGAGAATCATGTACGCCTCGCCCCGCTCCCACTCGCCCAGGTGCTCGCCCGTGGCCCCGTCTACCATGCGGATGCCGCCGCCGCTGTGGCGCTGGCCCACGTCGGCCACGCCGGCTTTGGCATTGAGGCGCCCGCCTCGGGCGTAGTGCTTAATGCCCTGGCCGATGCGGCCAAAGAAGCCACCCTGCTCGAATTCGGGAATGGGGGTGGCAATGATTTTGGCAACACTGGCTGCGCCCGTAATAGCCGCCGCAACCATGAGTGGTACGGTTGGCGAAGCTTTTACAATGGAAAGGGCAGTTTGAATAACCGCCTGGGCAATGTTGTATTCCTTTTCTTTTTCAGCTGCCTCTTTCTTGATTTGGCGGGTTTTCTCGTCATAGTTCGCCTCAATGCTCGCTTTGCTGGCTTCGTACTTTTCCTTGCTGATTGCGCCCGCTTTATACTCCGCCTCTAAATTAGCGAGTTTAGCTTTTTTACCTTTATCAAGCTGCGCTAACTCCTTGTCCGTGCCCATTTTAGAGAAGTCCGCCAGTACCTGAACCGCTTGACTAGCAAGGCCCGCGATGTACTCAAACTTTTCCTTCTCATTCATCTCCGACCATTCCTTGTGCTCCTGCTCCACCTGCTTTACGTCAGCGTGATACTTGCGAATTAGGGCTAACTTCTCATTGCTAGTCAGGTTTTCGTTCGCTAAATCCAACTCCAACTGCTCAGCAAGCTGCCTTTTTTTGAGGTCTTCCTCTTCCTGAGCTGCTTCCTCCCCCTGCTTGCTGAATAGCCCAGCCTGCTGCTTTTTCTTCTGAATACGCTGCATGGCAATACTGTCGTCGATGGCCAAGATGCGGTCGTTGATTTCCTGCTCGTTCGCTACCCGCTCCTTTGCCAGCGCCACTAAATCCTGCTGCAACTTCGCCTCAATCAGCCGGCGTTTCTCGGCTCCCTGGGCGTCCGTATCGAGGATTTTTAGCTGCTCGGCTTTGGCCGCCGTTTGCAACTCAGCTGCCCGGCGCTCCCACTCGTTTTTGAGCAGGGCGTTGCCCATCTTCTCGATTTCCAACGCGGCCTCCCCCTGCTTTTGCCGCTGCTTCACCTGCTCGGCCTCGATGTCCACGGCCAGCTTGTCCAGGATGAGTCGGCGCTGCTCAGCGATTTGCTCGGCCGTGCCCTTGGCCTGGGCTTTCTCCTTGTCGGCCGCCGCGATGAGTTGCCCAATGCGCTTCTCGGTTTCGTCCGTGAGCAGGGCCGCCTTGAGGTTGGCAATTTTCTGGGCTACCTCGGCCTGCTCAGCGGCCGTTTTTTTGGCCTGCTCGGTTTGCTTTTTCTGGTAGTCCTCGTTGAGCTTGCGCAGGGCGGCCGTCGCGTCGGCCTGAATGACTTTACGCTCCGCCGCTGTTTTCTTCGCATCGGCCAGTTCGATGTCGCGCTTAGCGGCTACTTCCAGCTTTTTAAGGCGCAGCTCCTCGGCTGAGCCAGTGGCAACCAGGGCCAGGGCCGCACGGATGTTAGCCTCCCGGTCTTTTAGCGCCTCCAGGCTCAGCTTTTTAGCCGCATCAGTCGCCGCTTTTTGCTTGGCAGCCGCCCCTACCCGCTCCGCAGCCTTGTCGTAGGAGTCAGCGGCCGCTTTCGCGTCCGCATCCGACACGCCCAGCAGCGCCACCTTATCGGTACTGGCGGCGCGTACCAGCCCGTTTTTGAAGTTTTCCCCAACCTCTGAGCCCGTTTTCTTCACTGCCGCTACCAGGGCCTGCGCTCCGTCTGCATACCCCTCCTTAATCAAATCAAAGTCCAGGGTAAATACCCCCTTTACCACCTTCCCCGCTGCCACTAGGTCAGCTATCAGGAAGCCGAGCGTGTTCTTGATGATGGAGTACGCATTCTGAAACCCCACTACGATGCTCTGCACGCCCACGCGCACCAGCAACGAGTTGTTGTAGAGGTCGATGAAGTAATTGATGAACGCGCTGAGAGGCCCTTTCGCGTTTTTTAAGAAATCCAGAAACTGCCCGGCCGCTGTGAGCAGCAGCACGAAGGCCGGCCGCAGCCCTTTTCCAATCTGTACCTCCAGCTGGTCTACCGTATCGCCCAGGTTGGAGGTCTGCCCCTCGAGCGTTTTGGAAATCTTATCTGTCGAGCCCATCACGCCGTTCAGCTCCCCGAAGCCCACGAGCGCGGCATTGATAGCCGTAGGGGTATTTTCTACCGTTTTGGTGACGCCCTTAAAGCTGAGCGAGACCTGGTCACCGGACTTGCTGGCCTGGATGCCGAATTCCTTCAGGCGCTCGAATTCCCCGGTGCCGGCATCGAGCACGGCCTCCGTGAGTTGGTCGAAGCTCTTGCCCTGGCTCGCGGCCACGTCGGCCAGTTTCTGCATCTCGGCCGTACTGGGCACGATGCCCCGGTTGACGAACTTGACGTAACTCGCCGTTAGCTCATCCACCGAGAACGGCGTTTTGGCCGCTAGGTCGGCAATCTGACTCATGGCGTACTGCGCAGCCGACTTGTCGCCCAGGGCCGTGGTGAGCACCGCCTCGAAGGTTTCGAACTTGGCCGTGGTGTTGAAAATCTCCTTCCCGATGTCCTTCACCGTGCCCACGACGGCCTCGACCCCCAGCTGAATCCCGGCAAAGCCGGCTGCCTTTTTCACGAACTCCCCCACCCCGCCGCCGGCGCTGCCCATCTCGTCTTTCACGCCCTTCGCCTCGCTACGCACCTGCGCGAGCCGGGCTTCGACGTTGGCTAGCTCCTGGGCCTTGCTGGCAAAGGAGGCCGTGTTGGGCGTGAGCTGCGCGAGTTCGCGGTTGAGCTGGCCGGCCATCGTGCGCAGCTGCCCGGTGGTGAGCGAGGTAAGCCCGATGTCGTCCCGCAATTCCTTCATGCGGGCGTTGACCTGGCTTAGCTCCTTGTTAGCCGCTACGTACTCTTCGGAGCCCTTTTTGAGGCCCTTCAACCCGTCCTGCAGCACCTGGGCCTTGCGGGTGAGGTTGTCGAGTTCGGTGCGCGACTGCGAGCCGTCGATTTCGAGCTTTATCTGGACGTTGTCCTGTCTTACTTGTCCCATAATGCGTTAGATTTTGATACTGGCCGCCAGGTGCGTGCCGGTGGCCGCCAGGTAGCGGGTGGTCACCGCGTCGATGAAGCGGTTGATACTGGAGTAAAAGGTTTTGCTGAACCACGACTTGGGCCGCACCTGGGCCTGGTCGCGCAGCCGGGCGCGGGCCAGGCCCCAGGCAATGCGGTTGATGGCCGTGGACGAGGCCAGCGGAAACTGCCCGTACTTGTAGCCCGGCACGTAGGAAAAGTGGCTCACGCCCACTTTCTTGACGTATTCCTCGATTTCGGCAATCGGTGGGGCCTTCGTGCGGCTGATGCCCTTCATGTCGCGGATGCGGCCGTACTGCTCGAAGAGCACGCCCATGCCGGCCACGTGCTGGGCCGTGGCCTGCACCACCTGCGTGCGGAGCGAGTGCAGCAGCTCCTCGGTGAGCACCAGCCCCTTGGCCTGGATGGCCTGGGCCAGCAGCTGCAAGGCGCGGGCGGCGTAGTCGCTCACTTCCTCGTCGAGGATGCGCTTAAACTCATCTTGGTAGTCAGCCATGCTCCAAGATGGCCGATGTAGCCGCCGGGGCGTAGGACGAAAAAGCCCTCACTCCGAAGGGAGCAAGGGCTTATCTTATACGTTAACTCAGTCGCCAGCGCAGCAGCGCCCGCACCGGGGCTACGTTGGCCGAGAACAACTCCCAGCCCACGGCCCCGAGCACGGCCACGACCAGGTACACCCACCAGGGCGGCCCCTTGCTACTGGTAGCAGTAGCCACCGCGCCCGGCCCCACGGCGGCCGCCCCGCCCCGGGTACCGGCCTTGCGGGCATCGGTCGCGGTACTGGCCCCCATGGCCACGGCCGAGGCGGGCCGGGTAATGGCCACCGCGCCCGGGGCGGTGGCCACGCTGCTGTTCTTGATTTTGGTGGGCAGCACGCCGGCGCGGGCCAGGTTGCGCGTCTGCGCCCGCTGCCACTGCCGGCGCTGGCGGGCGCTGGAGCCGGCCGGGGCCGGCACCAGATACGGGGGCAGGCCCGAGAGGTCAGGCAGGGCCAGGCGTAGCGCCAGCGAATCCAGGCGCTGCACCTGGGCTGAGTCTACCAGCACCGGGGCGGCATCGGCCGACGAAACGGGGCGGCCGGCCGCGCAGCCGCTCAGGCTCAAGGCCGTTACCAGGGCGAGGGCGGCCAGCAGCACGCCACTCAAAAAGCCGTACCAGGCGGCGAGTAGTTTCTGTTCCATGTGGTTAGGAGAGGTAAAGGGCGGCCTCGCGGGCGCGGCGGGCCACGAGGCCGGCCGATACCTGCTTGATTTTGGTGACAGGATTAGTGACTTTGTTCCAGAGCCCGAAGGCTTGCTGGATGGCGGCGGCCGACGTGCTGCCGGCGTTGGCCAGGGCCAGCACGCTCGAGGCATCGAAGCCGCCCGTACCGATGTTGTAGCAGAGGCTCACCAGCGCATCAAACTGGTGCTGGCTCACGTCGCGGTGCAGGCGGGCGGCCACGTGGGCCCCGTAGTTTTTCTCCACGTCCTGGCGCAGCAACTCGCTGGCCTGGGCCTCGCTCAGGTAGGCGGTGTAGTAAGGCTGCTCGCCGGCCTGAATCACGTGGCCGTAGCCGATGGTGGGGCGGCCGGCCGGGCAGCGGTACCAGGTGGCGCGAAATAGCTCTTCGCGCTTAATCAGGGCTAAGCCCGCTTCGGAAAGGTGCATAGGGTTCCTATTTCTCGGCTTCGCGCCGGCGACGGGCCTGTTTGGCCAGGTTGAACAAAACGGTGTGCAGCGAGGTATGCGCGACCTGCTCATAAGTGCCGTAGAGGCCGCGCTCGGCCAGGTCAGCGAGCAATTCCAGCAACTCCGTGCCGTCGCCGGCCGGGCGCGGGGCCTGGGCAGCGGGGCCACTCGGCGGCTCGACCTTCTTAAACAGGTCTTTGTAGGCGCGGTGAATGAAGCGCTGGGCACCCAGAAAGCGGTGCAGCACCACGATTTTCACCCCCAGCGGCGCGTCGGCTAGCTCCAGGGCGCGGGCCTCGGCAAGCTTGGCGTTGTAGCGCTCCCGGGTTTGCCCGTCCCAGGCCGGGTCCTGGCTTAGTTGGACTAGGTCAGGACGCACGGGGCGGCAGAGCGAGGCCACGAGCTGGTCGAGAGCCTGGGCCTGGGGCCGCTGCGGGCGGGCGAACTGGTGAAAGAAGACCGCCGCCATCGCGTACTCAATGGCCACGGCATCCGTGAGCTGCGGCTCGGGCAGGCGGTAGGTGCGCGAGCGGTGCGTGAACTCGCGCACGGCCTGCGTGTCCATGTCCTGGCTCCAGGCCCAGCCCGGCAGGCTGAGCACGTCCCAGAGCTGGTCGGGCGTGAGCCGGCGCACGTCCTTATCGCGCAAGAGCGGGCACCAGGCCCGCAGCACCGCGAGGCGCGCCGCGGCCGAGTCGTGCGCGAGGTGCGGGGCGGCGGCCAGCAGCTGCGCAGCCGTCAGCTCGGCCCAGCTGCCGGGCACCTGGTGCGGGCGGCCGTCGAGGCGAAAGGTGAGCATCAGGCGGCGGCGACGGGTTCAGCGGATACCGGGGGCGTGGGGGTTTCCGCTGGCGACTCCTCGCGCTCGGCGTTACGAGTGATGCGCCGCTGCAGCAAGTCGGCCACGTCACTATCGACCAGGCCGAGCTTGCCGAAGGCGATGATGAGCCGGCGCAGGTGAATGAGCACGAAGGGAGCCAGCACCAGCTGCGTGAGAAAAAAGAGACCCTTCTCGTGCTCGCCGAAACCGTGGGCGAAGGCCAGCACGGCCGTGTAGCCCACCAGGCGCCAGGCCAGCTGCCGGGGTCGCAGGGGTAGCTTCTGGAGCAGGTTGTTGGTGAGCACGTCGAGCACCACCAGCACCAGCAGCAGGTAGTAGGTGTAGGCCGGCGACCAGATGTGGGTTTCCACGAAGCTGCTCAGCCCGGCCAGCGTCACGGCCACCAGTTCGATGAGTTGCACGGAAATGTAGAAGCGCAGCATAGCTAAACCCAGAAAGAGGATGAGTTGGAATTGTCCACTAATTCAGCCGCCTGCGCGGGCGCGGTCGCCGGGCGCTGCGCATCGAGCCAGGCCACGAGGCGGGCCTGGTAGCGGTCGGCGCTGGCCGTGGCCTGCTGGCTCAGGGCCGACACCGCCTCGGGGCTAGCCGCCTGGCGCTGGCGCACGGCCTCGTTGTCACTCAGCAGGCGCAGAGTGGTGCCCGTCAGGGCCACGTTCAGGTTGAGCACGCCCTGGGCGAGCGCCCGATGGGCGAGTACCGGCCGCACCAGGCTCAGCAGTTTCTGCGTGTCGGGCGCGGGAGCCAGGCCGCTGGCCAGCCCATCGCGCAGGTCTTCGAGCAGCTGCTCGCCGAGCAGGTCACTCAACTCGAAATTCTCCACCTGGCGCAGGGTGGGCAGCAGGGCCAGAAAGAAGCGCCGGCTGCCGGCCGTGGCCACGTACTCGCCCAGCTGCGCGGCGGTGGAAAGGAGCAGGCGCTTACGGGAGCGGTACTCGCTGGAGGCCAGCTCCTGGGCGTAGTCGGCCGCGTGAGCATCGAGCCAGGCCAGGGCCACATCGAGCAGCTTGTCGGCCGCCGCCGCAGCGGCTTCCACGAAGCTGTTGTACACCCACTGACGGGCGGGGGCGGCACCCGCCCCTTGCCCACCCCCGCCGCCGGTGCTCTGCTCGGTGAGGCCCAAATCCGTGACGCTCAAGGACAGAAACGGGGCCGCTTCGAGCACCGTGTAGAAGGCCAGCGCGGGGCGGAAACGCTCGCGCAGGGCCAGCAGGTGCGCCGAGGCCGTGCCGGGCAGGCTGCCCAACTGCTCCACAAGCCCCTCCCCGAGCACCGGCACCAGGTGCAGGGTTTCAGCCAGGCCGACGAAGCCGAGCAGGCCCTCCGAGCGGTTTTTATGCACCGATGTCAGGCTCTCCTTTAATTCTTCTACTGTATTGAATAGCATTGCCTTACATGGATTTATTGGCCGTCTTCTGCTGCCCCGTGGGGTTTTCGGCAATGGTGGTGATGTCGATGTCCTCGAAGCCGAACTGGTGGGCCGGGTCGAAGCCCATGATTTTGTGGGCCGCCTTGAAGGTTTCGAGCAGGATTTTGCGCTTCACCGGGGTGCGCACGGCGATGTGCAGCTGGTAGCTGATGCGCTTCTCGCTGCCCGAGCCGCCGAGCTTGGAGCCCGTATCGATGCCGGCCAGGCTCGGGTCGATGCCGTGGCCGCTGGTGTGGGCAATGTTGGCCTGCTGGTTCACCGACTCGTAGGCCTTGTCGCTCATCTTGTTTTCGATGGGCACGATTTCCCAGCCCGGCATGGCCTTGCCGGTGGCATCCACCCCGTACTTGCTCACGAAAGCCTTGTCGGCGTTCTCGGTGCCGGCCAGCATCTCGTTCATGTTGGCCATCAGGTCCTGCTCGGCCTTTTTCTTGGCCTCCGGCGTGTCGAACTGGTTGAAATAATCCAGCGGGATGCGGATGTGGTACTTGAGGTTGTAGCCGTTATCGAGCCCCGAGCTATGAAAGCGGGGAATCTTGTTGCTCACCTCCGTCCACTTGCGGGTGCCGAACCAGGGCGGGCAGTCGTAGTACTTCTGGCCCGGCGTCCAGTCCCGGCCATGCAGGATAAACTCGCCGAACTTGGTGGGATTGAGCCGGTCGTAGGCCGGCAAAATCTTCGCCTGGTCGGCGCGGAAGTTGCGCCAGTCGTGGTGCAGGGCGTACTTCTCGGGCCGGGGCGTGGTGCAGACCAGGGCGCGGGCCTGGGTGCAGTCGAAGCTCTGGATGCTTTCCACGTACTTGCCCGAGTCGAGCGAGAAGGCGGCGAAGTAGTTGGCGAAGCCTTCGAGGTTGTAGGCCAGCGAGCGCAGGGTGGCGTCGCCGTCGATGCTCTCGTACCAGTCCTCCATCTCGGAGTCGATAACCGGCTCTACCACCAGCTTGCCGGCTACTACTTTGCGCGAAAACACACCCAGCCGGCTGCCCAGCAGAAAATCGCGGGCCGTGGTGATGAGCTGCGGCTTGAGGTGATTGTTGTAAATCAGCTCCAGCATCTTCTGCGGCTGCAAGTTGTCCGCGCCCCAGGGCGCAATCTTGAGGCCGCCGCCGCTGCTGAGCGGCAAGCCCCCGAAATTCACGTCCTGGGCCTTGTCGCTGCTGGTGAGTTCCACCAGGGCGCGGGCGCCGGGCAGAATGAACAAGCCGCCCCCTAAGTCTTTGATGTCGCGTGTCATTATCCGTGCTGAATGCGTTGGCCGTTGTAGTGCGTGAGCAGGCAGATTTTCACCGCAAAGGCTTGCTCGTTCTGGCAGTTGATGAGCTGAAGCGTGCCCTTCTCCTTGACTTTGTAGCCAAACTTGCCGCTACCTCCGGCCGCGCCGCCCGAGAGGCCGCCCTTGCGCACGGTGGCCTTTTGGCCCTTGCTGCCGTTGGTTTTGAAGTAGGCCAGTGAGAAGGCCCGCGCCTGCCCCTGGGGGCCGGGCAAGTCGATTTCAGCCAGCACCGTGCGAATGTGAATCCGTTGCATGGACTCAAATTGCCGTTTTTGCCGGCCGGCGCGTAGGACGAAAATAAATTATTGCGTCTTTTCGCCCTAACTAGCCCACAATCAAGCAGAACGCCCGGCCGTAAGTCGCTTTTTTATTGCGCGACGGACGCGGCCGTGCGCGCCCTTTAGCGTTTGGCAATTGCCAAACCGGCAATTTTGAGGGAATATATGAACGGGGGCTGGGGGCCGGCCGGGCACAAAAAAGTGCCCTGGCGTTGCTGCCAGGGCACTTTATGAGTGGCAATTGCCACTGGATAGTAAGTAGGGGCTACTGCTTGCCTACTCTCTACCTAAGAAGTACACCTGGTAAGGGGTCTGCTCCTGGCCGAAGAGGTGGCCGTACTTGCGGTAGACGATGTTATCGAAGCAGTCCGAGAGGTGGGTGGCCCGCTCCTGGGCAATGACCTGCTTCTCGCTGCGCTTATCCTTTTTCCAATCGGGCAGGATGGGGGACTGCTGGATACTAATGATGAGGAACTTGCACTTGTTGCGGTTGATGCGCACCAGCGGCAGGCGCGGGTTGCCCTCGGCCAGCAGCTGGTTAATGGCCACGTGCTTGAGCCGGTGGTCGGGGTCGAGGCCCTGCACCATGAGCGTAGACGTCCAGCCCCGGGCGGCCAGGGCCTTCTGTATCTGTTGGTAGTAGGTCAGGTCACTATTCGCCTGCTTGTTGTTGCCGTTGCGGTCGCCGTAGATAAGCAGCTGCTTCTTGCCGTGGCTTTCGTACTCGTCGCAGAACTTGGTAGTAAGCGCATCGAGCACGTTGGTTTCGCTCTGCTTGACCCAGAGCGCATCCAGCACGCGAAACTCCTGCCCGTGCTCCTGGCACAGAATGAGGGAGGTGAAGGCGGCGTTGAAGTCGAAACTCAACTCCAGGGGACGGGACGGGTCGCGGTCGTTATCAAGGTAGGTGATAAGCCCGGTCTGCTCGTCGGTGGTGTAGGTGTAGGTTTTCCAGACGCCGTGGCGCTCCTCCGAGAAGCTGGGATAGAAGGAGTTGGGCAGCTTGGTGAGGCGCTTATTCATCACCTCCACGTCCCATTCGAGGGGCGTCATGCCGTTTTGCAAATCGCGCAGGTACTTCTGGCCTAGTACGTCGAGGTTATCGTAGGCCGTGGATTCGAGGAACATATACCCCTCCGGCTCCGTCTTGGCCAGCTCCTCCGTGCTGAATACCCATTGCCCACTCGGCAGCCAAGGCACGGAAGTGTAGTCGCAAAAGGTCTGGTGCAGGTAGTGCGAGAAGCGGTAGATGTTGCCCCGAATCATGGGGCGCAGAATCTTATTGACGTGCTCCTGCTTGATGAGCGCCGACTCGTCGATGTGCCCACCATCGTAGTTGCCACCCCGCGCCGTTTCCGGTCGGTCCATGCTCAGCAGTTGCAGCGTGTAGCCGTTGAGAAACGTAATCACGTTTTCGTAATTGCTCGGGGCCTGGTGGGGCTTAATCCAGTCGGCCGGCGGGCGCTTGCCCTTCACGTAGTGCCCAAACCCGGTTTTCTGGTCGTACTCGCGCAGCCCGTGGGCTTGCCAGGCGCCTTCCATCGCCGGCACCGTCACGCTCAGCAGCTGGGTGTAGGTGAGGCCCGCCAGAAAGAATTTGGCCCGGGGCAGGTAATTCATCTCCAGCCGGGTCTGGTGGCCGGCCACGGTGGTTTTGCCCGAGCCCCGGCCCCCCACGTAGGTGCGGCGCTTTTGCCGGGCACTCAAAAACTGGCGCTGCTTGTCGTTGACGTAGATGCGCCGGGCTTGCTTAGAAGGCATCGCCGCCCTCCTCTCCCTCAACTTCTTCAAAGTCAATATCCTGCGTTTCCTGCTCGCGCAGTACCGCCGGGTCGGTGCTGAACTCCATGGGCACCGGTATGAGGAAGGCTCTCGGGTCGAGGGCCGTTTTCTCGGCCTCAAAGAGCCCTAGCAGCTTATCGGCGTTTTCCTGGGCACGAATCGCGGCCCCGATGTCGCCGTTCTTGCGGGCCAGGTTGGCCAGCAGCTTGTAGTTCTCGTGCGAAATCACGCGCTGGCCCTTTTTATCGACCTCCTCGATACTGCCGTAGAGCTTGATGCTCTCGCGCACGATGGCGTAAAGCTGCGGCTGGCTCAGCTCGTACTCTTTCTCCAGGGTAGCAATGACTTGGCCCCGGCCGAAGCCTAGGCAGAGCAGCCCGTGGGCCTTGCGGTAGCGGGCCAGCATTTCCAGCTCGTCCTCTCTAAGGTCGCCTCCATCCACGAGGTGCGCCCTGTACTTGTCCAACTTGTCGGGGGTGCCGAGTCTTTTCATAAAAAGCGGGGTTACACCTTCAAGGTGCAACCCCGCCCTGGGTGCCTGTAGGACGCAATTACGCGACGGTGCTGAGCGTCAGCTGGCCTTCCGCTACGTGGATATGCACCTGGTCGCCAGCCGTGAAGCCGGCCGCTTCGAGCCACTTGCCCTTGAGCAGTATCGCGGCGGTTTGAGTGAGTACGCCCCACTTGCCGGCGCGGTAGCGGCGTTCGATGGTGAGTTTGCGGGATTTATGAGCGGTTGCCATGGTGGTGTGAGATGAAAGGGTGATAAGAGAAACTAGGCGGCTAAGGGGTATTGCTGCAAGCCGATAGCCAGCACGAGGGGCCACTCGTCCTCGTAGGCGGCCTCGAACACGCCCAGGCCCTCCACGCGAATGAGCAGCTGCGGGCAGCCCTCGCACAGCCAGAAGCTGTAGCAGTAGCCGCGCTCCATTACCGAACACGTGCTGTAGTAGTCGGCGGGCATGGCCGAGAGGTCGCGGCGGCGGCAGAGCACGCGTACGCCGTATTCGGGGCGAATCAGGACTTGCACGAAGTCGATGGCGGCCCGGTCGATGGGGTGAGCAAACATAAAAAATGGGATTGGTGAGAGGGTGATTTGATACTGTAAAGTTCTTCATACAGAACGATTTACAGAAATTTTAGCAACGTTTTTTAGCCTGAAAACCAAGTATTTATCCACAGTCCCTGTACCTTTGAGTTCTCTTTGGGAGGTGAGATGCCCAAAGGGTGATTTGCTAGAAGCCCGACCGGCAATTGCCGGCCGGGCTTCGTCGTTAGAATAGCCCCAGCTGCGCCCCTGGGGCAGTTGCCGGCCGCACCGGAGCGGCCAGCAGCGAGGGCGGCGGCGGGGCGGGTTGCGGTCGAGGTGGTGGCAGCGCCTCGTGCTGCCGGGGCCGGCCGGCCTGCACAACCTGGGCCGAAGCCACGGGCTGAATGCCGCCTCGGCTGCCGTTCACGTGCCAGCCCCGCCAGCATTCCAGGCTCAAGGCGTTCATGTGGGCCACTTCGCCGGTCAGCTTATTGGCAAAAAAGTTAATCGCCGTCATGCGCGCACAGCGCACGTCCACATCGCCGGCAAAGAAGGTGTTGCGGGGCGCGTCCTCGGCAAAGCCCAGCACCATGCGGCCTGAGCCGCACGCCGGGTCGTACACGGTTTTGCCAGTGGGCGGCTCGTCGCCGGCCGTAAGGCGGGCCATGAGGCTGCAAATGCTGTCGGGCGTGAAGAATTGCCCGTTGTGGCCCCTGGTCACGTGCTCGGTAAAGAACTCGCCCAGCAGGTCTGTGAAGGGCTGCTCGCGGGCTTGCACCAGCACCAGGCCCAGCAGCTCCGCGATGCCATCCAGCTCGGGGCGCTCGTAGCTCTTGCTCACGGCCAGGTACTCCGCTTCGTTGGCCGGGTCGTGGTCGTGGCCAGGGTGGGCCAGGGTCTGCGGGTGCAGCGCGCATGTGGCCAGGGTCAGGAAGTCGCCGAAGACGCGCTCCACGCCGTGACGGCGGCCCAGCTGCTCGATTGATTTTACGAAAGGCTTGTAGTAGCGCAGGGTTTGCAACTTGGTAGAAAGTAAGAATCCCGGCGCTAGGGCCGGGATTCGATGGATAAAAAGTTAAAAGGGGCACTCGTCGTCGTCGTCGGGCGCGGCGGCCTCGCCGGTTTCGCTGGGCCACTGCATCAGCCCCAGCAGGGTGGTGGCGTAGTCCCAGTTGAGGCGGAAACCCGCTACACGCCGGAACGACTCAGCCAGGCGGTGCCCGTAGCTCTGGGGCTGGTAGGTGTGCTGACCGCCCGGGTGCGCCACAATGAAGTCCCACAGCTCATCGGGGGCCAGCGGCTCGCCGTCGTGGTCACTGCTCAGCAGTTCGGCCTGGGTGTCGAGCGGTAGCCCCTCGGCCGAGGTGTAGCGGCGCAGCAGCGGCGGGCTGAGGTGGTTCTTATCGCCCCAGCGCCGCAGGCTCGCCTCGCTGGTGCTGCGCAGGCCGGCCGCGATGCGGCCCGAGCGGCTACCGTCCGGCTGCTCGCCGCCCACGCCTACGTAGGTGCGTAGCAACGTCATCGGGCACTCGCACTCCTGGATTATCCACTCCAGCAATTGCTCCTCGAGCAGGTCGGGCGGGGCGGGCTGCGAAACGGCATCGAGCAGGCGCAGCGGCTCCAGCCCGCAGGCGGCCAGCAGCCGGGCCGTGAGCACGTTGAAGTGCCGCTGCTGCCCGACTACCGACGCGAAGGCGTAGTAGCCGGGCTCACTTAGCTGCCGCTTCGCTATCACGCGAGCCTTCTGGTCACCCCTGGGCATTGCCGTCGAGGTCAAATAGTCCCGGCTCGGGGCTGCTGATGGCACTCATGGCCTTGAGTCGGGCCTCGGCTTCGCCGGGCACGTCGGCCAGGTTCTCGAGGTGGCTGCCCTCCTCAAAAAAGTGCTTCCAGCCCCGCCCCTGCCGCCGCCCCGCTTCGTTGTGCTTGTCGAAGGCAAAATCGGGGATAGGCAGGTGCACGTGCTCGTGGAGCCGCCACTGAGCAATGAGCACCCAGTCCACGAGGCGCGACTTGGGGGCGCGGCAGAGCAGCAGCACGGCGTGGGTGAGAAACAGGCGCTCGGGCTGGTTCTTATCCTCCTTCTTGGCCGCCTGCAACTTGTAGTGCTGGTAGAGCGCCTGCACTTCGGCCACAATGCCGGGCAGGGCCAGGCCTACGTCCTCGCTGGCCATGATGCGCAGCCGCTTCCAGATGTACTCCCCGTAGTTGGAGTTGAACAGCTCCACGGCCCAATACATGGCCTCCTCTTCCAGCCCGCGCCGGATGCACTTTTGAAAGGCGCTCGACACTTCAAAGAAGTCGTGGCCCTTGGCGGTTCTTAAATCGTACTTACTCATAGGGTTAAGGCAAAGGCGTAGCCAGGCCTGCGGCCGGTAGCGGCCGCAGGCTCAGGTTACCCGGTTTAGTGTGAGGGAATTAGGCGCGCTGCATGTAGAACTGGTGCGCCTCGATGTGCCGGCCGATTATCAGGCCGCTGGGCGTGGTCTTGAGCGCCTCCGTGGTGTGGTTATAGATGTCCCACAGCGTGCCGTCGCCGAAGTTGGCCTGCTCCTTTAACTCGCCGCGTATGATGCGCAGCTGCGCCTCGGTCACGACGGCCTCGGAGTAGAATAGCTCGCCCAGGATTTCGTGAATCAGGCGGGGGTTGACTTCCACCTGCTTGAGCTTCTCGCTGTCGAGCTGCAACTTGCGGTAGTGCTCTTCGAGCCGGTCGGCGGCCTTGCCGAGCATCGTGTTTAGCTCCTGCACCACGTTGCCCTGGTGCATTTGCAGGGCCTTGAAGTCGCCGGCAAACATCATGTTCGAGCACACAATCACGCGGGAGCCGCCAACTACGCCCACCTGCATGCTCTTGTCGTAGGAGTTGCGGAAGCCCAGGCACATATCCTGCTCGCCGTTGAGGCCCTGCACCGTGATGTGGCCAAACAGCTGCTGGCCCTTGCGATTCTCGCTGTAACGCTCGTCTTTGACGACCAGGCCGCGCTTGTCGAGCTGCTCCTTCACCGACGTTATCAGGTCGAGGTGGCTCAGGGGCGAGTAGGTGCGGGTGCTGGCCGGCACCGGCGTATTCAGGATAAGGTCGAGCGTGGCCGAGCGCACGGGCTGGGGAGCCGGGGCCACCGGCGCGGGGGTGGGTTCTACCACTACTACTGCCACGACGGGGGCCGGGGTGGGCTCCACGACGGCAGCGGGTGCCTCAGCGATTACCTGGGGCGTTTCGGTGGGGGCGACGAAGCCGGCGATGCGGCGGGCTTTGCGTTTGGCGGGGGTGGCTACTTGGGTACTCATGGTGAGGTTGTTAAGTGGGTGATTTGATAGTGTAAAGTTCTTCATACAGAACGGTTTACGCTAATTTTAACAACCTTTTTTGAAAGAAAAACGAGTTATTTATCCACAGTCAAAAGGGCAGTAAAAAGCCCCTGGTGTCAGTCACCAGGGGCTTTTCAAGTTTCACCAGTTCGTATTTATGTTAGACCGTTTGCAGGCATTACGAAGCCTAGCCAACTCACGTAGCAGCTCTTCGATATTTGCCCAATGCTCAGCCCAGGCTTGGTAATTATCCGCAGCTTGGTTGCGGTACCTGGCTTGGCTTTTAGCTCTGTAAAACTCTACCTTATCTAGGCAGCAACCTGCTTGGGCAGCCGCAAGGTCGATGCAACCTGGAAGGTGATTCATTAGAACGGCAGCTTCATCGTTTTCCAAAATCACTTATCGCTGGCGTCCTTCACCCACTCGGCCGACTTGCCCGAGCCGTGGGGCAAGTCGCTCAGCGGCCCCGGTACGTCTTCAGCCGGAATATCGGTGAGCACTCCGCAGCTGGGGCAGCGGAAGGTGGGGAAATAGTCAGTATCCCGGCCACAAAAAGACATTACAGTTCGTCGCAGGTCGGCGTACTCTACTAGCAGCACAGCCCCACAGCCGCCACCCTTGTTACCCTTGCCGGTACACGTGTACTCTTTGGCCCATCCCTGCTGGCTGCGGCCTGGTTGAATAATTTTCATCGCTAAAACGGCAGCTTCATTGTTTTCTGAAATTGATGCTTGCGCTTGGCCAGCTTGCTGTCGCGCTTCTCCTGAATGACCTCCCCGAAGCACTGGCGCAGTAGCTCGAAGTCCTGGCGCTCAGCGTCGAGGTTGCGGAACTCGGCCAGGCCGCCCTGCCCCACGAACGTATCCTTCTGGATAAAGCCGAAGCGCATATCCTTGTAAATAAGGCGGTGGTGATAGGCGTTCAGGCACGAAATCCAGTAGTCCTCGTTGCAGATAATCTGCGAGTTGTACCAGAGCTTGGAGCCGGCCAGCAGCCCCGTGGCGCAGCCCGTGACGTAACCCGTGAGGGCAATCGGGTTGAGCGTCTTGTACATGGTGGGGTTGGGGTTCGAGTTGAAGCCCCACAGGTACGCCCCGGCCGCGCGGGCGCAGTACGCCGTTTCTTGGATGAGGGCCCGCGCCCGGCGCTCGTCGATGCTCACCGGCTCGCCGGCCGGCAGGTACATGCGCCGAAAGTCGGTGATGTCGTCGTCGAGCATGAGCAAATCGCCGAAGTGAGAGTACATCCAGTTGCGCTTGGCAGCCAGGCCCACCACGCTGTCGGGGTGTAGCACCAGCTCTACGCCCGGATGCGCCGCCCGGTACTCGGCCGCCTGGCTCTCGGGCACGCACACGATGGCCGAGGGCAGCAGGCCGAGCGTGAGAATACGCCCGGCCCGCTTGTGCGAGGGAATGACTATTTGGACTTCTTGCATCGCTCGGCGAATTCTTTGGCGTCGATGACGTGGGTCAGCCCCACCTCCTGGCTCTTGTAGCTCTGGCGCTTGTCCACGCCCAGCAGCTCGCGCACGTTGTTGGCGTCAATCTCGTTGCGGCACACGATTATGAACGCCTCGTACTTCTCTGAAAACTCGGCCACGATGGGGTACTCCGGCGGGGCCAGCTTGCCGGCCGCCCCGGCCTCTTCTACCAACGCGTCCATCGCGGCCAGGCTCAGGCCCACGTCGGCGAGCACGTCGGCGTACTGCTCGCGCAGAATCTCCTCGACCCACTCGCCCTCGTTCACGTTCGAGGCCAGAATGATTTGCTTGCGCACGTCTACCGGCAGCTCCCGGTCGGGCACGAGCACGTTTACCTCGTAGCCGGGGCCGTAGAGGCCCAGCAGCAGGTTGTGGCGCTTGTTGAAGGTGAGCAACACGCTGTTGGTATCGAGCGTGGCCGCCTCAAATACGCCCAGCTCCAGCAGCTTCTTTTCCAGGCGGTGGCGCTTTTCCTGGGTGATCTTGCCGAAGGGGTTGTTTTCGAGCGGCGTGAGTTGGTCGAGGCGGCGGCGCTCCGGCCGCCAGGTGATAGTTTCTGCCATTACGCCTGGGGCAGCGCCAGCTGCATGTCTACGGTTTGCAACTCTACTTCCCACTGGGCCACCTTCTGCGCGTACTCGCTCTGCTTGGCCTCCGTCTTCGCCTCGGCCGCCCGCTTCTTGCCCTTGCTGATGTTGGAGCGCAGGTTTTGCCGGCGCTGCAGCAAGTCGGCCTTATCCACGGTCGGGGCCACTGGCGCGGCTTCAGCGGCGGGCGGCTCGGCACCAGGTGCGGGCTGCTCAGCTGGCAGCGGCTCGCCACCGAGTACGCGCCGGCGCTTCTCGGCCAGGGCGTTGTACTGGTTTTGCAAACTCAGGATTTCACCTACTACCCGGGGGCCCTCGGCGGCCGGCAGGTCGGCCAGGCTGTTGCTGAGCTGAACACGCTGGTTATAGAGCTTGCTCATGAGCTGCGTCAGCTCGTCCACCTGGGGCCGCAGCTGCTCGGGTACGCGCTCGGGCTCGGGCTGCGCGGGAAAGTCCTGGCCGGTGAGTACGCTGGCCACTTGCTGCACGGGACTGGCGAGAGCGCCCTGCGTGGCCTGGGCGAAGTGATTGAGCACCTCGCTCACGTCCTCCATGCGGTGCCCACAGCCGATTTTTACCAGCTCGTAGGTGAGCTTCTCGCGGTTGGTGGCCGACTCCTTTTTGAGCAGGTTGTTGACCAGGCCCCGGTTGCGGCTGTGGTCTTGCAGCAGCAGCACGCCGGCGCGGTAGTCGGCCGCCTCGCCGGCTTCGAGCCAGCGGAGTATGTCCTCGTTGGGTTCCATTGCTTGGATTTCAGGTTGATTGAAATCAAAGCTACCCGAATGCCTCAGGGGCTAATAGGACGCAATCAGAGCAGGTCGCGGAAGGTTTGCACGGCCTCCAGGTGGTCGCTTATCGCCAGCCACGTATAGGGCTCCGTGAACTGGTCTACCTGGTAGTGCAACTCCCGCCCCTCTTCCAGCCAGGTATCGAGCAGCATCCGCAGCGCCTCCAGCACCACCTCAGCATCTACCTCCTCATCCACAATGGCGTCTTGCAGCGGCTCGTGGCCCTGGGCGCGCTCCACCAAAAAAGCCGCTACCTCAGGCAGCGGCGAAAGCCGAAAGCGGGCATCAGTAGCCATAGGCAGCGTGCGGCAAGGAAAGCCGAGAGAGTCGCTGCGATTACCTCAAACGCCTAAACGCCGAGAAACAGGGGACTTGCACCCATACGCTCCCCCGGCCGGTTCCAGAGGGCACGGCCGAGGGCGTTTAGGCAAGAAGTGGTAAGAGGTAATCGCGGGGCAAAGATAGAAACGAAAATGCCCCACCTGGTCAGAGGCGGGGCATTTTCGTGGCTGGGGCAGGCGCTACTTGGCTTTCTTGCCAGTGCCTTCCAGAGCGGCCGGCTCATCGGCCGCGCCGCCGGTCGGGGGCGCAGCCGCCAGGCGCTCGAGCACGTGGGTCTTGCCCACCAGCTCCTGGGCCAGCGTGTCGTCGATTTTATCGAACGGCACCAGGCGGCCTTTGTAATACAGCCCCTTCAGGCCCTCCGTATTTACCAGTTTGAATTTAGTCAGCATCGTATAAGGCTACTAAAAAGTGAGAGAAACGAGCCAGTGGCCCTTTATACCGGCAGGGCGGCCGTGTAGTAGAAGGGCACGTGGGTAAAGCCCTCGCCTGAGAACTTGAAGTCGGTTCCGTTCTTGTCGTTGCCCTTTTTGCCCGACTTGTAGTCGTGCTCGAATTTGACGCCCCGGCGCTCGTCGCCGCAGAGGCGCATGTTGCCGTTGCTGTCGCGGCCGGCCACTACGAAGTCGCCGTTGAGCGCCGACTGAATCACGGCATCCGTCGCGGCCGCGCCTCGGGGCACGTACACGCTTAGCTCGTGGGCGATGCTCTGGTTGCCAGCGTCTCCGCTGGATTTATGCGTGACCTCGCCCGTATCCTGGGCAAACTCCCAGGGCACGAACTTCTTGCCCGTCTTGGGCACGAGGGCCGTGCTGATGGTGACCCCATCCGCATCCACGGCGGGAAACACGTCGATGTCGCGCCGACGGATAACGTGCAAATCGGTCAGACCGCCCGGGTTCGGGCAGTCGTCGTGTTCAATGGCCGCCAGCGGCACCTGCACGCAGCCGAAGCTCAGGCCCACTGCTACCCCTTTGAGCGTATGCAGCACAACCGTGCTGTGCGCTGGGGAGATGGCGTGGGCCAGGGCCGACGCCTCGTGCGGGAAGAAGAGCGAGGCCACTACCAGCAGCACGCTCAGGATAGCGCCGAAGCGCAACAGGTTTTTCATATAAAGCAGGAATTGACGGAATGAAGGCTACGTACCAGGCTGTGAGATGCAAAAGGGTGATGCAGGCTAAATACCCCGGCAGCCGGACGGCTACCGGGGCACGCTAGACTAGACCGGCTCGGCAGCTTCGGCGGCAATCAGGGCCGCGCCCTTCGTCACGGCCGCGTCGTTCACCCACACGTACTCGGCAATGGCCAGGTCGGGGGCGGCCTGGAAGTCGGCCATGATGTCCACGTTGCGCTGGTGCTTCTCCACGATGAACGAGTTGGGGCCACCGCCCAAGGGGCCGGTCATCCACACCAGGTTGTTGCGCAGGGTGCAGATGATGCCGCCCGTGTCGGCCAGGCCTGGCTCGGGCACAATCGTGATGTTGGTGCCGTCGAGCATCGTGTGCTGGAAGCCCTGGTAGTCCTGCTTCGTGCCGTAGGTGGCGCGGTAGTCGCGGTTGTAGAACTTGGCGGCGGTGGGCTCCACCAGCATCACCAAATCCTTGTTGATGAGGTGCGAGGGCACCTTGTCGGCAATGCCTTCGAGCTGGTCGATGGCGTTGGCCTGCGTGATGGGCGCGCCGGCGTAAATCTGGCTGGCAGCCAGCACGCCCGCTTTGGAGAGCAGCGGCAGCAGGCCGTCGAACACGCGGTTTGCCTGCTTCTTGTCGTGGTTGTAGACGCCCTTGAACACGGCCTCCAGGTGCATCTCCTCCTTGGCCTTCTCCGCCAGCTTGTCGATGATGTACTGCTGAAAGGGCACATCGTACACACTGCCGCGCTTGCTCTTGGCAATGCGGCCGAGGTAGCCCTTCCACATGGCATTAATCATGGTGGGCGTCAGGGTGTAGTCGATTTTGCAATCGCGCACCTGGCCGATGCGGTTCTTGAAGCCCACCGTGCCCTTGGGGTCGAAGGTATCCTTGCCACCGGGCTGCAGCACCGAAGAGACGAACATCTGGGTCAGGGCCAGCTGGTCGGTCACGTCGGGGTAGAGTTCCATGTAGTTAAGGAACGACTGGTCCGTGATGAGGATGGTGGTGAGCAGCTGCTCGGCTTCGCGCAGCGTGTAGCTGGCAATCTTGGGGCCGAGGCCCGAAAAGTCAACGGGAGTGTACATACTAACTAATTGGTAGTGCGCAGGTTGAGGTGAAAAATGAAAAAGGTGCGCGAGACGGCTTATTTCTCGCCCACGCGGCGCTTGGCGCTGGCCACGGCCGAGGCAGCGGCTTTCTCCCAGGGCTCCTGGGCCGCAGCCTGGTCTTGGTCGAGCGCGTTGCTCTCGTCCTCTTCGCGGCCGTCAGTCGCTTTCTGCTCCTTCTTCCAGGCTTCGAGCGTGGCTACCTTGCCTTCGGCCGTGGCCAGGGAGGTTGCGGTAGTGGCCAGCGTGGCCTCGGCCGTGCTGGCGCGGCCTTCGGCGGCTGTCTTATCGGTTTCGAGCTGGGCAATCGTAGCCTCAGCCTGGGTCATTTGCTCGTCGGTGATGGCCGACACGTCGGCTTTGTCATCGAGGCCGAGCAGGGCGCGGAGTTTGGTGAACATGAAAAAGAGGGAAAGAAGGGAAAAGCAGTTAAGCGGCCAGGCGGGCGGCCTCGTTGATGGCGTCCTGCAGCGAGCCGGTGGCGTCGACCAGGCCCACGCGCCGGGCCTCAGCCCCCGAGTAGACCTTGCCCGTGAACACGTCCTCTTTGGCCGAGAGCTTGCCGGCGCGGCCGGCCTGCACGGTGGAAATGAAGGTGGCCGCGACCTGGTCTAATTCAGCCGTGACCTGGGCGCGCAGCTCGTCGTCGAGCGGCTCCACGGAGTTTAGCCGCGCCTTGTCCACGGCGCGGCTGGAGCGCAGAATCTCGACCTGGTAGCCCTTCTTTTCCAGAAAGGCCGTCTGGTTCACGCTCATGCAGAGCACCCCCAGCGAGCCGGCATAGGCCGTCGAGTCCGAATTAATAAAAATGGAGCTGGCCTGCGAGGCCACCCAGTAGGCGGCGCTAGCTCCCATCCCGTCGATGAAGGCTACCACGGGCTTCGCCGAGCTGGCAATGGCCTGGGCAAACTCCTCGGTGCCATCGACCTGCCCGCCGGGCGAGTCGATGTCGAGCACCACGGCCGAGATTTCGGGGTCCTGGTTGGCCTGCGCCAGCATCGCCACCAGGTCTTTAGTGCCCTGCGAGCACATTCCGCCGCGCTTCTGCATCGCGCCCTGCACCGGAATCACGGCTACCGTCGCGCCCGAGGCCACCCCCTTAGCGCCCGGCCGGCCGCCCCGCCCGGCCATGATTGCGCCGGCCAGGGCCGCGCCCAAGCCTGGGGCCGGCAGCGCCGGCACGCCGGCGGCCTTCCACATGGTAGGCAGGCCGGCTTTATCCTGGTGCGGGTAACGGCGGGGCACGGCTTCGGCCTGGCTCAGGGCCGGCTTGCCCTCGGCCAGCCGGGCCAGGATGCGCTCCTTGGCCATACCGTAGTAGCGGGGTTCCAGCGCCCAGGCGCTAGCAGTAAGTAAGTCGAGCATAAACAGGCCACCTGGTGCGGTGGTCTACAATGTTCGCTTTTTTAAGAGCCGCTAGGTAGGACGGTTTTACGGCTGCCGCCTGCCGCTTTTCTTAATAGCCTGCCACCCTACATAGCCGAGCATGAGTAGCAGCGCCCCGCCCACCAGGCAGGCGGCACAGATAGTCGCTGGCTGGGATAGGGCTATCATGCGTATTTACCCATTTTGACGGCCTGGAGCATATAATCGCGCACCATCGACAAGACGATAACGGGGTACTTGCGCCCCACCTCCTTGAAATAATTGCCTTGCAGCGCGTACTGGTTGTCGGATTCCTGGCACCGCTTCACCAGCGCCAGCCAGTCCGTATCAGTGGCCGGGTTCACGTAGCGCACGCCCACGATTTCCCCATGCCCATCGGGCCGCGAAAAATCAGCGCTCACCAAGGTGCTGTTGTCAGCCACGAGCGGCACGGGCTTGGGCTTGAAGTTGGCGTCTACCAGCTCCGGGCCGCACTCGTCGGGGGCATCGAGCTGCAGCGAGCAGAGCACCACCTCCGTGTTAATCAGCACCGAGCATTCGCCTTTGCGGTTGAGGCTGAAGCTAAAATCCACCAGGCGGGCCTTGGCCATGAACGTGCTATCCTGGTACTGGCGGCGGCCAATAATGACCTCTACCTGGGTGTCGTCGGTTTCCAGAAACATAGTGCTTACGAATGAAAGCGGTGGAAAAAGTAGTTGCTCTGGCCAATTGCCTCGGCCGGCGTGAGCACGCG
>JBPBPU010000040.1:0-53625 GCA_050954465.1 Janthinobacterium lividum
GGGGGCGCTGTGTTTTAAAAATCTGGGCCGGGTGGTTTTTCAAAACAATCCGTGGCCTCAACAACTCGGGCCTGGGGCTCTGCTCCCCTCGCCCGCCCCCCCCCCGTTGGGGGGGGGGGGGGGGGGGGGGCTCCCCCACGGAGGGCGACCCACTCCACAATATTCCGAAAAATCGCCAGCCCCTCCCCCTCTTCATATGCCAGCCCGCGCCGCCCCCAGTCGGGGTGGTTGCAGCCAGCCAAATACGCCTCAGGGTGCGGCATCAGCCCAAAAATCTGTCCTGTCGTATCCGTCAGGCCCGCGCAGTTCAAGTCAGCGCCATTCGGATTCAATGGGTACGTTCCCGTTTCCAGGTCGTCGCCATCGGCGTAAGTCAAGCAGTTCAAACCCAGCGCTACGATGTGCTCCCGCGTAGCGACATCAGGCACTATCAGGCGGCCCTCGCCGTGGCGCACGGGCACCTCAAACGAAGTGAGGCCGCGCAGAAAAGGCGTTTTCGACAACGGGTTCACTTTCAGGCGCACCCAGCGGTTTTCGTAGCGGTTGCTGGCGTTGTGGGTCAGCGTTACTTCGGGCTGAAAGCTGCCGCCCAGGTTGGGCAGCAGCCCCAGCTTCACCAGCACCTGGAAGCCGTTGCAGATGCCCAGCACAAACTTGCCGGCCGCCACAAACTCGCGGATATCAGCGAGCAGGGTGCGGCCGTCGGCACCAGTCTGGCGGTAGCGCAGCTTGTTGGCCAGCACCACGCCCGAGCCCAGGTCGTCGCCGAAGGAGAAGCCACCGGGGAAGTTGAGGATATCGAAGTCGTGGATGCTCACCCGCCCGAGCAGCACCTCGTTGAGGTGCACGATGGTGGGCGCGCCCCCGGCCAGCCGGTAGGCCGCCGCCATCTCTTCCTCGCAGTTGATGCCGAAGCCCGTCAGGATGAGGGCTTTGGTGGTTGCTGGTTGCTGAATCCCTGTTTCTATCATTTTAGTAGGCTTGTCAAATAGCATTGCCTGCTATTTTCTTATTTCTGCCCTCGTTTTGAGCAACTCCTAAACTTGTTTTACCGAATGGCAATTCATTCTCAAATACTCCGAAGGTTCCAGCAACGACATAATAGCTAGTATCATCAGCCTTTATCTCAAAAACATTGTAGTATCCTTTATCTAAGCCATCATCAATGGTTTTGTACCCGAAACGTTTACTACTAGTATCCTGAAGAATGGCAATACCGCCCATCAGATAGGTAGGCAGTTGCATGTAAGCAGTCCCGGAAAAAATAACGTCCGTATTAATCCCTCTGCTATCGCGTATTTTATCTGCTCTGAGAAGCAGTTGACCATGACTGATGAGAAAGTCCCAAACTGCAAACTGCTTTTTCGATTCGTACAAAGCTTTTTGAGCGAACAGCATAACCTCTTCTTTTAAAGGTGTGACGTTGCAGCCACTTCCGGCCCAATCGTGCGGTTTACCGGGCCGTTCGTCCAGGCGGCGCGCAGCTCGCGGGTGGCGGCGTCTATTAACATCTCTCCCTGATGCTGAATGCGCAGACGCCCGTCGTTGGTGACCACTCCAAGATAATACGCTCGCTCTTCCATAATGCTCTCAAAGGCCCATGTATCTTGGTCGGCGACAGTCACAACAAACCGGGAATGCGACTCGCTAAACAGTATTGCTTGCCTGGAAAGCCTGCCTACCGGATTCGCCCCAAGGTCTAAATCTATGTCAGCGCCCAGCCCGTCGTGGCCGAAGGTGCATTCGGCCAGCGCCACGGCCAAGCCGCCATCGCTCAAATCGTGGCTGCTGCGGATGAGCTGCTGCTCGTTGGCCTCGCCCACCAGCGTGTACAGCTCTTTGGCCGTAGCGAAATTCACTTTCGGCACGTTCGCGCCCAACTCGCCAAACAGCTGGTAGAACTCGGAGCCGCCTAGTTCGTCGTAGGTTTCGCCGAGCAGGTAGAGTACGTCGCCGGCCTGCTTGAAGTCGGAAGTCACGACCCGGCGCACGTCCTCGATTTTGGCCGTCATGGAGTAGAGCACGGTGGGGGGCACCGATATTTTCACGCCGTCGGCCTTGAAGTCGTTTTTCATCGAATCCTTGCCGCTCGTGAGCGGAATGCAGTAGGCGGCGCAGGCATCGCGCAGGGCCTGGCACATCTGCACCAGCTTGGCCAGTTTCTGCTTGCCGTCGGGGTTGATGGCGGGGTCGTAGACCGAGTCGGGCACGCAGAAATTGTCGTTTACCGACCAGAAAATCCCGTCGCCCGGCGTGAGGTTGGGCAGCCGCCCGCCCACCGAAATAATCTGCCGCACGGCCTCGTCAAACGAGCCGGCCGACATCTGGTAGGCGTCCAGGTCGCCCATTCGGGGCAGAATGCCGTTGCTCACGGCCACGCCCTCCCAGCTCTCGAAGTTGAAGCGCACTACGGCCGCGTCCTGCGGGGCCTGCCCGGTGCTGCCCATCAGCGGCTTCACGATGGTGCGGCCCTTCACCTCGTGGTCGTACTGCCGGATTACCGACTCGCGCGAGCAGATATTGAGCGAGCCCAGCAGCTTCAGCAGCACCTCGTTGTAGTCCGGCAAGGCGGGCAGCGCCGGCTCGTGGGCGGCGGGTTTCACCCATTCGGCCAGCAGGGTTTTGCGCGGCACCCCGTCGTGCAGAAACGCCAGCGAGAGCCCGGCAATGGGCTGGTTGTCGAAGCGCACGTCGAGCACGCCCGCGTCGGAGAAGGACCCGATGTCGGTTAGCTCCACTTCCATTTCGCGGCCCAGGGCCAGCAATTCGTCCAGCTTTTCGGGCGCGATGGCCAGGGTGAAACGCTCCTGCGACTCGCTCAGGAAAATCTCCCAGGGGCGCAGGCCAGGATACTTCAGGGGCACTTTTTCCAGCTCTACCACCGCGCCACCCGAGATGAGCGACAGCTCCCCGATGCTGGAGGAGAGGCCGCCCGCGCCGTTGTCGGTGCTGCACCGTACCAGGCCGCGCCGGGTAGCCAGCAGCAGGAAATCCATCGCCAGCTTCTGGGTGATGGGCGAACCGATTTGCACGGCCGTGGCCGGGGCCGCTTCGTCCAGCTCGATGCTGCTGAACGTGGCCCCGTGAATGCCGTCCTTGCCCACCCGGCCGCCGGCCATCACGATGCGGTCGCCGGGCAGAATCACTTTTTCCCAGCTGTCCTTACCCGCCAGTTGCATGGGCAGCACGGCGCCGGTGCCGCAGTACACGAGCGGCTTGCCCCGGTAGCGGTCGTCGAACACGATGGCGCCGTTCACGGTGGGTACGCCCGACTTGTTGCCGCCGTCCTCGATGCCCTTGCGCACGCCCTCGAAAATGCGGCGCGGGTGCAGCTGCCCCGTCAGCAGCGGCCCGTCGTAGTCGGGGTTGCCGAAGCACAGCACGTTGGTATTGAAGAGCAGCCGCGCCCCGCCGATGCCGGTAGCCAGCGGGTCGCGGTTGTTGCCCAAAATGCCCGTGATGGCCCCGCCGTAGGGGTCGATGGCCGAGGGCGAGTTGTGCGTTTCCACCTTCCACACGAACAACGAATCCGGGTTGATGCGCACCGCGCCCGCATTGTCCGAAAACACCTTCACGAGCCAGTCGTTGCCGTTGGCCCGCAGCTGCCTATCGACCTCGCTGGTCGCGCCCTTGATGTAGGTTTTAAACAGCCCGTCTATTTCCTCCTCCGCGCCCGTCTCGTGGTTTTTGTACTTGATAACGGCGCTGAATTCCTTGTGCTTGCAGTGCTCCGACCAGGTTTGGGCCAGAATTTCCAACTCGCAGTCGGTAGGGTCGGCGGGCAGCCCCTGGCCGGCCCGTTGCGCCCGCACCGCGTCGGTGGCAAAGTAGTCGCGGATGGCTTGCATTTCGGGCAGGTTGAGCGCGTACACGTTGTCTTTGCTTAGCTGCAACAGCTGTTCGTCGCTGAGGCCCAGCAGCCGCACGGTTTCGGTGCGGGCGTCGGCGCCGCCGCCGGGGCGCGGCGTGTAGTCGCGGATGCCGTCGGCTACGGCGCCCACCTCGAAGCGGTTGATGAGCTTGTTGCCTAGCAGTTCTTCGGCCAGGCGGCGCAGGTCGGCAGCGGGCAGCGCGTGTTCGAGCCAGTAGAGCCGCTTCGAGAAAATATGCTGGGTGCGGGTGTCGATGGGCTCGTTTAGAAAGTCGCTCAGCGCGTTCTGGGCCGAGGTACCTTCGTCGTCAGTTACGCCGGGACCTTTGGCTACCAGGATGTAGCTCTGGTAGCCAGCTGGCGCGGCCGTTTCATTCACGGCCAGCGTGTGCAGCACCGGGTCTTGCAGGCAGGCGGCGCCGAAATCGGCCACTTGCGCGTCGCTCAGGCCAGGGTAGCGCACGGCGTAGAGCGCCGCGCTGCGCACCCGGCCGGTGTGCAGGCCGAGGTGGCGGGCCGCATCGGCAGCTACGCGCTGGCCGTCGCCGTCGTGGCGGCCGGGTTGCAGGGTCAGGAGGAGGGAATGCTGAGGTTGGTCGTTCATAGCTTCAGAAGAGAAGAACATCATGCTGAGTTTGCCGAAGCATCTTGCTCGCAGACTAACTCAATCGTTTGATGACACGAGCGAGATGCTTCGGCAAGCTCAGCATGACGGTCTTTTTAGCTCGTCGTTACATCCGGCCGGCTGCCGGGCTTCACGGCCGGGATGCCGACCAAATGAGCCGGTACCGCGTCGGTGGCAAACACGGCGGCCTGCACCGGCAGCAGGGCAAAGTTCGGGAACGGCAGTCCAGCATTCCCATCCGTGCGGTCAATTAACGAGGCAACGGCCAGCACTTCGACGCCCATTGCAGCTAGCACACGGGCTACTTCCAGGGTGCTTTTGCCAGTCGTAACTACGTCTTCGGCAATGACTACCCGCTCGCCGGGGCTCAGCGTGAAGCCGCGCCGCAGGGTCATTTCGCCGTTGGCATCGCGCTCCGTAAACAGCGATGGCACCCCTAGCTGCCGGGCCAGCTCGTAGCTCACCACCACGCCGCCCATCGCCGGGCCCACTACCACGTCGGGCACCAGCCCGGCCGCCCGCAAGTGGCTGGCCAGCACGGCCATGGCGGGCGCCGCCAGCCCCGGCTTGCGCAGGAAGCGGGCGCACTGCACGTAGGTATCGGAGTGCAGCCCCGACGAGAGCTTGAAGTGCCCGCTCAGCAGCGCGCCTTCTTCGCGTAGCTGCGCTTCGATAATGGCGGCAACTTCGGCGGCGGGCAGGTCGGGGGTAAGTGATTGGGTCATGAAAATAGTCAGTTAGTATGGCTGTCGCCCTCCACGGTTGCCTCACCCCCTAGCCCCCTCTCCGAAGAGAGGGGGAACTAATTTCTAGTTTTAGCTTCTAAAATTTATAGCTAAATATAGTGCTCCGACAGCTTAATTTCGAGCGTTGAATTTCATCTAAATTAAAGACAGTCAAGCTTTTATTTTAAAGGATTAACACTCGAAATTAAGCTGTCAGAACACTAGTTCCCTCTCTCTTCGGAGAGGGGGCTAGGGGGTGAGGCAACTACCAGAACCATTCAGCCGCGCCTTAAAAACATATTACACCAGCACCACCCGGTGCTCGTTTATCTGCTCTCGTAGCGCCCGCGCCGCCGCGCCCGCATCGGCCGCCTGCCAGATGCCGCGCGAGGCGTTTATGAGCAGCCCGCCGCCGTCGGCCATTAGCCCGGCCGAAAGCACGGCGGCCAGGTCGCCGCCCTGCGTGCCGATGCCGGGCACCAGGAACCACTGCTGCGAACAGAGCTGCCGCAACCGGCCCAGGGCGGCCGCGTCGGTAGCGCCGGCCACGAGGCCAATGTTTTGGTGGCCGTGGGTGGCGTCGAGGTCGGCCAGCAGTTGGGCAGTGAAGTCGCTCACGACTTGGCCGCTCTGGAGCTGCGCGTCTTGTACGGGCGACTGGTTCGAGGTTTTCGCCAAGGCAAATACGAACTTGTCGGGGCGGGCGAAAGGCAGCACAGCGTCGGCACCCATGTAAGCATTTACGGTCACGGCATCGGCCCCGATTATGTCGTAGGCAAACTGGGCGTAGTGCATGGCCGTGTTGGCGATGTCGCCAAACTTGCCGTCCAAGATAACCGGGATGCCGGCGGGTACGCTGCGCACCACCTGGCGCAGCAGCTGCACGCCGTTTTCGCGGCTCAGGAAGAAGGCCAGATTGGGCTTATAGGCGGCGGCGTAGGGGGCAGTTTCGGCAATGACTTGCGGCAGGCGGCGCGTCACGTCATCGTCGGAGCCGGTGGGGTCGAGGCCCACGCACAGCAAGGAGTTGGCCTGGGCTACGCGGGAAAGGAGCTTTTGCATGAAGTAGCGCGGACTCTGCGAGTCCGCGAATGGGATGGTTGAACAACGCTAGCACTTCGCGGACTCACAGAGTCCGCGCTACAACCCAGGTAAAAACAAAAGCGCCCGGCTTGGCCGGGCGCTTCGTAATCAGCTGCTTAGATAACGTTGTCGCGGTTGATGAGGAAGGGCACGCACTCGCGGATGTCGGTTTGGCCGAGGATGAACTGGGCTACGCGGGCCATGCCCACGCCGGCGCCGCTGTGCAGCTTCACGTTGTGCTCTTCGTGGAAGCTCAGGTACCACTCGAAGTCTTCCAGCTTCATGCCCTGGCGGATAAGACCTTCCAGCATCGAACTGGTTTCCAGTTTGTGGCGAAGCTTGGCACCGTTAAACTCGCGCTCGGCCGAGCCGGCACTCTCGCCGGCCAGCGGCAGCAGCAGGTCCGACGAGTTGACCACACGGGGGTCGTCGTCGTTGTTGCGCATGTTGAAGAACTTGATGTCGGCGGGGTAGTGGGTGATGAAAATCGGGCCCTCCAGCTCGGTCAGGCGGTTTTCTTCTTCCGCGCCCAGGTCGTCGCCCCACACGAGGTTGGGGAAGCCCTCGGGCTTGAGCCGCTCGATGGCATCGGCGTAGGTCATGCGCTTGAAGGTGAGGTCGATGATGTCGAGCGGGTCGCGGCCAAACAGGGCCAGTTCCTTGGCGCACTTAACAGCCACTTCGCGGGCAGCGGTATGCACGATGCCGGCCAGGTGGCCCAGCAACTCGTCGAGGTCACCGACGTGCTCAATCTCAAACAGGGTGAATTGCGCCAGGCGGCGGCCGTCGGCCTTCAGTTCCTTGCGGAAGCTCTGAATTTCGCCGCATACGCGGCCGCCTTCCACGGCCTGGGTCAGCATCTCGATGTAGAGTTGGTTGCTCTGGGGCAGGAACATCTTGCGGCCGTCGTACCAGTCGAGGGTGAAGAGAGTATCAGTATTTTCGCACGCGCCGGTCACACCCACAATGTGGGGCATGTTGTGGATGGTGACGAAGCCCTGCTCTTCGCAGTACTTGCGGGCGCCGCGCATCATGGAGTCCCACACCTTAATTACGGCCATGCGCTTGGGGTCGGTGCTCAGGTTGCGGTTGCCAGCGTGGGGGGCCGAGGAGGAGAGGGTGGCCGCAGCCACGGTAGGGGTGAGCGTGTTGGTATCCATAAGGGGGGTTAAAAGGAAGTTTGTAGGAGAGAAAAAACCAGTGAAAACCTAAACCTTACGCGCCGGCCGGGCACAAAAAAACCGCCTCAACTAAATGGGGCGGCGAAACGAGAACAACGAAGACGAAACCGAAGGGAAAACGGCAGAAACGGCCTTCTGGCCATCTCGCAGGGCGGCCGGGGCCGTCCCGCGCTCCATCAGCAAGTGATTGAGTGCGTTCACAACACAAAATTACAAGCGCTTTTTTCGGAGGCAATGTTATGTTTTTCAAAAAAATAATTTTCGCGTTTTTTATCGAAAATTATTTCTGCGCGCTAGCAGGGTTTTAGCGGCTTTTCGGACGCTGGTGCCAGGTTAAATTTTTTTTATGTCAGCCCGGCACTTAGGAAGCAGGCTTCACACTAGCGTAACTTTGGCTCTTTATTCCGCAAAAGTCTGAGCGTGCTAGCACTTGGCCTTGAATAGCTTACAACCCAAACGGCCCGCTGCTTCACTAGGAAGCAGCGGGCCGTTTGGCTGCAGCGCGGACTCTGCGAGTCCGCGAATACAGTGGTTGAACAACGCTGGCACTTCGCGGACTCACAGAGTCCGCGCTACTTGAACGCCTCGTTGAGCACCGCCGCTAGGCGTACGCCGGCTTGCTCGATGCGCTGCTTCATGAGGTCGTAGTGGGCGGGGAAGTAGCGAAAATCGGGGTTGGGGTTTTGGGCGGCTTCGGCGTAGAGCTGGGTGGCGCTAGTGTACGACTCAAAGAGCCATTCGGCGGGGTCGGTGCTGGCTTGCCACTGCTTGCGCAGGGGGTCGGGCACGGCGACGCTATACTGCTGGCCCATCTCGGTGTAGGTGAGGCCCAGGTAGTCGATGAGGCCGCTGTCCCAGAGGCTGTGCAGGTTGGTGTCCTTGCCCCGGTAGGTCATTTTGATGTCGTTGCCGCCTTTGTCTTCGGCGCGGCCGGTGTGCATGGGCTGGTGCACGTCGCCCACAATGTGGACTACAAAAATCAGCGCCTCGGCCCGCTTCTCGCGGCTGAGGGCGGGGTCGCGCATCTCCTTAATTTTCTGGAGCAGAATGTTGTAGGCGTTCGGGCCAGTCTGGCCTTTCACGGCCTGGATATATTGGTCGTGGGGCA
Source organism: Janthinobacterium lividum (assembly GCA_050954465.1). GTDB lineage: Bacteria > Bacteroidota > Bacteroidia > Cytophagales > Hymenobacteraceae > Hymenobacter. Next base: position 8,594 of record JBPBPU010000040.1, read on the forward strand.
GGCCCAGAGCCGTGTTCACGTAGTGCCAGGGCGCGGTTTCCTTGTACTCGGGCAGGTAGCGCATCTCGTCAGGCTGGGTGCTCACGAGCGTCAGCGTCTGGGTGCCGAGCAGGGTGGCTACCTGCTGGCGGGCCTTGCTGGTGAGGTGATGCTCGGCAATGGTGCCGATGGCGCGGTGGCCCTCGACGCCCCAGGCCCAGAGGCGCAGCGGCAGCGCTGCCAAGAGCAGGAGGGGAAGTAGAAGTTTTTTCATAGTGTTTGAAGAAAGCTGGGCAGCAAGATTTAACTTAGTCATCGGCAAAAATATCGGTCCATTTTATTGCAAAGCCAGGTAGCGTGGCTACGGGAATAGGGCTGGGCCTGGCGTATTCGGCCGACACTTGGTACCGGCCGTTTTCCAGCAGGTAAACGGCTACGTTATTCAAGCCCAGATACACCAGCCAATACTCCCGCACCCCACTCTCTTCGTAGAGGCGGAACTTGATTCTGATGTCGCGGTCAGTAAAGCCGGGCGACAAAATTTCTACCACCCAATCCGGCGCGCCAAAACAGCCCCGCTCCTGAATCATGGCTGGGTCGCTTGCTACAATCAGGTCGGGCTGAACTACAGTACCAAGTTGGTTGTCAGCCTGGCCATTTTTATAAGTGGGGAGCACATCGAAGGGAATCTGCACCATTTTTTCCGGCCGCCGCTTCAATTCCTTATGCACGGCCCCCATCAGGTTGCCTAGGCACTGCTGATGCGCTGAACTGCGGCCGGGCATATAAGGCAGCACCCGGCCACCAATCATCTCCACGTATTCTGGAAACTCCCACGTCAGGTAGTCGGCGTAGGTGTAGCTTTTGCTCAGGTCGAGTTGCGAAAACTGCGTGATAGGAGCCATAAGTGAAGGAAGCAGTGACCTCTGTAAAGGTACCTAAAACTCCACATGCACCCGCAACGCCACCACATGCACCGGCCCCGGCAGGCGGCTGGTGTTGTAGCCTGGGTTGAAAATGAGCTGATAATCGGGCGTGAGCGCGGCGTGGTAGCGCGGAAAGTCGATACTGTAGTACAGCTCGCCCAAAAACTCGGTGCCGTAGTCCAGGCGGCCATCGCCGAGGATAAAGCCCGAGCCGCCGGCCGCCAGGTAGGCCCGGTGCTCATCGGAGAGGCCGTTAGCCACGAAGGCCAGGCCGAGGCGGTCGGTGGGCCGTTTCCAACGGGCACCGGTGCTTACCGCGCCCACACTCAGGCTGCGGTCGATTTCGGTGAAGGCCCATGTTTCGTTGTGGCCGTCGTTGTAGCTGTAGCGCCCGAACAGGCCGATTTCAGCGCTTATTTCCTGCTCGGCGTTCACCACGAAACCGTACTTGGTGCGGCCTTCGGCGCGGGCGTCGGTTACGTTGGGGGCCACGAAGCTGAGCTGGCGGGTGGCCAAGTTGTAGCTACCCATCGCGGCCTGATTGCGGAAGCCCAGCAGGCGCACGGTGCCAGTGTGGCCGTGCAGCTTGTAGGGCTTCGTGATTTCGGCCGTAACGGCCTGGGCCTTGCCGTACTCGAAATCGAGGGTGGGGCCGTTGGCATCGGTGGGCATCGAACTGAGGCCGGCGCGCAGGGCCAGGGTGGGGGTCACGTATTCGAGCACTGCACCTACGGTGTAGCCGCGCACGTTGGCGGGGTAGTCCCAGCCGCCGGCGCTCATCAGGCTCCAGTTCAGGAACTGGGTGCGCGGGTCGTGCGAGTAGCTGTTTTGGTCGAAGTAGTCGGCAATACTGAACTTGCCCACGTTCAGGGCCAGATAGCGAGCCGGGCGGCGGCCTTTGAGCTGGTTGAGGTCGTCCTCGTCCTGCTCTTCGGCGCTACCCAGCGCCCATAGCTGGCGCAGGTAAAGGCGCGCCAGGTACACCTGCGGCGAGGGGTCGCCAATGCGGAAGGTTTCGCCGTTGGGTGCCCCGCCAATGCCAGTGGCTCCGCTCAGGCCGCTGCCGCCCGCTACTTCGGGGTTGAAGTACACGGCCGCGCCTTTCCACAAGCGCCGCCCGATGAAGGCCGTGGTGGTGAGCGAGAGCTTGGCGCTTTCGCGGGCCGCGAGGCTATGGTCGCCCTCGTAGCGGGGGCTCAGGTCGTTGTGCCACTGCTGAATAAGGGTTTGCTGGAAATGGACGGTCCAGTTGGCATCCGGGCCGGGCGGGTCTTGGTGGGCCGGCTCCTGGGCCGAAGCGGCGGGTACCTGGGCGGGGCCGGGCGTGGCCGAAGCCGGGGGCGTAACGGCCCCCTGGCCGAGGGCGCGGCCCGCCAGCAGCAGGGCCGCCAACGTAAGTAGGGAAGATTTCAGAAAATGCAGCGTTAAGAGTTCAGCAAGCAAACAGCTGGCAAATTTACCAGCTTCGCCGCTGGCTTTCATGAAGTTCGCCTGGATGCTACGCGCTTCCTACTTAGCTCCCCAGCCGGCTCAGCACCGGCGTTACCTTTCAGCCATGCCGTTTCACTTGCTTTTGTTGCTCAACCTGGCGCTTGCTTGCGCCCTCACGGGCCTTATCTGGCTGGTGCAGGTGGTGCAGTACCCCGGCCTTATGCTGGTGGGCCAGGCCGAATTTGCCCGCTACCACGCGGCCCATACCCGCCGCATGGGTTATGTAGTGGCGGCCCCGATGGTGCTGGAGCTAGCCCTGTCCATCTGGCTGGCCTGGGTGGCGTACCCGGTGTGGGGCGCGGGGCTGGCCTTGGCGCAGCTGGCACTGGTAGTGGTGGTGTGGCTGGCTACCTTCCTGCTCGCTGTGCCCTTCCACAACCGGCTCGCTGTCTATGGCTACAACTATATTGCCCTTGATGGCCTCACGCGCACCAACTGGCTGCGCACCCTGGCCTGGACGGCCCGCGCCGTGCTATTAGGCTGGTTGATGATGAGTAAGAAGTAATGTTGGTCTCACCATAAAACGACATTACTCCTGTTACCCTTTACTCCCATTACTCATTCTGCGTAACTTGCGGCCTAAAATCCGGCTTACCCTTATGATGATGAAACGCTTCCTGCCCGCGCTGCTGGCGTCGGCTGCCCTCACGCTGTCGCTGGCGGCTTGCAACGATGCCTCGCCCAACGGCAACTCAGTCTCTACCCCCGACGACGTAGCCACGGTGACGCTGCCCGACATGCCCCCGCCCGTAGACACTACCGGCGGCAAAAAAGCCCCCGCTCCGGCCGCCAACAGCCCCGCCCGCGAGCTGAACGCCCAAAACGCGACGGAGGACATCAAAAAGATGCAGCCGCAATTCTAAATTGCAGACTTAGCGGATTCAACTGATTGCACGGATACGGCGCTCCGCGCCTGACTATTCTGGTTCTGGACTATTTTTTTTAGTTAATTAGCCTGGGTAGGTGAGAAAATTTTGCTCACTTATCCAGGCTTTTTTATTCGCAGTTTTATGTCTACCCTTGTTACCCTGCGCCGGGGGCAGGAAGCCGACTTGCCTCGTGTGCTGGCTCTCATCCAGGAGCTGGCGGCTTATGAGCGCGCACCCCACGAAGTCACTAATACGTTGGAAATGATGCGCCGCGACGGTTTCGGGCCGGAGCCCATCTACGGGTTTTTTGTGCTTGAAAGCGGCTCCGAACTGCTGGGTCTGGCCCTGTTCTACACTGCCTACTCCACCTGGAAGGGCCGGATGCTGTACCTAGAAGACCTCGTGGTGACAGAAGCCGCCCGGCGGGGTGGCTACGGCCGGCAACTCTTCGCTGCCGTGGTAGCTGAGGCCCGGCGCACAGGCGTGCAGCGCCTGAAATGGCAGGTACTCGACTGGAATGAGCCGGCCATTACGTTCTACAAAAAGCTCGGGGCCAACCTCGACGGCGAATGGCTCAATGGCAACCTCACGGCCGAGCAACTGGCTGCTTGGGAAGGGTAATCGTAGGTAAACGGTAGGGTGCGGGGCTTGGCTTCGCCTTGCGTCGGTTGCCCCCGCCCGTCGTTGAACAAACCTAATTGTTCAACGACGGGCGGGGGCCAGCTCCACACCCTACATCTTTAGTAGTCCAGCAGGAAAACCGCGCTGAACATAGTAGTACCGGAGCGCTAGCTGTGTCTACCGCTTGGCTACCTTGAGGTTAATCGTCTCCTCCCCTACTGTGGCGCGCAGGAAGTAGATGCCAGCTGCCAGAGAAGTGCTGGTTGGAAGAGGCAACTCGTGCGGGCCGGCTGCCAGCGTACCAAAGCTCCAGCGGCCCACAGTTTGGCCAGTGATGTCGCGTAGCTCCGCTTGCACCAGGGCACTGGCGGGTAGCGTGGTGCTAAAGGTGAGGCCAGCGTCGAAGGGATTGGGGAATACCTGGCTGCTGGCGGCAGCGCAGGCAGCTTGCGCGGCCAGGGGGCGGTTGCAGGTGCCGGGCATATTAGCATCGAGCCAGGTAAGGCGCTGCGTCATCCAGTTTTTGAGGGCGGTTATTTCGGCGGGGTAGGTGGCCGGAATGGGCGTGGGGTTGGGCCAGGTGTACACGCCCAGGATAGGCCAGGCCGTGAAGTGCCGGGTCCGGGCCTCGGTGAGCTGGGCCACGTTGGCATCGATAAACTTATTGAGGGTGTCGAGGTGCAGCGTGGTTTTGCGCAGGTCGGTCCAGCGGCACTTGAGGGCGGCCGTGAAGGCGGGGTCCTGTAGCAGCCGCTGCCACCAAAAGGGCACCTGGTGGTCGTCGGTGCCGCACACGCTGTTGAAGTTGTAGGCCCAGCCGGTGGCTAGGTTGCCGGAGCAGTAGTTAGCATTCCACCAGCCCAAGTTGTAGTCCCAGACGGGGCCGGCCACGAGCTTGCCGCCCTCGCTACGCCGGTTTTTGTAGAGGTAGGTGCTGAGGCGGTAGCCATCCACGTTGCGGCTTACTTCGTTGAGAATGAAGTAGTCGATAAACGAATTAACGTCGATAAACTTCGCGTAGCCGGTGGTTGGGCTGGTGAACGTGGCCGATGCCAGGGCCGTTTCGGCCGAGTCGACGTAGGCTTTAATGTAGGCCTTTTGCTGGGGCACGATGTCGTCGGCGCTAGGATACTCGTAGAGAAAGTTGATGAGCTTGTTGCTGGTGGCCGAGCGCTGCTGCGACACCCAGCCATAGGTGCCACCGCTGCCAGTGGGCTTGTCAATTTTGATGATGTAGCCGCCCGTAAGCTTGTTGCCGCTAATGTCAGTGGTTTCCAGCTTTTTGATGTTTACGCGGTTGGCATCGCGCTTTATCTTTTCCATGAGCACATAAATGCCCTGATATTGGCCGTTGAGCACCAGCTCGCAGTAGCGCGTGCGTGAGGCGTAGTGGCCGGTGCGGTTGGCAATGCGGTAGCTGAGCACGTTGCGCAGGCAGGTTTTATCGTCGTAGGGCGCGTACAGAATCCAAGCGTTTTCGGCCGGCATCCCCAGGATGGTGGTATCGTGCTCCACGTTGGTAATATCGCGGCTCTCAATGCTGTACGACTTCTGCGGGAAGCTCTGCGAGGAGCTACCGCGCAGCTCAATCCCGATTTTATTGTGGTAGTCGTTGTAGGCGTTGGCGAGGTAGTTGCGGGCGCCCGCCGGGTTATTAACAATGCCCATATAGGCCGTAATCTTGGGGTCGTCGACGATGGTACCGCCCAGCGTATTAATCACCACAATGGGCAAATTAGAGGACGTAAAAGCCACCGGATTGGCTGGTTGCGCAGCCGCCAGCAAACTAGAAAGCAGCAACCAGGCTAGGGTAAGTAGTTTTTTCATAGAAGCACCGGAGAATAAGTTGGCTAAAGATAAGCCCCACCAGGTAGTTAGGACAACCCAGGTATCAGCAGCAGCTTGCACATCCTGCCGGGTACTGCCATCGTAGGAAAGGTTATGGTGCCTGCTTGTTTCACTATTGCCCGCAGTCTGCGAGTGCCGGGGCTGGGCCTGCTGGTGCTACCCGAGGCTCCGGCCCCGGCGTGGCTGATGGCGCACTCACTGCACACGGCCCTGCACCTGCGGCTACACCGCCCCGGCGAGCCCAGCCTACCGCTGCCCGCTACCATCGAGGAAATTGCCCACAACGAAGAGCCGTCTGCCCGTGCCTTGCTGCTTGATGCCGACCCTGGCAAGGTGCCTGCTGGTGCGTGGCTGGAACTGCTGGCCCTGGCACCAGAATGGAGCTAGTAAAAATGCTTAACGCGGCTGTATGTCGGCTTCTGCCTTTCTTGCGGCGTCCTTCACTTCTTCGCGGCTGCATGAACCCCTACTACCAACCTGCTAATAAAATGCCACTCGTCGGCAGCCTGCTAGTGCTGCTGGGCGGCGTGGTGGCCGCCACGGTGCTGGCACTAATGTACATCTATGCTATCTGGTACATCCCGTTTGTATACGTTAATGTGTTGGTGTGCCTGGCTTTTGAGTTTCTGCTAGGCGTAGCCCTGCGCTTGCTGGTGCAGGTAGGTAAGCTGCGCAACCCGTCGGCAGTGGGCTGGCTGGCGCTGGCCGTGGGCTTGGTGGCGCTCTACCTCGAGTGGACGGTGTACCTGACGCTGCTGGCCAGCACCGTGGCCGACACCGGCACCACCTTCACCTTCAACACGTTCGTGGGACTGCTCACCCACCCAGGGGCCATGTGGGAGCTGGTGCACTAGGTAAACGAAACCGGCACCTGGTCGCTGAAAGGAGCCACGCCATCGGGCATATTCCTCTGGCTTATCTGGCTGCTCGAAGCCGTCATTATCGTGGGCCTCACCTACCTGCTGCCTCCTACACAGGCCCGCGAGCCCTTCTCCGAAACCACCAACGCCTGGGCCACCGCCAAGCCGATGCCGCAGCAACTGAGCTACGTCAGCAACATCTCTACCCTACGCCAGTCGCTCGAATCGGGCCACTTTGAGCACCTGACGCCTTACAGCGGCACTGAAGCTTCCCCCAATTTTGCCCGTATGACCTTGCACCACGCCCCCGACGATGACAACTGCCAGTACCTGAGCCTGGAAAATGTCACTATCACGCTCGATAAAAAAGGCAAGCCCCAAGAAAGCACCTCCACCGTCGTACCACACTTGGCTATTTCGGCCAACACATGTCGGCAGCTACGCAGCCGCTTTAGTACGGTGAATAACACTAGCACTGAGGCATCACCGATATAAGTCCATTTGCTGCTTAGAGACTATCCGAATAGGGTAAAAGCAGTTGTATTTTTGGGGTATGGCTACGACACAAGAATTTCGCATTTCGGACACGCTCTGGGAACGCCTCTTGCCCAAGCTGCCCGTCCATGTGCCCAAAGCACACCCCTTGGGCTGTCACAAACGGCGCGTACCCGACCGGCAGGTGCTCGACGGCATTTTCTTCGTCTTGCGCACGGGCTGCCAGTGGAAAGCGTTGAGCGCCACGGGTATCTGTTCCGGCTCCACGGCCCACGCCCGCTTCCAGGAGTGGGTACAGGCCGGGGTTTTCGCCCAACTCTGGGACGTGGCCCTGCAGGACTACGAGGACTTAATAGGCCTCGATTTTGACTGGATGGCCCTCGACGGTTCCTTACACAAGGCCCCGCTCGGGGGAAAAAAAAACCGGCCCCAACCCGACGGACCGCGCCAAAGGCGGCGTCAAGCGCAGCCTGCTCACGGAAGCACGGGGCATCCCGGTGGGGCTGGTGCTGGAGGGGGCCAATCGACACGACAGGAAGCTGACTGAAGGCACGTTAGCGAGTATGCCGCCCGTCGCTCAAGCCGCCCGGCAAGCCCACCTGGCGAGCGGAGGCGAGCAGGGCGTATGCCTGGACGCGGGCTACGATTACCCCCAGGTGCGGGAAGTGGTGGCCGCCCTGGGCTATACGGCCCACATTCGCCCACGGGGCGAAGAGGTGCAGGCCAAGAAGGCCGGTCAGAAAGCCCGGCGCTGGGTCGTAGAACGTACCCACTCCTGGCTTAACCGGTTTCGTCATCTGCTCATCCGCTGGGCTAAAAAGCCTGAAAACTACCTGGCTATGCTCCAGTTTGCCTGCGCTCGCATCACCTGGTATAATTGTCTTTTTGGGTGAGCCCAAACGCCTATTCGGATAGCCTCTTAGAGGCACAGTAACGGACACACTAAAAACCAGAATCCCCTGCAAATATTTGATTTGCAGGGGATTCTGGTTTCTTAGCGCTCCCTCCTGGGTGCGTTTGGACTTGCGTAACTTGTTGACAGGTTGCGTACTCATATTTTGCCGGTCGGTTTTCGAGTGGTTTCAGTTGCTGACACCGCAACCGCCGTGCGCGCCCGCTGGAGGCTCCCTGGGGCGGGACCGCGCCGCCGATGGGGCACAGCGGCCGGCTCTGGGCGGGCGTACACGGCCGAGCCAAACACGACATAGTTGAAATCACAGGCCGGGAAATGCCGCACCGTATCGTAGAGCAGCGTCAGGTTGCAGTGGTAAGCCCCGCGGGCAATGGCGGCCACGCGGCTCGGATGCACGCCCACGGCCTGCGCCCAGGCCGTGTAGGTGGGAAACACCCCGGCTGTTAGCAGGCGGTCCAGTTCGGCCAGGAAGCGGCGGTCGAGTTGGGCCTGGTCGAAGGGCGGCAAGGGAGTGGCGGTCAGCATACACGGGCGTAATGGCCCGGCAAGTTACTACTGCCTGTTAGTAGTGTTAGCAGCAGCGAGCCCCGCTGATGGGCAGGACTTTGCTGAAAAACCTGTAGCGCTCATGTCAGGCTTGCCTACTAGGCAATTAAGCGCGCTGGGTGCGTACTACACCAAACAGCGTTTCTATGTAGCTACAAATAATGTAGCTACATTCTTATAGTAAAAATAAGTTTTGGCAATATCAATTATTTGTCCGTCATTTGGCGTAGTGGCCGGTGACACGGGTGCTGATTGTCCATTTTTTTTGTACATTTTATGTTACTACGTAGATGTTTACGATTATTTGCGGCATTGACTTGCTTTGTAGCAGTCTCCCGACAAGTTCACGCTCAACAAGATGAGCAGTGGTTTCAGGCAGCACAACGGTACAATGCCCAGCACTCTGCCCAAGTACAGTCGGTACATAAACAGACTGTCCTAAAGTCTTCGACAGCCGCTAGAACTAGTTCCTGCGAATTAGAGCCTAACGGGGACTTTGAAGCCCAATTGGCTGTGCCCTCGTACGTTAACAATATGGGCGGAGGCATACCTAATTACGACCCTCAGGGCAACCATAACAACCTACCTGACCAACTGGCTAATTGGTATTCTCCAACGGGTGCCACTCCAGACTATTTCGCGACTAACGCAGCTTCTAATTCGGATGTGCAGCCAAGCAATGTAAATTCACCCTATGGCTCCTTTAGCCTATATGATATGAGCACCGACCCTATCAAAGGAGCAATTGGATTATACGCTCGTCAGTCTTACACTGACCCTGTAACAAATCAATTGCGCGATAGGGTATCTGAATACGCGCAAGCTCATCTAAGCTCTCCTTTATATGCTGGAGTCAGGTATTACATTGATTTCCAAGTGAGCCTGAGTCATCGCACTGCTGTTTCCACCGCCTGTAATTATGGTGTAACGAGCGGATTTGGATTGTTGTTTACCAACAATGTTAACTCGTTAAGTACGATTGGAACTACTTCCACCTCCTTACCGACTACTTCCTCTCGCGATTTTATAGCTTACCCTTCTGGAGCTAATTTTAATACTGTTTTCAATACAGTTCCGCTTACAGATAATGCGGTCAATTTTGGTACTCCTGGAACAGCTAATTGGCAGCGCGTTTCTAAGCAAATTACCGGGAATGGTGAACAATACGTTACAGCAGGCTTGTTTGATTCGAACCGAAACAATCAAGTGCTACTGGCAAATGGGGATTCTCGGTTTCGAAATACTTACTTTCTTTTAGATGCCGTACGCATTTTTAGAATTCCGACAGCTGGTAATGGTGCGACTAAGCAGTGTACCCCTAGTGGTAATGAAATAGTCCTGGGTGAGGGTTGCGATATGAAAGATGTTGGAGCTACTTATGCTTGGACAGAAACTGGTGGTTCTACAGTTCTAGGCAATTCTCTTCACTTGACCGTCAATCCAGCCGTTACTACCTCATACACCTTGACTGTTACCTTACCAGATGGAAGTCTGTGGGCTACTTCAGCAACGGTTACGGTCCCTTATCCCACGGCAGGCCATGACCAAACTATCTGCCCTGGTGAGTCTGCAATAATTGGGCAGGGCTGCTCTATTCCAGGTGCTGCCTATCTGTGGTCAAGCCCTAACACTGGCACTTTTGCGAGCGGTAATCTTCAGGTAACCGTGAGTCCTACGGTCACCACTACCTATACGCTGACAATATACCCGCCAAACAACCATAGCTATGTAACACAGACTACGGTATATGTTTTATACGCGGATACCCCTGACTTCTCATTATCTGCCACTTACATCACTTTTGAGGATGTGCCAGAGAACTCTACTATCTGCCGAGGCACACAGTTGCGCATTATAGCAACGGTAAATAATCCACAGCAAGGGGTAAGCTATTCCTATAACTGGTCGGTTCCCAATGCCCAGCCCTCAGACTATAACGCAGGTGTTGACCCGAGGAATCCTAGTGTGCTATACATAACTTTTTACTCTCCCACAGGAATGCCGCGTTATGCCTTGACCCGTCAATTCCTAATTGATTGCACCGTCACTGCTTCCGCTTGTAATAGGTCTGTTTCAAACAGCGGTGAATTCGGCCTTTATTCAACCGCCGGAGAAGACGGTCACCCATGCGATATAGATGACGGAGGTGGGTCGCGGCGTGGGAATGACAAGCAGGTGTCCCTGGCCTATCCTAATCCAGCTACTGGTACCTTGACCCTACCAGAAGGCACTTATAATGCAGTACTACTCGATAGTCAGGGAAAACCTGTGAGGGAAAGTAATAGTGGGTATCTGGATGTGCGTACGCTTCCTGCCGGCCTCTACAACCTGCGCACCGTGCAGGACGGGAAGGTAGTTAATCAGCACATTGAGGTGCAGCACTAACCTAGGTTACACTACGTTTTCGAAAGCCCTCGACCTATCCGGCCGGGGGCTTTTTGGTTACGGTTTGGGTTTGCGGGTGTAAGGCTTGCGTGGGGGCTTCTCGCTGGGGGCGGGTGGGGTAGGCTGATGGCGTTCCATCCATTCGCGTTCTTTCGCTTCCACTGTCTGCGTAACTGCTCGTGCAAACTCCTCGCGGGTGCAATACACTTCTTCTTTGGTGTAAAGCCTATTACCTTCAGAATCCAACCGTTGAGCTTCAAGCTCTTTGGGCTTACGCGGCACATCTGACGCCGTATTTACAATAGCAATAGCGGGTGGCAGTGCCGCAATAAGCTCATCATACATTGCATCACGCTCAGCCGCTGTATTGAACAGGTAGTGGAATGGCCGACCGTAGGACATTAGAATCTCAAGCGTGTACATCTTACCACCTGGTGGGTCAAACTGTCGGTGAAAGGAAGTAGCATCCTTAGAGTTTACATCTACCTCATCCACATAAATAGCGGCAATTTGTGTGCTATTAAGTAGCGTGCGGCGTGTACCGCATTCGGTGTAGAGGAACTGAGAGCCAACCATAGGGCGGGAATGAAGTGAGTCCCGAAGCTACGGCTCCCCTACTCTACCGGTGTGGCCTCGGCTATACCTATTACCACGGTGTAACTACCTTGCCGAGACCTGCACAAGGGTGTGGGCCTGTCGCAGCCAGTGGCGGGCATCGGCTATGTTCTGAAAAAGCTGGAGTTCGAAGGGCAAGGTGTGGGGCATGTGCAAGGTCAGTATGTCGGTGTGCCGGTTAGCCTGTACGATGTGGGCCACATAGCGCAGGCCCAGGCGCTCGGCCTGGGGCATCCACACCTCGGCCAGCCAGTCGAGGCTGTCGAACCAGGGGCCGGTGAGTTGTGAGTTGTCGTTGAGCAGAAAGGTGCAGGGGGCATTGGCGGCCCGCAGCAAATAGGCTTCGGCCCCACGCATCGCTTCGGCGGGGTCAACATAGCCGCGCCAGATGGCTTGTATCCAGCCTTCTTGCTCATCGTAGGAGAGGGCGCAACTGCTGTGGTCGCTAGGGTCGGTGTTGAGGTTGAGAAACATCGAAGGGAGGAATAAGTAAAGCAATAGCCTGAACTAGAGGCAACTTACAAAAAAACTCCTCTATAAGCACTGCTAACGAACACATCAACTACCGTATAATTATCTGCTAAACCCTTATTAAACAGAACATTAATCAGTGTGTATTCTCCATGTTTTGCGGTAACTACGGAGGCCAAAATCCGTAGATATCCCCGTAAAACCCGTTTTTTCCGCAAGTGTCACCAACCAGGCACCGGTGGCATTTGGGGAAGATTCGCTTCACTCGCGGGTGGTGGGCTTGCGTGGGGGCTTACCCCAAAGCAGCAGGGCCAGGCTGGCTTCGACCAGCAGCAGCAACCAGTACGAGCGCACCCCTATCGCGGCTCCCAAACCGTTCTGGGCAATGTGGTAGAGCGAGAGCACGACCAGGCTGCCCCCGGCTCGGTTGTAGAGCCAGCTCATAAGGCAGGAGGTAGCCAACGAGCAGAGCAGCCACGGCCCGAACGGCAGGCTAGCCATTGCCACCGGGCCCGTGGACAGTAAGAAGAGCGGCAGATGCCAGAAGCCCCAGAGGCCCCCGACTAGCAGCGCCGCCACTAGCGGCGAGTAGCGGGCCTGTAGGCGTGGCAGAGCAAACCCGCGCCAGCCTATTTCTTCCCAGGGGTTGATTGCCAGCGAGAGCAGCACGAAGGCGACGAGTGCCCCGCCTCGCAAGGCCGGATGGGCGACAGGAGTCGCTTTAATCAGCCACCTGCTTAGCAGCTGGGTAGCGGTCAGGGCGACCAGCGGCAACGCTAGCGCCAGCGCGTACCAGCGCGGTGCCATGCGCCAGCGTAGCAGCGCTGCCAGCCGGCCGGCAGTGGGTTCCCCTTGCCAACGTAGGGTGAGGCCCGCCGCCAGCGTGGGCCCGAGGGCCATGAGCAGCAGCGCTCCCAACCAGGCCGGATGCTGAAAGGCCGCCACGCCATACGTACCGGCCAGCACGGGCAGGCAACCAAGCCAGGCTAGGCTAAAGGCCAGCAGGTAGAAGGTGGTCAGCGGCCAGGCGCGGGCCCAGTTCGTGCGGCGGGGAAGCATAGGAAAGCAGCAAGGCCCGAAGCTACGGGAAGCACAGCGGTTACCAAGCAGGTGCTACTTTCGAGCCGCTTCTACCCTACTCTATGGAACCCCTGAACCGCCGCGACGTGCTGGCCGCCAACCTGCTGTTCGTCACCCTGGCCTTGTCGGTGGTGCAGTTGGCGCGGCCTTTTCTGGCTGGCCTAATGTACCGCGACTACTTGCCCAGTTCGTGGGCCTACCCGTTGTCGTGGCAGGCCGTGGCAGCGCTCTTGGTGATGCTGCTTATTCGGGCTGGCCTCTACTACGCTATCCGCCACGGCATCCTGTTCGCCAAGCTGCTTGTGGCGCTGGGTTTCCTGGTAATGGTGTGGGCTGAAACCAACCTCAAGTACGGGCTGGTGGCAGGCGTGAGCTTTTCCCACGGGGATGCTTTCACGCTGTGGGTTGCGCTGCCAACGTTGCTTGACAGGCTGTTGACGCTGGCGGCCCTAGCGCTGATGTTCTGGCCGGTGCGGAAGGTGGAACGGAGGGCGTAGGCGCTTACTCTACTGGTGTCGCCTCAGCTATCCCCATGGCTACGGTATCTACTTCACCGGGGGCGGATGGTCACCGCGCTGAAGCTAAGCGACGGCGCAGGACGTCGTGCTGCCGATAGAAGTTGATTTCATCGGTGTAGGGAGTAGTGTTCCAGAGGGCGTAGTTGACTTCAATATAAGTCCGCAGGCGGCTGAACTCTTTCTCTTGGTCAGGAAGCAGCAGCAGGGTTGTGGTGTCGGCTTGAAAAGCAGCGTAGCGGCCGCTCAAATACTGCTCAAGCGCTTTGATTTCGGTGCCGCCCTTATCGGCGCGGGGTAGCTTGCGGGTGGGGGTGCGCTTGAGCGGGAAGCTCTGGCTCTGGTAGGTGGCGGGCGTGACGTAGAGCGTTTCGGACTGTGCTTCCGGTGGCTGGGCCGACTTGAGCAACAGGGTGGCGACGGTCGATACGCCATTGACCAGGGAGGGGGATTGCGCGTGAGCAGCCGAGGTGGCAGCCAGCCCAATGAGCAGCAGGGAAAGCAGACGTTTCATGCAGCCAAATATAACCTGAGAACGCATTTAGTAGTTACTCTACCGGCGTGGCCTCGGCTATGCCCATGGCTACCGTAGCCACTTCGCCGGGTGCTGAGGTCTTCAGCTTGAAGTGGGCCGTGCCGCCAGGGGTCAGCAGCTCGTACACCGGGTACTGCTGGGTGCCAATTTCGGTTTGCGTCTTGGAGTACCATGTTACCGAAAGCATCGGGTCTTTGAAGGTGGCCAGGGTGGCCGTGCTCACGATGTCGCCCTCTAGTACCAATTGGTCGATGAGGTTGCGGTGGTAGGTGCCTGTGGCCTGCAAGTAATCAGTAGGCGCAGCTTGCTCCAAGGCTAACAGTTCGGCGCGTAGTTCCTCGGGGCTTTTGGGGCGCTCCTCGACGGAAGCCGTGAGGCCACCGGGGCCAGAGGAGCCGGAATCGTAGGAGTGAGAGGAGCAGGCTACCAGGGTGGGTAGCAAGTAGTCTTACGGGGGTCTGAAAATCAGGTAGTTTTACGTGGGTTGCCCGGTGGTGTTAGTGTTAGGTTTGTGGCTCAACTTACCCCCCACCCACTTATGAAAAAGCTTGCGCTCCTGCTCGCTGCGCTCTGCCTGCTGGCCGGTGCTCCCCTCTCCGTCCTGGCCCAGCGTGGGCACTACAAGGGCGGCCACGGCTCCTCTCACAAAGGCGGCTCCTACAAGAACAAGGCTACGAACGACCACTACCGGAAGCGGAAGTAGGCATTCGGCCACTCACACATTCTAACCACTCTTTTTTCGTCAAACTATGCCTGTATACAAGCACTCATTCTTCACTAAATCAGAAGATGCCAAATTCGACAAACTTCACTCGGTAGGAGCATCAGTACCTTATTCTGGTATCTACCGCTGCTCTGGATGCGGTCAAGAAGTTGTTTCCACCTACGGTAATACCCTCCCGCCTCAGAATCACCACCAGCATACTGCTGCACAAGGTGCTATTCAATGGCAATTGGTTACGTGCCCAAAATAAGCCAACCACTGGCTTCTTAAACAAAAAGCCCCGCAAACGCGAGGCTTTTTGTTTAAGAAGCAACTACTTGCTGACGTATTTGACAGCAACCGCGACTGCGAGACCTGCTACAAGGATTCCCACACCAACCATAACTGCCTGAGTAGCAGGAGTGGCGTTTTCATAGAGTTCAATGACATCAACCACTGCCTTTGAGCGCTGTGGCAAGTCGTTCTTTAGTTCCTTCAGCAGTTCCTCCTGTTGCTGCTGCTGTCTTTGGCTGTAAGGTGGCATAAATGTGTTAGGTAAGATTGTTTTATAATCCCTATTCTTAGTTAAATAGGGTATCATACCTTTTGCAACACTCATGCCAATTTTCTACTGCCGGGAACTTTTTTTAGGTTACCAGATTCAGCCCTGCCCGTGCTTACTATTGGCACTAACACGGTGAGTGAAAATTTCCTGTATATTTGAACGCACCTCTACCCCACCCCATGAGAATACTGTACATTTCGTTGTTTACCATTGCCTTACTAGCCGCTGGCTTCTGGCTCTACACCGGGCCACAACGTGCCCTGCGTGATATTAAAATAGCTGCTGACGCAGGCGACGTAGAAGGCATTCGCGAGCGCGTGGACGTACCCGCCGTGAAAGAAAGCCTCAAGGAGCAGCTCACGTCGATGATGCAACAAAAGATGGCCTCCGACAGCGAAATGAAAGACAATGCCTTTGCAGGGCTAGGTATGTTGTTCGCTGGCAAGATGGTGGAGACGATAGTGGACGCGGCCGTGACACCCACGCACCTAGTAGCCTTGATTAAAGGCGACCGGGCCGCTGCCTTCGACAAAGACAGCGATACTTCGGCGAAGGAGTCAGCCAGTGAGCCGCTGGAAAGCAAGGCCGACCTGGAAGGCTCCTACAACTCCTTTGACCGCTACACGCTGAAAATGTTGGACAAGAAAACGCATAAGCAGACAGTGGCCCTGACGATGCACCGGGAGGGACTCTCGTGGCGACTAACGTCGGTGCAGTTGCCAATGGAGGAAGCGATGAAGGACTAAACAAAAAGCCCTGCCGACGCGGGGCTTTTTTGTGCCCTATCTGGAAAAGGCAAGAGGGCCGCAGGTGTCGCCACTGTAGGTGGAGCTGTGGGAGCAGGCCAGCAGTAGCACGAGTAAGTTTAGGGGTAGGGAATGATTTATAAGCGTGAAGGGATACTTATGTCTGCCAAGTGTGGCTATACCTCTTAAGTGAGCCGTGTGCTATTACATTTGTATCATAGGCTAACTACGGGCCTTGCACAGCAGTTGCATGAATCTTTACCAAAAAATTTGGCAATTTTCGCCTAATTATGCTAGTAATACAAGAACGTTTCTGATATTGCACTAGTTTAAGAGTGGTGCCTCAAGTCCAAATCGATTACTACTATAATATTAAAAATATAAATTCATACATCACACAACACTAATGACTGCCTCAAACTTCATCACGGATATAGCAAAATACGGCTTGGAGAATGACCAGGACCGACTTCTTGCGTCCTTAAATGAACTAATTGACCATTCCAAGAGGAGTAAAAAGATAAATCTTGCTTTACAGCTACAATCTATTTTAAAAGATTCAATTAGACAACAACAGACTAGTGGACTTTTAAAAGTAGGGTCAGCGCAGCATTACCAGCGCGAGGAAGATAGAGAAGTAGGGGAATTTATCCTTGAAAAACTAACGTCTGATTATCATTTTGATTCTCTAGTTTGCACAGAGAGTGTCAAAGAGGAGCTAAAATATTTCATTCAGGAACATCAAGCTATTGATTTATTACATAAATTCGAACTCCCTGTCTCGAACAGAGTTCTTTTTTATGGCCCCCCAGGTTGCGGCAAGACATTAGCCTCCTATGTTCTAGCTGGTGAACTGGAGAAAATGATGCTTGTAGTCAACCTCGGCGCGATTGTATCTTCTAAGCTAGGTGAGACAAGCAAAAATCTAGCAAAAATTTTTCGACGGGCTTCTAGTGAAGAGTGTATTGTATTTATTGATGAATTTGATACCTTAGGCAAGGTAAGGGATTATAGCCAAGACCACGGAGAGATGAAGCGAGTGGTGAATACTCTGCTACAACTTTTTGACTACCTGCCAAGCACGAGTGTTATAATTGCTGCTACCAATCAAGTTGATATGATAGATGAAGCCCTATTGAGGCGCTTTGACGTTAAAATAAACTTAGAACTTCCAGATGAAAAGCATATACTGGAGCTAATTAGAAAAACATTAGGCTCAGGCCTGGTAGTTCTGGATAAGAAAAACGCTTTGTCATCTATAGTAGAAAAATGCAACGGCTTATCTTATTACGGCATTCAACGCACGCTGATAACTGCTATTAAAAGAAGTGTTATTACCCATCCACGCACAAGCCTTGCAAAACCACAAGTTAAGACTAAACTATGGCTTGAGTTGATAGATAGGGAAAGAAAGCAATTTATCTCTGGAAAATGAATGACTAAAAGCTAGCGTTCGCTTCTGCATCTAACTCCGTATCTCCAGTTAAAAGAGCTTCCATGTTGTTGCATAATTGCAACTGATTATAGAGAGATTGCTTCTGCTTAACGCTAGTTGTATTCTCTCTAAAACGTAAAACGAGGGAGTACTCATACTCCTTAGGCAAAGTGCTTTTTACAGCCTCAGGAAGTAGCTTGTGGAAATGGCATTCAAGGGCCAACTTAAATTGACTGTTCTCTTGCTGTAGGTCTTCACGACTAATGAAAAAAGACATTTTTTGGCTGTTTGTCAAAGGCTTAGACTTGTAGTATGCGTCTTGTGACCAACTCTCCTTAAACTTGAAGTTATTCGGTGAGCCGCCATTAATCCCCACCCGAATCTGTTTTTTGGTTCCATCCTCTTTGACCTGCTCTGTAAAAGCTTCAAGCTCTGTGGAGCGGAATAAGCCAAAGGCAATATTTACAGGACAGTAAGCCCTAGGATAGTTCATGACAGGTTTGATAGCAAAGCATAGAGTCGCTATCACTTCTAATAGGGCCCTGCTTTTATGAGCCTGTTGCAAATAAGGTGGGATTGTGATAGGAATAGCCTCCATTGTTCCTACACGTACAACGTCTTCGATTATAATAGTAGCTTCTGAGTTTTCGGAACAAAGACAAGTATCGATTTCCGGAACACCATTGCCAGCTACTGAACGTTGGTGATGCTTCGAGAGCACGTTGCTATACTCATCTAATACTACTTCAGTAGCTCCATTTATAATAAGCGCCTTTATCGTCTGCATCCTTAGCGTCGGGTATTTGCGCATGAGTTTAGCAGCAATATTAGCTACTAAGGGAGCAGAATAGCTTGTACCTATTCCTCTCTCGAAAAACTGACCTGGCTCAATTGAAATGTACTGTATTCCGGCCACATCAGCCTCCTCTAAGAACTCCCCATATGGGTGCTGAATTAGCGTATAATTTCCACCAGCATGTACTACATCTGGTTTAAATAGCCTTTTGTTACGTTGCTTCCATTTCTTGGCATCAAAATGAAACTTGCGAGAGTAAGGGGCAGGTAATAATTCGCTAGTGAACGAGTATTTTTCGTGTGTTATAGGTACATCTTCCAAGTTACTACCGACAGCTCCAACGGTCAAGTTATTCATACTTTCGGCAGGGCTGCAAATATTAGTTTCTTCTGCTAAGTAGTGTTTAGGGTATTCTGGTGACGAAAGATTAAAGTTAGAATTTCCAGTCGATATTATAATCAATACATTGAACTGTTGGGCTAATTGGTCTAAATAATAAGCATAGTCAGAATGCGCCTCATCATTACGCAAATGTCTGCTATAGCAAACAGTCAATACAAAGATGCGCACACCTAATTCGCGATTAGCACGGATTATTAGATTCCCAACATCCTGATGGGAAATATAGCCATTATTGCCTCCTAAAACTTTAATGGGCAGAATTCTCGCATCGGCTTTCAATTGGCCTGATACGTTACCAACTAATTGGTCTCCCAAAGCCGCAAATCCAGCTACAGCTGTTCCATGACCAGTAGCATCGTAGGTAGAGTCTTGTCCATCTACTGAGTAATCTCCTGCAATTAGCACCGTCGATAACGGAGTGTTAATACTAACTCCAGTATCAATGACACCAATGATTGGTAGGTCAGCATCCGCAACTACCGTAAAAGGATATGCTCTTACGGCTGTCCCAAAATTACTTGGGCGAATTACACCATAAGAAGAGGAGTTTATAGTGTGTACGCTATCAAAATTACGAGCTATAGCTGCAACAACATCGTTAGATAGACCCTTTACTTCGTAAGCATTCGTGAAGTTATTGAAAGAGTATACTGCTTTAATATTTGTCAAGTAGGAGTTTAAGCTTTCATCAATTATATCATACTCGCGCCTAGCTAATCCAGTTTCAGCCCCTACACTTACCATTGAGAGATACACAGTATCTCTCTCGTCCTCACGAACATGAGCGGTAATGCGCTCACTTGAGTGAAAATCAAATGACTTTACAAACTTTATTAATTTATTATATGTAGGTTTAGTGTGATTTTTACAAGCAATAAATTTCTCAAACTCATTAAGAAATTTATCAAATTTCTCACGGTCCACTACTGTGAATAGGCCACGCGTATTATACTCGGAGTATTTGTTGAGACGTAATCCAAACCGGCTATAGTATCTAGTCTCATATGTGGCAGCGTCAAACCATGAGTAAAACTCTATTTCTATTGAGGTTAATACGGCAGGCACGTAAATATCCCGCTCTTTTTCGCGTTGCTGTAATTGTGTTGCAAACCTTGCTAGGCTAGCAATGAATAGGGCATTCCTATCAGCAATCTCCGCTTCGGACAGTTCTTGAGGAGCCTCCTCTTCAGGCCCTGGATTACGCGATTTCTGTTTTAGAGTAACTGCTGCTTCATGGGCATTCAATAATAATAGGTGAGGTAAAGTTTTAGCCATAACAGAGTTGAGGTTTGCGAGTGGGATTGGTGAGCTAAGTTACAACCAACTGGGGAGTTAGTCGCTAACACTAACACTGCAACAAGATTAAATATATTAATACAATTAAATTTAGTATAAGGGCACATACGCCGCCCATCGTACCCGCCAAATAGCTCGAATATCCTCCCCCTTCACCGGGAAGCTGCCGCCGTTGGGATTGTCCGAGTGCAGCATGAGCAGCCCGGTTTCCAGCAGCGTGTTGTTTTTCACACGCTTCACCACAAAGTTGTCGCTGTAAATGACGCAGTAGATGCCGCTGCTCATGTACTGCCAGTTACCCTTTTGCACTGGGGTAATCACCACCTTGGAGCCGTTGATGATAGTGGGCTCCATACTATCTCCGTCAATGTCGGCCACCAGCGCCTCGGCGTACTCTTTCGTGTCGGGCACATTGAGCACGGCCAGGGAGTCTTTGGCTTCCCACTTATAAGGGCGGGCATCGTCGGCGTAATGCTCAGCAAAATTAGCGCGGGCGCTCAACGGCAGATAGGGTAGCACCCTGATGTCTAATTCTTCAAAAGGGACGCGTCGGGCGTTGGTAGTATTAGGAGGGGATACTTGGTGATAGGGTGGGTCTGTATAAGTATGGTCAATGCCACCACCTGCCCGAGGAGTGACATGAATGATTTTGCCTACTATAAGCTCGGTTCTGCTTTTGGCTACTTGCGTCAGGCTCCCACTGCCATTATACGGAGAAATATTTTGGGTCTGTACGTCAGAGATGAGCATTCCACCCTCGCCAGTCAACAGCCATGTTGGGTTGACACCAAGTTCTGTCGTGAGATTTGACAACAGTTCTGCACTAGGACTCTTGGAACGACCCTTCTCTATTAAGCCTATTGCAGAGCCAGATACCCCAATTTTAGCCGCAAGAGCATCTTGCGACAAGTTAAAATGCTTGCGTATTTCAGAAATTTTCTGACTGAATCTCAGGTCTTTATCTTTATTTTCCAAGAATTGTCGGTAATTTTTAGCAACAGTTGTCGCTATTAACAAGTATTGTCACCTACTTTTGCTACTACTAACACTAACAGCCGAAAGGTACACCACTTTTTCTTATCCCCTCATGGAAAAAACTCCCAAACCCCCGCCCCTCAAAATCCGCGACCTGATGCCGGAAGGCTATCTGGCGCTACTGGTCGAGCGCACCGGCTGCATGAGCTACTCCAACCTCGCCCAAATCGTGCGCAACCAGTTCTTCAACTCCAAATACTGGCCCGCCATCCTGGCTGTGGCGCAAGAGACTGACCCCACCGGCTTTGCCACCTGGGCCAGTGCCAACCCCGACAAGCTGCCCGCCATAGCCCAGGCCGCTTAGTCACCCCTTCCCTCCTTTCCTACTCCCAAACACCTCCCATTTTCCGATGGACAAACCTCTGTTGCCTTTTCTGAAAGGTGCGCTTACGCCCAAAGTGCCTTATTCTGTGGAAGATGGCTTCCGCACCGGCGATTTACTGCACCTGCTCGCCGAGGTAGCCGGCCGCCCCGCCGGCACGGTCTTGCCGGTGCTGGGGCAGTGCCGGTGCCCCGATGCCCACGGCCGCGCCTGGCGGCTGCTGGCCTACGTGCCGGCCTCCCCCACGGACTGCACCACCTACGCCGGCCGGCAGGCGAGCCGCTTTCCCGAAGCGGGCCAGGTCGAGCGCTGGTTTGCTGGGGTGCAGATGCGCTTTACCGAAATCGACATCACCGACTGGGCCGACTCGCTGGCCCTGGAGCGCCAGACGGAAGCCATCGTCATCCAGATGTACCCCACTCACCGGCAGGCCGAGCGCCTGCGCAACGCGGCCTAACGCCATGCTCCAGCTCACCCTGCACCTGCCCGACGACGTGAACCTGGCCCAACTGGTGCGCGAGGCGGCCGAGCGCGAAGCCCGCGCCGCCGCCCAGGACTTGCCCCGGCCCGACCCGCAGTACACGGTGCCACAGGTAGCGGAGCTGCTGGGCATCGACGCGGCCACGGTGCGCCAATACCTGCGCCTGCCAACCGGCCACCAGCGCCGCCTGCGCTACGTGGACGCCACCGGCACGGCCCACGGCTGGCGCATTCCCCTCTCCGAACTCACGGCCTGGCAGCAGCGCAACCTGAGCCAGCACCCGGATGAGGTAGCCCTCCCGGCTACCCGCCCGGCCCTGCGCCGCGCCGCCTAGCCATGCTGCACCTGGCCACCACCATGAACCCCGCCATGCAGGCGGTGTACCGGCAGGCAACGCTCCACAAAATTGAAGAGCTGCTCACCGACCCCGACCTGCCCGCCGGCATGGCCGAGCGAGCCCGCGCCTGGCTTTCGGCCAAAGAGCGCAGCCTGCTGAGTCTGGAGCGCCTGCGTGACCGCTGCCAGGAATTAGTAAGCGCCGTGCGCCTCTCGCGCCAACTCGGGGCGCTGTGCCCCGGCTGCGGCCAGCTACCCGGCACCAACGCCGCAGCGTGCGATGCCTGCTACGGCGAGAACTACGAGCAGGCGGCCTGAGTGGCAACGTGCTACTACCACCTCCTTTTCAACCAGCTTTTCCCATTCCCTCCACCCCTTTTCCCCTTTACCTGTATGAATACCCCCAAGATTGCCGCCCTCTACGCCAGCCCCATTTTTAACACGCTGCTGCGCTTTCCCGACTACGACCGCAGCACCACCCTCACGCGGGAGTTGCAGCAGGAAGCCCTGCTGGAGCAGAACCCCAGGTACCGCAACGGCAAGTACCATGCTGGCGCGCCTGACGAACTCACCACTACGTACCGCGTCAATGTACACGACTTCAAAGAGGAGAAGCGGTACGACGAATTTGGCGCTCGGATGTACGCCCTGATTGACGGAGCCTACCCCGAGCGGGTACATCGCTGGGCTACCCAACAGTTGCCTGCCGAAAACAACAGCGTAGAGCAGGGCCAGCGCTGGGTTGCCAGCACCCACAGCTACACGCGTGACGCAAGCCGCGAAATCGTTGCTTCCAACCACCTGGACTGTTTCGGTAGTGAAGCCGACTTTGCTACCCTCGTGCGGGGGCTGCGGGCCTACCAGCGCAAAACCCAGAAGTACGCAAAAAAAATAGCGGCCCAGCTTCGCGCCTACCACCAGCAGCAAGTAGCCCAAACCGCTGCCGACGAACTCGCCAAGCTGCGCCGGGGTGTTTGGCTAGGAGCCGAAAAAGCCCTGACCACGGCCGCCCGCGTCGATGAGCCAGGCGTTCCCTTCCTGGGCGATACGGACCTGACGTATGAGCAGCGGAAGCAACTCGGCCTGCGTGAATACGCCGTTTACGAGAGCATGGACGGGATGAGCGCCGCCTTCCCGGTTGGCACTGGCATCGCCCTGAAGCCGGTAAAGCGCGCACGGGAGTTAGAAGACGGCGCCGTGTATCTCTGGCAGTGGCTGGTGAACGGGGAGGTGTGCGGCACCGTGCTGGGCCGCCTGGATAGGAGTGCCAAAGAGCGCGGCTACCTGCCCCTGCGCTCGGACGATACCGGTAAGCTCGCTTCCTATTGCTGGGCGGCCTGGGAGAGCGAGGACATCACCATCTACCGCGTGACGCACTACACCACCCGTAGCGCCGCCCCGGTGCCCACCATGCAGGCCGCAACCCAACCCGCCCGCGTGCAGCCCCGCAAGCCCCAGCCGCGCCGGGAACTGGCCTACGCCGCCTAGCCTCCGCTCCTGCAAGGGTGTAGCGACTGGCTACACCCTTGCCTCTAGGCCGCCCACTGCTTTTTTCTTTGCCATGAACGGCTACACCCTCGCCAACCACTTCCGCAAGCTGCGCCCCAGCTTCCCGTTCTCTGCCCTCGAAGCCGACCTCTTCTACGAGCTGGTGGCCCTGTGCAACGAACGGAGCTGGCCTACCGAGTTCCAATACTCAAACCCGCTTCTCTGTGCGACCCTCGGGATTTCGGAGAAATCGCTGATAAGTGCTCGCAACCGACTCAAGCAGGCAGGGCTATTGGAATTCACGTCAGGCCATAAGCGCAGCCCCACGGTGTACCGCTTCCTTGACCCCGATGCCGAAATACCCTTACCTCAGGTAAGTAAAAACGGCAGTAAAAGTGACAGGGAAAATGACAGTACAAGTGACAGTACAAGTGACAGCCCCATAAATAAGGAAAAAACTAAAAGGAAAACTAAACCACCGGCTGCCGCCGGGGAGGTCAGGTTTTCTGATTTCTGGCAGGCTTTCGACAAAAAGGAGGATAAGCACAAGTGTAGCCAGAAATGGGCCACGCTGACCGCTGCCGAACAAGCGGCTGCCATGGCGGCCCTGCCCGCCTACCTCGCGGCCAAGCCCATCCGGCAGTACCGCAAGAACCCCCTGACCTGGCTCAACGGCCAGTGCTGGAAAGACGAGCTAAGCCCCGACAACTCGCGGCCCGCCCCCGCTACGCCCGTTGCCAACGACCCGCCCACCCGGCCGGCCCCCGACCTCAACGAGGAATTTCTGGCCGCGCAGCAAGCCCGCGCCGACGCCGAAATCGACGAGCACTTCGCCCGCTACGCCGTGGCCTAACCCTCCCCTTCCATGCAACCCGCTACTACCCCCGAACCCGCTAACCGCTTCCCCGACGAGGTGGAGCGCCTGGAAGCCGAGCAGGAGTTGGAATACCTGCTTGCCCCCCTGAGTAAGCACTGCGACGAGTTGGAAGCCGCGCCCGGCCTGAGCGCCGCCGACCGGCTGCTGCTCGACCAGCTCAGCGGCTTCATCAACTCCGTCGTCAGCTACGCCCAAACCACCGATGCTATGCTGGCGGCTTACCGCCAGGCCCTCGAACGCGCCGAACGCCCCTACTCTCAACCAGTTCCCACGCTGGAGCAAGCCTTGGCCCAGCAGCAGGCCCCAGCCGAGCGCCTGGCTTATTGGGAGGCTCAGCCCGCCTACCGCCTCGGCTTCGTGCGGGGTCACCAGAAGGGCCAGGCCGACACCGAGCGCAAGTACCAGCGGCTGGTGAGCCTCTACGCCGACCACGCCACGCTACCGCCCTCCCCCACCTACCAGCCCAGCCCACTCGTGGCGCGGGTGCAGCGTCACCTCGCTAGCCCGTCGATGCAAGCTTACGCCGCCCTGCCGCTGGCAACCCGCCAGGCGCTGGCCAACCTGAAGCCCGGCCAATGGGATGCCCTCCTGCAACAGCAAACCCCTTCACCCACCACCAATGGCACTTTCTGACAACAAGCACAAGCGCAAGCAGGCCGACCCCTCGGCCAACAGCAAGGGCCAGGCGGGAGTACTGCCCCACATTCCCGACGTGGAGCGGGCACTCGTGACGCTGGACGACACCATTTGGCAGCAGATGGAGCACGAGTACCACCACGGCCGCGCCAAAGGGCAGACCTGCCACAACAAGTACCTCGACCCGTACTTCAAGTGGATGCCGGGCTACACGGCCATCATCACCGGCTGGCCCGGCCACGGCAAGAGCCAGCTCTTCTTTGAGCTACTACTGCTTAGGGCCGTATTCCTGGGTAAGAAGTCGGCTATCTGGCCCAGCGAGAACCTGCCCCCGGCCCGCTTTTACCAGGGCCTGATTCACACGCTCACCGGCCGCCCCACGGATAAGAGCGTGGAGAATGCCTTGACGATGGCCGAGTACCACCGGGCGAAGGACTTTATCCGCGAGCATTTCATTCTGCTCGACCCGCCCACCGGCTTCCCCTACACCCCGGCCCACCTGCTGGCCTACTACGAGGCCGCCATTGCCAGGTATGGTGGGGCGCAGGACAAGCACGGCATTGCCCACTGCATGGGCGACCCCTGGAACAAGTGCGACCACACGGCCAAAGCCAAGATGGGCGGCGACGAGCCCTACCTGGTGCACACGCTGGGCCTCTGCACGAAGTGGAGCCAGGACACGCGGCAATGCCTCGTGCTCACGGCCCACCCCAAGCGGCTGGGCGACACGGAGATGGGCTACGGCAAAACCCGCCCGATACCGGGCGGGGGCACCATCTCGGGTGGGCAGACCTGGGAGAACATGGCCCACTATGCCGCCGCCATTCACCGGCCCTTCGACTGGCTGGAAGACAACACGATGGCAGCCTTCGTCTGCCTCAAATGCAAGGACGAGCGCGACGTAGCCCGGCGCGGGGAGATGGGCTACAAGGCCGACAACGTGCCCCCGCTGGTACCCATCAACTGGGATAGCGTGACCAACCGCTTCCGCTGGGGCAGTGAGCGGTGGAGCCCGCTGGACAGCGAGAAAGTAAAGAGCCTCTACGCCACCCCCACGGCCCCGCCGCCCACGCAGTTGCCTTTTGAGAAAGCTGCGGCCGCGCCTGCTCAGCCGGCCCCCGCGCCGCCCAACCCCTTCCCGACCAGCACCGACTTCGGCCACGAGCCCGCGCCGGAGCACTTCGGCCCCCGCCAGATTAACAGCGACTCGCTTCCCAAGTCATGAGCCTGCCGCACCTCACCCCCGACATGATGGCCGCCTTCACCCAGGCCGCCTATGACTACGACCCGGCTTGCTTCTGCGTGTTTCGCTGGGCCTTCGCTGACTTCCCGCCCCGCTCCCAGTACCACCAGCTGCCTGCCAAGTGGCTCGAAGTCGGGGTGTACCACAGCACCCAGGCCGGGCAGTCTGACCGCTTCGTGCTGAGCCGCGCCAGCGACAACGCCCCCGACCTGCTGCGCCAGCTGTACGCGGCCCTCGAAGCCGAGCCGCCCCCGGCTCCCGTGGCGGTGCCCGTGCCACCCCCGCCCCCATCCGTCAGGCAGCCCGGCCAAGGCTGGATTGCCTGCGCCCCACAGACCACCCAGGTGCTACCCGCCTTCCCGGTGGGGTTTCCCTGAGTTTTCAGGAGAACCTCGGAGGTTTTTATCCAACTGGATAACAACCTGATTACCAAGTTTTACGCCAGTTGGCGGAAAACCTCCTTTCACGCTCCACAATTCCGTGGAACGACTGACAATAAACCACTTACAACCCTTCACCATGCGCCACGACCTGTTGCAATCCCTCCCCGGCGAAGATGCTCTCGCCCAACTTTTCAACCAGTACCTCAAGGGGCT
Organism: Janthinobacterium lividum; assembly: GCA_050954465.1. Lineage (GTDB taxonomy): Bacteria > Bacteroidota > Bacteroidia > Cytophagales > Hymenobacteraceae > Hymenobacter. Next base: position 35,700 of record JBPBPU010000040.1, read on the forward strand.
GAGTACCCTCATCATCATCTCGGAGCCCACCTATTCCACAATGGCCGAGGTGCGCCAGTACACGGTGACGGCCCCGAAAACCAAATACGCCCGCAATCATCGCCACTGCGCCAACCGCTACTATGAAATGACTATCCTGCGCTCGTCGCTAGAGCATATTCACGCCAACGTCCTGGCGGCTATCGATACCCTGGAAGGCTTCTTCACGACCTACGGGGAAGACCTGCGGGCCTACGCCATTGACAACCGCCAACGCTCCATTGACGAGTACGGCAGCGACGACGAGACCGACTGGTACCGCGACAACGAGGAGGATGAAAGCGAACCCTGGAAGATTGTCGGCAAAACCAGCCGCGAGGCGTTGAGCCACTACACCCTGCACGACGAGCTGGGCCGCTGGTTTGGTGGGGAGAGTTCCGGCCGGGGCGAGTACATCGGCACCAGCCAGGCCGTGGACTTCTACCCCACCACCGCGATGGTAGCCCAGCAAAGCGAGTTCTCTTTTCGCAAGATGGCGGAGGGGGCGTGGGGCGCGACGCTCGTGCAGGTGAACGAGGACGGGACGCAGGTGCCGTTCCCACTAGCCGACCAGATTGAGCAGGAGATGAACGAGGATATCCGCAACGAAGCCTTGGTACGGCGCTTCGATACCATCCTCGACATCTGCTACCTGCTACGCAAGCAATACCTGACGCTCGACAGCTGGGAGGTGAGGCCCTACCGCAACCTGCTGGCGGGGCTCAAAATGGTGCGCGACGTGGACATCACGCCTGTCAGCTAGGCCATGAATGACGGCCTCGACACCGCCCTGGTACTGCCCACCGTGGGCGAGAAGCCCAGCAAGCCCTACCGCACCAGCCCCTACACCGTGCGCGAGTACGCGGCCCTGCCCTACGCCCAACGCCGGGCCGTGGACGCGGCCTGCGACGAAGCAGCCGGCCTGATTCGCACCGACTACGCCGACGACACCAGCCCCCAGCCCTACACCGTGGGCCGGGCTACCAAAAGAGCCTCACGGGCACAATTGGCGCAACTCAACCCATCGGTTGAAACGTCCCCACCGCCCGCAAAAGGTGCCCCCGAAGCACCTTTTACACAACTCGACATGAATGTCGAAACACTAACCCCCTCTCCCTCAACCCTTCAACTCCCGCTTACCATGCCGCTTAGCACTGTTCACCCCGCCCCCTCTCCCGCACTGCACACGCTCAACACTCCCGAGCGCATCCACCACGACACCACCCACCCCGACAACCTGGCCACCTTCGCCGTGGCGGCTACCGCCCCGCGCAACGCTGCCGACCTGCTCGACGTGGTGAGCCGTTACACCACCCTCACCGAAGACCCAGATACGCAAACCGAATGGACGCACTGGGGCACTAGCCCGCTGCTGAGCGGCGACACGCACTCCTTTGCGGTCAACATCGGCCAGAACATTTTTAAGTGCTTCACGAGCGGCAAAACGGGCGACGTGGTGGACTTCGTGATGTTCATGGAGGAAGTGGACGAGGCCGGGGCGCTGGTGTGGCTGGCGGTTCATTTCCCCGACTACTACGCCCCTGAGCCGGAGCCTACCCCTACCCCCGAAGTAGTTGGCCCCGCCTGCGCTTACCCTGGCCTGATGTTCGGCCCGCTGGCTGAGGCGCTGAATGAGGCTGCCACCCGGCCCGCTGCCGCTGCGCCGGCCGCGCCCGTGGCCCTGCCAGGCGTTACCTACCAGACCACCGATTACAGCCTGTTTCACTTGCTGCCGGAAAACCGGGCCGTCAACCGCCAGCAGGTGCGCAAGCTCGTGGCCCAAATCAGCCGCAAGAACCTGCTGCACATCAAGCCTCTGGACGTAACGGCCGACCTGGGCATCATTGACGGGCAACACCGCCTCGAAGCCGCCCGCGAGCTAGGGGTACCGGTGTACTACAGAATCGGCGAGCAGTTGGGCGAGGAGGATATCGCCATTCTCAACGCCACCAGCAAGAACTGGACGGGCACCGACTACCTCCACCATTGGTCGGTGAAGGGCTCACCCGCCTACCAGACGCTCGCAGCCTTTATGCAGCGCCACCCCGCCCTAAGCTTCAGCAACGCCAAGATGATGCTCTCCGGCTTAGGCGAGGGTGGGGGCAAGGCCGACATCTTCCGAGATGGCAAGTGGCAGGTGGGGCCGGAGGAGAAGGCCGAAGCCACGGCCCTACTCATCGAGCGCGTAGCCAGCGAGGTGCCTTCCTTCAAGCAGGCGGCGCACACGGGCTTCGTGGCGATGGTCTACCACTGCGTGGCCCGTGTGGAGGGCTTCGACCCCAAAGAGTTCATGCGCAAAATTCTGGCGAATCCCCGCGCCCTGGTGCCGTGCTCCGGCCATAAGCAATGGCTGACCATGTTCGGGGAAATCTATAACTACCGCACCAACGCCGACAACCGGGTACGCTTTGACTAATCGCGCTGAACAGGATGCCCGCCACCGGGAGGCGGTGGGCATCTATTACCAAACCCACGACGAAGCGGCACTTGGGCCGATGCTGGGCGAGTTGCGCGAGCAAGTCCTGGCTTACCTGCGGGGCCGCTTGGGTGTGTACGACACCGAGCGGGCCGAAGACCTCGCTCAGCAGTCGATTACCGACTTGCTGGCTTTCGTGCAGGCTCGCAAGGTTCAAGTTTCTACCTCTAGGATGGGTGTTCTACTCTGCGTTATCTGCAAACACTTGTTCTTGAAAAGTCGCCACCCCAAGCCCAGCGAGCCAGGCCGGGGTGAAGACCCTTACCAATTCCTGCCCGCCAGCACAGCCACCCCGGCGCAGGAGCTACCCGTGGCCCAGGAGGAACAGCAGGCCGCCACGGCGATGCTCACCGCCGCCACCCAGGCCGTGCTGGGCCTCGACCCCAACGCCCGCGCCGCCGTGGTACTACACTTCTACCACGGCCTGCCCGCGCCCACAGCCGCCGCGCAGCTGGGCATCAGCGAGGGCACCTTCCGCGAGCGCCTGAGCCGGGGCCTGCAGGGCCTACAAGCCTGGGGCCGCACAGTGGCCCGCCCCGCCGCCGAGGTGTACGCCGCCCTCCCCGGCCTCGATACCGGCGACCTGTTCCGCGAGCCGTTGCGCCTGGCTGGGTAACGCCCTGAAAAGTCAGCACGTCAACGCCCTGAAAAGTAAGGAGGTTGACCGGCTGAATTTTCAGCCGGTTGGACGAAAACCTGTAAATCAATCTGTTATGCCCGCCCCTCTCATAATCCCCGACCACATCAAACAAGCCCGCCTCACGCTGCTGGGTGCCGGCATCCCCTGCGAGGTGGATGACGTCGCCTTCGCCGCCCTGATGTTTGCCGCCATCGCCTACAACCGCACCCCACAGATGAACCGGGCCGCCGTGCTGCGCCAGGAGCTAGCCGACGCCCACCACGCCGTGCGCCGTCTTACCGGGGAGGTGCTACGTGAGGGCCAACGAGCCGACCGGCTCAGCGCCCGGCTGGCCCGCCTCACGAAAGCAGAAGTGCTTTCATAAAACCGGGAATCTCCGGTTTTACCGAAGTGCTTGTAAATCAATGCACCCCATAAAACTAAGAAATTCTAGTTTTATGGGGTGCGCTGACAATCAGGTGCTACCCATAAATGTACGAAAACATACATTCATGCCCCTGCGCACTGCCTCCCGCGTCGATGCCAACCAAGCCTCCATTGTCCGAGCCCTGCGGGTGGTGGAGACTGCCATGTTTTATAAAATAGTAGTTAATTTGCATACTACTTTGCGCCTTCCCGATGCCGTCTACTTTTAATTTCCAGCCGCCCAGCCCCCAGGCCAAGCTCAACCCCGCGCAGCAGGGTGATACGGTATTCCTGCCCTTCACCCTGCCGCCGGACTGGCCTCAGGAGTTGCTCTGCTACGAAAACGCCCAGCAGCTGGCCTTTGACCTCGACCTGACGCGGCCGGGTGCCGGGGCACTGGTACTGGTAAACGGCAGCTTCATTTTTGGCGATTTTGTGGAAGCGTTGGTAACGACCAAGAACTACCACGTCAAGGAATTGCTCATTGCCACGCTCTCGCTCAAAACCGAGAACGTGCATAGCCTGCGCAACCTCGTAGCCGGCGGCTACGTGGACCGACTAGGCTTCATTTGGTCGGACTGGGAGTTTAACAAGCACCGCTGGGGCCTCGCTCCCTACCTCGTGGAGCAGCTCGGTGACGAGGGCCGGGCCCAGGACGGCCGGTTTCGGTTTGCGGCCGCACGTCATCACTGCAAGCTCGTGCTACTAGAAACCTACTGTGGCCGGCATCTCGTGCTCCAGGGCAGCGCCAACCTCGTCAGCTCGGGCAACATTGAGCAGTTCGAGATTACCGACCACCCGGCCAAGTACGCTTTCCTGCGCCGCTACCTCGACGCGCTGCTTACCAAGTACAGCGTGCTCAACACGAAGCAGCCCGATATCCAGGTGCAAAAATCCCTCACCAAAACCCAGACATGGCAGCCTACGGCGGAATCACCGAAACCAAAGCCCACTACGTCAACGCCGCCCGCAGCCCCGTCAGCAGCAAGGCGCAAGGCCGCGCCGGTGGGCAGCGTAGCAGCAGCGGCTCCTATGACAGCCGGGGAAATTTCACCTCCAGCAGCGGCTCCATCACGCCGTTCTAAACAGCCAATAGCAGAAGGAAAGCAGAAGGGAAAGTAATCCATGACAAAATTCAAGAAGGGCGATACCCCCCAGGGCGCGAAGCCCTTCGCCAAGGGGAAGTCAGGTAATCCGAAAGGCTACCCGAAGGGCGTGCCCAACCGCAGCACGGTGCTGCGCAAGGTGCTGGCCATGCAGGTGACTATCAAAGACCCGTTTACCCAGCAGGAGCGCGAAATGAGCGTCACGGTAGAAGAGGCAGTTATTCTGGGCCTGACGGCCAAAGCCATTTCGGGCGACGTGGCGGCCGTGCGCGAAATCCTCGACACGGTGTATGGCACCAACAAGGCGCAGGTCGATGTGACGACCAACGGCAACGACCTGCCGGCTACGCAACTCTATTTACCCGACAATGGCCGGGGCTAAGGCTGCTGCGCTTAAAAACTTGCCCCCATCCGCCCAGCGCGGCGTGGGCATTTACCCGCAGCCGGGATTTCAGGAGCGGGCCTTGGCCACGCCCGCCGACATTGCCATCATCGGCGGCTCGGCCGGTGGGGGCAAAACTTACGCCCTGCTCATGGAAGCGGCCCGACACCAGAGCGTAGGTGATTTTCGGGCGGTATTCTTTCGGCGCACCTCCCCACAGATTACCAACGCAGGCGGCCTGTGGGATGCCAGTCAGAAGCTCTACCCCGCGCTGCGCGCTGTGCCCCGTGGGCAGCAAATGGATTGGCAGTTTCCCAGTGGGGCCAAGGTGCAGTTCCGGCACATGCAGCACGAAACCGACCGTCTGGCCTGGCAAGGCACAGAAGTAGCGCTCATCATCTTCGACGAGTTGACGCACTTCACGAGCGACATGTTTTGGTACATGCTCAGCCGTAACCGCAGTACCTGCGGCGTGCGCCCCTACGTGCGCTGCTCCTGCAACCCCGAGCCCGACCACTGGGTAGCTGAACTCATTGCGTGGTGGATTGACCAGGACGAGCACCACCCAGACGGCAGCCCCAACCCCCGCTTCGGCCTGCCCATCCCTGAGCGCGTGGGTGTGCTGCGTTACTTCACCCGCCACGAAAACGACTTGGTATGGGGCGATACGCCGGGCGAGGTGCGCGCCAAGGCCCCGCACCTGTTTGAGGGCCCGCTGGCCAATGTGCAGCCCAAGAGCCTCACCTTCATTCCGGGCACCGTCTACGAAAACAAGAAGCTGCTCGACAGCGACCCCGGCTACTTGGGCAACCTAATGGCTCAGAACGCGGCCGACAAGGCCATGCTGCTCGATGGCAACTGGAAAGTGAAAATCGACGGGCTGGCCCTCTACGAATCAGCCCGCCTGAGCGACCTCTTCACCAACCTGCTGGCCCAGCCCGCCCGGCCCCGGCGCTACATCACCTGCGACGCCGCAGGCTTCGGGCGCGACTTTACCGTGATTTTCGTCTGGGAGGGCTGGGAGGTGGTGCAAATTGTTGTGGAGCGCAAAACCGACCCGCGCGACATCTACCAGGCCATTGAAAAGCAGCGCAAAAAATGGCAGGTGGCCGAGTCCGACGTAGTGGTGGACCAGGACGGCGTAGGCGGCAAAGTCTTCGCCTACGGCAAGAACTACAAAGCGTTCAACGGGGGCGCGAGCCCGCTGGCCGACCCCGACACGAAGGAAGTAGAGCGCTACGTGAACCTCAAAACCCAGTGCTACTACCGCATGGCCGACCGCGTGAACGGGGCCACCGTGGCCGTGCGCGTCGATGACTACACGGTAGAAATCGACGGCGTGCGCGGTGTCAAACTACTGCTGGCCAAGAAAGAAACCACGGTACTACTGCTACTCAAAGCCGATTTGAAAGCCGTGAAGCGGGCCCCCAGCGATGCTGACAAGCGCAAGGCCATCAACTCAAAAGATGAGCAGAAAGCGTTGCTGGGTGGAAGGAGCCCGGATTTTGGGGACACGTTTATGATGCGCGAGTGGTTCGAATTACGCCACGAAGTGAAGCCATGGTTTTTGAAACGGGCATAGCGGATTAGCAAATTCGCCAAAATAGTAGTTACTTTACATACTATTAGCGGCAGCTACGGGACGGCAGCCGGTTTTTCCTCTTCTGGTTTCACCTCCTCACCCCCGTACCCTGTATGGCTACTTGCACCCGCCCCAACGCCCTCACCGCTATCAGTGCCGTGAGCTGCGCGGTCCACTTCGACCAGATTGTTGCCCTGCTGATTCAGCGCGGCCAGTCGACCCCGAGCTTCGCTACCGAGGCTGTGATGAAAACGCTGGCGGCCTGGACGCCACTGATTGCCGCTCCGGATGGCACGAAGGTGATTAAAACACCTGAGTTCGCCGCCTTCGTCGTGCCTGGTTCAGAGGCGCAGTTCGCTGATGAGAACAGCAACAACAGCGTCGACGGCAACGGCTATTTCACGGGCTACAATTCAGTAAAGGCCAAAGGCGAGTTCATTGGCCTGCCCTCCGACGTGCGCACCCAGCTCGCGCTCATTGAAGACGAAAGCCGGCCTGGCCTCAGCCCCGGTACCACGGCCTATCTCGTCCTGCGCGACGGACGCTTGGTTTACAGCAAAGATGCGGCTGGCAACATCGGTGGCATTCCCTTCACGAATTTCAACGTGAGCAGCCTCGACCTGCAGGGCTTGAAAACCCTCAACAAGAATGCTTTTGGTCTGACGCTCGATGGCACTTGGGATAAAACCATCCAGGTGGTGCAGCCCAGCTTCAACCCGCGCACCCAGCTCTAATCTCCCGCTTGCCTGGCGGCCACCGGCGTGTCGGTGGCCGCTTCGCCTACTTCTGTTTTCCGATGGCTACTCTCAAATCCAAAGCCGAGCCCGCCACCCCCGAGGTGGTGCAGCTTCGCAGCGAAGACCTGGGCGAAACCCGCGACTTCGACCCCGCCCACGCCAAAGCCCTGCTGGCCTACCAGGAAAGCAAGGGCTACGCCCACTGGCAGCCCGTGGACGCTGCCGACGCCAACGCCTAATCACGCCTGCCGAGTGGCCCTGCTCACCTACGCCGATATTCAGCTCTACGTCAAGTCGCCCCGCAACGGGGCGGCTTTAGCGGCGTGCTGTGCCCACGAGCAGCGCATTCGCCTGCACGCGCAGGCGCAGGTAGACCCGGCCACTCCCCCGCCCGGCCTCCACACCCTGCTAGCCTTGCCGCGGACCATTCTGCCCAAGGAGAAGTTCGAGAAGTTCTGCGCCTTCATCCCCTCGCCCCTGCCCACCGTCAAGCTCGTGGGCAAAGTGAGCGACGGACTTTCCCGCGTATTTGAGGCGCAGGATGGCTCCGTGACGCTGGAGCTGACCAGTCCCGAGTTGGAAACGGACTTCGAAACGTACCGCACCGCCCAGCACGAGGCGGATTTCTGGCCGGGCACCGCCTTCGAGGCCGTGACCCGCGCCGTGCATTCGGTGCTCGTAGTGGACATGGCAGCCGAGCAGTTCACGCCCCGGCCCGAGCCCTACGTGTTCGCCCTCGACATTTTCGACGTGGTGGACATGGCCATCAAGGCCGATAGCACCTGTGAGTACCTGCTGTTTCGTCTGGCCAGCGGCCGTACCGAGGCGGGCGAAGAGCTGGAGCGGCTGGCCGTATACGACGATGGCTTTTACCGCGTGTTCGAAAAGCCGGCCTCGGCAGCCGAATGGCCGCAGGAGCCCACACTGGAAAACGCCCACATCCTGGGCTACTGCCCCGCCCGGCTGCTGTGGAGCGAGGCCCTGGGCAGCAAGACGAACCTGCTGCGCAAGGGCCCGCTCACCAACGAACTCGGCGAGCTGGACCGCTACGTGTACTGGCACGCCAGTATTGAGTACTTCAAAACCTACGGCATGTTCCCGCCCATGTGGAGCGTGGAAGAAGAGTGCCGCTACGAAGGCCCCACAGGCGAAACCTGTCACGGCGGCTTTATCAACACGCCGGTAGGCTACTGGACTCCCGAGGGCAGCGACGTATCCGTGCCGCGCTATGTCCAGAAGCCGTGCCCGAGCTGCGAGCTGAACCGCTACATGGGCCCCGGCACCCACGTCAAGGTACCGGCCCCCACCAAGGAAACCGGCGACACCCGCAATCCGCTCGACTTCGTGAAAGTGGACGTAGCTGCCCTCAAGGATGCGCGCTTGAGCCTGCGGGAGATGAAACAGGACATCCTGGCTGGGTGCCTGGGTGCCGGGGGCGAGCTGACCAACGAGGCGGCCAAAAACGAGGACCAGGTGCGTGCTGGTTTCGAAAACCAGCAAGACGTGCTGGCCCGCGTGGCTACCAACCTCGACAACGCCCGCGCCTGGGTGCTCACGGCGTGGGGCACGTTGCGCTACGGGCCGGCCTTTCGGCGGGCCGTGGTAAAGTCGGGGGAGCAGTTTTACCTCAAGACGCTTGAGCAACTCAGCGACGAGGAAGCGGCGGCCCGCAAGGCTGGGCGGCCTGTGTTTGAGCTGAGCCAGATTCGGGAGATGCGCTACTTCACCCAGTACCGCAACAACCCGCCGCTACTCGACCGCATGCGCATCCTCTCCGATTTGGAGCCCTACCCCGAGTACTCGGTGGACCAGATTACCACCATGATTGCGGCTTCGCTCAACCAGGGCGGCAGCTACCTGCTCACGGTCTACAACCCCACCCTGCTGGCCCTCAAGGCCGATTTCGGACGCTACGTCACCCGCTTCGAAAGTCAGCACGCCGACGTGCGCACGTTCGCGGCCTTGCAGCCCTACTACCTCAAGCTTTCCCTCATTACTACCATTTTACTCTCGTATGTCAGCGTCCCTAACCCCGCACAAAACTGACCTCAAGGAGTTGCAGCAGCACCAGATTGAAGCTGACGGCGACTTCTCCGCTTCGCAAGAAGCCAAAATCACTGGCAACGTCGATAAGACGTACAAGCTGCCCCAGCACGCCAGCCACCGGCTGCACCTGCGCCTGGGCCGCAAGGTGCACGATGCCGCAGCCAAGACCTACACCGATACTTCAGAGGTAGTAGAGCTTTCGCCAGCCGAGTACGAGCGCATGAAAAGCAACGGCTCGTTTGCCGGCTACGATGCGCAGGACATCCTGCACGACCCGCGCCCGAGCGCCGTGCGCAAGGCCAGCGAAACCGGCGACGTACCCGCCGGCACCCCGTCCGACCCCGGCACCCATCTCGACTCGCTGCAGGCCGCGCAGATGCGCTACCGCGAACTAACCAAGCACGACGCCCCCACGGATAAGAGCTTCGAGGAGTTGCTGGAATTGATTACCCCGCTCGAAGCGCAGCTCAAAGCCAAGTCGACCACCGGCGGCGCGGTTAAAAAGCCCATGCGCAGCTTGCCCGACGCGCAGGAGCGCTACAAAGAGCTGGTGGGCAAGGCTGCCCCCGACGACAAAACCTTTACCCAGTTGAAGGAAGCCATTGCCTACTTCGAAAGCCCCGAGGGTGCCGCCGATTTGGAAGTGGCCAAGACTGCCTAATACCACCCTCCCCAGGGCCGGCTGCCGGGACGCTAGCAGCCCCGACCTAGCTCACCTTTTCACCCCAACCCATGAAGACGCTTCTTCTTGCGGGCCTTTCCCTGCTGGCCTTGGCCCCCAGCGCTTTTTCTCATTCCCCCACTCCTAAACCCCCACTGAACGGGACTCAGATGGCTATTACTGACGGAACCTTTGACGCAGCCGAATTTGAAGCGGCCGTAACTGCAAACCCTGCCCTGCTCGACCAGGTGCGCCCTGGCCTCACCAAGCTCGGCCTTACGCCCTACTCGCAAACCGAGTTTGACGGGGCGCTGAACACGAAAATCGGCGAGAAAACCAACGAGATTTATTCGGGCCTCGACAAAGACCTGTTGGAGTCGAGTGGTATGGCCAAGGCCAGCGGCACCGAGAAAACCTTCAACTACCTCAAGCGGGTAGTAGGGGAGCTGCGCGGGGCTACTACGCCGCTGCAGGAGAAGATTGCCACCCTGGAAAAAGCTATTGCCGACGGCGGCGGTGACGCCACGCTACGGGCGCAGCTCAAACAGTTGCAGGACAAGGAAACGCAGTACCAGGCCGACCTCAAAGACCGCGATACCAAGCTCTTCCAAAAGGACGTGGCCCTCGACATCCGCGACGGCCTGCGCGAGTTGAAGTTTGACACCAGCGTGAAGGAGTCGCTGCGCAAGCTGGCCATCAACAACGCCACGGCCGAAATCATGGCTCTGGCCGTGACGGAGAAAGATGCTGCCGGCACCGAAAACATCCGCTACGTGCGCAATGGCAGCGTGCTGCTCGACAAAGAAGGCAAGCCCGCCACGGCCGCTTTCCTGCTTACCGAGCAGTTGGCCGACGTGCTTGACGCGGGCCAGGGCGGCCAGGGCGGCGGCGCGGGTGGTGGCCAGGGTGGCGGAAAGGGCGGCAAGGTGACGGTACCCGACACGCTGCCGGCCGACGTGAAAAACCAGAGCCAGCTCATCGACTACCTGCTCAAGCTGGGCGTGCCCAACGAAACCGAAGAATTTGACAAAGCCTTCGACAAGCTCAGCAAGGGACTGCCGCTGCGCTAGAAACCAGTTTACCGGGGCGCTCACGTGACGAGTGCCCCGGCTGTTACGCCTGCCCCGAGTGATTAAGGGACGATTACTCAACCTGTTCATTTCTTACCTCTTACCCTCCCTTATTCACTATGGCTACCCTAGTTGCCACCCTCAAGCAGTACATCCGCACCAAGTACAAGGGCCGCATCGACCGCAACGAGCTGCGCCCCTCCGAGTACGGGGCCCTGAACCTGTTTCGCAAGCAGTCGGACTCGGCCATGAGCATCCTGACGCCCGAAATCAAGGACGCCATCATCAACTCGTTCGGCAACACGGTGCAGGTGCCGGTGCTCGACTTCGAGAACATCACCATCGCCAACATCCGCACCTGCGAGATTCAGACTGGCGGAGCTGACTCGAAGATGATGACCGTGGTGCTTTTCACCATGGCCTTCGGCTTTCCGATGGTGCCCTCGCGCCACCGCAACAACGACCTGGGCATGCAGGAGTACTTCGCTCGCAACCTGGAAGCCCGCCGCCTCAAGGCAATGGAATTCCTCGACGGCAAGTGCGTGGACTTTCTGAACCTGAACAAAAACCAGTTTTTCCCCGCTGGCATGACGGCCTACTACCCGATTTCGGGCGCGGCATTTCAGGTGAGCAAAGCTGATGCAGACGAGTTTTTCAACTACGTGCCCAGCATCCTGGCTACCCAGGATTTTGGCGGTCAGCCTGACATTCTTACCAACCCGATGGGCATGGCCTACGTGCGGGCGCTGAAGGCTCAGGGCACTCAAAACGCCGTGAACTACGCCTACCAGGTGGATAACATCGGTGACTTCTTTCAGTCGAACCGCGTGCTTAACGGGGCCGGCGTGAAAAGCACCGAATTCATGGTAGGCGACGGGGCCGTGGCCATCCAGACCCGCCTCGACCCCGACACCTACGACGGGCACCAGATTGGGGCCGGCGACACGCCGAGCAACCTCTGGACTACCCAGGACCTGCCGGGCCTGGGCACCGTGGGCCTCTACTACCAGGCCCGCTGCTCGGACGAGAGCGTGCGCCTGGCGGCCGAGCGCCTCGACGGGTTGACCCGCACGTTCGTGGAGTCATTCGAGTGGAGCTGGGACGTGGCCCTACTCAAGAGCTACAACAGCGACGGGAGCACTCGCTACTCGCCCATCACCAAGGCCGAGCTACTGCTGGCCTAACAGTACCCCCTCGGGGGAATTTTGCAGAAAAAAGGTGAGAAAGGGCCGGGGTTTTGCCCCGGCCTTTTTTCGCTTAGTGCCTTTCACTACTTAGCTACTTAGCTATGATTCAGGAATTGCCCGTTTATTCCGAAGTCACGCAGCAAGAGGTGCTCCGCATCTTCGACGGGGATGGTCAGCCGATAGCTGAAGCTATCACAGATGTGCGCCACGAGACGCGCTGGATTACTAACGTCTGGGTCAAGTTCGGTCACCGCAACAAGGGCCTTGGTCGCAAGGTGCTGGCTGCTCTGCTAGCTGCTCACAGTATCGGCAACATCTACTTGCAAGTACGTGCCTACGACGGCCTCATCATGCCTGATGAAGTGCTTGTCAGTTTTTACAGTTCGTTCGGCTTTACTCCAACCGCCGTGCCCGGCATCATGGTACGCGTCGCCTAAGATGTACAACCTCCTTACCCTCACCGCCTGCCTGGCCCCGCTACTCGGATTCCGGCAGCCGCCCGCCGCTTCCCCCGACGAGCCGCAGCTACTGCCCGCCGTGCTGGCCGACCCCGGCGCAGTGGCCGTGCAGGACGTGCACCCGCTACTGACGCTGGCCAACATTCGCGCCAGCGCCCCGCAACTGCCAGCAGCCGGGGCCAACATCGGCGAGCAGCTCAGCACCTACCTCGACCAGGCGCGCCGGGCGGCCGTGGGCAAGGTGCTGGCGGCGTTTGCGGCCCGTAAGAAGTTGGCCGACGCGGGTAAGACGGTGCTGGCCGATGTGCAGCTCACGAGCCAGAGCGGTGAGTACCGGCGCAAGGTCATCAAACAGGGCCGCTTCGTGGGCCTGGCCCTGCGTCCCACCAGCACCAGCGCCGACGTGGTGCTGCGCGTGAGCGGGCTGGGCACGCAGTTCACGGAGCTAAACCCGGCTTTCCGGCTCTACCTCTACCACTCCAGCAACCCCACCGAGCCGGTGGCCTACTACGACGTGGCCCGCGATAAGAAGGTGTACTTCGAATGGACGCCCCTGGCCATTGCCCTGCCGGCCGGCCCTACGCCGGGCGAGTATCGGCTGGGCTACTTCGAAGACGACCTGATAGGCCAGGCCGTAGAGTTGCAGCGTGATTTCAGCACGCGCCCCGGCACCGGCGGCTGCTGTAGCAACGACTACCTGCTCTTCGACAAATACGCGCCCTACGTGCAGGTGCGCGCCTTCACGGCCACCGCAACGGCCGGTACCGACGTGCTACCCGGCGACGGCAAACCTACTTACGTGAGCGATTCGAATTTCGGGCTGAACCTGCAATTGGCCGCCGAGTGCGACCTAAGCGACTACTTCTGCCGCTACAAAGCCGTGTTTGTAGAAGCCTTGCAGCTACAGTTGGCCGTGGACTTACTCAGCCTTATGGCCAACACCACCCGCAACAACGGCGTGTCGGCGGCGGTGCAGGCGCTAGCGTTGGTCGAATTGAATAACAAGCCCGACCGCCAGCCGGGGCTGCTCAGCAAGTTGGAGACAGCACTGGGCGCGCTCGATGTGGACTTGTCGGGCGTGTCGAAGCCGTGTTTACCGTGCTCAAAACCTAGTGGCTACCGGGTAGGGAGTGTTTGAACACGGTTTTACCGATTTTGAACACGGTTTATCCTTTTTCGACTACGCCAATGAAAACTTCTGAAGAATTAGTGCAGGAAAACAAAAAGCTGCGCGCAAAGCTGAAAAAGCTACAGTCTGATTATAACCAGCTGGTAGAATCAGCTGACCGACTTGCTCTCTACATGGTCGGGCCACACAATGCGAAAGCGCTAGGCTTAACTAACGTCAAACCTATGATTATTAACGTGGGAAACAAAAGAATACCGTGCTAAATGGAAATCACCCAACTAAGCGTCCAAATTGACACTGACAAGCCCACAGCCATCTATGTGTTTGCCCACAACGTCGGCCCGCAACCTATTGGCCTGCTTCGGCTGGAAATAAACGAGCCGGGGGCTGGCTGGATTGGTGCCGTCTTTGTAGAAGAAGAATACCGAAGCAAAGGTGTTGGCAAAGAGTTGATTGGCCGGGCCATTACCATTTGCCAGGAACTTGACAAAAACTTCGTTTCGCTCACTGTAGCTGATAAAAACGAAGGTGCCCAGCGGCTCTACAAGTCACTGGGGTTTGCGCCGTTTATGACGGGGCACGAGGGCTATATGCAGTATGTAAAACCGTTGAAATGAGCCTCGCCCGCCTCGACTCCCTAACCGCCGGCCTCAAACGCCTGCCCGCCCTGCTCACGGCCACCGTGGGCCAGGTGGTGCAGGAAAACGCCTACGTGCTGGAGTTGGACAACCAGCACCAACTAGAGGAGGGACTCGACACCAACGGCCGCGACATCGGCCCGGAATACACCGTAACGACGGTGGAAATCAAGAAGGAAAAGGGCCAGGATGCCGACCGCGTGACGCTCAAAGATTCTGGAGCATTTTATCGGAGCCTCGTGGCCCGCGTGCGTAGCCAGGACGTGGAGCTAGTGGGCACCGACTCCAAAACCCAGGAGCTACAGCAGAAGTACGGCAACGCTGTCGTGGGCCTGAGCGACGAGGCGGTGCAGGATTTTCGGGAGGAATACATCCGCCCCGAGTTGGAGTATCAAACGCGCCAGGCGCTGGGACTCGCAGCCCACCAGGTGCGCATCCCCTTATTCATTCCGTAACATATGGTTTCCCACACCCAGCCCCAGGCCCCCACCCTACCCGCGCCCACCGGCTTGGATGCCGAGATTCAGCGGCTCCAGCTGCTACTGGCCGCTGGGCTGCCCTGGCTGCAGGTGAGCTACGGCAAAGCCTACCGAGGTAGCCGCAAGCATCCAAGCACCGGCAAGCTGCTCTTCTACCCCGAGGTATATGATGGGGCCCGCGAATACCGCGATGTGCTGCCCAACGACAACGTGGTAGCGCAGTCGTTCTTCTACCCCACTAGCCCGGCCGTGAACCCGGAGCACGAGCCGCTGCTGGGAACGCTCGGCTTTACGCAGGCTGTTGACCTGATTGTGTGGGCAAATTTGGAGCGGGTAGACGATACGAAGACGTACCGTTTCGAAAATGAGTTAGTGGTCGACGTGTTGCGCGTGCTTAACCACGACGGCGGTGCCCGAGTGCTGCGCGTATTCACCACCAACGAGGAAGTGTTTCGCGGCTTCTCGGTGGAGTTGGTACCAGAGCAGGCGCTACGGCAGCCGTTTTGTGGGTTCAGAGTGCAGTTGGAATTATCTGTCAGTAACGTGCTATGTTAGTTCAACTACTCGCCCTCGTACTACTTACCGGCCTCACGGCCGCCTCGCTGCTGGTATGCTTGGCCAAATGGGGCGTACTCGCTGCCTGGGAGGTTCACCGGCCGGCGTGGCTGATGCGCCGTTGTGACTTTTGCGCTGGGTACTGGCTGAGTGTAGTGCTTCTTCTGGCCGTGGGTAGTGTGGCCGTGTGGGTGCTGCGCTTGCCCCCATGGTGGCTGGTGGCGGGGCTACCAGCGGGGCTGCCGGCGGCGGCCGTGTGCCGGGCGGTGGTGGGGCAGTTGAACTAGATTAAGTTTCGTGCGTATATTTGCCTCAGTTATGAAATTCTTGTCGCTCAGCAGCTGGTATTATTCGTCCTCGGAAGAGGGCCGGATGCCTGTTGCCTAAGAAGTAGACTCTCTTAACGACGCGCACCCTGGCCCCATCAGCCAGGGTTTTTTGTTTTACACGGGTAGCTCAGGTGGTAGAGCAGCGGTCTCCAAAACCGCAGGCCGCAGGTTCGAACCCTTCCCCGTGTGCAAGTCGTCAGCAATCGGCTGACGCTTACTGGGGAGTTTATTCTGTAAGTGGTAGCAGGGCTGACTGTAACTCAGCTGCCTTCGGGCTCGGGTGGTTCGACTCCATCAACTCCCACAGAAGTAAGTATTGGAGAAGTAGCCTAACTGGTAAGGCAGCAGTCTTGAAAACTGCCGGGTGTAAGCCCTTGTAGGTTCGAGTCCTATCTTCTCCGCACCCAGAGGGTTACTCAAGTGGTTACGAGAACAGCCTGCTAAGCTGTAGTCGGGAAACTGGCTCGTGAGTTCGAATCTCACACCCTCTGCAAGTTTATGTGATGGTTATGTGATTTCGGGCACAAAAAACGGCCTTGCCAGTGGTGGTAAGGCCGTTTTTTTATGTGATGGTTATATGATTCGGGTGCTTGCCGGCTAGTAATACAACACCCGCCCACCTGCTTCTACCACGGCCGTATCTACCCGCACCGCAGCTACGCTGGCCGAGTTGGTGAGGCGGTACCGATGCGCACCCACTGCTCGCCAGGGCTGGCCCTGGGTCGGTGTTGTGATGCTCAGCGGCTCGTAAGTGCGGCCGTGGGCAATGTTGGTAGCAAAGAACTGCTACACGCTGGCTTCAACTTGGTAGTAGTCATACCAAGCGCTTCCGATTCATCGGCCAGGTAGTAGAGGCTCACACCCTCATTTCCCTCCCACCTGTTGGCCACAAAGGTGCCGTGCAGGAACACGAGTTGCAGCTGGTCCTCGTGGGGTGCTTGGTTGAACTGGTAGAGCGTCACGGCGGGCAAGATACCAAGCTACACCTGAACCCAGCGCGAACCCAGGCCGTAAGGGGCGTGCTGCTGTTAAGGTAGCAGTCTATTAAAAAAAGGGAAAGGCCGGGGCCAGTGGTTCCGGTTTTTTTATGTGCCTTATTGCCAATTTTAGTAGTACTACTTACTTTAGCAGAAACTTTTACCCCCTTTCTGCTATGTCCCTTCAAGTTTTCACCAGCCAGAAGCCCAAAGAATTTTATCCTGACGAGGACTATGAGCAGGGCGGCGACCCCGACTTCGAGCAAGGTGCCGACCCTGACTTCGACGACACCACCCAGGCCAGTGGCGCGCCGGGTGCCGACCCTGACTACGGCGACGACTTTGCCGATGGGGATGCAGAGGAAAGCAGCCAGGAGTACTACAAGCGCAGCCAGAAATAAAAAAGCCCTGCCTGAGCCAGACAGGGCTTTTTACAATGAAAAGAACCTTATGGATGAGGTTCGGACGCGTATATCAGCTAATCACCCCAAACGTTACAGGCGCACTCGTGGTAGATGCAAACGCCCCGGCCAGATGGTCGGGGCGTTTCTTATTGCAGTGCTACAACTTACAACCAAAGAAAGAGTTAGCGCCTAGCACAGGGCCTAACCAGCCTGCTATGACCTAATTATAGAGGCTGTTCCGCATTAGTCTGTTGGCAATAAAGCCTTCCCACTGGTGTGGCTGTACTCTATGGTTACTGCACTGCTACGCGATGCTCGGCATGCGATGTTAAAAGCTGGGTTTGTAGTCCACTACTTGAAGGCTTTAAGACCCTCTCAGCCCACCCACGGCAGCCACCCTACACCTCGCTGACATTAGCCGCCACCGGCGCACCGTCAAGAATGCGGCGGCCTACGTTGGCAGGCTGGGCTACCTTCCACGGGCAGCGGCGCACGGTCACGGGCCGAGACTTAGGAAAGCCCACAATGCACACCGAGTCGCCCTGGTTGCCTCCCAGGCAGTAGTAGTAGTCCTTCGACTCGCCCACGTAGAGCGTGACGTGCCCACCCCCGACGCGGGAGTACACCAGCACGTCGCCAAGCATCGG